>JBCCTQ010000020.1:0-66770 GCA_039198225.1 Pseudomonadota bacterium
ATTTTTTTGTTGGAGACTCAGGCCGCCTCCACTATCTCTTAACAATCCGTGATGAGGTGGGTGATGCCCGAGCAGAAGCATATCGAAGTCCGCGGCGCGCGGGAGCACAATCTCAAATCGATAGACGTCGATGTTCCGCGCGACGAATTGGTCGTGATCACCGGTCTTTCAGGCTCGGGGAAGTCCTCGCTCGCCTTTGACACGATCTATGCCGAAGGCCAGCGGCGCTATGTGGAGAGCCTGTCGGCCTATGCGCGCCAATTCCTCGACATGATGGAAAAGCCGGATGTGGACCACATCTCGGGCCTCTCCCCGGCGATCTCCATCGAGCAGAAAACCACGTCGAAAAACCCCCGCTCGACCGTCGGCACGGTCACCGAGATCTACGACTACATGCGGCTCCTCTTTGCGCGGGTCGGTACACCCTATTCACCTGCCACTGGAGAACCCATCGAGGCCCAACAGGTCCAAGACATGGTCGACCGGGTGATGGCGATGGAGGACGGCACCCGCGGCTACCTCCTCGCCCCGATCATCCGCGACCGGAAGGGCGAGTACCGGAAGGAATTCCTAGAGCTTAGAAAGCAGGGCTTCCAGCGGGTGAAGGTCGACGGCGAGTTCTACGAGCTCGACGAGCCGCCCACGCTCGACAAGAAGTTCCGCCACGACATCGACGTCGTCGTCGACCGGATCGTTGTGAAGGAAGGTTTGGAAACCCGCCTGGCCGACAGCTTCCGCACCGCCCTCGACCTCGCTGATGGCATCGCGATTTTGGAAACCGCCCCGAAGAAGGGCGATCCGGAACGGATCACGTTCTCCGAAAACTTCGCCTGCCCGGTCTCCGGCTTTACCATCCCCGAGATCGAGCCCCGGCTCTTTTCCTTTAACGCACCTTTCGGCGCCTGCCCCGATTGCGACGGGCTTGGCCACGAACTCTATTTCGATGAACGCTTAATCGTGCCCGACCAGGCGCTTTCGGTCATCAAAGGCGCCATCGCGTCCTGGCGGAAAAAGCCCTCGCCGTATTTTATCCAGACCATCGAAGCCCTCGCACGGCATTACGAATTCGACAAATCGGAGAAGTGGAAAGACCTTCCGGCCCATGTCCAACAGGTCTTCCTTTACGGTTCGGGCGACGAAGAGATCAAATTCCGCTTCGATGAGGGCGGCCGGGTCTACGAGGTCACCCGTGCATTCGAAGGCGTCGTTCCCAATATGGAGCGGCGCTACCGCGAGACCGACAGTTCCTGGGTCCGGGAAGAATTCGAGCGCTACCAAAATAACCGCCCCTGCGGCACTTGCGAGGGCTACCGGCTCCGCCAAGAGGCGCTGGCGGTCAAAATCGGCAAGAAGGGCGATCTCCGCCATATCGGCCAGGTCGTCGAAATGTCGATCCGGGAGGCCCACGATTGGTGCCAAACGGTGCCCGACGCGCTCACCGACCAGCGGAACGAAATCGCCAAGGCGATCCTCAAAGAGATCCGTGAGCGGCTCGGGTTTTTGAACAACGTCGGGTTGGAATATCTCTCACTTAGCCGCGCCGCGGGCACGCTCTCAGGCGGCGAAAGCCAACGGATCAGGCTCGCGAGCCAGATCGGATCCGGTCTCACCGGCGTCCTCTACGTGCTCGACGAACCCTCAATCGGCCTTCACCAGCGCGACAACGGGCGCCTACTTTCAACGCTCAAAAACCTCCGCGACCAAGGCAATACGGTGATTGTCGTCGAGCATGACGAAGAGGCGATCCGCGAGGCCGATTACGTCTTCGATATCGGGCCCGGGGCCGGTGTCCATGGCGGCGAAGTGGTCGCGAAAGGCACGCCGGCCGAAATCGCCGCCCATACGGGCTCGGTCACCGGAGAATACCTGTCCGGCACCCGCGAAATTGCCATCCCGACCCAAAGGCGAACCGGAAAAAAAGGGAAATCGCTCAAAGTGGTGAAAGCCACGGGCAACAACCTTAAATCCGTCACCGCCGAGTTCCCTTTGGGCAAATTTGTCTGCGTGACAGGCGTCTCGGGCGGCGGGAAGTCAACGTTGACCATCGAAACGCTTTTCAAAACCGCCTCGATGCAGCTCAACGGCGCCCGCCAAACGCCCGCGCCCTGCGAGACGATCAAGGGCCTCGAACATCTCGATAAGGTCATCGATATCGACCAACGCCCCATCGGGCGGACGCCCCGGTCAAACCCTGCGACCTATACCGGCGCCTTCACCCCGATACGCGACTGGTTTGCCGGGCTCCCCGAGGCCAAGGCCCGGGGCTACAAGCCTGGCCGGTTCAGCTTCAACGTCAAAGGCGGGCGCTGCGAAGCCTGCCAAGGCGACGGCGTGATCAAGATCGAGATGCATTTCCTTCCGGACGTTTATGTGACCTGTGAGACGTGCAAAGGGGCGCGCTACAACCGCGAAACGCTTGAGATTAAATTCAAAGGCAAGAGCATCGCCGATGTGCTCGACATGACCGTCGAGGATGCCCAGGAGTTCTTCAAAGCGGTCCCTTCAATCCGCGAGAAGATGGATGCTCTCGTCCGGGTCGGCCTCGGCTATATCAAGGTCGGCCAGCAGGCGACGACGCTCTCAGGCGGCGAAGCTCAAAGGGTGAAGCTCTCAAAGGAATTATCCAAACGCTCGACCGGGCGGACGCTCTACATACTCGACGAGCCAACCACCGGGCTCCATTTCGAAGACGTGCGAAAACTCCTCGAAGTGCTCCACGAATTGGTCGAGGGCGGCAATACGGTTGTGGTGATCGAGCACAATCTCGACGTGGTCAAAACCGCCGACTGGATCATCGACATTGGCCCCGAAGGTGGTGATGGCGGCGGCGAGATCGTCGCTGTGGGAACGCCGGAAGATGTGGCAGAGGTCGAGGCCTCCCATACCGGGCGCTACCTCCGGGAGATGCTCGGCCTCGCGAAAGTGGCCGCTGAATAGGGGGCTCGCTGATACACGGCGCCCCCCTGTAACGCCTCACTGAGTTTCCCGGGCAAAGCGCTGCGACGCGCCTCAAATCTGCCGTGAACATCTTTTAATTGGGTCGAAAGGAGATGTGACCCATGCGGATTTTGCTGCGTGCCGCCGTTTTTGCTGGCCTGGCTCTTCCGGCCCAAGCAAGCCAGCCCATAAGTGAAAGTCTCACCGAATGCGCGGCGATCTATCAGATGAGCGCTGAGATCTTGATGGAGCGCCGCCCCGACGTCCTCCCTGACCTCCTCGCCTCTCGCGACGCGTTCCGCGCCGAAGCCACCGCGCTCGCGTCAAAGGAAGGGCATCGCGATGCAAAGTCTCACGTTGCGGGGATCTACCGGACAAAGGTCGAAAAATGGAATCCGGCCCACCCGGTTCGCGTCATGATGAGCGAGGATTACAAGGATTGGGCCAAGTATTGCCGGGCCCTTGGAAAAAATCGCGGCCTCGCGGTGCCGGGCGGACGACGATAGTCGCGCTTCTGCCGGCCGCCATTCGACCCGTTTGCGAACCTGCCCCGTAGCGTGCGGTGAGGTCTCGTCCTTTCGTAGCGCATTGTTCCAGTTTCGGACGCCGTCGCGTGACGCGCTATTTCGGCGGCAGGCCCGCACAGTCTCAACGCCGGGCGCAGCTCAGGCTAAATCGAGCACCTCTTCGTCCTCTTCCGCGTCGCTCGGCACGTCGTCGTCGCTGATCACTTCGGTAATCGGAACGATCTCCGACAAGGTCGCGCTCGTCGTGTCGTCTGCCGCCGGCGTGCTGGCCGCTTCGCCGCTATCCGAGCCTCCACCGCCGACAAGCACGGCGAGGGCCGCACCGACCGCCGCCCCGAGTGGACCGGCGACAAAAAAGAGGCCCGCGCTCAATCCCAACCCTAAGGCGGCCATCATGCTGCCGCCATCGCCCGTATCCGCCTCTGATGTGTCGGCAGGAGCCGCGTCTGCACCTGGATCCCCCACAACAGAGGCATTCAGCACAAACTCAGATTCGGGAACGTCCGCATCGTTCAGATCGTGGATACCGTAATTGAGTGTGACGCGGTCCAGCGCATACCCATCCGAGCGGCCTGTGATCTCAAGCTGGTAAAGCGTGTCTTCTTCGAGCTCGACCCGTGCGGCGTGAAAGCCAAGCTCATGGTTTTCGAACGTGTCTCCCCACCGCAATTTCTCGTCGGCCTGACCTAGACCAACAAAGAACTTGGTGGGGTCCTTCACATATTCGCCCGTTTCGAGGTTCTTGACGGCAAAATACGCGTCATTTCCGGTATCACCACGAAGATTGCCCTCTCCATCGCGGAGGTCACTGTTGTTCATGACATCCCTCACGCGGCCGGCGTGATGGGCAAAATGAAACGTGCCGCTCTTATCAACCGTGAACGCTGCTTTCAGCTCTTCATCCGGATCGACGCGATTGTAATTGCTCCGGTCATTGTCCCAGAGCATCGCGACTTCGCCGTCGATATTTATCTCAGACCATTCCCCCTCGGCCAGAAAGTTCTCTGCCTCGAAGATCAGCACCCCGTCATTGGCTGAATAGAGAGGAACACCCTCTTCAAGTGTCGGCATCGTTAATTGCTCCCGGTTGAACGCAGAAACTCTTGCGGCTTAGTGGTGTGGATGGGTCGGGGTTACTCGGGCCGTCTTGTGTGCGGCATTACTTTCGGCCGAAGCGGAGGTCGTGCGCATTGGAACCTGTCCCGTCAACGATTTGGCACACCCCGCACGCTGGGACCGAACTCTCGACACATTCCCGGCGCAAATTGGGACAAAGCTTGGAGAAAATGTGGTCGGTCTCGAATTCGATCTGAGCAACGGGCTTGGGCAGAATTCGAGCCACACATTTGCTTGCTGCGTTCGAGTAAATTTCATTATAATCAATGTTTTACATTCAAGTCCGGGAAACCTCAAATTCAAACAGCGACTTGATCGCCGAGCATTCTGAATTCGTGGACAAACAATTTCGCCATTACTTCTACGGCTTGGCAGAGAAACTATCCCGCGAAGCGAAAGGGATTGTGGCGGAGCCGTTGGCCAGGTTTGTATTGAGAACCCAAGACTTTTGTTCGGGTAATGCGCAATTTCCGATATTTAAACCGGCCCGCCGCTCCGCTTAACTCGCAAACGCCTCGGGCTTTGCATCCCGGCCCATATGGTCGAGCACGGCATTCACAAATCGCGCCTCTTTCCCGTCGGGAAAGAACGCCTTCGCCACGTCGACAAATTCCGAGATCACCACTTTGGGTGGGGCCCCGCCGGCCAAAAGTTCGGCCCCCGCCGACCGGAAAAGCGCCCGGAGCGTCGGATCAATCCGCGCAATCGGCCAACGCTCAACCAGAGCCCGGTCGGTCATTTGATCGATCTCGGCCTGCCGGTTGACCGCCTCGTCTAAAAGCAGTCTGAAGAGGTCCATATCCCCTTCGGCCATCTCGACCCCGTCATAGACCGCGCCGAACCGATGGGTTTCAAACTCGGTCCGGACCGCATCGGCCGATTGACCAGCCGCTTCCATTTGAAAAAGCGCCTGCACCGCATAGAGCCGCGCGGCGGACTTGGCTTGGCGGGCATTCATGCCCCGTCTCGGTGGAGAAACCCGATGCCCGACGTGTCCTTTTTCATCGACCGGCTGAGCGCGATGAGGTGGAGGGCCGCCGCCGCCGCGCCGCCGCCCTTGTCCTGACCGTCGGGATTGGCGCGAACCACGGCCTGGTCCTTGTTTTCCACAGTCAGGATCCCGTTGCCGATGGCCGCCCCTTGGAGCCCCAAAAGCATGATCGCTCGGCTCGAATCGTTGCAGACCGTGTCGTAATGGGTCGTCTCACCCCGGATGACGCAGCCAAGGGCTACGAACCCGTCAAAATCGCCTTGGGCATAACCGATCCGGATCGCGGTCGGCACTTCGAGGGCACCGGGCACTTCTACGACCTCATAACTGCCGCCCACCGACGCGATCGCGGCCTTAGCCCCGGCTAGCAGCGCATCGGAAATGTCCCGGTAATAGGGCGCAACCACAATCAGAAGCTTCGGTTCGTCCTCAAACCGCGGCAGAGGCAAGCCGCCCTGGCCCTCCCCGCTCATTGGCCGAGCTCCGAGATCTTCTGGGTTCCGACGATTTCGAGCCCGTAAGCATCGAGCCCCACGACTTTCGGCCGGGGCGAATTGGTCAGAAGGATCATTTTTCCAATCCCGAGGGAGGAGAGGATCTGGGCACCGAGCCCGTATTGGCGAAGGGTCTGGGGCGAGACATCGCCGTCGGCCGCGAGCTTCATCTGAACGTCCCGGAGAAGCACCAAAACGCCCCGGCCAGCAGCGTCGATGAGTTTCATGGCGTCGCTGAACTCGCCTGCGCGCCCCGCGGGCCCAAGGCCCACCACGTCGAGCATTGGGTCGAGCGCATGCATGCGCACCAAGACCGGATCGTCGCCGTCGATATCGCCTTTGATCAGCGCGATATGCTCGGCGCCGTGGGTCTCATCCCTGTAGATCCGAAGGGTCCAGGCCCCGCCGAACTCGCTTTCGACCACTTGTTCTTCGCGCATCCGGACCAGATTGTCGTGGCGGCGGCGATAGGCGATGAGGTCGCTGATCGTGCCGATCCGGAGCCCGTGGCGCTGGGCGAAAGCCACCAGATCGGGCAGCCGGGCCATCGAGCCGTCTTCGTTCATGATCTCGCAGATCACGCCCGAGGCGTTGAGCCCGGCGAGCCGGGAGATATCCACCGCCGCTTCCGTATGGCCTGCGCGCACCAAAACGCCCCCTGCCCGGGCACGGAGCGGGAAGACATGGCCAGGCGTGGCGATATCGCTCGCGGTGGCCGCGGAATCGATTGCCACCGCCACTGTGCGCGCCCGGTCCCCGGCCGAAATCCCAGTCGACACCCCTTCCCGCGCCTCGATCGACAACGTGAACGCGGTCTCATGGCGTGAGGAATTCTGCGAGGCCATCAAAGGAAGACCCAGCGCGTCCACCCGGTCCCCGGTCAAGGCAAGGCAGATCAGGCCTCTGCCGTGGGTCGCCATGAAATTGATCGCGTCCGGCGTGGCCATTTGTGCAGGGATCACCAGATCGCCTTCGTTTTCCCGGTCCTCGTGATCGACGAGGATGAACATTTTGCCGTTCCGTGCGTCGTCGAGGATCTCCTCGACCGAGGAGATGGCGTCGTGCCAATCCTCCTCAACCGGTCCGGGCTTTTCATGGATCATCGCGTGCCAGCCTTCGCGCTGCCTTTTGTCTTATCAGGGCGCCAGATAGACCATGCCCCGGCCCTTGGCCAGCGTGACACGGCGTCCTTCATGTCTTCCCAGATAGGCAAATTCGGGGGGATCCACCGGAGCCCATCGGCGCCCCGGAGGCGATCCAGGGCCCTTCTGGCTCAAACGGTCTCGGCCAACCGAGCGACGTAGCGCGCCAAGGTATCGATCTCGAGATTCACCCGATCGCCCAACGCGGCGCGCCCCCACGTGGTCACGGATTTGGTATGGGGGATGAAATTAATCCCAAACCGCGCGCCCTCGACCTCGTTAACCGTCAATGACGTCCCATTGAGCGCCACCGACCCTTTGGGCGCGATAAAGCGGGCAAGATCCGGCGGGGCATCAAGGGCGACACGGGTGCTGTCGCCCTCGTCACGGATGTCGGAGATCACCGCCACCCCGTCCACATGGCCCGACACGATGTGACCGCCAAGCTCGTCCCCGACCCGGAGCGCGCGTTCGAGATTGACCGACCGGTCCACGGCCCAGGCCCCGATATTCGTTTTGTCGACACTCTCCGCTGAGATTTCCACATCGAACCAGGGCTTTGGCTCCGCCCCTTTTTCGATCACGGTGAGACACACCCCGTCGCAAGCGATGGAGGCGCCGATATCGATGCTCTCAGGCGCGTAAGACGTTTCGATCCTAGCGCGAAGGTCGCCCCGCTGCTCAAGGGCAGCGATGCGGCCCATATCGGTGATGATGCCGGTAAACATGGGGCTGAGTTAAGGAAACCGGCCGCCAAGGGCAAGGCGGGCCGCCCGGGCTGGAACATTCCGCCCCGAACGGGCAGGAGGTCACCATGGTCCAAATTGCCGCCCGCACATTTTTGTTTCTCCAAGGGCCCCATGGGCCGTTTTTTAGCACCTTGGCGAAGGCGCTGGCCCGCGCGGGCCACCGGACAATCCGGGTCGGCGTCAACGGCGGTGACGGGATGTTCCAGCGAGGATTTGGGGACTATCTCCGATACGAAGGCGATCCTTCGGACTGGGCGACGTGGTTGGAAACGTTCATTGCAGAGCGGGCCGTCACCGATCTCGTCCTCTATGGCACCGAACGGCCCCTCCATGCGGAGGCCCTCAACATCGCCAACCGGCTCAGCCTTCGGACGCATATCTTCGAAGAAGGCTATATCCGCCCCTGGTGGGTAACTTACGAGCGGGGTGGGTCCAACGCGGCCTCGCGGTTGATGAAGATGGACGTCTGCGAGATGGAGATGGCTCTCACGGCGGCGGGCGCTGAGGGTGATCCGCCACGTGCCGCCCCTGCTCGATGGGGGGATACGAAAGAACATGTCTTCTGGAGCGCGGTCTATCATGCAGCAGTGCTCGCGGGCTCCTTGGGGAAGCGCCCCTTCCCGACCCACCGTGAACCAGGCATTCCCGCTGAACTGGCCCTCACCCTCCGCCATCTTGTATTGGTGCCTTGGGCGGCTTTGTCCCGGCGCAGGGCCCGCTGGGCGCTCAGCCGTGCGGCGGCCCCCTATCACCTTGTTTTGTTGCAATTGGCCCATGACGCGAATTTTCGCGCCGCAAGCCCCTACGAGAGCGTCAATGCCTTGATCGAAGACATGGTCCTGGCTTTTGCCGCCGGCGCGCCCGCCCACCATCATCTCGTTTTCAAAGCCCATCCCCTCGAAGATGGCCGCTTGCCCTTGGCACGCCACATCCAGCGTGCGGTTCGAAGAGCACATCTCAACAACCGGGTCCATTTCATGACCGGAGCGCCTTTGGCCCCGCTCCTCGATGGTGCGATTGGTGCTGTGACGGTAAATTCCACCGCCGCCCACCAGGCGCTGTGGCGCGGTCTTCCGGTCAAGGTTCTTGGGCGCGCCCCCTTTAAAAAGCCGGAATTTACGTCAAGCCAGAGCCTCCAAGCGTTCTTTTTGTCGCCCGAGAGGCCCGACCGAGAGGCTTATTTTATCTTTCGCCGCTACCTTCTGGCCACCTGCCAAGTGCCCGGCGGCTTTTATGCCGCGCGCGCCCGGCGACGCCTCCTCCGCGAAATTATCGACCCAATCCTGGCCGAAAAAGACCCCTTCGATGCGCTAAACCCTGCCGATGCAGGGACGCAACATCTTCGTCTGGTTGGGAAAATCAAAGCGTAACGTGCTGGCCATCTGCCGATCTGTTAGGCCATTATCCAAAAAAAATACCGAGGCAGATCAGGTCGAGGAGACCACCCCGTGTCCAAGATATCCCCGCGCATTGCGCGACGCAGCCTGCTTGCGATGATGGCCAGTTCCGTCGGCGCATGCGGCCTCCCCCGCACCGGACCCAATAAACGCGAGATTTTTGCGGGCTCCGTCTCGCGCCAAGGCGATGCGTTCATCGTCGAGGTGGATGACGCCGTCACCCGGGCCACGTCATCGCTTCCCTCACTCGGCTTCGGAGATGGGTTCCGGAATGCTGGGGTTTTGGGGTCCGACACAATCAGCCCCGGCGACACGTTGGGCCTCACGATTTGGGAGAACGTCGATGACGGGCTCCTCGTCCCAACTGGCGCCAACGCCCAACAGCTCGAAGAAGTCCAAGTCGACGGTACAGGGTTTATATTCGTCCCCTATGCGGGCCGCATCCGCGCCGCCGGCAACACACCTGAGTCCGTGCGCCGCCTGATTACCGAGCGGCTAGAAACCCAAACACCGGACCCCCAGGTCCAGGTCCAGCGTCTCGCTGGCGACGGCGCCACGGTGTCGATCATTGGCGGCGTCGGTGCCCAAGGCGTCTACCCGATCGAGCGCCCCACCCGGACCCTGACGGCCATGCTCGCTCGGGCGGGCGGCGTCTCGATCCCCTCTGAGATTGCCCAAGTGACCGTGATCCGCGGCCAGCATAAGGGCACGGTTTGGGTTGAAGACCTCTACACGATCCCCGGTCTCGACGTTGCCATGCGCCCGAATGACCGGATCCTCGTCGAAGAAGACAGCCGGTTCTTTACGGCCCTCGGGGCCACCGGCGCCCAAAACAAAGTGCCCTTCGACACCCAGGAATTCTCCGCCGTCGAGGCAATCGCGCGGGTGGGCGGGCTCAACTCGCAACTCGCCGACCCGACAGGCGTTTTCGTCTTCCGCGACGAAAGCGAAGAGGTCGCCCGGGCTGTCCTTGGCCGCCAAGACCTTATGGGCGAGCAACGGGTCGTCTATGTCCTCGACCTGTCACGACCAAACGGCGTTTTCATCGCGCGTGACTTTATCATCCGCTCGGGCGATACGGTTTACGTGACCGAAGCACCCTATACCCAGTTCAACAAGGTGCTGAGCGCGTTGACGGGCCCCCTCGCCACCGTTGGGACGGTCGACAACCTCACCAATTGAGCGCGCCATCGGGGCCGGAGGGCCTTCGCCGACGGCTATGCGTTTACAATGCGGGCTTCTTCAAGGAGGCCCGCATTCGTCGTATCTTGGAGCTTTCGGGCTTTGACGTCAGCTTTGGCATCCCCCGCGACGGCGACCTGATCGGAGTATGGGGCAATTCCCCGACGGCGCCCCGGGGCGAAAAGGTTGCCGCGTTGTCGGATACGCCGATCCTCCGCGTCGAAGACCCCTTTCTCCGCTCTGTCCTCCCCGGCCGATCCGGAGAGCCGCCATTCGGGCTATTGCTTGACCAGACGGGAGTTCATTTCGACCCCGACACGCCGTCCGATCTGGAAACGCTCCTCTCCGAGACTGCGCTCGACGACCCGGAGCTTTTGAACCGGGCGAACGCGGCCATCGACAGGCTCCGCTACTGGGATCTTTCGAAATATGCTTGTTGGGACCCAGAGGTAGCCGTGCCTCAGGCGGGCTACGTGCTGGTTATCGACCAAACCCGGGATGATGCGTCCTTGCCGCCCGGCGCCGATCTCATCTTTGACGCCATGCTCGACCGGGCACAGGCGGAAAATCCCGGCCGCGAGATCCTGATCCGGACCCATCCCGAGACCGCGCTTGGTCACCGCGGCGGGCATTACGGGCCGGACCGGATCGGCCCGAACGTGGCGCTTTCCACCGACCCGGTGAGCCCCCATCGGCTCTTGTCCAATGCCGCGGCGGTTTACACCGTCTCGTCGACGCTCGGTTTCGAGGCGATGCTTACCGGGCACCGGCCGCGGGTCTTCGGCGGGCCGTTCTATGCCGGATGGGGCTTGAGCGAGGACGAAGATACCTTCCCCCGGCGAGGCCGCCCTCTCACACCGGCCCAGATCTTTGCCGCCGTGATGATCCTTTACCCGACCTGGTACGACCCCTTTCGCGACCGGCTCTGCCAGCTTGAAGACGTCATAGACATGCTGGCCGCCCGGGCCGTGGCGTGGCGTCAAGACCGGCGGGGATGGGTGATCACCAATATGAGTGCCTGGAAGCGGCCCCATCTCACCCGGATGTTCGGGATCTGGGGCCGGGTCGATTGCCGCACCAACACCGCAGCCGCCAAACGTCTCGCCGCGCGGACCCGGCGACCGTTGATGGTCTGGGCCAATGACGCGGGACCCCCCGCTGACACGACAACTCGGATCGAAGACGGGTTTCTCCGCTCGCCGGGTCTCGGGGCGGCGCTCGTGCCGCCGTCGTCTTTGGGCCTCGACGATGAAGGGATCCACTTTGACCCTGGCGCACCGTCGCGACTGGAGCGGCTCATCGCCGAAAGCACATATCTGCCCCATAGCGAAATCGAACGGGCGGAGCGCCTAATGGCACGGATAAATGCGCTTGGTTTGACAAAATACAACATTCAAGAGGATCTACCCACTTTGCCGGCACGGCGCCCCATGATCCTCGTGGTGGGCCAAGTCGAGGACGATGCGGCGGTCCTCAAAACCCGGGCGGACCGGTTTGGCAACGGGGATCTCTTGCGCGCAGCAAGGCAAGACAATCCCGAGGCAGCGATTGTCTTTAAGTCCCATCCGGATGTGGAGGCGGGGCTCCGGCGCGGGAAAGTCGCCGATGCCGAGGAATTTGCCGATCTCATGCTCCGCGCTGGGAGCCCGGCCGCGCTCCTCGGAAAAGTCGACGAGGTTTGGACCCTCTCCTCGACCTTGGGCTTCGAGGCGCTGATCCGGGGCGTGAAGGTCACCTGTCTTGGCGCGCCCTTTTATGCTGGCTGGGGTCTGACGCGGGATCTCGGCCCGGTCCCGGGTCGGCGGCGGGCCCGCCCGAGCCTTGCTGGTCTCGCCCATGCCGCGCTCATCGGCTATCCCCGCTATTTCGATCCGGTCACCGGCGCGCCCTGCCCCGCGGAAGTCGCCGTCGAGCGATTGGCGGAAGGGATCGGCTTTAAGCCACCGGGGGTCTTGGCGCGGCTCCAACGGCTCCGGGCCTGGATCCGATGAGACACCTTACTCGGACTTGACCTCGGGCGGGTCGGTCCTTTCCCAGCGATGCAATACATCGCCGCCGATGGAGCGGATTTCGACGAGCCGAAATCGCGGCGTTTCGTCGAGGCGTTCGATCCCCATCGCACCGAGGCTCGGCCGCCCTTCGGCGCCGAGGGCGAGCCCGGCGGTAAAACCGATCAACACATCGACAAGCCCCGCGCCCAAAAGGGAAGCCGCCAGGGCACCGCCGCCTTCGCAAAAGACCCGAGTGAGGCCCGCCTCTCCAAGGGCGTCGAGCATAGGCCCGGGGTCGAGGTTACCGCCGGGGCCCACCGGCACCGGGATCAGCCGCGCCCCTGCCCAGCGCTCTTGGTCTGCCGGGTCGAGATCCCCGGGCTCGGCCCCGTGGAGGAGCCAAAGCGGGCTTCCGACGCTGGCAAGGCTTTCGGCCGGGCCTAGCCGGAGATGGCGGGACGCCACGATGCGAACCGGCTGATGCGCCAAGCCGAAACCGCGAACAGTGAGCGACGGGTCATCGGCCCGGGCCGTTCCGCCGCCCACCAAGACCGCGTCATGGCGCGCCCGTTCGCCGTGGACCAACCTGCGGGCGGCCGGCCCAGTGATCCATTGGCTTTCGCCCGTCGCCGTGGCGATCCGGCCGTCGAAAGACGCGGCGAGCTTTAAGGTCACCATCGGACGCCCAGCGGTGATGCGCGTGAAAAATCCCCGATGGACCGCCTTTGCCTCCTCCTCGAAGACACCCGTCTCCACCGCGATCCCGGCCTCTCGGAGCATAGTCAGGCCGCGACCGGCCACCCTGGGGTCCGGATCACCGGCGGCCACGACCACGCGGCCAACGCCCGCCTCGATCAAGGCCGCCGCACAGGGCGGGGTCTTTCCGTGATGGGCGCAAGGCTCGAGCGAGACATAGGCGGTCGCGCCCTTCGCGGCCGGGCCCGCCCGGTCAAGGGCAATGCGTTCGGCATGGGGCCGACCGCCTGGCCCCGTAGAACCCCGAGCAAGGATCCGTCCGTCTTTGACAAGAACGCAGCCCACAGCCGGGTTCGGCCAAACCGTCCCGAGCCCCCGGGCGCCAAGGGAGATTGCGAGGGCCATAAAACGGCCGTCGCGCGCCGCTTGGGTCACCGGGCCTAGTCTTCGTCGTCGGAGGTTTCGGCGGGGCGGAGTTCGCTGACGAATTTGTCGAAATCGTCAGCCGCCTGGAAATTCTTGTAAACGCTGGCAAAGCGCACATAGGCGACGGTATCGATCCGGGCGAGGGTCTCCATGACAATCTCTCCGATCGTGGTCGAGGGGATATCGGTCTCGCCCATGGATTCGAGGCGCCGGACGATGCCCGAAAGCATCTGATCGATCCGTTCGGGCTCGATGGGCCGCTTTTGGAGCGCGATGCGGACCGAGCGCTCGAGTTTACCGCGGTCAAAATCCTCGCGCCGACCGTTTGATTTTATAACGACCAGATCACGGAGCTGGACCCGCTCATAGGTGGTAAATCGCCCGCCGCAGGATGGGCAAAACCGCCGCCGCCGGATCGCCACATGGTCTTCGGCTGGCCGGGAATCTTTCACCTGAGTGTCGGTGTTGCCGCAAAACGGACAGCGCATCGCCCGGCTTTCCTTCCTGTCTTGGGGGTCGCCCCACTATATCCCCATCATCATAGGAGGCCATACTAGGATTGGATAGGCCTTACAACTGGCCGCAATATGCTGTGTGTTCAGGGCCACAAGCGCCGCGGCGAAGGCGCCATTCGAGGGCTGGGACGCCTCCGGCGGGCGTATTTTGAAAGAGATGAAGGCCTGTTAGGCTGCCCCATCACACCAAAGCGAGAGGACACCCCATGACAATCGCCCGCGTCACCGAGATATCGGCCACATCCCCTGTGAGCTTTGATGATGCCACAAAACGCGGCGTCGAGCGCGCTGCCAAAACGCTCCGGAATGTGACATCCGCCTGGGTCAAAGAGCAATCGGTTAGCGTGTCCAACGGGGAGATCGTCCATTTCCAGGTCAATCTCATGGTCACCTTCGTCCTCGACGACGCCGCCACCCCCACCTGACGGCCTAGCCCATCATGACCGCCACCTCCCGGCGGTGAGGGCGGGTCCGGTGCTCAAAGAGATAGATCCCCTGCCAGGTCCCGAGCGCCAGGCGGCCGTCTGCCACCGGGATCTGAAGGCTAACCGGCAAGAGGGCCGCCTTGATATGGGCCGGCATATCATCGGGGCCTTCGAACCGGTGGACGAGATAATCCATGGCCGGATCGTCGGCGGGCGGCACCAGCCGGCTGAAATAGGCTTGAAGGTCGCGGCGCACATCCGGGTCTGCGTTCTCCTGGATGAGGAGCGAGCACGATGTGTGGCGAACAAAGACCGTCATCACTCCGTTCCCCGAGGCCAGCGCCGTGACCCGGTTCGTGAATTCGTAGAGCCCCGGCCCACTGGTCTCGATCTCAAGAATATCCATCGGGTCTTCCGTAAACGAGGTAGCGCGTCCCGCCCGCATTGAGCCGGTCTTCGGACAAAAGGGCCAGGCCCAGACGGGCGATTGCGGTTTCCGGATCTTCACCGCGGCTATCTGAAAAGATCGGGAGCCCCTCGCCGAAGCGCAGAGGTTCCACCGTGAGATGGACCCGGTCAATAGCGCCTCTGGCCCTGAACCAATCGTGGACCCGGGTACCCCCGAGGATGATCCCGGCGCGGAAGGGCGCGACATGGCCAACGAGCGATGGAAGATCGGCCGGGCGCGTTTCTTTTGGGTCAAGCCAAAGCTGGGTCGGCCGCTGCCATCCGGCGATCTGGGTCGAAAAAACGATGCGGCGGCGCTCGGGACGGTCCGCGGCAAGGTGGGTGCCCCGCCCCATCACCGCCCAATCGGCGGCCTCGACATCGGCGAAAAACATCGCCTGCTCTTCGGCGCTAGCCCAGGCCTGGGGCGGCTCGTCGGGGCTCGGGGCGATGTAGCCGTCGCTGCTGGCCACGACGGTCAATGTCATATGCGGGCGGCGCACCGCCCGCGCCTCTTTGTCATCAATGATGGGGTCTAGCTCTCGACCAGCGCTTTGAGATTTTGGAGGCCCTGCTCGTAGTCGGCCCCCACCCAATTGTCCATCATTAGCCCCATCCAGCGGCCCATGGGTCCGGAACCCATATCCGCCTCGAGATCCCAGGTCACCCGGGTCGCGCCACCGGAAGCTTCCAAAAGAAACGCCGCCTTTGCCGTGCCCATATCCCCGAAATCGAGGGCGGTTTCGACCCGGCGGTCTGCTTCGGAAAGGGTGATCTCCTGACTTCCATCCCCGACTTGGGGATTCTCCGACGTCCAGGCCATGGCCGCCCCCACCCCTTCTTCGGGGCCGCTATAGTCGACGGCCATATCCGGGTCGCGCCCGGCCCAAGGCGACCAAACCTGCCCGGCTTTGAGCGAGTTCACATGGGGAAAGATCTCTTCGGCGGGGGCATTGATTTCGATGCTCCGCGCCACGGTCACGGTTTGCGGCAAGAGCGCGCCGCCGGCAAAAAAGACGATTGCCAAGACTGCAACGATACCGATCAGCCATTTCAAAATGCGCATGGATTTGTCCTCCGGTTGCCCGGGAAGGCTACCGGAGAGCGGTTCATCCGCCAAGGGAGCGGCCTAGATCGTACTGTTGCCCGCGCCGCAAGAGGCAACAGTTGCAGTCGGTGCGCCGGTCTGAAACCCGATGAAATTTGCAAACTCCGTCAGTGCAAATTCCCAATCCACAACCATTTGCTCGAAAGCGCCCAGCGACATCTCCGGATCGGCAGAAACATAATGGTCGATATGCGGATCGCAGTCGGCGTCGGCAAAGGCGCGGCCCACCACCTGTCCGCGGTTCCATTCGTTGATCTGCTCAAGGTCAAACCCGTTGTCGAGGTCAAACCAGGTCGAAAACAAAAGGCCAGGGCAGACATCTTCGCCGTCACACCAAAAGAAGGTGATGTCGAAGGTGTAGCCCCCGACCCCGCTGAGAATGACTGGACGGTCCTGGTCATCGCGTATGAGTTTGGCGCGGTAGCCAAGGTCACGCAAAGTCAGCGCAACGGCGGCGGGTCGATCAACGGCCACAATCGGCGCGACGGTTTCGGCCGTGGCTGGACCGGTTTGAAACGCGGCTAGGCTGGCGGACAAGCCGCCCATTAGGCGAACGGGCGCTGAAAACATGACGCGTCCTTTTACTCAATACACACGCCAGAAGATCTAGCATCGAAAGCCATTTGGACGAAATCGGGCCCCGTTTGGCCAGGTTTCGAGGTCGCGAGTGTTGCCCGCAAAAGGTAAGTAAGATGAAATCGAGCGTTTTATGGCCCGTCTGGCATCAGATGGATGTCTGATCGGGATTTCGTCAAAGCCAGATTTGAAAACTCAAAGGCGCACGCTCAGCGGAAGATCCCGTCACCCTGTTCGTCGATCATCTGCTTTGCTTTGGCGATGGAAACTTGGTCGGCCTGGTCGCGGCTGTCGAGGACATCCGCCCGGATCAGATGGTGGGTTTTGGCCTCGCCATCGATCTCTTTCTCAATCCGGGCGCCGATCCGGAACCGATTGCCTTCTGGCGCCGGCGCCGCAGTGATCCGAAAGCCTTCATACTCGACCGTTTCGGCCTCGGGCGCAACTCCGCCACCGCCGAACAGTTTTGAAAAGAGCGACATGTCCCCCTCCTAGAACTGGCACGACCATAAGGGAGGAGCGCGCGTGCATACCAGTGGTTTTGTCGCCCGCGCCCTCGAGACGGGCTTAGAATAAAAACGCCCCGATCGCTGCTCCCAAGATAAGGAGAGCCACAACCAATAACGGCGGGACGCTCGTGGTGACTTCTTTTCGGTCCTTCGTCACCCAGAAGTTCCCGCTTTCGTAGTTCTTCGTCCAACGCTTGTAGTCGCGCGGGAAATCAAAATCGTCGGTGTAATCGTCGACATCGAGGAAAACGGCCTGCGCCGCACCATCGTCCTTGAGGTGCGATTTGAGCGTCCGGTAAAGGCCCCACCCGCTCGGCTGGGGTGTTTTCTTGCTGTGGAGCGCGTCGACTTCGGCCAGCGCGTTTTCGATGATGCCATGGCTTTCGGCCCCAAAGCGGAGCGCGAAGATCTCTCCGTAGGCGCATTCGGTGAACCGGCTCGGCCCCTTTCTCCCGATGAAAATGATGAGGCCTGGCAATTCGAGATCGACCAATTGAAGTGCGGTCGAGGACCACCACACATCCGCAAAAGCAAGTGTGGTCCATCCATCCGCGTTCCATTCCTCGCGCGAGCTGAGAAATTTCGAGGAGGGTGCCGCATCGGGATTGTCGGAAAACACCACCTGCCGCGTATCAGACGCCGCAGGCACCTTTTCTCGCGTCACAAACGTAATATCGTCCGTTCCGAGCTTGCGAAACCGATCTATCGTGTCGCTCAAGAGAGGCCGCCCGCCTACAGGCGCCATGAATTTCGGACCGCCAAGGTGGTTGTTCCACCGCTTCATTGCTCCGGCACCGAGCAATATCAGTTTGCTCATGCTAATATACGCCCTCACCCACCGGTTCTCTACTCAAACGATGACTCGACGGTCAAGGTTTCCGAACCGAATCCTCGACCATGTGATCAAAAATGACCGGGAAGAGACGGATCAGGACCGTGGCTGGTGTGCGTTTCCGTGCAAAGCCCAGGGCGTCAGCGGGGCGATTGGCCGATTTGTCAGCGGAGTTGAAATTGGAACCGCGATGCCCAGCCCGAAACTAATGCACGAAGAAACTCGGGTGAATACGCTATGCCGGGGCGTTTTCCAACCGAAGAACTTTGCGCTGAAAGCTAGACAATCTATCACTCAACAGGGTCGGCACGAGAACCAAAATTAGGTGTTGTTGAGTGGGGCAGCACTAAGACAGCGACACTGCTTTAGATCGAAACCGCTGGCTGAATTCAAATCTTCTTATCGCTTCCCTGTCCAAATTCCGTGAGGTTCTCTCCCAGGAAGGAGAATTCACCCATGCACACATAACGATATCCGAAACCAGTCGAATATCTGGGCAACCGAAACATCTGAACCAGCGCTTTATGCGTTTCGAAGGCGATTGGTGAGGGCTCTGTGATGAGCTTTACGATGTCTTCTTCAGCGACGCCGGAAGCCAATTCAACAAACTCAGATACGTTCCTCACCGCCGGCTGCAATGCTGCCTTTGAGGGCATCTCTGCAAAGTATCCGGGACAACTATTATACTCAGCTATGCGATTGTGCGCACGATACAGAGCAACGGACAAGACGTCGTCATCATGGTTCATTACCGAAACCACGGCGGCGTTGAGAACATCTGATAGAGTCTTCCCATATGCATCGATGTCATCTTGATTTTGAGCATCGATCGCGTCGCTTGTAATCGTCGTCCAATCCCCCTCCGAGGGCCCAATGAACCCATGGTCACTCGCTACCTGAGATAAGGAACTCTGGACCAGCGTTTTGTCCGCAGTAGCAACGCTTAGGTTAGCGTAGAAGTTGCCCAAGGATCCGTAGCCTACTGATCCAAGAAGCTCCTCAGCTTCCGGCTCCGGCTCGGATGCTTCAGTTTCCGTAGAGCCTTCGCCTCGATCTGGCGGATCCGTTCGCGGGTCACGCTGAATTGCTGGCCCACCTCTTCGAGCGTGTGATCGGTGTTCATGCCGATGCCAAACCGCATGCGGAGCACACGTTCCTCGCGGGGTGTGAGCGACGCAAGCACCCGCGTCGTCGTTTCTTTGAGGTTTTCCTGGATCGCTGAATCGAGCGGTAGCACCGCGTTTTTGTCTTCGATGAAATCGCCGAGCTGGCTGTCTTCCTCGTCGCCGATCGGTGTTTCGAGGCTGATCGGCTCCTTGGCGATCTTCATCACCTTCCGCACCTTTTCGAGCGGCATCTGGAGCTTTTCGGCCAATTCCTCCGGCGTCGGCTCGCGGCCGATTTCGTGGAGCATCTGGCGGCCGGTCCGAACGAGCTTGTTGATGGTCTCGATCATGTGGACCGGGATCCGGATCGTGCGCGCCTGGTCAGCGATGGACCGGGTGATGGCCTGTCGGATCCACCAGGTCGCATAGGTCGAGAATTTGTAGCCACGACGGTACTCGAACTTATCGACCGCTTTCATAAGGCCGATATTGCCTTCCTGAATGAGATCAAGGAATTGGAGGCCACGGTTCGTGTATTTTTTGGCAATCGAAATCACCAGCCGAAGGTTCGCCTCGACCATCTCTTTCTTGGCCTGGCGGGCTTCCTTTTCGCCCTTTTGCACCTGTTGGACGATGCGGCGGAATTCGCCGATATCGACGCCCACATATTGGCCAACCTGGGCCATCTCGGCCCGGAGATCTTCGACCTTACCGGTGGAGCGCTCGATGAAGGCCTGCCAGCCGCGGCCGGTCTTCTCGCCCATCCGTTCTAGCCACGTGGGATCGAGCTCATAACCCCGGTACTCGTCGATGAATTCGCGGCGGTTGATCCGGGCCTGGTCGGCGAGTTTGACCATGTTTGAATCGATCGACATGATCCGCCGATTGATGCCGTAGAGCTGGTCGATCAGCGCTTCGATCCGGTTGTTATGGAGGTGAAGCTCGTTGACGAGTTCCACGATCTCGGCCCGGAGCGCCTGATAGGTCGCCTCTTCCTTGGCCGAGAAGGAATTGTCTTCGTTGAGCGTCGCCGACATGCGGAGATCTTGCATTTCCGACAATGAGGCGTAATCGCCCGCGATCCGATCGAGAATTTCGAGGACCCGTGGCTTTAGGGCGGCCTCCATGGCCGCAAGGCTCATATTCGCCTGGTCGTCGTCATCGTCATCGTCATCGCTGGTGATCGGATTGCCGTCGGCATCGAGCTCGGGCTGGTCAGGCTCTTTCTTCGGCGCCTCGCCCGCGCTGGCCGCACTGGCCGCACTGGCCGCACTGGCCGTCGTGTCGACCACCGGCTCCTCGTCTTCCCCGTCTTCGCCCACCTGGCGGCCGAACGTGGTTTCGAGGTCTATCACATCGCGGAGGAGGATCTCTTCATTTAAAAGTTCGTCGCGCCAGATCGTGATGGCCTGGAATGTCAAAGGGCTCTCGCAAAGCCCTTGGATCATCGTGTTGCGGCCCGCTTCGATCCGCTTGGCAATGGCGATCTCGCCTTCGCGCGACAATAGCTCCACCGAACCCATTTCGCGGAGATACATCCGCACCGGGTCATCGGTCCGGTCAAGCTTTTCGGTCTCGGTCTGGGCGACGGCGACTTCGCGGGAGGTCGACGCCTCGACCACTTCGCCGCCCTTCTTTTCGCCTTCGCCGTCGTCTTCGACCTCGTCGTCCTCGATGACGTTGATGCCCATTTCCGAGAGCATCGACATCACGTCTTCGATTTGCTCCGACGAAACCTGGTCCGGCGGCAGCACGTCGTTCAACTGGTCGTATGTGATGTAACCCCGTTCCCGGGCATCGGCGATCATCTTCTTGACCGCCGCCTGGCTCATATCGAGCATCACATCATTGTCTTGATCGTCCGGCTTCCGGTCTTCGTTCGTGTCCTTAGCGGCCATCCGGCACTCCTCAACGTCACGCAGCGATTCGCTCCACCCGAATCACCCGGGGCACCCCACCGAATCATTTAGTTCGAATTATGAATTCGCAACCCAACAGGCCCGTTTTCGCTTCAATTGAGGCCGCGGCGACATGTTGTTACTCGCCTCCGGCCCCATCCATCCCGATTTCCCTTAACAGCGCGTCAAAGGCGCTTCTTTCTTCTCGTTTGAGGCGGGCGCCGTTGGGGCCGACCTCGTATTCCGTCCGGTCTTCGGCCGCGGCGCGTTGTGCCTCTGCCAGGGCGCCGGCCGCTTGGCTCAGACGCCAGGTGACGCCTTCATCCGACCGATCATCAAAGTCCCGAACCGCCTCTTCGATTTCTGCTGCCGCTCCCCGCCGCGCTCCAAGTTTGGCAAAAGCCTCCTCTAGAGCGCTCCGACCCGCCTCCTGGTCGCCTGAGCGCACGGAAGGTTCAATGGCCACATGGCGCGGAGCAAGGAGCTTTTCAAGGGCATCCGCCCCCGCCAATGCTTCGATTTCGACCCTTTCGGCACCGCCGCTCGTCAGAAGGGCCGCCTGGACCGCCCGGCCCTCTGGCGTCGAGGGTTCCAGCGCTTCGAGATTGGCTTCAAATTCCCCCACAAGGTCCGGATGGTGGACAAGGATCGCGAGGATCACCGCCTCGCGGAGCCGGTCTTCCTCGGCGCCCGATTGGGCGAGAAACGAAGTCTTCGTTGTATGTTGTGGACGAAGCGCCTTGTCGCGGCCGCCCCGGGCTCCGCTCCGTCGGCGCTCTTCGCGGCCATCACCGGCGATCGGTTGAAAAAGCGCGGCCCGCCGTTGGCGGATCTCCGCGGCATAATGCTCGCGGACCGACGCGTTGGCGATCCGCCCCAGGGCGGTTCGAAGGGCGGCGTCGAGGGCCGCGCGGCGCTCTGGCGAATCGAGGCTCCGCCCTTCGGTCTCTCGGCGCCACAGAAGCGCCAAAAGCGGCTCGGCGCGATCGAGAACGTCCGCCATAGCGGAGGGCCCTTTGGCGCGGAGAAGATCGTCCGGGTCCTGGCCTTCGGGTAAGACGACGAAGCGGAGCGTCTTTTCCGGACCGATCAACGGCAGGGCGAGATCGATCAGCCGCATGGCCGCCCGGAGCCCAGCCTTGTCGCCATCGAGCGCGATGATCGGTTCAGGCGCGATCCGCCAAAGGAGGGCCAATTGGTCTTCGGTGATCGCCGTCCCGAGGGGCGCGACCGCCGCCCGGAACCCCGCTTCGGCCAGAGCAATCACATCCATATAGCCTTCGGCGACGACCAATGGCTGGCCAGTCCCGGCCGCTTCGCGGGCCGGAGCATGGTTATAAAGCGAGCGTCCCTTATCGAAGAGCTCAGTTTCCGGGGAGTTGAGGTATTTCGCCCGCGCATTGGGGTCCATCGCCCGGCCGCCCAGCCCGATGGCCCGCCCGCGCCCGTCCCGGATCGGAAATATGATCCGACCGCGAAACCGGTCATAGGGCGCACCGCCCCCGTCGGGCCGGGCGATAAGGCCCGCATCGACCATGAGTTCCTCGGCCACGCCTTTGCCCTTGAGATGCTCCAAAAGACCCTGGCGTGCTTCCGGCGCAAAGCCGATCTCCCAGCGCTCGAGGGCCTCTTCGCCGAGCCCGCGCCCGGCCAGATAATCCCGCGCCGCGCCCGCCGCAGACGTCTTCAATTGAAGCCGGTAATGGCGGATGGCCTGTTCCATAATTTCAGCCAGTTCCGTCCGCCGATCGGCCCGTTCCCGCGCCTTGGGATCCCGCGCCGGCATCGCCATCCCGGCCTCGCCCGCCAAGCGTTCCACCGCCTCCATGAAGCCCAGATTTTCGGTCTCTTTCACAAAAGAAATAGCGTCGCCTTTGGCATGGCACCCAAAGCAGTAATAAAACCCCTTCCGATCATCGACATGGAAGGAGGCGGTCTTTTCCTGATGAAACGGGCACGGCGCCCAAAGATCGCCTTTGCCCTGGTTCGACTTCCGCCGGTCCCAAACCACCTTTTTGCCCACCACCTGGCCAAGCGAAACGCGGGCGCGCAGTTCGTCGAGAAAACCGGGGGGCAAGCTCATCTTTGGAGTATCCGGGAGCCCGCCTCCGAGCGCAAGCACCGCCCTTCTCCGATCGGGCCTTCATCCTGGGCAAAATACTCCGGGGGAGGCGCCAAGCGCCGGGGGCAGCGCCCCCATGTTCTTTAGAAGAATGGCGCGGCAGCGCCAGGGAGCATAGCCCCTATTTCCTTTTTTAAGCCGGCGCGCCAGCGCCGGGCAGCGCCCCCAATAAAGGATGTAATCGGCGCGCCAGCGCCGGCCGCTCGATGGCGATGCCGGGTTTCCCCTTTCCGCCGCCCACGGCCCGTGACATAGGGAGGCGTCAAACGAAACCGTCGCCAAGGAGTTGGAATGACGATTCGCGAGGCACTCACCTTCGACGATGTCCTATTGGAACCGGCCGCGAGCACGGTTTTGCCCGCCGAGACCGATACCCGCACCCGGATCACGCGCGACATTGAGATGAATATCCCACTCATCTCTTCGGCCATGGACACGGTGACCGAAGGCCGGATGGCCATCGCCATGGCCCAGGCGGGCGGGATCGGCGTCATCCACCGCAACCTCGATGTCGACGGCCAGGCCCGCGAGGTGCGCCGGGTCAAACGCTTCGTCTCCGGCGTGGTCTATAACCCGATCACGCTCACACCCGATCAAACCCTGGCCGATGCCAAAGCGCTCCAAGACCGCTACCGTGTCACCGGATTTCCGGTCGTCGATCCGGGCGGCAAACTCGTCGGGATCGTCACCAATCGCGACATGCGCTTTGCCGAGGACGACGCCACGCCCGTCCGCGTGATGATGACGTCCAATGACCTCGCCGTGCTCACCGAACCGGCCGACCTCGACGCGGCCAAAAGCCTGATGAAGGCGCGCCGGATCGAAAAGCTCTTGGTCACCGACAAGAACGGTAAACTCACCGGCCTTCTCACCTTGAAAGACAGCGAACAGGCGGTGCTCAACCCCGCCGCCTGCAAAGACAATCTCGGCCGGCTCCGGGTCGCGGCGGCCACGACCGTCGGCGATAAGGGCTTCGAGCGCTCCGAAGCCCTCGTCGATGCGGGCGTCGATATTATCGTCATCGACACAGCCCACGGCCATTCGGCGGCGGTGGCCGAAGCGGTAAGGCGCGCGAAAACCCTTTCAAACGAAGTCCAGATCATCGCCGGGAACGTGGCGACCGCCGAGGCGACCCGCGCCCTCGTCGATGCCGGAGCCGATGGCGTCAAAGTGGGGATCGGGCCAGGATCGATCTGTACGACGCGGATGGTGGCGGGCGTGGGCGTCCCACAACTCACCGCGATCATGGATTGCGCATCCGCGGCGGCAGATCAGAACGTGCCCGTAATAGCCGATGGCGGCATCAAATTTTCTGGCGATTTCGCCAAGGCGATCGCGGCTGGCGCCCATGCGGCCATGGTGGGCTCGATGATCGCCGGAACCGATGAGAGCCCGGGCGAAGTCATCCTCTACCAGGGCCGGTCCTTCAAAGCCTACCGCGGCATGGGCTCCCTCGGCGCCATGGCGCGCGGCTCGGCCGACCGGTATTTTCAAAAGGACGCGGCTTCGGACAAACTCGTGCCTGAGGGGATCGAAGGACAGGTACCCTATAAGGGCTCTGCGAGTGCTGTGATCCACCAACTTGTAGGCGGGCTCCGGGCGGCAATGGGCTATACGGGCTCGGCCACGATCGATGCAATGCGCACGCAATGCCGTTTTGTGCGCATAACCGGGTCGGGGCTCAAAGAAAGCCATGTCCACGACGTCCAAATCACCCGGGAAAGCCCGAATTATCGGTTGGGCTGAGGGCTAGCCCCTTGACCCTTGTCGCCCCGTGACCCCCGCCGCCCGAGTAGCCGCGGCCGGTGACGTTTTGGACGCCTGGCTGGAAGGCATGGCGGTCGAGCGGGCGCTCCTCCGCTGGGCGCGGGGCGCCCGCTATGCGGGTTCAAAGGACCGTGCCGCGGTCCGCGACCATGTATTCGATGCCGTCCGACGGCGCCGCTCGGCGGCCTGGGCCGGTGGGGCAGAGACCGGCCGGGGCCTGATGCTGGGGCTTTTGCGTCTAGAAAGCCAAGATCCCGAGGTGGTCTTTACCGGTGATGGCTATGCGCCGTCGCTTTTGACACCCGCCGAACAGGCCCATTTGGACAAACCAATCGACCCACCCCCCGACGCGGTGGCCCTCGATTGTCCGGACTGGCTATGGGACCGGCTCGGCAAGGATCTCGGCGCGGACCGACAGACGGTTCTTCAGACCTTTCAGACCCGGGCCCCGACCTATCTGCGGGTCAATCTCCTTAAATCAGACCTCGACGCCGCCGTTTCGCTTTTGGCCGAAGACGGGATCAGCACCAGTGCCCATCCCTTGGCCGAAACGGCACTTTTGGTCACCGAAGGTGCGCGGCGGATTTCCCAGTCGCGGGCTTACCAAACCGGCGCGGTTGAGCTCCAGGACGCCGCCTCCCAAGCGGTTGTCGCGGCCCTTCTTCCGGCCAAGGGACGCATCCTTGACTATTGCGCGGGTGGCGGTGGCAAAGCACTCGCTTTGGCCGGTGCAAGCAATCTCAACATTGACGCCTATGACGCCATCCCTGCCCGTCTCGACGATCTCGCCCCCCGCGCCAAACGTGCCGCGGCAAATATTCGGATCCTTCGCCACGACGATGCACTCGCACCGCCATACGATCTCGTTGTGGCCGACGTGCCCTGTTCAGGCTCCGGCGCCTGGCGCCGCCAGCCCGAGGCGAAATGGAATCTGACGCCGGAACGCCTCACCGCTTTGGAAAGTCTTCAGTCCGACATCCTCGACGAAGCAGCCCTACAAACAGCGAAAGGTGGTCGCCTCGCTTACATCACCTGTTCTCTCTTAAGCACTGAAAATGAAACACAAATTGAGAAATTCTTGGCCCGCAAATCCGGTTGGACCTGCCGCGAGTTGCGGCGGATTTCTCCCTTGGCGGGCGGGGATGGATTTTTCTTTTCGGTGTTGGATCGGGCGTAGGGAAATTCGCGCTATGGTTGAGCTTGGTTCACGCCGCGCCATCGTTTAAGGTCCGATTAAGGAAGCTTGGCCAAGTCTGAGCAGGTCGAATCATCGAAGGGTTAGCGATTGGCCGACATCGTAGGAGGAAGCTCCCCGTTTGAGCGGACCATGCGGCGCCTTGCGCCGCGCTTTGACGTGGTCGCCCTGATCGGAGCCGTCTGCTTCATGACAGCCGTTCTGATGCAGGGGACAACCTTGGGTCTTGCCTTCTTGTTTGCGGGCGCAGGGGTTGGGCTTCTTGCGGTGTTTCTCGGCCTTGCGGGCTGGACCCGTCGGCGCACCCTCGACCGGCTGAGGACATTGCTGGCCGAGATCGTCGAACAGGACGGGGCCCCGACGCTCACGGCCGATGCGAACGGTCGGATTGTCCATGCCAACCGCGCCGCCCTTGACCGGTTTGGCGTCCGCGACGGCACGCTCCTGATCGGCGCCCTGTCGGACCTCATTGCCTCCCCAACGACCCTTATCCGCAAGCTCCAATGGGCTGCCGCCGAAACTGGATTGGCCTCCGAAACGGTTGTCCTCCGCCGGGGTCAGCTCAAGATCTCTGCCCACCGGATTGCGGCCGATTGCTTTCTCTGGCGCCTTGAAGACGTGGCCGACCGGGCGGTGGACGGCTATTCGACCGATGCCATCGCGATCCCCATGTTCGTCTATTCGAAGAACGGAGCGGTGACGTATATGAACGATGCCCTCCTCCGGATCATAGGTGAGCCCGTCGAGACCCTCGACCGGCTGGTGCTGGACGGGCCGATCCGGCCGGGGGCTATCCACGACATCGTAACCGCCGAAGGCCCGACCCGCGCCTTTCTCCATGAATTGGTGAGCGCGGCGGGGCGCCGGGAAGTCTACATTTATACCAACCCCGACGCGTTGATCCAATCGAGCGATTGGCAGTTTTTCGATGCTTTGCCGGTGGCGATGCTCAAAATCGCGCGCACGGGTGACGTGCATATGGCTAACCGGCTCGCCCGCGATCTTCTGGCCCATCGCGCGCCCCTCGGGACCCATTTGTCCGATCTGGTCGAAGGGCTCGGCCGGTCTGTTTCCGATTGGCTGAATGACGCCACCCGTGGCCACGGGCTCAACCGGACCGAATTTGTCCGCGCGATCCATCCGACCAAAGACGTTTATCTTCAGATCACCCTGGGGCGGATCGAGGACGAAGGCGAGACCGCACTCGTGGCGGTCTTGAACGATGCAACCGAGCTCAAAACCCTCGAAGCGCAATTTGTCCAAAGCCAAAAAATGCAGGCGATCGGCCAGCTTGCTGGCGGTGTGGCCCACGACTTTAACAACCTTTTGACTGCGATTTCAGGCCATTGCGACCTGATGCTGATCCGCCACGATGAGGGCGATCCGAATTACGGCGACCTTATTCAGATCCACCAAAACGCCAACCGGGCGGCCAGCCTCGTGGGCCAATTGCTGGCGTTTTCGAGAAAGCAAAACCTCCAGCTCGAATTGATCGACCTCCGCGAAACCATGTCGGACCTCACCCACCTTCTGAACCGGCTCGTGGGCGAGAAAGTGCGGCTCGAGCTTGAGCATGACGCGGAAGTCAAATTGGTGCGCGCCGACAAGCGCCAACTCGAACAGGTCATGATGAACCTCGTGGTCAATTCGCGGGATGCCATGCCCGAAGGCGGTGTCATCAAAATCGAGACCCGCCAGAATGACCTTGCTACCGGCCTGACGAGGGACCGGGTGGAAGTGCCTGCGGGCGAATACGTGACCGTCCGGGTCAGCGACGAAGGCACCGGCATTGCCGCCGAAAACCTGAGCAAGATTTTTGAACCATTCTGGTCGACCAAAAAGACCGAAGGCACTGGGCTCGGCCTCTCGACGGCCTATGGGATAGTCAAACAAACCGGCGGCTTTATCTTCGCCGATTCCGTTGAAGGCGAAGGCACGGTCTTTACGATCTATCTCAAAGCCCATGAGCACCCGGATCCGGCGGCCAAAGAGAAAACACGCCCGAAATCGATGCCGCGGGACGCCCACGGCGAAGGCGTGGTTCTGTTGGTGGAAGACGAAGCCCCGGTTCGGGCATTCGCCTCGAGGGCGCTTCGGATGCGGGGCTATACGGTCTTAGAGGCCGACAGCGCCGAAGAGGCGCTGAAGACCCTCGAAGACCGCGCCCTTTCGGTGGATGTGTTTGTGACGGATGTCATCATGCCCGGGATGGACGGACCAAGCTGGGTCCGCGAGGCGCTGAAGTCACGGCCCGACACGAAAGTCGTTTTCGTTTCTGGTTATGCAGAGGAATCGATCTCCGAAAACCAGGCGCGGATCCCGAATTCAGTCTTTCTCCCAAAACCATTCTCTTTGAATGAGTTAACGGCCACTGTCCAATCTCAGATGCAGTGAAATGGGCCGGCGCTAACCCGGCCTTAACCGATTCCCAGTCAGAAGAATTTTAGGAAAACTATTGCGGTGTTCGCGTTTTGGTCCCATAGGATGGGACGAGAACAAGAGGCGAACATGGGCAGTCATTGCCGCCAAAGAGCGGCTATGGAATAAGGAGAAAACGCATGGCCACGGCAGACATTCTCGACATGACGGACAAGCGCAACGGCGACCGGCAAAAGGCGCTCGATTCGGCCCTGGCCCAGATCGAGCGGCAATTCGGCAAAGGCTCGATCATGAAGCTCGGCGCCGACAATCCGGTGGCCGAGATCGAAGCGACATCGACAGGCTCCTTGGGTCTAGACATCGCGTTGGGCATTGGTGGGCTTCCAAAAGGCCGGATCGTGGAGATCTACGGGCCGGAAAGCTCAGGCAAGACCACCCTCACCCTCCATTGCGTGGCCGAGGAACAGAAGAAAGGCGGCGTTTGCGCCTTCGTGGATGCCGAACACGCGCTCGACCCCCAATATGCGAGAAAACTCGGCGTCGATCTCGACGAGCTCTTGATCTCGCAGCCCGATACCGGCGAGCAGGCCCTTGAGATCACCGACACGCTGGTCCGTTCGGGTGCCGTCTCCATGGTGGTGGTCGATTCCGTGGCAGCGCTCACGCCGAAATCCGAACTTGAAGGCGATATGGGCGACGCGACCGTCGGCGCACAGGCACGTTAGATGAGCCAGGCCATGCGAAAGCTCACCGGCTCGATCGCGCGGTCGAATTGCATGGTGATCTTCATCAACCAGATCCGGATGAAAATCGGCGTCATGTTCGGCTCGCCGGAAACCACAACCGGGGGCAATGCCCTTAAGTTCTACTCGTCCGTTCGCCTCGACATTCGCCGGATCGGCGCGATCAAGGACCGTGACGAAGTGGTCGGCAACGCAACCCGGGTGAAGGTCGTCAAAAACAAAGTCGCCCCGCCGTTCAAACAGGTCGAGTTCGACATCATGTACGGCGAAGGGATCTCGAAAATGGGCGAGTTGATCGATCTCGGCGTCAAAGCCGGGGTGGTCGAGAAATCGGGCGCCTGGTTTTCTTACGGCGATGAACGGATCGGACAGGGCCGCGAAAACGCAAAGAATTTCCTTCGGGAAAACAGCGATATCGCCTTTGAGATCGAAGACAAAATCCGCGCGGCCCACGGGCTCGATTTCGAGATGCCGGACGGAGCCAAAGACGACGACGCCATCGTCGAAAGCTAACCAGGGCGAGGTGCTAACCTCGCATCGGAAACCGCCGGGGTGGTTCCTTGTGGACACGCCCCGGCGCGGCGGCTATTTCCGACATTCGTGTCCGGGAAGAAGCCATGGCCAGCCTTAACGATATCCGCGCCACCTTTCTGAGTTACTTCGAGAAAAACGGCCACCGGGTCGTGGAGAGCTCTCCGCTCGTGCCGCGAAACGACCCGACGCTTATGTTCACCGCCGCCGGGATGGTGCAATTCAAGAACCTCTTCACCGGGCTCGAAAAGCGCGATTACACCCGGGCCACGACAAGCCAGAAATGCGTCCGCGCGGGCGGCAAGCACAACGACCTCGACAATGTGGGTTACACCGCGCGCCACCACACATTCTTCGAAATGCTGGGAAATTTCTCCTTCGGCGATTACTTCAAATCGGACGCGATACCCTATGCCTGGGGCCTTCTGACCAAGGACTTCGGCATCGATCCCGACCGGATGCTGGTCACGATTTATCATACCGACGACGAAGCCGCCGAGATCTGGAAAAAGATCGGCGTGCCCGACAGCCGGATTATCCGGATCGCGACGGATGACAATTTCTGGTCGGCCGGGGCCACCGGCCCTTGTGGACCCTGCACCGAGATCTTCTACGACCACGGCGACCATATACCGGGCGGTCCGCCGGGCTCTCCCGATGAGGATGGTGACCGCTTCATCGAGATCTGGAACCTCGTATTCATGCAAAACGAAAAATTTGAGGACGGCACGATGGTCGACCTCGAGATGCAGTCGATCGACACCGGCATGGGGCTTGAACGGATTGGCGCGCTCCTTCAGGGCAAGCACGACAATTACGACACTGACGTGATGCGGGCGCTCATCGAAGCTTCGGCCGATGCCACCGACGGGGCCCCCGACGGGCCTGGCAATGTCCATCACCGGGTGATCGCCGACCATCTGCGCTCAAGCTCGTTTTTGATGGCCGACGGGGTGATGCCCTCCAATGAAGGGCGGGGCTATGTGCTTCGCCGGATCATGCGGCGAGCCATGCGCCACGCCCACCTTTTGGGTGCGAAGGACCCGGTAATGCACCGGCTCGTGCCTGCGCTGGTGCGTGAAATGGGCCAAGCCTATCCCGAGCTCGGCCAAGGCCAATCGCTCATTGAAGCCACGCTTGAGACCGAAGAGACCCGCTTCCGCGAGACGCTCGACCGGGGGCTTAGGCTTTTGGATGACGAACTCGCCAGACTTCCCGATACCGGCGATCTTCCCGGCGAGACGGCGTTCAAACTCTATGACACGTTCGGGTTTCCGCTGGACCTCACCCAAGACGCGCTCCGCGAAAAGGGCCGGGGCGTCGACGTGGCCGGGTTCGACGCGGCGATGGCGGCCCAAAAGGCCAAGGCCCGAGCAGCGTGGGCCGGCTCGGGCGAAGCCGCCGATGCGAGCGTTTGGTTTGACATCGCCGAAGCTCACGGTTCGACAGAGTTTTTAGGCTACGAAACCGAGGCAGCCGAAGGTCAGATATTGGCCCTCGTCAAGGACGGCGCAGCGATCGACAAATTGTCGGACGGCGAAGAAGGCTGGGCGGTGGTCAACCAGACGCCATTTTACGGTGAGGCCGGTGGCCAAGTTGGCGACATTGGTCAGATGATCAACCTCGGCGACCGGGACGTAACCGGCAGGGTGAACGACACCAAACGTTTCGCGGGCGGTGCTGTTTTCGGCCACCGTGTTATGCCCGAGGGCGGTGCGCTTAGCACGGGCGACGCGGTGCGCCTCGTCGTCGACCATGACCGCCGGTCGCGAATCCGGGCCAACCATTCAGCGACCCATCTCCTCCATGAAGCGCTGCGCAACGCGCTCGGCGAGCATGTGGCCCAGCGGGGGTCACTTAACGCCCCCGACCGGCTTCGGTTCGATTTTTCCCATGGCCAGGGACTGACGATGGACGAGCTTGCGGGCGTCGAAGCGGAGGTGAACGCCTATATCCGACAAAACGCGGCGGTGGAAACGCGGATCATGGCGCCGGACGATGCCCGCGCCCTCGGCGCCCAGGCGCTTTTCGGCGAAAAATACGGCGACGAGGTCCGGGTTGTCTCGATGGGCCTCGCGCCCACCGGCAAAGGACCCGACGGCGAGACCTATTCCATAGAGCTTTGCGGCGGCACCCATGTGGCGCGCACCGGCGATATTGGGCTTTTCGTAACCCTCGGCGACAGCGCGTCTTCGGCGGGGGTGCGGAGGATCGAAGCGCTGACCGGCCAGGCGGCTTATGAATATCTTGCGGGCCAAGACCGGCGCCTCGCCGAGACCGCATTGGCGCTGAAGTCAGGCGCCGCTGACGTTCCAGCCCGGGTCGCGGCCCTTCTTGACGAACGCAAAGCACTCCAAACGGAGATCGCGGAGCTTCGGAAAAAAGTGGCCTTAGGCGGCTCCGGCGGCAGCGCGCCGGATGAAGAGATCGGCGGGGTCAAAACCGTCCTTCAGAAAGTGTCGGGCGTTTCGGGAAAAGACCTCCCCTCGCTCATCGACAGCCACAAGGGCCGGATCGGATCGGGCGTCGTCCTTTTGATCGCCGACGCCGATGGCAAAGCGGCCGTGGCGGCGGGGGTGACAGCGGATCTCACCGAAAAGCTCTCGGCGGTCGATCTTGTCAAAACAGCCGTCTTCGCTCTTGGCGGCAAAGGCGGCGGCGGCCGCCCGGACCTCGCCCAAGGCGGTGCCAAAACGGCAGCAGAAGCCGACGCCGCCCTCTCGGATGTCAAAAACCTGATCGGAGAACGCCTATGACCGCGCTTTGGATCGCCCATGTCGAGGTAACCGACGACGAGGCCTACGCCAAATACACTCCGGTCGCGACCCAAGCGATCGCCGAACATGGTGGCGTGTTCCTGGCTCGGGGTGGAAAATACGTCCAGCTTGAAGGCAATGACCGAGCGCGGAACGTCGTCGCGCGGTTCCCATCCCTTGCGGCGGCCGTCGAATGCTACAATTCAGCGACTTACCAGGCGGGACTGGTTCACGCCAAAGCTGGCGCGGTCCGCGATCTGGTGGTGGTCGAAGAAATCGACGCCTAGGGACCGCTTTCGGCGGCAAAGACAAAGCAGCGATCGCGGGGAAGCGTCAGCCAGAACCGCGTGCCGGGAGCGGGTAAAAACGCACCCGGCACCGTTGCGCGGATCATGCCGCAGTCTTCGGTCATCAATTCAATGAGGGAATCCCGCCCGAGATAACGCGCCCGAAGGACATGTGCTTTGACCGGAAGGCCGTGGGCGTCCGTTTGCCGGAGCCCTTGGCGCGGACGCTCAAAATCAAGATGAACATGCTGGGGTCGGACCACCACATCGACTTTGCTGGCCTCGGCAAACCCCGGTGCTGCAATGGGCCCGAACGGCGTCTCCGCTAGTTCGTTTTTCACCCGGCCCTCGATCACGTTGAGATCGGAAAAAAACACCGCCGCGGCCCGGTCGACCGGGCGGCTATAGACCTCATAGGGTTTCCCGGTCTGGACGACCTGCCCGTCCCGCATCAACGCGATCTCATCGGCCATCCGCATGGCCTCGTCGGGCTCATGGGTCACCAGTACGACTGCCGCGCCCTCTTCTTTGAGGATCGCGAGGGTCTCGTCCCGGATACCGTCCCGGAGCCGGTTGTCGAGCCCGGAAAACGGCTCGTCCATCAGCATGACTGGCGGTTTCGGCGCCAGCGCCCGGGCCAGGGCGACACGCTGCTGTTCGCCACCCGAGAGCGTATGGGGAAAGGCGGACGCAAAGCGGCCGAGTTCCATGCGATCGAGCATGGCCTCCGCCCGGGCCCGGCGGCTGGGCCGCGGGCCGTCGAGGCCGAAGGCGACGTTGTCGAGGACGCTCAGGTGAGGAAAGAGCGCGAAGTCCTGAAACATAAGGCCGACGCCGCGATGTTCGGGCGCCACGTTGAGCCCGTCCCCCGCCACCGGCACCCCATCGATGGCAATCCGGCCGCTGTCGGGTTCCTCGATCCCGGCAATCATCCGAAGCGTGGTAGATTTCCCGCAGCCCGACGGGCCAAGAAGGCAGGTCACCTGGCCACCCTGGACCTTGAGGGTCACCCCGTCGACGACGGCGCGGCCGCCGAACCGGCGCACCAGCCCCGCCACGTCGAGGCGCGTCGTTAGAGTTTCGTCCTTGTCGCTGACCCCATCCGGCAAATGAGGGCTCCCTTTAAAGGCTCGGATCTCGCGCGCGCCTAGCAACGCCGCCCGCGCACCGCAAGTATTAGACAGGGGTCGATTGCAGAGGTCACGGCGCTCGGATTGGCGCCGGATCGCCTCCGGCGAAGATATTGAAGTAGTGGCGAAGGTCTTTCAAACCCTTCTGGCCCTCCCTCGCCCCCTTCACATCCGGAGGTCGAAACACTAGAGCGTGGTCCGGCGGCCGGCCGCCCTGCCCGGTCACTCTATTGATGTCGCATGTTTGAGATGCCCAAAATCGTTTGCCACGTTTGGGCAAGAGGTCCGAGGTCCGCCCCATGACACGCATTCAGCGCATCGAGATCGACGATAGCGGCCTCCCGGCCCCCACTCCGGAGATCGAACAGGAGCGCCGGGTCGCGATCTTTGATCTGTTGGAGGAGAACTCTTTTGAGGTCCTACCGCGCGACGGAGAGGCCGCACCCGAGGGCCCCTTTACGCTGATCCTCGCGATCCGGGAACGTCGGTTGGTTTTTGACGTTAGGCGCGCGGACGAGGCGGCCCTCATCGAGGTGCAACTGGCGCTCGGACCCTTTCGCCAAGTGGTCAAAGACTATTTCCAGATCTGCGAGAGCTATTTCAATGCCGTCAAACGGCTGCCCCCTTCCCAAATCGAAGCGATCGATATGGCGCGCCGCGGCATTCACAATGAGGGCGCGCGGGTCCTTCAGGAGCGGCTCGAAGGGAAGATCGAGGTCGACACCGACACGGCGCGCCGCCTCTTCACGCTGATCTGCGTTCTCCATTTTGGCGGCTAGGATGACGGGTGCGTTTCCTTCATCAGTTTTATTTTGCTGCGACCACAACGCCGTCCGCTCACCCATGGCCGAGGGCTTGATGAAAAAGTTCTACGGCCAACGCGCCTATGTGCAATCGGCGGGCGTGCATAACGACCTCGAGATCGACGGGTTTTCCGTGGCGGTCTGTGCCGAATTGGGCATCGAGATATCGCGACACCGGTCGCGGAGTTTCGACGAGATGGAAGATTGGGGGGATGATCTTTCGGGCTTCGATTTGGTCGTGGCCCTCTCGCCCGCCTCCCAGCGCCGCGCGCTCGACCTGACGCGGCTTTACCATCTCGACGTGGAGTACTGGCCGATCCTTGACCCCACGGGCCTCGGCGAAAGCCGAGACGACAAGCTCCGGAGCTACCGGGAGGCGCGTGACCAGATCCAAAAGAGGATGCTCGAACGGTTCGGGCCGCCGAGCGAAACCTAATCCAGGGGCGCCGGAAAACGCGCTCGTTTTCCGGCCCGGTTTCTCAGTGAGAAATCGGCGCCCTATTCAACCTTCGGCAAAAGGGCGTCGATCGAAGCCTTGGCATCCCCGTAATACATCCGCGTGTTGTCTTTGAAAAACAGCGGGTTCTCGATGCCGGAATAGCCTGTACCCTGGCCCCGTTTCAAAACGAATGTCTGCTTGGCCTTCCAAACCTCGAGCACCGGCATCCCCGCGATCGGCGAGTTCGGGTCATCCTGGGCGGCGGGGTTCACGATATCGTTCGATCCGATGATGATCGACACATCCGTTTCGGGAAAATCCTCGTTGATCTCATCCATTTCCAGAACGATGTCGTACGGCACTTTGGCCTCCGCGAGGAGGACGTTCATATGGCCTGGCAAGCGTCCGGCCACCGGGTGGATGCCGAAGCGAACCTCTTTGCCCTGGGCGCGGAGTTTCCGCACGAGTTCAGACACCGATTGCTGAGCTTGCGCCACGGCCATGCCGTAGCCAGGGACGATGATGACGCTATCGGCCTCGTTGAGGGCTGTTGCCACGCCGTCGGCATCGATTGCGATTTGCTCGCCCTCGACGGCCATTTGCTCACCCGCAGCACCACCGAACCCGCCCAAGATCACTGACACGAATGACCGGTTCATGGCCTTGCACATGATGTAAGACAGGATCGCACCCGACGAGCCCACAAGCGCGCCCACAACGATCAGAAGGTCGTTGCCGAGCGAAAAGCCGATCGCCGCCGCGGCCCAGCCCGAATAGGAATTGAGCATCGAGACCACCACGGGCATGTCGGCCCCGCCGATCCCCATGATCAGGTGATAACCAATAAAGAGTGCAAGCGCGGCCAACAGGATCAGCGTCCAGCTCCCCGACCCGCCGAGATAGAGGATCAGAAACAAGAGCGACGCGGCCGCGGCCGCAGCGTTCAAAAGATGCCCGCCGGGAAGCTGAATGGCGCTTGTGTCAATCTTGAAGGGCAAGAGGCTCGAACTGCCGGAGAGCTTCCCGTAGGCCACCACGGAGCCGGTGAAGGTGACCGCGCCGATCCAGATGCCCAGGGCCAACTCGATCCGCAAGATCGTGATCTCGACACTGGTCTTCTTGGCCACAAGTTGGCCGAACACCGACAACGTATCAGACACCTCTTTCGGCAAACCGACGGCGGTGATCCCGTCATCGGATACGGCACCCAAAGTGCCGCCATTGGCCGCATAAAGCTCTGAGACCGTGTTGATCATGATCTCGGCATTAAAGCCTACGAAGACGGCCGCGAGGCCCACCAATGAGTGCATGATGGCCACGAGCTCGGGCATCTGGGTCATCTCGACCCGTGTGGCGAGTTGATACCCCACCACGGCCCCGCCCGCGATCAGGACAAGCGACAAAAGCCAGAGCCCTTGGCCTGGGCCGATGAGTGTCGCCAAGACGGCAATCGCCATGCCGACGATCCCGTACCAGACCGCGCGTTTGGCGCTTTCCTGCCCCGAAAGCCCCCCGAGCGAGAGGATGAAGAGGACGCCTGCAACGACGTAAGCAGCTGTCGTAAAACCGAAATCCATCTTACCTACCTCAAGACTTCTGGAACATTGCAAGCATCCGGCGGGTCACGAGGAACCCGCCGAAAATGTTGACCGCAGCCATCAAGATGCCGAGGGCGGCCAGTATCGTAATCGGCACCGAATTCGACCCAACCTGCATCAGCGCGCCGAGAATAATGATCGACGAAATTGCGTTCGTCACCGCCATCAACGGGGTGTGGAGGCTGTGGGAGACGTTCCAGATGACCTGGAAACCGATAAACACCGACAGGACAAACACGATAAAATGCTGCATGAAGCTCGCCGGCGTATAGAGACCGGCCAAGAGGATCAGACCCCCACCCACAGCCAAAAGCGTGAATTGTTGGCGGGTCTGAGCTTTGAAAGCCGCCACCTCTTGGGCGCGCTTTTCCTCAGGCGTCAGTTCCACAGGGGTGTTCTTCTTCTGTTGCTGGGCGATCGCGTTGATCTTGGGCGGCGGCGGCGGGAAGGTGATCTCACCGGCATGGGCCGCCGTGGCGCCGCGGATCACGTCGTCTTCCATATTGTGGTTGATCACACCGTCCTTTTCCGGCGTGAGATCGGTCAGCATATGGCGGACATTCGTCGAATAAAGCGTCGAGGATTGGGCCGCCATGCGCGACGGAAAATCGGTGTAACCGACGATGGTCACCCCGTTCTCGGTGACAATTTTCTCGTCTTTTTGGGTGAGTTCGCAATTCCCGCCCCGCTCGGCGGCGAGATCGACGATCACCGAACCCGGCTTCATCGCCTCGACCATGTCCTTGGTCCAAAGCACCGGCGCGGGCCGCCCTGGGATCAGGGCTGTGGTGATGAAAATGTCGATGTCGGGCGCCAGTTCGCGGAATTTGGCGAGTTGTTTTTCCTGAAATTCCGGGGAAGACGGGGCAGCATAACCCCCCGTGAGCGCGCCGTCAGTGTTACCTGCATCTTCGAATTCCAGGAAAACGAATTCAGCGCCCATGGATTCGATCTGTTCGGCCACTTCGGGGCGGACGTCGAAGGCGTAAGTGATGGCCCCGAGCGAGGTCGATGTGCCGATGGCGGCAAGCCCTGCCACCCCGGCGCCCACCACCAAGACCTTCGCTGGAGGCACTTTCCCGGCCGCGGTTACCTGACCGGTAAAGAACCGACCGAAATTGTTGCCCGCTTCGATCACCGCCCTGTAGCCGGCGATATTGGCCATCGATGAGAGCGCGTCCATCTTTTGGGCGCGGCTGATCCGGGGCACCATGTCCATCGCGACCAACGTGGCCGATGTCTTATTGGCCGTCGCCAAAAGCTCTTCGTTTTGGCCGGGATAAAAGAACGAAATCAGCGTTTTACCGGCGGTGAGTTTGCCGATCTCTCCCTCGGACGGTTCGCGAACCTTTGCAATCACATCCGCAGCCGCCCAAAGCGCATCCGCATCCGAGACGACCTCGACACCGGCCTCCGTATAGGCCCCGTCACCAAATCCCGCGGCCTGGCCCGCGCCAGCTTCGATCAGGCAGTCATGGCCGAGTTTTTGGAGCTGTTTGGCACTGTCGGGCGTCATCGCGACCCGTGCTTCGCCCGGAAAAATCTCTTTCGGCGTGCCGATTTTCACTTGGCTTTCCCCCGGTTTAGCGGCCCCCTCGGGCCGGAGCAGTGGCTAAGCGCGACCTCTTAACGGGGCGCATGTCAGGGCACAAGCCGTTCGGGGCGAATGCCGCCTAAGGGCGGCCGACCCAGCGGGGCACGGCGGCGCGGTAGGCAGACCATTCCTCGGGAAAGGCCGCCTGAAGGCGGTCCTCTTCGGCGCGGATAAATCGCCGTTCGATCAAAAAGACAAAGAGCGGGGCCACCAAGACCACCGAGGCCGCCCCCCAAAGAACGCCTATACCGAGAAGAACGAGGGCATCACCGAGATAAATCGGGTTCCGGCTGATCGAAAAGACCCCCTCGGTCAGGATCGCTTGGGGTGCGGTATGGGGGATTGGCGAGGTTCTCCCGCGAGAAAACGCCGCCAAAGCAAGGAACATGAGAAGGAGGCCAGCGCCGATCAGCCCCCATCCCACCAAACCGGTCCAACCCGGCAATGTCAGACCGCCCGTCATTCGGGTCTCGGCGGCCAAGACGCCGATGGCGATGGCCAACCAGACCGGTGGGATATCGATGAGTTTCAGAGGACCCATGGGGGCAGCCTAGGATTTTCCTCAGCCGGCCGCGACGGAAATTCCTCTGCCCTCCGTAACACCTTCCAATGGACAGTGATTGGAGACGAACAAAATGCGTATTGCTTTGACCACCGGCGTCATCGCCCTCGGGATTGCCCTCCAAGGCGCCGCCGCCGAAGCGGGACGCCTCGACCGGATCGAAGATCGTATTGACCGGGCCGAGAGCATCATCGACCGTCAGACCGACAATGGCCGGCTCGACCGGATCGAAGACCGCATCGATGCGGCCGAAAGCGTGGCCGACCGGCGAGGGTTTGACCGGCCCCGGCGGATCGACCGGGTGGAGCGTCGCTCCTGGCGGCGCCTTTGGATCAACGCCAACTAGTTCGGCCGGAGCGCCAAAAGAGAACGGGGTCCCCCGCCCTGTTCATCCGTCCACATCCCCAAGGGCGCACTGGTCGGGGTGAGGGGTCGGCGGCCAAACCGGCTGCCGGCCCCTCAGGATCAGGCGAACCAGCGCGCGTAGTCGCTGACCAAGAGATGGGTTGGATCCGCATCTTCTTCGATGGTGGAAAACCGGCCCAATGGCTCGCGGAAGATGTTGTCGGTCTCGTCGTCATTGACGGTGGAGACCTCACCAATGAGCACGCTTCCCCCTTCGCCCCAAAAAGCATGCCAATGGCCAGGATTTAGGGTGACGCTTTCGCCGGGGGCGAATTTGAGTATTTCGCCCGGGGCAAAGCTCCGTTCGATCCCGTCACAGCGGACCATGCCGCCCCGGTCTTCGGCGAAATTGCCCGCGTCATCGGAACCGTAAAGCTCGACCACCAAGGTGGCCCCGCCGCGGTTGATGATGTCTTCGGATTTGATGACATGGGTATGCATAGGCGAGAGCTGATCTTCCTCTGAGATCAAGAGCTTTTCGGCATAGACCATACCGCGGCCCCGTTCGAGGTCGCTCAGTTGCCCGTTCCGAAGCGTGAATAGGAATAGGCCCAGAGCGTCGAAATCGCACTGGCCATAATCGGTGATGTCCCAGCCCATCCGGGCCTCGGCGATATAGCGGGCTGACCCGTCCACCACGCGCGATTTGAACGCGTCCGGGGACCAATAGGCAAAGGGCGGCAACGCGAAGCCATGGGCGCGGATCATCGCGTCGGCCTCGGCCATGATATCGTTAATGCGGGAGCGTTTCATGGGCGGCATTAAACCCACCGTTCCCCCGGAGGAAAGGGAAAACGCGCCCGTTTTCCCGCCCGATTTCTCCTGGGAGAAATCGGATCAGGTCAAACGTCTGAGGGGTTCGCGGTTGCAAAATACCACGAATTGCCCTGCATTCTCGACAGTCGTGTAGCCCCGTCGCCGCATTTCCTGAAGAAAGAGATCGCGTCCCGCATAATGTTCGATATCGCGGATCTTGCGACGGATGACCGCCCCGCGACGCGCCGCCTGACTGTCAAAGATCCGGGCGATATAAATGTCGGGCGGGATCGACTGGGCCATGGCCCGGGCTTCGGGCAAATGGATTAACGCAAGGTTAAGCCCAGAGTAGCCTATGCGCTTTTGAGCCGGGCTGGCCGTTCCCCGGCCGCCCAAGCGCGGACCGCTTTGCCAAAGGCATCAAAAAGCGGCTTTGAGACCGGGTCGAGATCGGCCTGCCATTCGGCGTGCCATTGGACGCTGAGCGCGAAACCAGCCGCACCGTCGATCCGGATCGCCTCGGCCGTCCCGTCAGGTGCGGTTCCTTCGACGACCACCCTTGCCCCAGGCTCTTTGATCCCCTGGCCATGGAGCGTGTTGGTTCTTACGATTGTCGATCCGAAAAGCCTATGAAACTCCCCGCCTTCGACAAGGGTCACATCGTGTCGAAGGGCAAATTTCTCCTCCAGCGTGCCGTCGGGCGGCATTCGGTGGTTCATCCGTCCAGGCAAGTCACGGATCTCGGGATGGAGCGTCGAGCCAAAGGCCACCGCCACCTCCTGAAACCCTCGGCATACCCCCAATATCGGCTGGCCCCGTTCGACCGCGGCACGGATCAGCGGCAGGGCCACCCCGTCCCGACCCTGGTCAAAATCGCCGTGGGCTTCGGTCGGAGCTTCGCCGTATTCCTCTGGATGGACATTGGCCCGGGCACCGGGAAAGAGAAACCCGTCACAGCGCTCCAACAGATCCTCGGTCAGCGCAAGATCGGGGTCAGCCGGAATGATCAAAGGCAAGACGCCGGACGCCGCCGCCAAAGCCCGGGCATTCATACGTCCCCCCATGTCAACGACATAAGAATCGTTGACGAGGAATTGACTGCCCATAATGCCGACAACCGGTCGCACCATAACGTCCACTCTCACGCCTTGGGTTTAAGAAAAACCCAATAGGCTAAAATGGCCCAAATCCCAAGCCTTACGCTTCACCGATAAGCCCCGCTGAGCCGACACCTGCCAATCCGGCGGCCGCATCGTTTTCGGACGTATCCCCGGTCACCCCGACTGCGCCGATCACCGCCCCCCGTTTATCACGGATCAAGATCCCTCCCGGCACCGGGATCACCTTGCCGCCATAGGCGCCGTTCACGGCCGCTACGAAATAAGCCTGGGCCTCAGCCCGATCACGAAGCTGGCTCCCGGTCATCCCGAGCATGACCGCACCGTAAGCCTTGCCATGGGCGATCTCGAAACGGCCCGGCGAGGCGCCGTCTTCGCGTTCGAATGCAATGAGGTGACCGCCCCCATCAAGCACAACCGCCGAAAGGGGTTTGAGCCCCATTTCTTTCCCGGTCGCCAGGGTTTTCCGAATGATGGTCCGGGCCTTTGAGAGACTTATCGCGGCCATGGGGAGCTCCTTATGCTCTATGCGAGTTGGGCTTTGGCGTCGAGGCGACGGCCATGGAGGATCGGCTCGGTATAGCCTGCCGGCTGGTCGCGGCCATCGAGGGCAAGCTCGAGTGCGGCCCGATAGGCCACCCCGTCAAATCCCGGCGCCATTGGCCGGTAGGCCGGATCACCGGAATTCTGGTCGTCCACCACGGCGGCCATTTTCTGAAACACCGCTTCCACGTCATCGCGGCTTACGACGCCGTGGTGGAGCCAATTGGCAATGTGCTGGGCCGAGATCCTGCAGGTCGCCCGGTCTTCCATGAGACCCACATCATTGATGTCGGGCACTTTCGAACAGCCTACACCTTGGTCCACCCATCGGACCGCATAGCCCAATATCCCTTGGGCATTGTTCTCGACTTCGCGGCGGATTTGGTCTGCTGTCCATTTCCGGTAGCGCGCCACCGGAATGTCGAGCACCGTGTCCACATAGGCACGCCGCCCCTTGGCCCGAAGCGCCGATTGCACAGCAAATACGTCGACCTGGTGATAATGGAGCGCATGCAGCGTGGCGGCTGTTGGGGACGGGACCCAGGCGCAATTAGCCCCGGATTTGGGGTGTTCGATCTTAGCTTCGAGCATGGCCGCCATCTTGTCGGGCATGGCCCACATGCCTTTGCCGATCTGGGCCTTGCCAGAAAAGCCGCATTCGAGGCCGATATCGACATTCTGGTCTTCATAGGCGCCAATCCAGGCACGGCGCTTGATAAAGTCCTTCCGGCTGAAGGGACCGGCTTCCATCGAGGTGTGGATTTCGTCGCCCGTCCGGTCGAGAAAACCGGTATTGATGAAGGCCACCCGGCGGGTGGCGGCACGGACGCATTCCTTGAGGTTCACCGAGGTACGCCGCTCTTCATCCATAATGCCGAGTTTCACGGTGTATTGCGGCAGGCCCAATATCGCTTCGACCCGGCTGAACGTCTGATCAGCGAAGGCGACTTCCGTGGGCCCGTGCATCTTCGGCTTGACCACGTAAACCGAGCCCACCGTCGAGTTGCGCGCACCTTCGGTTTTCTGAAGATCATGGCACGCGATCAGGGCTGTGATGGCAGCATCCATCAGCCCTTCCTGGATCTCCGACCCGTCGGGAAGAAGGATCGCGGGGTTTGACATTAAATGGCCCACATTTCTCACGAGCATCAGCGCCCGGCCCTTCAGCACCACGTCTCCGCCACCCGGTGCGGTAAAGACCCGGTCGGGGCTTAAGGCGCGCGAGACGGTCTCTCCTCCCTTGGAGAAGGTCTCGGTGAGATCGCCTTTCATCAGCCCGAGCCAGTTCCGGTAGGCGCCGACCTTGTCTTCGGCATCGACGCAGGCGACGGAATCTTCGCAATCCATGATCGCAGAAACCGCAGCTTCTAGGCGGATGTCGGCGAGCCCCGCCTGATCGCGGGCGCCGACCGACGCTGTCCGGTCGAAAACGAGTTCCGCGTGAAGGCCGTTATTCTTTAAAACCACCCCGTCGGGCGCGCGGGGGTGACCCCGGTAGCCAACGAATTTCTCAGGCTGGGCCAAGGGTTGGTCGTCGATCAATAGCGCGCCGGATTGGACGTGGTAGCGCCGCGCATCGGCATGGGAAGTGCCGACGATTGGGAAGGCCTCGTCCAGAAATACCCGGGCCCGGGCCACAACCCGTGCGCCACGGCCCCGGTCATAGCCATCGCTTTGTGATGGCATCGGACCCATCGCGTCGGTGCCATAAAAGGCGTCATAAAGGCTGCCCCAACGGGCATTGGCGGCGTTCAGGGCATAGCGGGCATTGGTGATTGGGACGACAAGCTGGGGGCCGGCCACGGAGGCGATCTCCGGATCGGTGTGCTCTGTTTCGATTTCGAAATTTGCGCCTTCGGGTAGAAGATAGCCGATCTCTTCGAGAAACGCTTTGTAGGCGTCGTGGTCGTGGGGGGCATTGGCACGGGATTTATGCCACGCATCGATCTTGTCTTGGATGTGCGTTCGTTCCGCTAAAAGGGCGAGGTTTTTCGGCTGAAGATCTCGGATCAGGGCGGCAAACCCCTCCCAAAACGTCGATGCGTCGATGTCGGTGCCCGGCAAGGCTTCCGTTTCGACGAAATGGGCAAGCATATCGGCCACTTGGAGCCCCGCCCGCTCGACCCGTTTATCCATCAAAGCCCCTCCGTTTCGGTATGCGACGGTGTTCCTAAGGGGCGCCGAAGAACGAAGCAAGGCGCGCCGATGATTTCTCGAAAGAGAAATCAGCCCGGAAACCGCGCCCGGTTTCCGGCGCCAGGCCGTTCCCGTCGGCATCGCTCAGAGCAATAGCGGACCTCGTCCCAGACCTTCTCCCACTTCTTCCGCCAGGCGAAGGGCCGTCCGCAGGTGACACAGATCTTTTGGGGCAGATTTGATTTTTTGGGGGTCTTCGCCATGGCCTAAAGATCGAGCTCGGCCTGCGCCGGATCAGCTTTTCGGCGCCTCGGTGCGGTCGCCCGGTCATTGACGAACCGGCCTTGGCGATCCTTCCGGGAGGCATGTTTTTCGACGACTTTTGCCGCTTCGGCGCGAAAGTCAGCACCACGGCGCACCGCCCAAACGGCCTCCCGCGCGGCCTTGGCCGCCGCCGCCACATCAACGGTCGGGGCAGGATATCTCGCCCCGAGGAACCCGGTCGCGCCGTCCCAGCGCCAGGGCTCCTGGAGAAACTCGTCCGGTACCGGCGCCAATTCTGGCACCCAGGCCCGCGTAAAACCACCCTCCGGATCCTGGTCGTGGCCCTGTTTTACAGGATTGTAGATGCGCACCGTGTTCATCCCCGTGACCCCCGATTGCATCTGGGTCTGGGGCCAGTGGATGCCTGGCTCGTAGTCGGTGAAATACCGCGCCAAGACCGGCCCCGTGGCGCGCCAATCGAGCCAAAGATGGTAAGACGCCACCGACATCAACATGCTCCGCATGCGGAAATTGAGCCAGCCGCCGGCTTTTAGATACCGCATGCAGGCATCAACGAATGGCAGCCCGGTCTCCCCTTCCGCCCAGGCGTAGAGCCGGGCGGTGTCCGGTTCCCTGGGCCGAAGGTTCTCATAGGCCCGGTGGAGGCATTCGCGCTCTAAGGCCGGCTCGTCTTCGAGTTTCTGCATGAAATGGTCGCGCCAGGCCAACCGCGATTGGAAGCTCTTGAGGCTCCCGACCCAACCGTCCCGCGTGCCCCGGACCTCGCGCTGGCGGGCAATCGTGGCTTGCATCACTTCCCGGCCCGAAATCGTGCCCCAGGCCAGATGGGGCGAAAGCCGCGAACAGGCCGCCTCGCCCTTGACCGGAGTGGCCATGTCGGCCCGGTAGGTCCGGCCGCGCTCGGTCAAAAACCCGCCCAGAAGCGACAGGGCAGCCCCTCGCCCGCCGGCCTGGCGGTGGGGGCACGGATCAGGCGCAAGGCCTAGATCGCTCGCGCTCGGCACCTTGCCAAAGGCGAGCCCATCAACCCCTAAAACGGCCTTCGGCGCAGTCGTAACCGGTTCGGCCATTCGCTGATCTCGAGTTTTGGCCCAGATGTCGCGGGTCGCCAGACGGCGCACAACGCCGGCAGCCGGGACCTCTTCCCAGACGATTCCGGCGTCCCGAGCCCAGGCCGCCACCCGCCTGTCCCGGCCATAGGTCCATCCGTTCCCGGTCTCCTCATGGGAGAAGATCTTGGTCGCCCCAACCTCGCGGACGAGCGCGTTGAGGATCTCCACCGCATCGCCGACCCGAACGATCAGTGGCGCTCCGAGCCCCGCTAGCTCTTCTTGTAGCTCGGCCAGGCATTCAGAAATGAAAGCCCACTGGCGCCCGGAGGCGTCATTTTCCCGCCAGAGTTCGGGTTCGGCAATGTAGAGCGGCACCACGGCCCCGGCTTCAGCCGCCTTGGTCAGGGGAAGGTGATCTTCGACGCGGAGGTCGCGCTTAAACCATAGAATGGCGGTCATGACCTGAGTCTAGGTGGCCAATCACTTTAGAACAGCGGCATGGTGTCCGCGCCGGGCGGCGGACACCCTTGCGAGACCCACTTTGGCTGGCTAATAGACGGTTTTTCGACTGGAGTTATTCTTGTCCGCTCCCCAACCCGCACCGGTACGCTTGTCCGATTATCGTGCGCCGTCCTATTTGATCGACCGCGTCGATCTGACCTTCCGGCTCGACGCCCGCAAGACACGGGTGCTGTCAAAAATCCAGTTTCGACCGAGCCCTACGGCCGAGCCGGGCGTGTTTCGGCTGAATGGAGAAAACCTGGCGCTGATTTCGGCGGCGATCGATGGAGTGCCAGTCTCGCCTGATGTCACCTCCGACGCGTTGGTGGCGGACGTGCCAAAGGGGCCGTTTCTCTGGGAGGCGGAGGTCGAGATCGATCCCGAGGGCAACAAAGCCCTCGAAGGGCTTTATATGTCGAACGGGATGTATTGCACCCAATGCGAAGCCGAGGGTTTCCGACGGATCACCTATTACCCCGACCGCCCCGACATTCTCGCCCCTTTTCACGTCAGGATCGAAGGCGAGGCGCCGGTCCTTTTGTCAAACGGCAATCCCAGCAAAAGCGGCCCAGGCTTTGCAGAATGGGACGATCCGTGGCCGAAACCATCCTACCTTTTTGCCCTCGTCGCCGGAGATCTCCGTGCGGTGAGCGACCACTTCACCACCCGGTCGGGCCGTGATGTGGCGCTTAACATCTGGGTGCGTCCGGGCGATGAACCCCGAGCTGGCTTTGCACTTGAAGCGCTGAAACGGGCTATGGCTTGGGACGAGACGGAATATGGCCGCGAATACGATCTCGACGTCTTCAACATCGTCGCGGTGGACGATTTCAACGCCGGGGCCATGGAAAACAAGGGCCTCAACATCTTCAACGCCAAATACGTCCTTGCCAGCCCCGCCACGGCGACCGACCGGGAATACGAGTTGATCGAGGCGATCATCGCCCACGAGTATTTCCACAATTGGACGGGCAATCGGGTGACGTGCCGCGACTGGTTCCAGCTTTGCCTCAAAGAAGGTCTGACGGTATTTCGTGACCAGCAATTCACTGGCCATATGCGCTCGGAAGCCGTGAAACGCATCGACGATGTTCTGGCCCTCAGAGCGTCTCAGTTTCGTGAGGATGCGGGGCCGCTCGCGCACCCGGTTCGCCCTGATTCCTACATTGAGATCAACAACTTCTACACGTCTACCGTGTATGAAAAGGGTGCCGAAGTCATCGGCATGCTCCGCCGCCTGGTGGGCGCTGACGATTATCGCAAAGCACTCGATCTTTACTTTGAACGCCATGACGGCGAGGCGGCGACAATTGAGGATTGGCTCAAGGTCTTCGAAGACACGACCGGGCGCGATTTGGGGCAATTCTCGCACTGGTACCGTCAGGCCGGAACGCCACGGATTGCGGTTAGTGAATCCTTAGACGGCGCGACATACCGGCTGACCTTTCGCCAGGAAACCCGACCCACCCCGGGCGCGCCTTCAAAATCGCCCCAAGTTATACCCGTCGCCGTCGGCCTTCTCGGACCCAACGGGGACGAGACCATGCCGACCCGGGTGCTCGAACTCACCGAACCCGAACAGAGCTTTGAGTTCCATTGGACCGAAGAAGGATGGCGTCCTGCTGGCGAGGCCCCCTCGGGAATGGGGCACCCGCCGAAACCGATCCCATCGATCCTCAGGGAGTTTTCCGCCCCGGTCATCGTCGAGCGGCAGGTGAGTAAGGATGAGCGTACTTTCCTACTTGCCCACGACACCGACCCCTTCAACAAATGGGATGCGGGTCGGAGCCTGGCCAAAGACGTTCTGATCGGCGCGATCACAGACGGGCTCGATCCGCCCGCCGCCTGGACCGATGCCTTGGCCAACGTTCTTCGGGACACGAGGCTAGATCCGGCCTTTCGGGCCCTGGCATTGTCGCTGCCGGGCGAGGACGATCTGGCCGAAACGCTTCACAATCAAGGCCAGGTTCCAGACCCCACGGCGATCCACACGGCTCTTCGGTCGGTCAAGACCAAGTTGGCGGCGGCCCTTGCCCCGGATCTCGAACGCGCCTTTCACGAGATGGAAGTCCCTGGAGCCTTCTCGCCGGACCCCTATCACGCCGGGCGTCGGAGCCTCCGGATCGCCGCGCTCGGCCTTTTTAGTCGCACCGATGGAGGCCAGGCGGCGTCGGACCTTTTTGCGCGGGCCGACAATATGACGGAGAGCCTCGGCGCCCTGACCGCGCTTCTTGATGCTGGCCACGGCACGGAAGAGCTCCGCCGGTTCCATGACACATGGCGGGAAGACCGGCTCGTCCTCGACAAGTGGTTTTCTTACTCGGTCCGTTTCGCTCCGCCCAAAAAGGCCCAAGAGACCGCCCAAAGCCTCACCGAGCATCCCGCCTTTGATTGGAAAAATCCCAACCGGTTCCGGGCGGTGATGGGTGGACTTGCTGGGAATGCGGCCGGATTTCACTGGCCCGACGGACGGGGATACCGTTTTTTTGCCGAATGGCTCTTGCGGCTTGACCCGGTCAACCCCCAGACGGCGGCCCGCATGTCGACGGTCTTCGAGACCTGGCGGCGCTACGATGCCGACCGGCAGGGGCTCATTCGGCAGGAATTGCATCGCATTTCGACCAACACAAAGATCAGCCGAGATATGACTGAAATCGTTGGGCGAATTCTGAGCGGATAGAACGGCATTTAGGCTGGCCCAAGCCGGCAATTTCGCGAAGTGCCTCATTGATGGGCAAATGTCTGCCGGAAAGTTAGCGCCGGAGGTGCGTTCGGGCGCGTTCCGGGATACTGTTACCGAAGTGTCGCAGAGTTCTGTTCCAAGGCGGCAACATGAAAGACCGTATTGACCCATTAATTGAAGAACGCGCGCCGTGGCTTTTCGGCAATTCTTTTTTCGCTGAACCGGCCCGGGAGATGCTCAATTCCCTTTTGGGGTATCACCGCACGGTGGCCCTGGCGGAGATTTTCCGCGACATGCCGGTCGACCGGATCATGGATGAATTGGCGCTTCTCTTGGCCAAGGACGTCAAAGTCTCCGGGACGGCGAATATACCTGCGCGGGGCCCCGCACTCATCGTGGCAAACCACCCGACCGGGATCGCCGACGGGATCATGCTTTGGCACGCCCTGTCGCAGATCAGGCCCGATCTCTTCATCTATGCGAATTCCGACATCATGCGGATTTTGCCGCAGTTTGGCGACATCATCGCGCCGGTCGAATGGCAGCCGCATAAACGCAGCCACAGCAAGACCCGCGAGACCATGGCCTATACGCGCAGTGCCATCGATGCCGGGCGTCTCGGAGTGATCTTTCCGTCCGGACGGCTGGCCAAACGGCGGGGACTTTGGCTTTTCGAGCGGCCCTGGATGGCCTCAGCGGCGATGATCGCGCGGAAATTCGACCTTCCCGTTATCCCAATCAACATCCGGGCACGGAACTCTGCCCTCTTTTATTTCTTCGACCTCATCCACCCGACGCTGCGCGATATCACGCTCTTCCATGAGACGCTCAACAAAGGGCGCCAGCCCTACCGGATCACCGTGGGGGCACCGATCCGGCCGGCGGATCTTTCGGCAAAATCCGAAGAGGGCATCCTGGCTCTCCGGAAGGCCACGCTCCGGCTTGGGGGCCGCCATGCGCCCAAAGTGAGCCTCGTCGACGTCAGCCGCCGCCCCCGCTGGGCCAGAAACCTTCTTCCCGAAGCACAATAGGCACGGGCCGCGCCCGTTAGCATTCTGTTAAGCACGTCAGCCTAGGGTTGCGCGCAATTGGCCGAAGCCCGTTCAGACGGAAGGAGACAGCGTGCAGGCACTGACCAGAGCGACGTGGGCATTCGTCTTTTTCCTAGGTTTATCAGGTCCCGGCGCGGCAGCGGTGATCGATTTCGACGACGGCATCGAAGGCGATCTTACCGGGTCCGAGATCTTTGGTGGCCTTCTGACGCTCGACGGCAATGGGGATACGCTTGCGCTCTTTAACTCGAATTGTAACGGCAACGGATCGACCGAGTTTGGCGTCGCTTGCACCGGAGGCGACCCCGATCTCGCTTCGGGGAGCGCCTTCGGTACGGCCCCCCAAGGTCTTGTCTTGATCATCGAAGAAAACCCGGGCGACGGGGTGCCCGACGACGATGCGCGGGGCGGCGACATCACCTTCGATTTCCTGGGGGCCATGCGGCTCGTGTCGATGAGTTTTCTCGACCTTGATCGGAATTTCTCCGATCTAATCTTCGACGTGGTCCAGGCCGACGGCACGACGCTTTTTGACGCGGTGCCCAGCGCTGTTACGCTCCTCTCTAGTGTGGAGGGCGACAATTCGCTCCGACGGTTCGATTTCGGCATTGGCAATGTGACGAGCTTGCAATTTTCGACTTCCGATAGCGGCGCGGTGGCAGGTCTCGTGATCGAGCCCGATCTCACGGTTCCACCGCCCGATCTTGACCTCATCTCCATGCCGATCCCGGCCGGTCTGCCGCTTCTCTTGACCGGGATTGGAGCGCTTTTATGGGCGCGGCGGCGGAGCTCAATGGGCTAGATTGGGGGTTTCACACCCCCAAACCCCCGTGGAGTATTTCAGCCAGGATGAAGGGCCTGTGCGGGCTCAGCCCTGGCAGGCGGGCAAGGCCCGGGTCGAGGCAGCGATGGCGGCCCGCGGCGCCGGGCGTGCCAGGGGCCCCCAATCGGCGGCGATGCCGTCCCCGCCTTCAGCAATAACCCCGTCGCGGGCCACGGTCTGGCCCATGATGCGGAGCCCGCAGCGGAGATTATTGGCCCCGTCCTTGAGCGCCGCCTCACTTGGAGCCGGGCACCCATAGCCCGCCGCCGTTGCCGGGGAGATTTGTAAGAGCCCGTGCCAGCGCCCGGACCCGCCCGAGACATCCTCCCGCCAGGTGCTTTCGCGGCGGGTCAGTTCGGCAAGAAACCCGACCCAGAAGGCTTTCCTTCCTTGTCGATCGGCGTCGGCGAAAGCCGGACAGAATGTGGCTGCGTCGCGCGGGACCCGATCGATCAAACTCGCGGCCGGGCCCGTGTCCAAAGCCGAAACGACGGTGCGCGACCAGGAGCGCCCCTTCGCAACGCTGTCCCAGGCGGCGGCTGGGATTGCTGGCTGGGGAGCTGGGGCGGCCGCTGCGGGCGGGTCGGCGGGGGCGCAGCCCCAAAGGATAACCCCAGCGGCGAGGAGTGCTGGAAGACCCAAAGGGCGCGGAAGGAAGCGGATTGGAACCATGCGTCATCCCTGACCGAGAGTGCTCCGAAGGTCCACTCTTAGCAACGAAGCATTGCGGCGGAATTTCGCAGGAGAAATGTAGTGATCGCGCCCAAAACGGCTTAGATGTCCCCCAACCTACGGAGCGACCATGGCAGAGCGGAGCATTTTCGAAGAGGTGGATGGGGCCAAATCTGCGGCGCCTAAACCCCAGGGTGGAGTGATCGAACGGGCGGGTTCGGGGACGCGGGCCGGGGCCCGTGCCTTTGTGCGCGCCTGGCTCTCTGTGTTGTTCTTTTTGGTGGTGGCGATTGTTGTTGTGGGCGGGCTGACCCGGCTCACCGATTCCGGGCTTTCGATCACCGAATGGGAACCTCTCCGCGGCGCGATTCCACCCCTCTCGGCAGCCGATTGGCAGGCAGAGTTTGATGCCTACCGGCAAATTCCGGAATACCAACTCCAAAACCGCGGCATGAGCCTTTCAGAGTTTCAGTTCATATATTGGTGGGAATGGGGCCACCGCCAATTGGGCCGAGTGATCGGACTTGTGTGGGCAGTGGGATTCTTCGGTCTTTTGGTCAGTCGAAAAATGCCCCCCGGCTGGACCGGCCGGCTTTTCCTTATCGGTGCCCTTGGCGGGCTCCAGGGTGCCATTGGGTGGTGGATGGTCTCTTCGGGCCTCGAAGGGACGATGCTCGACGTGGCCTCTTACCGATTGGCCACCCATCTCGGCCTCGCCTTCATCATATTGGGTTTTATTACCTGGTTTATCCTGAGTTTCCGACGCAGCGAGGCCGACCTTATCCAATTCCGCCGGAACCGGGAGCGGCGTCTCTTTGGGTTGGCCACAGCCCTTTTGGCCTTTGCCTTTGTCCAGATCCTCCTCGGCGCCCTGGTGGCCGGGATCGACGCCGGCCAGGCATTTGCCACCTGGCCTTTGATGGGCGGCGGTTTTTTCCCGCCAGGGGCGTTTGATCTCGAACCCCTCTGGCGGAACTTTTTTGAGAATGCGGGCCTCGTGCAATTCATGCACCGGATGGCGAGCTATCTCTTGTTTGCGTTCGGGATCTTTGTCTGGTGGCAGGGGCGGGGCTCGGGCACGCGGGCGGTGCGGACGGCATTTCATGCGATGTTTGCAATGATGCTCATCCAGGTGGTGATCGGGATCATGACACTGGTCCACGCCGCCCCCCTTCAGATGGCGATCCTCCACCAATTTGGTGCGGTCATCCTTTGGGTCCTGATCCTCAGGGCGCGGTTTCTGTCCGCTTACCCGCCCTCTCAATCGGTGCGGGCATGACTGCGCTTGAGGACCTCTTCGCGTTCGAACGCGACACCCAAGCCTTAGGCGAGGTGATGGGCCGGCTGGGTTGGGACCAGGAAACGGTGATGCCGAAAGGGGCAGCACCCCAGCGAGGCGACGAGATGGCCGCACTCGCAACGGTGCTTCACGGCCGCCGGACTGACCCCCGGATCGGCGAATGGCTGGACGCCGCTGAGCCCCAAGGCGACGCGGAAACGGCGCAACTCCGAGAGATCCGCCGCGCCTATGACCGCACGACGAAGGTGCCGGCGAAACTCGCAGCAGATTTGGCCAGGACGACGAGCCGCGCCCATGGGATTTGGGCCGAAGCGCGGGCGGCCGATGATTTTGCCGCCTTCGCGCCCGCTTTGAAAGATGTCCTCCGGCTTCGAATTGAAGAGGCCGAGGCGGTGGCTGACGGGGTGAGCCCCTACGACGCAATGCTTGACCGTTACGAGGCTGGAGCCAGTGCGGCCTCCCTCGAGGCGATGTTCGGAGCCCTCCGGCCCCGGCTTGTCGCACTCCGAGACCGGATCCTCGGCGCGCCGATGCCGAAAGCGCTTTCGGGTAGTTTCGATGAGGTGGGCCAACTCACGCTGTCGGAAGAACTGGCGCGGGTCTTCGGCTACGATCTCCATCACGGTCGGATCGACAAGGCGGTGCATCCGTTTTCCTCCGGATCTGGCCTCGATGTGCGGATCACCACTCGGACCGATCCTGCAGATCCGTTCAATTGCTTTTATTCGACCATCCACGAAGTGGGGCACGCGGCCTATGAACAGACGATCGACCCTGAATACGCCCTCACCGCCATCGGCAGCGGGGCGTCGATGGGGGTCCATGAAAGTCAAAGCCGAATCTACGAAAACCAGCTTGGCCGGAGCCGAGCCTTCACGTCTTGGCTTTTCGGCCGGATGGGGGAGGTTTTTGGTGATTTTGGTGTCGTCGATGCCGAAAGCTTCTACCGGATAGTGAACCGGGTGACGCCTGGCTTTATCCGCACCGAATCCGACGAGGTACAATACAATCTCCACATCCTGATGCGGTTCGATCTCGAACGGGCGCTGGTGTCAGGTGATCTGGCGGTCGACGATCTTCCGCTGGCTTGGGACGACCGCTTTGAAGCGGATTTCGGGGTGCGCCCGCCGAGCCAAAGGGAGGGCTGTCTCCAGGACGTCCATTGGTCGGAAGGGCTTTTTGGATACTTCCCGACCTATACACTTGGCAATGTCTATGCGGGATGTCTCCATGCCGCGCTCCGGGACGCCTTGCCTGATCTCGACGACGCGCTTCTGGCCGGTGATACGGGCCCAGCCACGGCCTGGTTGGGAGAAAAGCTCCAGAAGTTCGGCGGGCTAAGGACACCGTTGGCGACGGTGGAATACGCCGTCAGCACGTCGGTGAGCGAAGCGCCTCTTCTGGATTATCTCGACGCAAAATTCGGCGATCTTTACGAGGTGTGACATGGCGCTGAATGGATTTCGGTGCCTCCGGCGGGAGTATTTTGGCCAGGATGAAGGGACGGGTCGGGCTTAGCCCCGGTCCTTCCAGCGCACCATCTGACGAAGGATACCGTGGAGAAGTTGGACATCCGCACGGGTCAGATCCATCCGAGACCAGAGATTACGAAGCGTGCGTTTCATGCCCGTGGCTTTGGCGTCCGGAAAGAAGAACCCCGCCTCCGAGAGCCGCTCTTCGTAATGGGCGGCGAGACGATCGACCTCATGGAGGGGGGCGGGTTCGGTGCCCGCGAGAACGGTGTCGTGATGGGTGATTCTTTCGGTCGCACGGCGCCACTCATAGGCCATCAAGAGTGCGCATTGGGCGAGGTTGAGGGATGGGAAATCGGGATTGACCGGGACGGTGACGATGCCATTGGCAAGAGCAATATCGTCGTTTTCAAGTCCGGAGCGTTCAGGGCCGAAAAGAACGGCGACCCTTTGCCCCGACGCGATCCGCGCCCTGGCTTCGCCCATGGCGCCTTCCGGGGACCAAACCGATTTGGTGAGGTCCCGGGGGCGGGCCGTGGTGGCCAGGACGAATTGGACGTCTGCGATGGCCGCCGCAGTGTCAGGGGCAATTTGCGCCTCGTCGAGGAGGCGTCCGGCACCGCTGGCCATGGCCGCGGCGGCGGGGTTCGGCCAACCGTCTCGAGGGGCGACGATGCGCATGGCATCGATACCGAAATTCCACATTGCCCGGGCCGCGGCACCGATATTTTCGCCCATTTGCGGGCGAACGAGCACAAAGATCGGCTTTGCCACCGGGTCCTCCTTCGATCCGCGCTCCCATAAGGGCCCGTGGCTTCGCCCACAAGCCGCGGCCGAGTTTGCGCGACCGATGTGGCGGTGGCCATCGCCCGGAGGATCGGGCACACTCTGTGTCTGGAAGGACGACCCAATGGCCGATGGCGACAACCCCCAACTTTATCTCATCACGCCCCCTGATTTCGAATTGGCCGCCTTCCGGCCGGAGCTTGAGCGCGTTCTCGATGCGGCTCCCTTCGCATGTATTCGTCTCAGCCTTGCCACCCATGACGAAGACCGGCTGGCTCGGGCGGGCGACATGGTCCGAGACGTGGCCCATAGCCGCGACATTGCCCTCGTGATCGAGCGCCACTGGAGCCTTGCCGACAAGTTGGGCCTCGACGGGGTCCATCTGATGGACGGGGCCCGCTCGGTTCGCGCTGCGCGGAAAGCGCTTGGGCGAGAGCGGATCGTCGGCGCGTTTTGCGGCGCCTCCCGCCATGACGGGATGGCGGCGGGCGAAGCCGGCGCCGACTACGTTGCGTTCGGCCCCCTCGCGGCTGGCAATCTCGGCGACGGTGCCAGCGCGCCTTTGGACCTCTTCGAATGGTGGTCGGAGATGATAGAAGTCCCCGTCGTCGCGGAAGGCGCGATTTCGACCGAGGCCAGCCGACATCTCGCCCCCGCCACCGACTTTATCGCATTCGGCGAAGAAATTTGGACCGCCGAGGACCCCGTCCTGTCCCTCCGCGCCTTTCTCGAAGCAGGCGAACTCGAACCGTCTTGAGGCCCTTCATCCTGGCCAAAGTACTCCACGGGGGTCCGGGGGTGTGAAACCCCCGCCTTTGGCCACCTTGCCCGTCCCGCGACCAAGCCATAGAACGCCCTGAAACCAGGAGCCCGCCCATGCTCGATCTTAGCTTCGACCCGCCTGAACCGAAGGTCATCCAAGGCGCCAAATCCGATTGGGAATTGGTGATCGGTCTCGAAGTCCATGCCCAAGTCGCAAGCCAAGCCAAGCTCTTTTCGGGCGCATCGACCGCCTTTGGGGCCGAACCCAACGCGAATGTTTCCTTTGTCGATGCGGCCATGCCGGGGGTGCTTCCAGTAATTAACGAATTCTGCGTCGCCCAAGCGGTTCGCACAGGCCTCGGGCTAAAGGCCCATATCAACCTTCGCTCGGCCTTCGATCGGAAGAACTACTTCTACCCCGACCTCCCCCAAGGCTACCAAATCTCACAGCTCTACCACCCGATCGTCGGCGAAGGCGAAGTCCTCGTCGAGATCGGCCCGGGCGTAGCTCGCTGCGTCAGGATCGAGCGGATCCATCTGGAACAGGATGCAGGAAAGTCGATCCACGACATGGATCCCCACATGTCCTTCGTCGATCTCAACCGCACCGGCGTGGCCCTTATGGAGATCGTCTCGCGGCCAGACATCCGGGGCCCCGAGGAAGCGGCCGCCTATGTCGGCAAACTCCGCCAGATCATGCAATATCTCGGCACCTGTGACGGCAACATGCAAAACGGCAATCTCCGGGCGGATGTGAACGTCTCGGTCTGCAAACCGGGCGATTACGAGCGCTACCAGGAAACCCAAGATTTTTCCCGTCTCGGCACCCGTTGCGAGATCAAAAACATGAATTCGATGCGCTTCATCCAAGCCGCCATTGATTACGAGGCCCGCCGCCAAATCGCGATCCTCGAAGACGGCGGCACAATCGACCAGGAAACCCGGCTCTATGACCCCGACAAGGGCGAAACCCGGTCCATGCGGTCAAAAGAAGAGGCCCATGATTACCGCTACTTCCCCGACCCTGACCTTTTGCCCCTCGAGATCGAGCAGGCCTGGGTTGACGACATCGCCGCCGCCCTCCCCGAGCTTCCCGACGCCAAGAAGGCGCGGTTCATGGAGGCGTTTGGGCTGACCGATTATGACGCGAGTGTCCTCACCGCCGAAACCGAAGCGGCGGGCTTTTTCGAAGCCGTCGCCGAGGGCCGCGACGGGAAAGCGGCGGCCAATTGGGTCATCAACGACCTCTTCGGGCGCCTCAAAAAGGACGAACGCGAGATCACCGAGAGCCCGGTCAGCCCGGCCCAACTCGGCGGCATCCTCGATCTTATCGCCAAAGGCGACATTTCCGGTAAAATCGCAAAGGACCTCTTCGAGATCGTCTATTCCGAAGGCGGCGACCCGGCCGAGATCGTCGAAGCCCGCGGCATGCGCCAGGTCACCGACACGGGAGCTATCGAAGCGGCGGTGGACGAGATCATCGCCGCCAATCCGGCCCAAGTGGAAAAGGCCAAGGTCAACCCCAAGCTCGCGGGCTGGTTTGTGGGTCAGGTGATGAAAGCCACCAGCGGGAAAGCCAACCCCAAAGCGGTGAATGAGATTGTAGGCAAAAAGCTTAGCTTGTGAGAGGCTCTTCGCGAGTCGTTTCAATTTGAGTCAGACCTTTGTCTAAGAACCGCAAGCAATTCGTCGACGCTATTGTCGGCCTTTCCTTTACAGCAATCGCCACTTTCCACCCTGCGGCTGCCGGTGCCACATCGATTGGAGGCGCAGCTTGGACAGTCTACCGCGCCCTTCAAGGCCTCGAGACCGAAGACACAGCCGATGCTTGCCGCAAAGCAATCAATGGCGCCCTTGATGGTCTGATCGAAAGCGGCGAGGTGAGTGAGGCGGCGATCAAACGCCTCACCGGCCTTGTCAGCCGCACGCCCAATCTCGAGCGGATCTCAGACCAAGACATCGTCGAGATTGCCAAAATTCACGGTCCAGAATTCTCGAAGGCTCTAACCAGGAAAATTGCCGGCACGATGCGGATCGACCGGAACGACCCCGATCTTGGGCTGATTGAGACAATTCTCGAATACGGAGTTGAAGCGCTCCGACAGGACGACAAGGTCCATGCCCGGATTACCAGCGTTTTGTTGCTTCACCTCACGCAGCGCGAGAACAAGAGAAAAACCTACGAAAAGAACCTCTTGGAGATCACAAAGGACATACAAGCCAAGGTGACAACGACAAGCATCTCGCCGCCAGAGGCAGATGAGCCTATTAAGATCGACGTCGCTGTTGAGCGTGTCCTCGAAGGCTATCAGAGCCTCGACCCCGAAGTTTTCGATGCTGCTACTAAGGTCGCTGAAGCTGAGACGGCAGAAAAGAAAGGGGATTATCTGAAAGCCGCCGCATTTCTGGCAGATGCCGATTTGGTCCGTTCAAAAATTGCCACCCAAACCAAAACTGACCGTGCACGGATGTTGCTTTTGTCTGGGCGTCCGGGAGAAGCCGTGTTGCATCTGGCTGCGGCCGCCGACGTGATTATGCCAGATACAGCAAAAGCCGCCATCAAAAGCCGCAACCTGGCGGTCGAGCGGCTGTTCGAATACGGACGTTCCTTCGGCTCCGGTGCAACCGAAGCAGCGCTTTGGCTTGCGGAAGACACGCTCAAACGGATCAATCGTGCCGACATGCCGGATGCTTGGCTCACCTCGCAAGCCAACCGTGCCGCGGTGCTCCAGAGTATCGGGTTCAATCGCCAAGATGCCTGGGGCAGCAACGCCCTAAATGAAGCAATCGAAGCCGGTCGCGAGGTCACGCGTAACTTGAGTGACCGAATGGGTCCAATCGATCGGGCGCAGCACTACTCAAATCTTGCGGTTGCCCTAAGGCGTCGAAGCCGAGACGCCGAAGGGAGTGAAAAGGCCGCGCTCATCAAGGAAGCATGGGCCGCCATCCAATCAAGCGAAGCAGAACTAGAGGAAGACCAAGCGCCCGGCCGTAAGGCAACCGTGTTAATCGCCAAAGCCCGGATCCTTGCGGAAGTTGGAAAGCTCCGCCCGAACGGGGAAGGGGCGGAGGATCTCGAGGAAGCGGCCGATCTCTGCCGCGAGGGAGCGCGGATTTTCCTTGAGAACGTTGAGACTCTAACGGCAGCCACTGCCAACGCCGCCGATGCAGAAGTGTCCCGCTTAAGCATTCTGGTAGACCTGGCAATCCGCCAAAAGACACCAGAAGCAACCAATACCTTTGCCTCGGCCTGGTCCAGCGTGTTGGATCTTGAAGAGGCAAAGGTGGTTGACGCCAATCGACCCGTGCCCCATGCGCGACTCCTTCTGGCCAAATCTTGGATCACGGAAGCACTCGCGGAATTCGAAAAGGCGGCCGGGGCGGCGTCATACCCAGCTAATGTGCCTCCGGTTTCGCAGCTGATTGTCAAGGCAATTGCCTGGCTTGATTCGGCGGCCCAGATATTCAAAGAGACGGGGCTGACCCGCGATCTCAATATGGCGGTGGATGCCAAGCAAAGGCTAACAGCGCTTCACGGTACATCGTCCGAAAGCTGACTCGTACTTGGATATCCCATGCGGATCGCTTAGCTCTCCGCGAATTCCGGCGCCTGCCCTTGCGGCCCCGCCACCACTCCGGCATGCTTTGGCCCGTGGTACGGAGGGCGCCCATGCAACGCTATACCTACAAGATCGTCCCAGCACCCGAACGGGCGCGGAAGTTCAAAGGGGCGCGGACGCCGGAGGCGCGGTTTGCTTCAACCGTCGAGGCTGACCTCAACACGCTCGCGGCCGATGGCTGGGAGTTTTTGCGGACGGAGGTCTTCTCGACCGAGGAGAAGTCGGGGTTTCGGAAGAAAAAAACCGTCGAGCGTCAGGTGATGGTGTTTCGAAAACTCCTCGCAGCACCCGAACAGATCCTAGCGCTCACCGACCCGGTGGCCCAACCTGAGGAAGCGCCCGTCGCGCCTGCCCCGGTGGACACGCCTCCACCGACGCTCCGTGCGGTTGAGACCACGGCCCCGCCGCCCGAGCCCCAACGCTCGCACAATCGGCTTGACCGTCCGATCCCACCGATCAGCCGCCCGCTCCGCTCCGAAGACAGCCTGGCCGAATAACGAGCGCGATTGTTGCCGGTCCGGCAATATTTCTTTCACCACGAATTTGCCCCATCGCCCTTGCGCGGATGGGGGCGGGTTGGGATATGCCTTCTGTCGTGACGCGTGCGGGAGTGGGACATGTCGAAAACCGAATATAAAGCCGTCCCTTGCCCTGACCGTTCAACTGGCGAGCCAAGCGCCGCGGGGGATCCCCTGGCAAACATCCTGACAGATGCGCTCAATAAGATGGCCGAAGACGGGTGGGAATACCTCCGGGTCGACACGGTGCCGCTGCCGGCCCGCGGCCTCTTTCGTCTGTTGGGTCGGTCGGGCGGGCGTCAAGCCTATCTGGTGTTCCGCCGAGAGGCCCCTGCCTTTGGCCCACGCGCGGATTTCCCGGCGAAGCCTCCGAACGTTACGGGCAATCCGGAGAAATCCGGCGGCCTCGTCACATTCGTTCGTTCAGACGACCAGGAGAGGCCCGCGATCGAGCGTACACTTACGCCGGCCGAATAGGCAGCGACGCCACAAAAAGGGCCCGGAACACCGACCGGGCCCGGCCGCCGGGCTTATTGCCGGATCGAGAAGTTCCGCGACAGGGTCACGAAGACGGTGTTCGACGACCGGTCATCCGTGCCGGTTTCCGAGATAAGCGCATAGCGGTACCCGGCCGTAAGCCCGAAGTCACGGGCGATCGTCCGGTTATAGCTCGCCCCGGCATTCAAGCGGTTGGTCGTATCGTCACCGCCGACCACCGATTGGCTCGCCAGGCTGACCGAAAGACCCACCGAAGAAAGGGCGTTGATGGTCTGATTGTAGCTCGCCGACCCGATCGTGTTGAGAACGGTCTCGTCGTCAGAATTCAAACCGGAGCGCTGGTTGAGGGAGAGCCGGATCTGGCCCGCCGGTGCGTCGCGGGTATAGCCCACACGGATCGCCGGGAGGACTTCGCCGTCGCTCAAGATCACGCCGCCATCAAGGTCGAGGCGGGCTGCCGGAAAGTCGATGCTGCGGCCAAGGCGGAGATCATCGACGGTGCCGCCCTCATTGACTTGACGTGAAGCGGAGACGCGGAATTCCCCGTTCCTAAGGGAGCGGTTGAATGACAAGCTGCCGCCGAAGCCTTCAAAGTCGCTGGTCGAGCGCGCAGCGCCGATGCCCGATGTGACGTCGCCCGTCCGGTAGGTCCCTCGGAAGGCAATCCGGTCGGTTTCAGAAAGATCGCGGCCTAGGCCGAGACCGAAATCATACTGTTCGCGATATGTATCCTCGTCATCATCTTCGTCGCGGTTGCTGTAAGCGGTGCCGAATGTCAGCTGCGTGGCCGGATCGAGCTCGAGGCCGAAATCCGCGTCGAGATTTGTGGACCGGGAATCAAACGCCGCCGTCGAATCCGTTTCGAATTCCCGGAACGCCTGGCGCGCCCTCAACTGGCCCGTGAACGGTGCGTTTTGTCCGAATTCGTACCGAACGCCATAGGCGTAATCTACGCGTGTGCCCTCGGTGACGGTGATGTCGAGTTCGTCACCCAACTCATCGAGGATCGTGAACGTCGCGCTTTCGATACGTCGGCGAAAGTAATTGCCCTCGATGCCAAATTCCGACGTTTGGCCGAAGCGCGTGAACGAGGCGTCCACACCGGTCGTGCCGAGCTCGAAATCGTCGTCGCCCAGTTCCACCCCGAGAGTGAATCCCAGCGTCAATTGCTGGCTTCGCGTCGTCGAGGCTAGGTCGCCAGAAATCGACGTGATCGATCGAAATTCACCATCCGCCGGATCTTGGAGCGACGCATTGTCGGTGGCTTCAAAGGTCTGCCCGAGGCTTAGGTCGAAGGTGACACCTGCTTCCCCGGCGTTTTGCCCAAAGGCTGCGCCGGGCAGCGTGACCGACACAAGTCCGATCACACCGATCCCGGCGCCCTTTAGCATGAAGTCCGGCAGTTTCTGCCGTGATATGTTTCTGCTCACACCTATCTCATTCAAACAGGCCCCTTGACGGAACAAGGATCACGTCACCATCCGCTAGAACGAGATCGCGCGAGAGGTCCCCACCCCGCGACAGAGCGCGATAGTTGATCTCGACCAGCTGCGCTGCGCCGGTACGAGGGTTAATCCGCCGAAGTTGGACACGGCGGTCGGCAGCGAAGGGGGTCAGCCCTCCACCCACAGCCAGGGCTTGCAGGAACGTGGTGCCGCTGGGCACCTCCTGAGCACCGGGCTCGTTCACTTCGCCAAGGAAGTAAACGTCGATGGTCCGGGTCGCGACGCCGACTGGGCGTGCTTGAACCGTTTGGACCGTTACAAAAACATTCGGTGTCGTGGCAAAGTTTGGCGAAATCGCGCTTTCGAGTGTTTGCTCCACTTGCGACACGGTCCGCCCCGTGACCGGCACAGTGCCGGCAAACGGGAAGGTAATCGTGCCATCAGGCAGCACCAAAACCGATCGGTTTAGCGAGGAATCCTCCAGAACTTCAATCTGCAGGGTATCGCCCGCCGAAACGGTAAATGCCCCTTGGGCATTTGCGACGGCAGCTCCAAACATCGCCAATATGGCAAGTACCATTGATCTCATCGAACTATTCTCCAAGTCGTCCCCCAGGTATGACCAAGACTTTCGCGTGGGCGAAAACCCGAGTCTAGCTCGATAGGGCTTCGGCAGGGCATTTGCACATTTCTGATGCGCGAATGTAACCCAATCACCATACCACCCCGGATTGTCGCGGTTTTAATACCGTGATTCTATTCAGTTGTCTCTGTTTCGCTTTCCGATGCGAGCCGGTCGAGTTCGGCGCGCGCGATCTGAAATTGTTCTCGGCCGTCGCCCTCACCGGCCAATTCAAGCGCTTGCTCAAGCTGGGCTTTGGCCCGTTCGATTTTTCCGGTCTCCAGAAGCGCCATGCCCAAATGGAACTGAACGAGCGGATCTCCGCTCAGCGCTTTGGCCGCCGGCTCCAAGTAATCGATCGCGTCCTCGCTTTGGCCCCTCAGGTGAAGGAGCCAGCCATAGGTGTCTTGGAAAGCTGGCACTTCCGTGCCGCGCAGCCGCCGGGCGATTTGGAAGGCCCGTTCGACACTCTCTGGATCACCGCGCACGGTCGACAGGAGCGAGGCGAGGTTATTGGCCACAACCGGTGAGCCGCTATTGGCCTCGTAGAGATCCTCATAAACCGAGATCGCCCCGTCGAGGTCGCCGTCCCGCTCAAGAAGAGAGGCCTTAAACCACATCAGATCGGGGTCGGTCGGGTAAGCTGCGAGGGCCGCATCGACCGTTTCGCGCGCGCCTGTGGCGTCGCCGGTCCGGCTTTGCATCGAGGCCAGAAGCCGCCACACCCGTGGATCGGCCGCGCCGCTCCCGATCATTGCTTGATATTCGGCAATGGCCGCCGCCGGATCGCCGGTTGCAGCCTTGGTGGCCGCATAGGCAAGCCGAAGGTTGGTGTCCTCCGGAGCGGCGTCGCGCGCTTTTTCAGCCGTTTCGAGGGCCGCTTCGGCGTTACCTTCGGCAAGATAGGTGCGCACCAGAAGGATCGACGCGGTCACGTCGCCTTCGCTGTCAGTGGCCATTTCCTCAAGCGTTCCGAGCAATTCATCGGTCCGCTGTTGGGCTGAAAGCAGTGCCAACCGAAGTTGGGATGCCGCCGCGAGGGCGCGCTCCCCACCAAGGCGCTCGAGGCGCTCAAGAACCCCCTGGCCCCGCGGGAAATCCGTTGAAAGAACATAAGTGCGGCCAAGCTCACTTAGGATTTCAACGCTTTCCGGCGTCCGGCGAAGCCCTTCGACGAGTACGCGCTCGGCCACGCGGTACCGTTCTTCTGCAACCAAAACGCTGGCATAGCGGAGCGTCGGCGCCGGAGCGTGTTCGGACGTTTCGACGGCCAGGGCCAATGCATCACGGGCCAATTCATGGCTCCCGTTCCGACCATAGGCGGCCGCGAGAAGCATCATGGCTTCCACGTCGCGAGGCTCAGAACTCAAGGCGCTCCGAAGCGCGCGAATGGCATCGTCGGCCTCATCGGCTTCCGTCAGCCAGGCCGCTTGCATTTTCAACGCTTCGACATGACCCGGCTCGAATTCTAGAACCTCTTCGACGCGTCGCCGCGCGCCCACTTCGTTGCCCGTTCCGGCCAGCATCTGGGCCAGGGCGATCCGGAGATTGCCTGCCATGCCCTGGGGCGGCTCATTCGTGAGGATGTCTTCAAGCTCAGCAATCGCTTCCTCGGTCTGACCGAGATCGAAATTATACCCCGCCCTGAGCGAGCGGAGAATGACCGGCTCACTCGTGATATCGACCGAAGTCTCAAGCTCCGCCAGGGCCGCCTCGGGGCCGCGGATATCGGCGATAAACCGGACCAGGGCGATATAGGTGCCAATATTCTCGGCCGTTGGGTCGGCGATGCTCCGGAAAAAGCCCTCGGCATCATCCTCGTTCCCGGTTGAGACCAGATAGCGGATTAGGGTCGCCTTGATCTCTTCGTCACCCGGATAGGTCTCGGCCATGGTCCGAAGATGGGCTTCGATCGCCTCCTCATCGCCGACTTGACCGAGAATGTTCAGCTTTATCAGGTAGTAGCTCTTGTTTTGGGGCAAAAGCGCAATCGCTGCATCGATGGCGTCGAGGGCGCCGCTCCGGTCGCCCCGCCACAGCCGGCCATCACTGAGAAGGCCTTGGAGCATGACGTTATCGGGTTGGTTGAGCACCAAGGTCTCGGCCAGGTCGAGGGCCGCGCCGCGGTTTTCATCGTTTTCTTCGATCAGCGCCTGGCGGTAGTCGATCATCGCTCCGATTGCTTGGACCCGCGGATTGTTCGGGGCCAACTCAATTGCTGTGCGCCCATGGCGGTTCACCTCATCCCAGTTGAGGCTTATGATCGCGGCTTCCGCCAGACCTGACAAAGCGTCCACATCGTCGGGATATTGCTCGACCACCCGCAGATAGCTGTCGCGCGCCTCACCGATCTTGCCGTCTTCCCAGGCGATTTGGGCAAACATCAGCCGCGCTTCGCGGTGACCGCCGTCAATCTTGAGAACATTGCGCAATTCAACCACCGCCCGCGCCGCGTCGCCAGCGGCGTAAAGCTCGGTCGCGCTTTCAAAATGTCCCGCCGCCCGTTCTTCGTCAGATTCGCAGGCAGCTAGAAAAAGCAGCGAGGCCAGAGCGATAGCGGATGTGGTCTTATACATTGCGCGTCCCCTTATATTAGGTTGAGGCGTTTTAGGTCTGGGTCGGCATTCTGCCAAGTCAGACACCGTTAGCCCCTGCCCTTTCCGAACAATGGCAAGGCCGACACAATATCGTATCGGACTTGTAAACGCATTTCCCGTAGTCACTGGTTGTTGTAGACTGTTTAAAAATAACACAATACGCACAGGCTCGTGACGGCCGCGCTTGCTTCGCGGGTCGATCGTCGCATTTAGTACACACGAAACGGCGCCTTCGGACGCGGCCAGGGGCATATATGTCGGCTGACGATCTTTATATCGACTTTTTCGGCTTCGTAGAACGGCCGTTTACGCTCCTGCCCGACCCGGACTTTTTGTTCTGGTCGAAGCCTCACCGCAGGGCTTTTTCGGTGTTGGAATACGGCATGCTGACCCATGCGCCGATCACGTTGATCACCGGCGAGGTTGGGGCAGGCAAAACGACCCTGGTCCAAAAGCTCTTGGCCGAGGTGAATGACTACATCACGATCGGTCTGATCTCGAACGCCCAGGGCGACCGGGGCGAGTTGTTGCAATGGGTGCTGAACGCGCTGGCGATTGAGGCCGATTATTCAGAAACATACGTGACGCTCTTCCAGCGGCTCCAGGACTTCGTGATCGACGAATATGCCCTCGGCCGTCGGGTTGTTCTGGTGATTGACGAAGCCCAGAACCTGTCGATGGAGGGGCTCGAAGAACTTCGGATGCTCACCAACATCAATTCGAACAAGGACGAGCTTTTGCAGCTTATCCTGGTGGGCCAGCCCGAGCTTCGGGCCATGGTCAGCCGGCCGGAGCTTCGCCAATTCGCCCAACGGATCAGCGCGACCTACCATATCCCGGCCATGGATGCGGCCACGGTCACCGGCTATGTCACGCACCGGCTCGCCCATGCGGGCGGCAAGGGCAGTGAATTCACCGAAGGCGCCATCGAAAAGATCGCCTCGGCGACCGGTGGCGTGCCGCGATTGGTCAACAAACTTTGCGATCTCGGCCTCGTTTACGCGGCCGCGGAACGCTCACCCGAAGTGACCGAAGAGATCATCGACGAGGTGGTCGAGGATGGTATCTTCGTTGCCGCAATCGACTTTCAAAGCGAGGCGGCGGAATGACAGGGACGACAAGATAAGATAGGGCGCGGGGAGACGGTCGAGAGGCCGGGGATCCGCTGGGGGTAAAGATTTTCCGGAGTTGAGTGATGGAAAAGTTACAAGTTGCAATCGAACAGGCCCGCGAGAAGCGCAAGAATAAGGGCCGCGTGCCGCCCGCCCCGCGGGATGGCAGTGGCAGCCAACGCGGCCGTGCGGGCCCCCGTCTTTTGCCCGACAGCCTCATGGAGCGGTGGTCGGCGCTGACCGAGATCAGTCTTCCGGAACGCACCAATGACGAGCGCCGCCTGGTCTCGCACCTGCCCGGGCCCGAGGCCTCACACTACGATATTCTTCGCACCAAGCTTTTGATCGAAGTGCGGAAGAACGGCTGGCGCCGGATCGCGATCACCTCGCCCACCGGCGGGTGCGGCAAAACCACGACCGCGTCCAACATCGCCGTGGGGATCGGCCGCCAGGGCGATCTTCGAGCCTCGCTTTTCGATCTCGACCTCCGCCGCCCGGCCGTGGGCCGCGTCTTTGGCCATACGCCCGAGCGCGACATCGCCGATTTCCTCCACGGTGGGGTTACGTATGAACAGCAGGCCGTCCGGGTGGGCAGCAACCTGGCCATCTCGATGGCGTTCCGTCCCCAGGTCGATCCGACCCAGCTTTTGGCGAGCTCACGCACGGCCGAGCTTTTCGACGAGATCGAGCGGGAATACGCGCCCGATGTGATGATTTTCGACCTGCCGCCGCTCCTTGTGGGCGACGATGCGCGGGCCTTCCTGCAAAATGTGGATTGCGCGATTCTGATGGCCCAGGCCGGATCGACGACCGCGGCCGAGATCGACATTTGCGAACGCGAAATCGCCGAACAGACCAACGTGATGGGCGTTGTCCTGAACCGCTGCCGGTATACCGAGCAGCGCCAGGGCTACGAATATTACGGCTAGTCTTAGCGTGCTTGACCGTGAGAGCCTCGCTATGACGGGGTAAACCCGGTCCGCTTTCGTAGATCAAACGAAAAAGAAACCGGCGTAGCGCCGGACCCCTTTTCTGTTTCGCG
>JBCCTQ010000021.1:0-66738 GCA_039198225.1 Pseudomonadota bacterium
TGCCCAACCTATAAGCTTACCCTTGGGCAGCCTTGGCCACTTCGGCGGCGAAGTCTTCTTTTTCGACCTCGATCCCTTCGCCCACTTCGAGCCGGACAAACCCGGTGATCTCGACGCCAGCTTCTTTCGCAGCCGCTGAAACGGTGGTCTTGCCGTCTTCGCTTTTGACGTAAGCTTGGTTGAGCAAGGTCACCTCGCTCAGCCATTTCTGCATCCGCCCGCCGATCATCTTCTCGATGACCGCTTCGGGCTTTCCGCTTTCCCGCGCGATATCCATCTGGATTGTCTTTTCTTTCTCGATCACGGCCGGGTCGAGATCGGCTTCCGAGAGAGAGGCTGGATTGATGGCGGCAATATGCATGCCAACGCCGCGGGCAAACTCCGCGTCATCGCCGGTATAGGCCACGAGCACACCGATTTTGCCCATGCCCTCCGCCGCCGCGTTGTGGACATAAGACACAACGCCCGCGCCTTCGATCATCGCCATTCGGCGTATCGACATGTTCTCTCCGATGGTCGCGATCTTATCGGTCACGGCGTCGGCCACGCTTTTGCCGCCCATTCCGGCCGCTTTCAGCGCCTCCACATCGGCCACTCCGGTCGCGGTTTTGGCGATGCTGGCGACGAGCTCCTGGAAATCCGCGTTTTTGGCAACGAAATCGGTCTCGGAATTGACCTCGACCGCCACGCCTTTCCCGCCCGACACTTCGACGGCGACGAGGCCTTCGGCGGCCGTGCGTCCGGACTTCTTAGCGGCTTTGGCAAGACCTTTGGTCCGCAGCCAGTCGGTGGCCGCTTCCATGTCCCCGTCCGTTTCGGTCAGGGCCTTTTTCGCATCCATCATGCCCGCGCCGGTTTTTTCGCGGAGTTCTTTTACGAGCGCTGCGGTGATCGCCATTTCGGCTCTCCTTGGTATAGCTTTGGGGGCGGGAAGTGCCCGCGCCCCGTTCCAATCCTGTGACGTTCGAGGGGGCTAGGCCTCGGCTTTGGTCTCCGATGCATCTGCGGCTGCAACCTCGGCTTCTGGCTCCGCTTCGGCCGGGGCGTCTGCTTTTGCCTCCGCCTCCGCTTCGGCAGGTGCAGCTTCGGCCTCTTCGGCAGGGGCTTCTGCTTCTGCGGGGAGCTCTTCTTCAAAGCCTTCTGCAAATTCGCCCACATCGACGCCGGCGGCACCCAATTGGGCGCTCATCCCGTCGAGGGCAGCGCGGGCCGCCAGGTCGCAATAAAGCGAGATCGCACGGGCCGCATCGTCATTGCCGGGGATGGCGTAATCGACGCCGTCGGGCGAGCAATTGGTGTCGACCACGGCGACGACCGGGATTCCGAGCTTGCGTGCTTCGGCGATGGCCAGATCTTCTTTGTTGACGTCGATGACGAACAAGAGGTCCGGTACGCCGCCCATTTCGCGGATCCCGCCGAGCGACGCGGTGAGTTTGCCCTGTTCGCGCTCAAGCCCGAGCCGCTCTTTCTTCGTCAGACCTTCGGAGCCTTCGGCGAGTTGTTCGTCGATCGACCGAAGCCGGCCGATAGATTGCGAGACGGTCTTCCAATTGGTGAGCGTCCCGCCCAGCCAGCGGTGGTTCATGTAGTACTGCGCGCATTTCTCGGCCGCGTCCGCGATCGGGCGCTGGGCCTGGCGCTTGGTGCCCACAAAGAGCACCCGGCCGCCCTTGGCCACGGTCTCGCGCACCGCATTTAGGGCCTGGTCGAGCATCGGCACGGTTTGGGTCAGATCCAAAATGTGGATCCCGTTTCGGTCGCCATAGATGTATGGGCCCATTTTCGGGTTCCAACGCTGGGTCTGGTGGCCGAAATGCACACCCGCTTCGAGGAGCTGGCGCAAAGAGAATTCAGGCAGAGCCATTCTGCGTTTTCCTTTCCGGTTTCAAACCTCGGCGGGGATCTCAGCCATAATGGCCAACCGGCGGACCGTCGGGGATGTCTCCCCCGGGGCCCAACCCCGCCTGTGAAGTCCGGCGGAGATAAGCGAGGTGGGGGTCGAAATCAAGCCCGCACGCGACACCGCGTTCCGTCACCCCGATTGCGGCCTTTCCCGTGGCTCCCTATAGCTCCCCCGACCAATCGGGAGAGATAAAAATGACCGCCACCCGCACCGAGACCGACAGCTTTGGCCCCCTCGACGTCCCCGCCGACCGCTATTGGGGCGCCCAAACCCAGCGGAGCCTCAAAAACTTCCCCATCGGGTGGGAAAAGCAACCCTATGCGGTCGTGAGCGCGTTGGGCGCGATCAAACAGGCCTGTGCGGAGGTCAACAAGGAACGGGGCAAACTCCCGGCGGATCTGGCCGATGCGATGATCAAGGCGGCTTCAGAAGTCTTTGCCGGCGAACTCGACAGCCATTTTCCCTTGGTGGTCTGGCAGACCGGGTCGGGCACCCAGTCGAATATGAACGCCAATGAGGTCATCTCGAACCGCGCCATCGAGCTTTTGGGGGGCGAGATGGGGTCGAAAACGCCCGTTCACCCCAATGACCATTGCAATATGGGTCAATCTTCCAATGACACGTTCCCCACCGCCATGCATGTGGCGACCGCCATGGCGGCGCGGGACGTTTTGTTGCCGGGGCTGAGGCATCTCCTTGAGACGCTGGAGGACAAGGCGGCCTCCTGGGGCGACATCATCAAGATTGGCCGGACCCACACGATGGATGCCACGCCGTTGACGCTCGCCCAGGAGTTTTCGGGTTATGCCCATCAGGTGGCCAAGAGCATCGAACGGGTCGAGACGGCCCTCGAGGATATCTACGAGCTGGCCCAAGGCGGGACGGCTGTAGGCACCGGGCTCAACACGCCCGAGGGCTGGGCGTCGGATGTGGCCAACCATATCGCGGTGATTACGGGGCTCCCCTTCGTGACGGCCCCCAACAAGTTCGAAGCCCTCGCCGCCCATGACGCAATGGTGGCGATGTCGGGTGCGTTAAAGACGGTCGCGGCGAGCCTTTTCAAGATCGCCAATGATATCCGGCTTCTCGGCTCGGGTCCCCGATGCGGGCTCGCCGAATTGACGCTCCCTGAAAACGAGCCGGGGTCCTCGATCATGCCGGGGAAGGTCAACCCGACCCAATGCGAGGCCATGACCCAGGTGGCCGCCCATGTGATCGGGAACGACGCCGCCGTGGGCTTTGCGGGCTCCCAGGGGCATTTTGAGCTCAACGTCTACAAGCCCATGATCGCCTATAATGTCCTCCAATCGATGCAGCTCCTGGGCGATGCGGCAGGGGCCTTCACGGATAATTGTGTGGCTGGGATCGAGCCCGACCGCGAGCGGATCGACCAACTCATGCGCGAAAGCCTGATGCTCGTGACCGCACTCGCCCCTGAAATTGGCTATGACAACGCCACCACGGTGGCCAAAACCGCCCACAAAAACCGGACAACGCTTCGGGAAGAGGCCGTGGGGCTCGGTTTTGTGGACGAAGAAACCTTCGACAGAGTGGTGCGTCCGGAAACGATGGTGGGGCCAAAATAGGCCCCAGACTTCAAAGCCAGGCGTTAAAGGACGCCTTATGGGCCTCCCAGACCGCAGGGGGGTTCAAAAGCTCCGGGGATCTTTCGTTGATGGTCCGCCCCGAATTGTAAAATCCAATGTAAAGAAGTCGTTCGGAGCGCAGATTGCCCTCTCCGAACAGCCCGTCGGCGTCGAGCTTTTTCAAGGTTTGCAGCATCAAAGCCTCCACGGCGGCGCCGGCGGCCTTAGGGATGACGTAGTCTTCGATCGTTGCGTCGACCTTTCGCCGGATCGCGTCATTAACCGGGTCAAAGCCACTTTGGTCGCCCCAATATTCAAAATCACGCCATTCACCCCAATACCACCGGTAGTAATCTGCCATTTCCGGCCCGGTGCCGGCGGTGATTTTCTCGAGGCTTTCTAGGCTGTTCATGTGAAAACCTAAACTGTCCAGCTCGTCATGGTTGCTTAAGACGAAGGCGTAAAACCTCTGGTCTGGAAAGGCCTCGAAGGCGCTTCGGGCGATCGATTGCGCCGCCGCCGCCGCGCCCTCAACCAGGTCAGAGAGATCGTCCCATACATCGTCACTTTCGCTCATTCTCTGCGCTCCTTTCCACAGGTCCATTGCGGAAGAGCGAGGCCGCCGCGTCAACTCGGTTCAACGATGTCCTCAATTTTAGGCGGTTGAGCTCTTTGTTTCCGACCCTTAGCCCGGGCCATCACATCTCGCGTTGCAAGGAAAGGGAAAGCTTGCGTCCTTAGGCCCCTGGGGCCATGGTCCGCGCCGAAAGACCGCGCGTGTGGTTGAAGGGTCGATCCGCGACCCCACATATTGAGGCCAGATAGGAAACGGCGCCGGTTGCCCCAGAAGGGGGACCTCGATCGTTTGCCAGAGACAAGGAATTCTCATGCCAGAGCAACTCACTCACTCCTACCCGGTCTTACCGTTGCGCGACATTGTGGTCTTTCCCCACATGATCGTGCCGCTCTTTGTGGGCCGGGCCAAATCGGTGCGGGCGCTCGAAGAGGTGATGCAGGACGACAAGCAGATCCTCCTGTCCTCACAAATCGACCCGAGCGTTGACGACCCCACCACCGAAGGCATCTACGATGTTGGCGTCCTGGCCAATGTCCTCCAGCTTTTGAAGCTGCCGGACGGGACCGTGAAGGTCTTGGTCGAAGGCAAGGCCCGGGTGCAGATCAACCAGTATATCGAGAACGAGCTCTTTTTCGAAGCACGGGCCGAGATCATGGACGAAGTGCCAGGCGATCTGGCCACCATCGAAGCCCTGGTGCGCTCGGTGGGCGAAGAGTTCGAGCGCTACGCCAAGATCAAAAAGAACATCCCCGAGGAAGCGCTGGCCGCCGTGTCTGACACGAACGAGCCTGAAAAGCTCGCCGACCTTGTTGCGGGCCATCTCGGGGTGGAAGTTGGCCAAAAGCAAGAGCTCCTTGAAACGCTCTCCGTCGCCGAGCGGCTGGAAAAGGTCTACGGGCTCATGCAGGGCGAAATGAGCGTCCTTCAGGTCGAGAAAAAGATCAAAACCCGCGTGAAGTCCCAGATGGAGCGGACCCAGCGCGAATATTATCTGAATGAGCAAATGAAGGCCATTCAGAAGGAGCTTGGCGACGGCGAGGACGGTGCCAACGAGATCGCCGAACTCGAGGACAAAATCGCCGAAACGAAGCTCTCGAAAGAGGCCGCCGAGAAAGCGGAAGCCGAACTCAAGAAGCTCAAATCCATGTCGCCCATGTCGGCTGAAGCCACGGTCGTGCGGAATTATCTCGACTGGATGCTTTCCATCCCCTGGGGTACCAAGTCTCGGGTGAAGAAAGACCTTGGCCGGGCCCAAAAGGTCCTCGATGACGACCATTACGGGCTCGAAAAGGTCAAAGAGCGGATCGTTGAGTATCTTGCGGTCCAGCAGCGCTCGAAAAAGCTTAAAGGTCCGATCCTCTGCCTTGTTGGACCTCCGGGGGTTGGCAAGACCTCACTCGGGAAATCCGTGGCCCGCGCCACGGGCCGCGAGTTCATTCGGATTTCACTCGGCGGCGTTCGGGACGAATCCGAGATCCGCGGTCACCGGCGGACCTATATCGGCTCGATGCCGGGCAAGATCGTCCAAGCCTTGAAAAAGGCGAAGACGACGAACCCGCTAATCCTTCTCGATGAGATCGACAAGATGGGCCAGGATTTCCGGGGCGACCCAGCCTCGGCGATGCTGGAAGTGCTCGACCCCGAGCAGAACTCGACCTTTGTCGACCACTACCTTGAGGTGGAATACGACCTGTCGAACGTGATGTTCCTGACCACGGCGAACTCCTACAATATGCCGGGCCCGCTTCTGGACCGGATGGAGATCATCCCGCTCGCGGGCTACACCGAAGATGAAAAGCGCGAAATTGCGCGCCAGCATCTGATCGGCAAGCAGGTTAAAAACCACGGGCTTCGGGAGAAAGAGTTCGACCTCACCGATCCGGCTCTCCAAGAGATCATCCGCACCTATACCCGCGAAGCGGGCGTGCGGAACCTCGAACGCGAGATCGCCAAGCTCGCCCGGAAAGCAGTGACGAAAATCATCAAGAAGGAAGAAGACAAGGTCACGGTGACGCCGGACCGGCTCGAAGACTTCCTCGGGGTCAAAAAGTTCCGTTACGGGCTCGCCGAGAAAGAAGACGCAGTCGGCGTGGTCACGGGCCTAGCTTACACCTCCGTTGGCGGTGATCTTTTGTCGATCGAGGCGCTGAAGCTCCCGGGCAAAGGCCGGATGAAGACCACCGGGAAACTGGGCGATGTGATGAAAGAATCAATCGATGCCGCGTCGAGCTATGTCCGCTCGATCGCACCGTCGATTGGCGTGAAGCCCACTGCGTTCGACCGGATTGATATCCATGTCCACGTCCCGGAAGGCGCGACGCCGAAGGATGGCCCGTCCGCAGGTCTTGCGATGGTGACATCGATCGTATCGGTCCTCACCGGCATCCCGGTGCGCAAAGACATCGCCATGACCGGCGAGGTTACGCTCCGGGGCAATGCCCTGGCAATCGGTGGGCTGAAAGAGAAGCTTTTGGCGGCTCTCCGAGGCGGTGTGAAAACCGTGCTGATACCCGAGGAGAACGAAAAAGACCTCTCGGAGATCCCGGACAATGTCAAAGAAGGGCTGAACATCAGTCCCGTCGCCCACGTGTCGGACGTGTTGCGCCAGGCCCTTGTCGGCAAACCCGAAGCCATTGAATGGGACGAGGCGGCCGAAGAGGCTGCGGCACTCGAAGCTGCCCGAACCGGCACCAGTCCATCGGCGACAGCCCACTAAGACGTCGGCTGCATTTTGCGCGAATTTCCCCCGGCCCCAGGGCCGGGGTTTTTCGTGGCTCACGTGCATTTCTGCGGTCGGTGGCCAAGGCGACACCGTGGCCTTGGCCCTTATCGAACATCAGCTCAGCGCGTACTTCGAATTTCGCGCGGTTTGCTTGTCAATTTGCTACGAAAGTCGGTGCTTCGGGGTCGGCTCTTCGGCGATCCACCGATTCCGTTTTCTGGGTGCGACATAATTTACCTCTCCGAAAAAAATCTGCTATGAAATCAGATAGACTGCGGACTCAGGGAGAAGACTATGGTGCCGAAACAAACACAAAGCTCTATGCTGCTTGTTGGAGTGATCGCAGGCGGCATCGGCTTCGTGGCCTTCATCGTGCTTTTGGTGATCGGAGAACTTGGTTTCAGCCCGGCGCTGTTCCTGTCTGTGCTCCTCGCCCTGTTCGTTGCACTTTTCCTATTTGTGGCCTTCCACGCGCCTTCAAAGGAGCCAGCGGTTTCCAAACCTGCGGCGAAACCAGCCCCTGCGCCAGCCGCGTCTGCGCCAGCGCCCGCACCTGAACCGGAACCGGTGCCTGAACCGGAACCCGCTCCCGAACCTGAGCCTGCTCCGGAACCCGAGCCCGCTCCGGCCCCCGAGCCTGAACCCGCCCCGGCTGCAATGGCGGCTCCGGCTGGCGATGGGCCGAGCGACGCAGACCGGCCCGAGGCGTTGTCGGGTCCCCGCGACGGAGGCCCCGACGATCTCAAACGGATCAAAGGCGTCGGGCCCAAGCTCGAAGAGATGCTCCACGGCATGGGCTTTTACCATTTCGACCAGGTCGCCAAATGGACCGATCGGGAAGTGGCATGGGTCGATGACAACCTCGAAGGCTTCAAAGGCCGCGTCAGCCGCGACACGTGGGTCGAGCAGGCCAAACTGCTCGCCGGCGGCGGAGAGACCGATTTTTCTAAGAAAGTGGATGACGGCGAGGTTTATTGATCTCGCCTGAATGGACGGACGCTCCCGGAGACGGGGGCGGCCAAATATAATGGGCGCCGCCAATGAGCGCCCACGGGAACCGAAAAGAAGGGCGCGGCCGCGCGCGCCAGGAGGCTAAAACGCCATGGATCACGGACCTGACCGGGACGAGAGGCTGGCGCGTCAGGCGCGCCTCGCGTCCGTCGTCATCGCCTGCACGATGATATTTTGGATGGCTGCCCAATGGTTCGGCGGCAAACTGGGCTTAGAAGCCCGGTTCGTGTTTCTGTTCGATATGGCCGCCCTGGCAGGCCTCCTCTGGGCGCTCTTCGTCACCTGGCAAGTTTGGAAGAAGCGCCGGAGCTGATAGGCGGCCAGATGCCCGCGCGGAGATCGTGCTATGGAATAGCACCGGGTCAGCGCCTAGATCTGGCGGGCACTTCTGGAAAGGACACCCGCCATGGCGGCCTTTGAGTTCAGTTCGAGATCTATGTGGAAAAGCCTCAAATCCGCGCTCTGCGGCGCTTTTCTTATGACGCCCGCCTTGGCGATGGCCGCAGATCTCCCGCCGCTTCATACCGACCGAAACGTTCGCTTTTCATTCTACTCGGCCGGGTTGGCAGACATCGTGCGCAACAATTGCCCCGAGATTGACGGGCGCACGTTCCGAGGTCTCCGCTACGCTCTCGCCCTTCGCAGCTATGCCCTCGACCGGGGCTATTCGAAGGACGACATTGACGCGCTTTTGAAGAACAAAACCGAAGAAGAAAAGCTCCGCGCCGAGATCGTCGCCGACCTGGCCGAGCGCGGGGCGAAACCCGGAGCAACAGAGGCCTATTGCCGGGTTGGCCGCGAAGAGATCGCCAAAGACAGCCTGGCGGGGAGACTCCTCCGCGATCGTGGCTAGGCCTTTGGGCGATTGACCGGGACACAGCGCTAGACTAGCCCCGCGCCATGGCGCCGCCGCTTCTCCAGCTTTCAGACATTGCCCTGACCTGGGGCGGGGATCCGGTGTTTCGGGACCTTTCACTCCTGGTCCAGCCCGGCGACCGGCTGGCCCTCGTCGGCCGGAACGGGTCGGGAAAATCCACCCTTCTCAAAGTGATGGCGGGCGATATCGAAGCCGATACCGGCGCCCGGGCCGTCGCTCCCGGAACGCAAGTGGCCCGGCTCGCCCAAGATCCCGACATGTCGGCCTATGCCACATTGGGCGATTTCGCGGCCCGGGGGATCGATCCTTCGGAAGTTTGGCGGACCGAAGCCGCCGCCAACGGGATCGGAATTGACCTTGGCCTTGATCCCGTCAAAGCCTCGGGCGGAGAGCGTCGCCGCGCAGCCCTTGCCGGGCTCGCAGCCGCCGAGGCCGATCTTGTCCTCCTCGACGAGCCCACCAACCATCTCGATTTGCCAGCAATCCTTTGGCTCGAGAACTGGCTCGCCGAGACCCGAGCCGCCTTCATCCTCATTTCCCACGACCGCGCGGTTCTCTCCCGCCTGACCGGGGCCACCCTATGGCTCGACCGGGGCCAGGTCCGCCGCCAGGAGAAAGGCTTTGGCGATTTCGAAGCGTGGCGCGACCAGGTCTGGGCCGAAGAAGACCTCGCCCGTCACAAGCTCGACCGGAAGATAAAGGCCGAAGCGCGCTGGGCGGTGGAGGGGATCTCGGCCCGGCGGAAGCGAAACCAAGGCCGGGTGCGGGCGCTCGCCGCCCTTCGCGAAACCCGCGCGTTTGAGATCCGCCGCCAGGGCACAGCCGCCATGGCCCTCGCCGATGCGCCCCAGTCGGGAAAGAAAGTGATCGAAGCCCGGGGGATCTCAAAGTCCGTCGGGGGGCGGGTGCTCTTCCAAAATCTCGACGTCCTCATCGGCCGGGGCGACCGGGTGGCCCTGATCGGGCCGAACGGGGCGGGCAAAACTACGCTTTTGAACTGCCTCATCGGCCGCGCCGATCCGGATACCGGCGACATCAAACGGGGCACCGGGCTTTTGGAGGCCGTTTTTGATCAGGCTCGCGACGAGATCCCGGGCGAAGCCACCCTCTGGGAGGCGCTCACCGGTGACAAGGCCATGCGCGTCTCCGGCCGAGCCGACCAGGTCATGGTCCGGGGCATCCCCCGCCACGTCGTCGGCTATCTCAAAGACTTCCTCTTCGATGAGGCCCAGGCCCGTGCTCCGGTGCGGGCGCTGTCGGGTGGCGAACGCGCGCGGCTTCTCTTGGCCAAGCTCATGGCGCGGGAGGCCAACCTCCTCGTTCTCGATGAGCCGACCAATGATCTCGACATCGAAACCCTCGACCTCCTCCAGGAACTTATCGACGACTACGCCGGCACCGTTCTTCTCGTCAGCCATGACCGCGATTTCATTGACCGGGTCGCCACCCAAACCCTCGTCTTTGACGGCAAAGGCAAAGTCACCCCAGTGGCCGGGGGCTGGGACCAGGCCCGGGCCGAATGGTCGGCGCCGGCCACCCAAGTGCCCGCCGCCAAACCCCCGTCCCAGGGCCAGAAAAAACCCGCCCCAAAGTCCAGCCATAAACTCGCACTTACCTTTACCGAGCGCCATCGCCTCGACGCGCTCCCGGGCGAGATCGAGCGTCTCGAAGCTGAGATCAAGAAGCTCGAAACGCTTCTTTCCGATCCTGATCTTTACACCAAAGACCCGACGAAATTTGCCACCGCCTCCAAAGCAATGGCCGAGCGCCAAGACAAGCTCCGAGCGGCGGAAGAAGATTGGCTGACTTTGGCCGAAAAGGCCGAAACCGCGGGCTAGGGTTCTGGGCCCTTCATCCTGGTCAAAATACTCCGGGGTCCGGGGCAGGGCCCCGGCTTTCCCTTCAAACAGGCGCGATGTTTGGGGTATTATTATACCGTAATTTCAAGGCACTGTTTTTAATAGTAAATAAGTGACCCTACGACCTTGACCCGTCACGCCCAATCCTTAAAACCCACCCATCCGGTTTCCCACCGACAAGGGTCAGATAATGAAAACCTACACCGCGACACCGGCGGATATCGACAAGAAGTGGATTCTGATCGACGCCGAAGGCGTCGTGCTCGGCCGCCTTGCCTCGATTGTCGCCAACCGCTTGCGCGGCAAGCACAAGCCGACCTTCACGCCCCATATGGACATGGGCGACAACGTGATCGTCATCAATGCTGAGAAGGTCCAGGTGACCGGCGACAAGCGCAACAAGCCGAATTACTGGCATACGGGCTACCCGGGCGGGATCAAATCCCGCACCACTGGCCAGATCCTCGAAGGTGCCCACCCCGAACGGGTGGTGATGCAAGCGGTCAAACGGATGCTTCCGGGCAACCGCCTTTCCCGCCAGCAGATGACCCATCTTCGGGTCTATGCTGGGGCCGAGCATCCCCACGAGGCGCAATCGCCCGAAGTGCTCGACGTCAAAGCGATGAACAAGAAAAACACCCGGGAGGCCCGGTAATGGCCGAAGAACTGAATTCCCTGGAAGAGTTGGGCGGCGCGGTTGCTGACACGCCCATGGCCGAAGCGGCTCCCATTCGCGAGCCCCAGCGCGACGATCTCGGTCGGGCCTATGCCACCGGCAAACGGAAAGACGCCGTGGCCCGGGTTTGGATCAAGCCGGGCTCCGGCAAGGTCACGGTCAACGGTAAGGAAATGGATGCCTATTTCGCCCGTCCCGTTCTTCAGATGATCCTCCGCCAGCCGTTCCAAGTGGCGGGCGTTGAAGGCGAGTTCGACGTGATGGCCACGGTCAAAGGCGGCGGGCTCTCGGGCCAAGCCGGTGCCGTTAAACACGGTATCTCGAAAGCGCTCCAGCTTTATGAACCATCGCTTCGCCCCGCCCTCAAAGCGGCGGGTTTCCTCACCCGGGACAGCCGGGTTGTTGAACGGAAAAAGTACGGCAAAGCTAAAGCCCGGAAGAGCTTCCAGTTCTCCAAGCGCTGACTTCAGCCACGGGCCTTATCCGAAACAGCCGCGCCCCATGCGCGGCTGTTTTCGTTTGGCCGGGCCTCACTCTTCCGCCGCCAACCTCCCGCCGCGGCAATCGGGGCGTTGGGCTACTGAGCGCCCCTGGGCTATGGTTCTGACACTCATTTGAGGGCGGGGGGACACATGCCTGAAAAATCATTGCGAGAGGGCCCGGAGACGGCCTTGGGAAAAGGATTGCTCGACGAGTTGGTGCTCATCGTCCAGGCTGAATTTGCCGAAGCCTTGCTCCGGCCGGACGGTGCTAAGGCCAAGAAAAGCAACATTGCCCGCATCGCCAACAGTCTTTTTGAAAATGCGCCCGGGCAACGAAAGCAAGTTGCCGAACGTTTGATGGCCGAAAACATCCGGACCGGCGCCGCATTTTCGAAAGAAGCGAAGTCGCGGTTTGACGGTTTTATGACGGGCGGCGGCGATCGTCCGGCATTTCAACGAAAGGACGTACTCGAAGGCCTGGAAAAACTCGTCAAACCGACCGACGACGTTTCCGAAAAAGAGGCCAAGCGCCATTTCGACGGATTGGTCAAAGAACTGAAAAAAGCCCGGCAAGCCGCATCGGACGAGCTTCTCCGCCACCATGACGGAACCGCGCACCGTGAGCCCGGCAACATCGCCAATATCCTCGCCGCCCTGCCGCGCCCGCGCGTGCCCTATCGCCGGCTGGATCTGCTCGTCGACAGCATTGAATGCCTGAAAACCACCCGCGAAATTGACCGGGATGAAATGCTGATCGCCGGGGTGACCGAAGCCTTCCCGATCAATCGGGTGGCGGGCGAAGACGGGCTAGAGTTTGAACCAGGGCCGACGGAAACCGGCATCGTCAATGTCCAATCGGTCGGGAAGTATTCGCGCCATGACCATGAGTTTTTCAACCCGCCCTTGAACCACGCTTCGTTCAACCTTCGGCGCGAAACGATGCCCTATTGTGTGTCCGTGGGCTTTGCGATGGCCGAACGGGACAAGGGCGGTTTCGAAGAGTTCATCGGCCAAACCGAAGACCTTTTGCCGATCATTGGGTCAGGCAGCAGCGAAGCGGGCCTCTTCATGTCCGTCTGGACGACAACGCTCGCCGGAACCGGGATCGGCGGATTGATCGGGGGGCCAATTGGTGCGCTCATTGGCGCTGCGGCGGGGCTGATACTGGGCCTCGTGATCTTTTCGATCGGCCAGTTAATCGGCAGGAATGAAGACGACATCTTCGAGGTCAATTTCGAACCGCTTTTGATGCTGACCGAAGACAGTCTAGAGGAATGGCCGTTTTACGGCGCAGCCCGTTCGGTGGATTTCCCGCTCGAATTGGTGGGCCACGGGGGCCAATACGTCGTCCATTGCCATTGGGAGTTCAGCGACCCGCGATGAAGGGCCGATCCGGCCTATCGGGGGAATGGGTGACGGGACCGCACCGACCGTAGAGGCAACTCAATTCCCGAGGACCTGTAATTACAGGTGGGCGCCAGGTAACCGAGCCACGGCCCGGACAGAGCCAGCTCCCTCGGAAGTGCTTAAGGCCACCGGAATTTGTCCTCCGCACGGGAAGGGCAGAACCCGTCAATTGTGGGAGATATGGCCGGAGAGCGCCCGGGACAAGGGGCAGCCTCAGCCCATTTCGCCCGCCGCCGCTAGGAGTTTCGGCAGAAGTTGGAGATCCGCGGCCGCAGGTGCCCCGTCCTCCATTTGCCATGCGAGGCTCAGGGCGCACTTCGCGGCTGCCCAACCCAGAAACTCCGTCTCTGTGACGTCGAGGGCGTCGGAGAACACCGCCGCGCGCCGGGCAATCACTTCCCGACGGGCTGCAAGGTCTTCTGCTCCGGACGGGTTGCGCATGGCATTGGCCAGCTCGAACCCGGCCGGGCCCAGAACGCCTTTAGGGTCGACCACTCGCCAATCTGATCCGGACCAAAGAATATTGTCGTGGTGAAGATCACCGTGGAGGAGCTGCGGCGTGGCCTCATTTGCTAGAAGGGTTTGGGCAACCTCGACCGCGCGGCCAAAATGTTCTGCAATGGACCGGTCGAGACGGGCCAAATCGAGCTGAAACAGCGCTTGGAACCAATCCGCGAGACGGGGAAGGGCCGGCGGTGTTGGCCCCGGCGCCCGGTGCAACCTTTGGGCCATTCGGGCCAGGACCTCGCTGGCCTTTTCGTCTTCGCCCCGGCGGGTGAGATCGCCGAGGGCCGGACCCGGAAGATAGGCCATCAAAAGCCATCCCGGCCCGTGATCTATCACCTCGACCGCCGCCGCGCTTTGCCAATGCATCAGGAGCTCCGGCGCCCGGGCCTCGTTTCTTTCGTTCCCGTCTTTGAACTCTTTGAGCGCGGTCTCCCGTCCCGAGGCCCTTACGCGCCAGACCCGGGCAATTCCCGTTTCGGCGAGGAGGCCTAAGGGCTCGGCATTGAGATATTCCAATAGCTTTGCCGATGGGGAGGGGTCAGCCATGGACGGTGTATCTCGGCATAGGCTTCGAGGGCGACGACCCGCCTTTGGCTCTGTCCGGAAGGTCGCCCCGCTCCCTCCGAAATGCCTCGGCCTTGCATTTTGTTCTCCTATTGTTCACTCTTCCTCCCATGCCCGATGACATGACCTCCCCAAGTGCGCCGGCGCCGAAGCTGGGTCAGCTCCTGGCTCGGGGTGTGTGTCGGCACCTTCTGGGCCATGATTTCGTGACCGTTGAAGAACTCATACCCGCCCCGGGGCTTCGGGTGGATGTGATGGCCCTTGGCCCCAAGGGCGAGATCTGGATTGTGGAGTGTAAATCGAGCCGGGCCGACTTCGTCTCCGACCGGAAATGGGAAGGTTATTTGCCTTGGTGCGATCGCTATTTCTGGGCGGTGGACGAGGCTTTTCCAAGTGAATTGCTGCCCTCTGAGACCGGCCTGATCGTGGCCGATGCCTATGACGCAGAAATCCTCCGCATGGCGCCGGAGACGAAACTCGCTCCGGCCCGGCGGAAAGTGATGGTGCAGAAATTTGCGCGCCATGCCGCCCTTCGATGGCACGGGGCGCGGGACCCGGGCCTTATCGGCGTGGCTTAGAACCCCGAGCGCGCGCGGCTGCGGCACGGATTTCCTCGGCGATCTCTTCGGCCTCGTCAGGGTCGAAATCCATTGGGATTTCGGCACCGCCGCCTTCGACATAGATCCGCACCATCCCACCCGATGTGGGGCCGATTTGGAGATTGGCCTCGATGTCTTTTTCGCTGTTGATGCCCATGGGCGGCGTCTAGCGCCGGAGGCCCCAATGTTCAACGCCGGTTTTGGCCGGGAGGGAGGATGCCTCCGGCGGGAGTATTTTGGCCAGGATGAAGGGACCGGGCCCTTCTTCAGGCCGCTTTCCACTTGATCGAGCATCCGATGGATGGGGTTTGGTCGGCCGGACCCCGCCCGGTTTCTGCGACGCCCTTCATGGCCTCAAAGAGCTCACGTGGGAGATCGTCCGAACCGGTGTTCCGGCGCGTGGCATCGAGCCGGCCGCGGTATTGGAGGCCCAAATCGGCATTGAACCCGAAGAAATCGGGCGTGCAGACCGCGCCGTAGGCCCGGGCCACCGATTGGTCCTCGTCGTGAAGGTAGGGAAAAGAGAAACCCTTCGCCTTTGCCATCTCTGCCATCCGGTCAAACCCGTCATCGGGATAGGCGACCGCATCGTTTGAACAGATCGCGGCGACCCCGATCCCGAGGTTTTCGAGCGCGGCGGCGTCCCGGACGATCTTGTCGAGGATCGCCAAGACGAAGGGGCAATGGTTGCAAATGAACATGACGAGAAGCCCGGCCTCGCCATTGATCTCGTCGCGGCTGAGGGTCCTTCCATCGGTGGCCGGAAGGCGGAAATCGGGTGCGGGCCAATCAAAATCGCAGACGGGGGGTGTGGCGGCCATATCTGTTTCCTTTAGGGGGCGGCGGCGCGAAGGACGCGGATATTTTCGCCATAGGCCGCAGGTGCGGCGGCGGTTCCGCCGTTGAATACGGCCGATCCCGCGACGAGCACATCCGCCCCGGCGGCAACGGCGGGCGGGGCCGTTGCCGGATCGACACCGCCGTCGATTTCGATATGGATCTCCCGGTCGCCGATCATCTCGCGGAGGCGCGCGATCTGAGTGAGCTGGCTGTCGATAAAGCGCTGGCCGCCGAAACCGGGATTAACGGTCATGAGGCACACCAGGTCGCAAAGATCGAGCAAGGGCGCGGCGGCTTCCACGGGTGTTCCCGGGTTGAGCGCAAGGCCCGCCTTGATCCCTGCGGCGCGAATGGCTTGGAGGGTGCGATGGGTATGGGGGCCGGCTTCGAGATGGGCGGTGAGGATATCGGCACCGGCATCGACGAAAGCGTCAATGAGCGGATCGACCGGCGCGATCATCAAATGCACATCCAAGAGCGTCGTCACGTGGGGCCGGATCGCCTTCACCGTTGCGGGCCCAAAGGTGAGGTTCGGGACGAAATGACCATCCATCACATCCACATGGATCCAATCGGCCCCTTCCGCTTCCACGGCTTGGATCTCGCGGCCGAAATCTGCGAAATCGGCGGCGAGGATCGAGGGGGCGATTTTGAGCGCGCGATTGAATGCCATGGCCCGGCCATGTGCCCTCGGACTGGCTTGGGGTCAAGACCCGGCCCGGCCGCCAAGCGTGGCCGTTACCGGCCTTCGAATGTGGCGGGGCGCTTTTCGAGGAACGCCATCACCCCTTCGCGGAAGTCACGGGTCTTGCCGGCCCGGCCTTGGAGGCGGGCCTCGAGAAGCAATTGCTGTTCCAGCGTGTTTTCATAGGTCGAGCGGAGAGCGGCCTTCAATTGGGTATAGGCCGCAGTGGGCCCGTTCGCGAGGTGGGCCGCCCGAGCCTGCCAGGTCGCGTCGAATTCGTCGTCCGGCACCGCTTCCCAGATCATCCCCCAATCGGAGGCTTGGCGGGCGGTGATGGGCTCGGCGAAAAGGGCAGCACCCATGGCCTTGGCAAAGCCCGCTTGGCGCGGCAACCAATAGGTCCCGCCCGCGTCGGGAATAAGACCGATCCGCGTAAAGGCTTGAAGGAAAACGGCACTTTCAGCCGCGATTACTACATCAGCGGCCAGGGCCAGGTTGGCGCCAGCGCCCGCTGCCGCCCCGTTAACTGCCGCGATCACCGGCACGGGACAGTCGAAGATGGCCCGGAGCATCGGCACATATTCGTCGCGGAGCGTTCGCTCGAGATCGCTTGACGCGGCCGTGGCGCGGTCGCCGAGATCTTGCCCGGAACAGAAAGCGTCACCGGCCCCGATGATCACCAGGACACGGGCCGATTTCTCCGCCGACTTGATCGCATGGAGGATTTCAGCGCGCATTTGCGTGTTGAGCGCATTCCGGACCTCGGGCCGGTTGAGTGCGATCAGCCCCACATTGTCTTCGATTGCCAGGGTCAGGGTCTGATAGTCCATGCGCGCCACTCCGGTTTTCCTATAGCTAAGGGTACCGGCGGCCGAAGGGAATGGACGAGGATCACTTGGTGGAGCGAACGCTGCGTCAGGCCCGGAAAATCAGCGATGTTTGGTCTAAAGGTAGATGTAGAGCGCCGCCGAAAGGGCGACCGACCCCACAACCGGAACCGCATAGGCAATCCGAGGCAGGCTCAGCGAAGCCTGGATAACCGTGAAGTGAAGGATCGCGCCGACACAGTAGAGCGCTAGAAAGAACAATAGAAGATCGTTTTCTAAAAGGACGGCGGGCCGGTCGAGAAGGGCGTAGAGCCACCACCAGCCCATGACGCTGGCCGCCCCGGCCCAGCTGAATGACATGCCGAGGGCAAGGGGGGTGGTGCGCTTGTACCAAAGCCAGAGGAAGGTCAGCGAAATGGCAACCGCCATCAGTGTGATCGCGCCGTAGCCAATGGCATAGGCTGTGCCGAACCCAAAGAGGAAGGAAAGCCCGAGCAGAATGCCCGCGACCACGGCAAAAAGGATCCAAGCCTGTTTCATTTTTCGATCATCTCCTTGACCGCACGGTCTAGTGCGTCGGCCGCTTCCCGGTGGCGGATCAGAGTTTTGTGAAAGTCGCTGCCCCAAAGGGCGTGGGCAAATTTTTTAAAATAAAACAATATCTTCATCGAACTCCCTAGGTCCTTGGAAGCCGCTCCCGGATGATTGTTGCCATCTCCAATAGGATGCTTGTGTTCTTATCGAGTGCGGCGCGCATGGCCTGGTCTTTCTGGAGATCCCGGTAGAGGAGGTAAAAAACCAGAAGAGCCCAGGGCCCATGCTCTGCGACGAGTTTAAGGATGAGGTCAGGTCCCATGGCGGCGCCTCCATTCATCGAGGGCGGCATTTGTTTCGTCGGGCATCTCACCGCCCGTCTCCGCCCCGGCCGCGAGTGCGTCGAGGGCGGCGATATTGGCGCTGACCGTCGGGGTGCGGGCCAAAACGGCAGCGATCGAGCGCTGGAAGTCCTGCGATTTAACCTGATGGCGGGCGCCGAAGTAAAAGCTCACGATGGCGCCCATGAGCCACCAAAGGGGTTCAGGTATGAGCGTCACCCCCTGCATGCGCGCCGCGAACCAGACCGGGTCGGCCATGGCGGCGATAAATAGCCCGAGCGTCCCAAGCGCCAGGGCGGGGCGCGGGAGGCGGTTCAGAGCATCGACGAAGCGGTCGAAGAGCCCGCGGCGGGGCAGGGTGAATTCTGCGGCGAATTGGCCGAGGGCGGCTTCGGCATAGGCCGCCTGCCGCTCGGCCCGGTTTTCGGCGTTTTCGCGGAAGACTTCAGCGGTTTCTCGGACGACGTTCCTCTCGCCGCCGAAAAGTGTCGCGAAAAGTTGTCCGATCAGGCCCATTTTGACGTCCTCGCGCGGTGTTCGGCTTCGGTGAGGTGATAGCGCGGCGCGATGAACTCCTCGGCCCGGCGGATCCAGCCGCCTTTGCCGCCATCTCGCGCGCGGGCATATTTGCGCGAGGTCGGGCGCCGGTCGGCCAAAGCATAATAGTAGTTCCGTCGGGCAATCCCGTAGGCATCGGCAATGTGGTTGGGCGCGGCTTTTGTGGCGGCCTTGGTTGCAGCGATCGTTCGAGGACCGATCACCCCGTCGGCGGTGACCACTTGGCCGAGATCGCCGAGAAGCCTCTGGAGGATTTTCACCCCGTGGGCGCCGGCATTGACGTACATGTCAAAGACGCTCGCATGGAGCACCGGGGGCAGGGCAGCGATGCCCGGTCGGCGGAAATAATGATCGATGAAGATTTTCCGCGCCGTGGCCTTGGTGATCCGGCGGACGTCGGAGACCGTCACCCGCCCGTCACCGTCGAGGTCAAGGCCAAGCCGGCGCATCGTGTGGATCGTCACACCGTATTTCGTGGCCCCGCCAGGATCATCGGGGTCGTTCACGAAGCCGCCTTCGCGGGCAATGATTTCGTCGGCAATCGCCTCGACAGAGCGCATCGTCGGGCCCCAGCAAATGGTTTCTTTGAAAACGCCGCCGAGGCTCAGGGGATTTGGTTAATTTGCCGAGATACCACCGTACGCTCGGGCGATGGGCCAGGGATTTTCGAATGATATTAGGAAGATGGAGGGCGCGCCTAGACTGCCGCTTCGACCGCGGCGACCACGCCGTCGACGGTGGCCACGAGGAGCGCTTCATCTTCGCACTCGGCCATGACGCGGATCAGGGGCTCTGTGCCCGATTTCCGAATGAGAAGCCGGCCCGACCGGTTGAGCGCGCCTTCCGCATCGGCGATGGCGGCCTGGACAGTGGGCGCGTCCAAGGGATCGGACCCGGACGGGTAGCGGACATTTTTCAAGAGCTGGGGCACACGCTCGAACGATGTGGCGAGCGCCGAGGCGGGCTTGTCTTGGCGGACCATTTCGCCGAGGAATTGAAGCCCCGCAATCAACCCGTCGCCGGTTGTGGCGTAATCGGTCATCACGATGTGGCCCGATTGCTCGCCGCCGAGATTATAGCCCCCGGCCCGCATCGCCTCGACCACGTAGCGGTCGCCCACTTGGGTCCGATGAAGCCGAAGATCCTGGCCTTTGAGATAGCTTTCGAGGCCGAGATTGGACATGACCGTGGCCACCAACGTGCCGTCCCGGAGCTTGCCCTCTTCGGCCCAGCGACGGGCAAAGAGCGCCATGATCTGATCGCCATCGGCCACGGCGCCGGTTTCGTCGAGGATCATCACCCGGTCCGCGTCCCCGTCGAGGCAGATCCCCACATCGGCCCCAGAAGACACCACCGTTTTGGCCGCAAGCTCGACATCGGTCGAGCCGCAGCCCGCATTGATGTTGGTCCCGTCCGGTGAAACGCCGACCGGGACGATCTCGGCACCCAATTCCCAAAGGGTCTCCGGGGCGGCGCGATAGGCCGCGCCGTTTGCGCAATCGATTACGATCTTCAAGCCAGAGAGGCGGCCCCGGCCGGGAAACGTCGTCTTGGCGTATTCCACGTAGCGGCCAACCACTTCGTCGATCCGGCGAACATGGCCGATATTCTTGGGTTGCGCAGGCTCGCTCTCTCCAAAGGCAAGGTCCTCGATCTCGGCCTCCGCTGCGTCCGAGAGCTTGAACCCGTCCGGCCCGAAAAACTTGATCCCGTTATCTTCGTAAGGGTTGTGGCTGGCCGAGATCATGATCCCGAGATCGGCCCGCATGGAATGGGTCAAAAGACCGACCGCCGGTGTCGGCACCGGACCCAGCAGCAGCACGTTCATGCCCGTCGATGTGAGCCCTGCCGTGAGGGCCGTTTCCAGCATGTAGCCCGAAAGGCGCGTGTCTTTCCCAATGACCACCCGGTGGCCGTTTTTTCCGTCGCGCCGGAAATACCGCCCCGCGGCGGCGCCGAGCTTGAGGGCCATATCGGCCGTCATCGGGTAACTATTGGCGGTGCCGCGCACCCCGTCTGTCCCAAAGAGCTTTCGGCCCATAGGTCGACCCCACTTCAACTAATCACGCGACAAGCGCTCTAGCACAGCTTCCGGCGGGGCCGAAACACTAGCGGTTGCGGGTGACGAGGGTCGGCTGAGGATTGCGATAAAAATGATGCTGGTCGATGGTGACGGTTCGGTCGAAGACCTTGGACCAGCGGGGTTTGACCGCTTTTGTATGGTAATACGTGGCTCCACCCGTCAGCGTTCGCGGCGTCCCATCGAGCATCATTCGGGCCACTTTCCCTACCCGCGCATGGGCCCGGGGTTCGGTGATGGTCTCTGCCCGGCCGTCGCAATTGTAGCTGAATTGGCAGCGATACCGTTCGCCCGTTCCTTGGTTGATCACGGCACACACCGTGCCGGGGTAGCGCGCGGAATCGACCCTGTTGAGGATCACTTCGGCGACGGCAAAAATGCCCCGCATGCTTTCGCCGCGGGCTTCAAAGTAGAGCGCTTCCGTGAGGCAGGCCCATTCCGCGCCACCTGTGACCTTGGGCTGCGCATCAATCCATCGACGGTCAAACCGCTGCTCTTGGGACGCGCTTTTTGGGGGCTCGACAAGCCGCTTCAGACGATTGTTTTCGAAGTTCGACATCGTGTCGGCTTCAACGCCGACCAACCGGTTCAAGCTGCCAAAAAGGGCTGCATTCGAGGTATTTGCCGGGGTCAGCGCCACATCCGCATGAACCTTGCCCGCAAAACCACCGAAACTCATACCAATCAACACCAAGAGCGCCATTGGCGCGCTCCAAGTCCAGTGCGACATATATATCCCCCTAGGCCAGCACGGCCCGTTACCGATCATTGCGTCCAAAGGGCGCTATCGGATTCGCATAATGTGGTAAAGCAACACACGAGCAGCGGCCCATAAGTGCGCCGAATTTCGCCGCTTTCTGGCTAGGTGATGGGGTCGAGTTCGGGGGCCTGCCGGCGGTCGATGATGGCAAGATGCGCCGCGGCCAGGCGGGCCACAGGAACGCGGAACGGCGAGCACGACACGTAGTCGAACCCAAAGTGCCGGCAAAAGGCTATGGCTTCGATATCGCCGCCGTGTTCGCCACAGAGTGCGAGCGTGACCCCACCTTTCGACGCACGGCCGCGTTCCGCGGCGATCCGAAGCAATTCTCCGACCCCTTCAAGGTCAAGACGGTGGAACGGATCTTCGGGGAAAACGCCCTTTTGGACATAGGTGCCCATGAACCGGCCCGCATCGTCGCGGGAAAGGCCGTAGGTCATTTGCGTGAGGTCATTCGTGCCGAAGCTCAGGAAATCAGCATGTTGTGCGATCTCATCGGCCCGGAGGCACGCCCGGGGCGTTTCGACCATCACGCCGAGGCGGTAGTCAAAGTCGGTGCCGGTTTCCTCGCGCACGGCGTCTGCCATGGCATCGATCCGCGATTTGACGAGTTCGACCTCGCGTTTGGCAGACACAAGGGGGATCATGACCTCAGGAACCACCGGCGCACCCGCCTCGCTTGCCTTGGCAGTAGCCTCAAAAATCGCTCGCGCTTGGACATCATAGATCTCAGGCGTAGTGATCCCGAGCCTGACACCCCGCATGCCGAGCATCGGATTGAATTCCGCCAAAGCCTCAACCCGGCGAGTAACCACATCGAGGGGAAGATCCAGCGCGTCGGAGAGTTCCTTCAGCCCATGGGCGCCCACCGGCAGGAATTCGTGAAGCGGTGGGTCAAACAGCCGGATGCTCACCGGCTGGCCGCGCATCGCATCGAAAAGCGCAATAAAATCAGCCCGCTGCATGGGCATCAGACGCCTTAGCACCTGGCTCCTATCTTCGGCCGTCCGCGCGAAGATCATCTCGCGCATGACGTTCATACGATCGTTTTCGAAGAACATATGCTCGGTGCGACAAAGTCCGAGTCCCTCGGCCTTAAACGCCCGAGCCGTCATGGCGTCAGACGGCGTGTCGGCATTGGCCCGCACGCCAATATCACGCGCCGCATCGGCCCATCCGAGCAACGTTTGAAACGCATCGTCGAGGACCGGCTCCAAAAGCTCGCTTTCGCCGGCCAAGGCTTCGCCCTGGCTGCCGTCGATGGTGACCGTGTCGCCTTCCCGCCAAATCCGGCCGTCATCGCCGATGACCGTGCGGGCCGCCCTGTCAATCCGAAGCCCCGATGCGCCCACCACGCAAGGCAGTCCGAGACCCCGCGCAATCACGGCCGCATGGCTCGTCATTCCGCCTCGCTCGGTCAGAACCGCGACAGAGGCATGCATGCCTCGGATGTCTTCGGGCGTTGTCTCGCGGCGCACCAGGACGCAAGGCTCTTCCCTTGCTGCGGAGGCCTGCGCTGCCGTGGAGGAAAAGACGATCCGCCCGGTCGCGGCACCGGGGCTCGCGGCGATGCCCTTTGCAAAACGGTCGCGCGGGGCGGTTTCGTCGACCTGGCGATGGAGAAGATCAATCAGGCCATGGGGCGGCACCCGGAGGACCGCCTCATCTTTTGGAATAACGCCAGAATTTACGAGGCTCACGGCCACGCGGACATTTGCCCGGGCGGTTCGGTCGGCCTTGATCGCATCGAGGATCGCCAATTGGCCAGCTTCGACCGTGAACTCAATCTGCATCTCTTCCCGAAGACGGATCCGGGCCACATCGCCGAAGTAGCGAAGTTTGGAAAAGACCTCGGGACAATCCTCTTCGAGTGACGCACCAGCCGCGTCTTTCGTAAGCGCAAGCGTTTTCGATCCTGGCCGGAGCGCATCCCTACCTTGCGCCTGACGGCGATAGGCTCCGGTGATTTCCGCTTTGCCGGTTTTGGGGTCGATAAACTGGACGATGCCCGTGCCGCTTTCTTCGGGGCCGAGACCGAGAGCCATGGCTTGTACAACAAGGCCGAGACCGGCATCCTCTGGCGCTCCTTTGGCTTGGCGGAGAAGCCGCGCCGAGGTCGCGTCCCAGGCCTTTCCCATTGCGGCCATGATGGCGATGAGTTGGGCGGCCCTGTCATCCGGGAAGGCCTCGCCGGTCTCTTCTTCAAAAGTGAGAAGACAGTCTTCCACCCGGTCAAGCTCGGTGAACGCGCCGGGATCCGCCCCATGGGCTTCAACCGCGAGCGTGCGGATGAACCGACGGAAGATCTCATCGGCCGCGGCTTTTCCGTGGCTTTGGACAAGCTCGCTATGGCGGGCCGAATTGACGCCGATGTTCAAAACCGCGGTCGGGCCGCCCCAATCGGCGCTTTCGGCCGAGGGCCGGACCGACAGGAGCGTTCCGTCCGGGAACGGCGCGAGCAGCTTTTCGACCGCAATGGCTTCGCCGGTGGCGATCTTCCGAACGGCGTGAAACGTCAATGCAACGGTTTTTGGGATCGGGAAGTCGAGCCGCACGAGCCGCTGGAGGCACTTTGCACGCCCACCATGGCTGCCCGCAGCGATCGATGCAGTGGGCGTCACCTCAACAAAGTCAGCGATTTCAGCGTGTTTCTGCACCGCAGCAATCCTCTCGAGCGGAGCATAGGCGCTAATGGTTAATTGACAAGGAATACCTTGCCGCATGCAGCGGCGAGGGTGTCAGCCTTCGAGGCGGGTGAGGTCTGCGACGCCTCGGCACGTGCGCACAATATCAGACAGTAAATTCAGTCTGTTACGCCTAATAATTGGGCTATCGGCATTGACCTGAACGGTTTCGAAAAACGCGTCAATTGGTGCCCGGAGACGGGCCATGGCCGCCATGGCGGCGGGAAAGTCCTCGCCCGTTAACGCTTTGTCGATTTCTTGGCGCGCGCCGTCGATTGCGGAAAAAAGTTGCTTTTCTTCAGGGCCTTCCGCCAATTTGGCCTCGGCGCCGTAGGAATATTCGACGCCGTCGTTCTCTTCTGCCTGGGTCAGGATGTTGTTGGCCCGCCGGAAGCCTTGGACCAAATTTACACCGTCATCTGTTTGCAACATCGTATCGAGGGAAACGGCGCGTTTCTGCAACAGATCAAGATCGTCCGATCCGGTGACGCCGAGGCTGGCATCGATCACATCATGACGAATCCCCCGATCGCGGAAATGTACTTTCAGACGGTCATGGAGAAAGGCCAGGAGCGCGCCCGGATCGGCGCCTTGATCCCGAGCCGCAATACGATTTGCGGTCTCGAAGACTGGGAGGAGGGGGAGAGAAAGCTCGTTCTCAAGGATCAGACGGATCACCCCAAGGGCCGCTCGGCGGAGTGCGAAAGGATCTTTCGATCCGGTTGGCCTTTCGTCGATGGCCCAAAAGCCCGTTAGCGTGTCGAGTTTGTCGGCCAAGGCTACCGCCACCGAGAGCGGGGCGGATGGCACATCGCTTGACGGGCCAAGCGGTTGGTAATGCTCCCGGGCGACCTGGGCGATGTCCGCCGCTTCGGTGACGCCCACATAGAACTCGCCCATAACCCCTTGAAGTTCTGGGAATTCATAGACCATCTCAGACGCGAGGTCCGCCTTCGCGAGCTCGGCAGCGGTGGCCGCCCGTTCGGGATCTGCCCCCACCTTCGGTGCGATTTCCCGGGCCAGGGCCGCAATGCGCGCGATCCGGTCGGCTTCGCTTCCGAGTTTCCGGTGGAACGTGACCGATTTCAGAGCTTCACGCCACGGGTTGAGGCCCCCTTCGGCGACCCGCAAGTCGTTCTCCCAAAAGAACTTTGCATCCGCGAGCCGAGCCGAAAGGACCTTTTGATTGCCGCCGAGGATCGTCTTACCACCGTCCGGCGCCTCGATATTGGCGACCGTCGCAAAGCCGGTGATCCGGTCGTCTCTGTCGGCGAGGGAGAAGAATTTCTGGTGTTCTTTCATCGACGTGCGGAGAACGGCCGCGGGCAGGTCAAGGAATTCCGCGTCGATCTCGCCGATAAGCGTCACGGGCCATTCGACGAGCCCCGCAACCTCAGCGAGGAGCCCCTTATCTTCAACGGCATTGAGCCCCTTTGCCGCCGCACCCGCAGTGACATCCGCCCAGATTTTCTCGGCCCGCTCTTCGGCTGAAAGAACGACGTATTGGTTCAGAAGAGAGGCGCGATACTCCTTAAAGTCGGACACGTCGATCCGGCCCGGCGCCATGAACCGGTGCCCGACCGTTGATGTACCAGAGGCAATGCCGTCGATCTCGAACTCGACCGCCTCCGCCGTGCTCCCCACGCTCAAAATGCAAAGCATCCCTTGGAGCGGACGCACCCAGCGGAGGCTTCCGTCGCTCGCGCTGGCCGCCCCCCAGCGCATGGATTTCGGCCAAGGGAAATCGCGGATAGCGGCGGCCAAGACCTCGGCCATGATATCACCCGCCGGCCGGCCGGGGCTTTCAATCGTTGCGAACCAAACTGCCCCTTTCGGTGTTTCCCGGGCTTCAAGCGCGTCCCGTTCGAGTCCCGTCGAGCGCAAGAAACCTTCGAGCGCTTTTTCCGGCGCATCGACGCGGGGGCCCTTCCGCTCTTCCCGTTTTGCGGGGCTTTCGGCCGGAACGTCTGCCACCCAAAGGCAAAGCCGCCGAGGCGTGGCGTGGGCCTCGGCCGCCCCATGGCTCAGCCCAGCTTCCGTCAGACCCTTAAGCACCAGGCGCTCAAGATCCGCGGCAGCCTTCTTCTGCATGCGCGCCGGGATTTCCTCGGAAAGAAGCTCGATCAAGAGATCCGGCATCAATTCGCCCTTTCCGGTGCGGGCGGGCAGCCTTCGGGTGGTGGATTGCCATCATAGACTTCGCGGCCGCACCGATTGATCTGGTGCCACGACCGGGCGCGCCCTTCCCGGAATACGGCGACCACCCGATCGATGCCGTAGACAACATTGGCTTCGCCGAGAAAGGCAAGGGCCGCACCGGTCTCCAAAGCCGACCCCACCTCGTCGGCGTCGAAACAGGAAAACCACCCCGGCGCTTCGAGGGGCACCGCATTGTCATAAAGCTCGTAAGTTTCGCTCAATGCCGCGAGGGAGAGGCCAATGTCGTAGCAGGCGCGGTAGCGAAGTGGCGAACTGTCAGCGTCGATCGCTTCGAAGTTTTCGAAAGGCACCGGCTCGGCCAAGCCCGACACCACCCCGGTTAAGGCCACTTCGGCCACCTCATCGGCCACGGTTTCATAAAAGGCATAGACCTGCGTCCAGTAGATGCCGGCGCCGGCCAAAAGTGCAGAGACGAGAATGACGATCCCCACGATCTTGCCGCTCATTTTGGATCTTGGCCGAAACAGACGACATTGCCGTCGGGGTCGGTGACTTCAATTTCGTCCATGTCGTACTCGGTTCGGGTCGGACCTTTAAAGATCGCCCCTGCCTGCGACAGGGCGTCGGCGATCCCGCCGAGATCATCGGTGTGAAAGTAAGCCCGCCAGCCGCCATAGGACGCCTCGGACCCGTCCCAGGCCGTCAGAAACACCCGCGCCTTGTCTCGCCAAAATATACCAAAACCAGTCTTGGGCTCACCGGCCTCTTCGATCGTTTCAAAGCCCAATGCCCCGGTCCAGAACGCTTTGGCGCGCGGGTAATCGGCGACGCGGAGCACCGGGATCGACGAGGTCAGCATGGCTGGCCCCCCGCTTCGGTCTTTAGATAGGCGTCCGCACATGCCTTCGCGAGCGCTCGGACTCGACCGATATAGGCCTGCCGCTCGGTGGGCGAGATCACGCCCCGCGCGTCGAGGAGATTAAAGAGGTGGGAGGCTTTAATGGTCTGGTCATAGGCCGGGTGGGCCATGACGATCTCGCGGCCGGTTTTGGGATCTTTCTCCGGAGCGGCGAGGATCGCCGCGGCGGCCTTCTCGGCATCCTCGAAATGGCGAAAAAGCGCTTCGGTATCGGCCACGTCGAAGTTCCAGCGCGAATATTCTCGCTCGGTTTGGCGGAAGACATCGCCGTAGGTGAGAGCGATCGGCGCCTGAAGGCCGTTAAAGGGCATCTCCATCACGTGATCGACCCCCAAGACATACATGGCAAGCCGTTCGAGCCCGTAAGTGAGCTCGCCCGTCACCGGTTTGCAATCATGCCCGCCGACCTGCTGGAAATAGGTGAACTGGCTCACCTCCATCCCGTCACACCAGACCTCCCAGCCGAGCCCCCAAGCGCCCAAGGTCGGGCTTTCCCAATCGTCTTCGACAAAGCGGATGTCGTGCAGCGCCATATCGATGCCAATGGCCTCGAGGGAGCCGAGATAGAGCTCCTGAAGATCGGGGGGCGACGGTTTGATGACCACTTGGAACTGGTAATAATGCTGCAACCGGTTGGGGTTATCCCCATACCGGCCGTCCGTCGGGCGCCGGCAGGGTTGGACATAGGCCGCCGCCCAGGGATTGGGCCCGAGGGCACGGAGCGTGGTGGCCGGGTGAAACGTGCCGGCCCCGACTTCCATGTCATAGGGTTGAAGCACAGCACAGCCCTTTGCACCCCAATAGGTCTGGAGCGCGAGGAGAATGTCCTGAAAGCACTTGGGTTTTGGCGGTTTCGTCACCGTTCCATCCGGTCGAAAATCGCCCGCTTCATAGGGAACGGGTCACACCGGGTCAATCAGATCGGGACTGGCGGAGCGCGGGCCTTGACGGCAGGCCAGCGCTCAGGTTCCAAAGCGCGCAAACCATGCGATGGAGCAGCACGAATGAACGCCATGGGCCGGATAGTAGGGGTGCTGGTCATGGGCCTTTGGGCCGTGGCCGCGGCCGCCCAAGACCGGGCTTGGATCCAGATTGAAGCCCGTCCGAGCCTCGCCCAAGCCGAGGCCCGAGCCGCCGATTGGGATCGGGGGCTCGATGACGTGGCGGGCTTCAGGCTTAGGACCGGTTGGTACGCTATCGTTTTGGGGCCGTTTCCGGCCATTGAGGCCGAAGACCGTTTGGCCCGTCTGCGCCGCGGCGGGGAAATTCCGCGGGACGCTTTCCTGGCCAGCGGGTCGCAATTCCGCGAGCAATTCTACACTGGTCTTCCAGGGGCATCCCAGGCGGTTGCAGCGGCACCGGCACCTGAGCCGGAGCCACTGATCCCGGCCGATGAAACCCTTGCCGAGGCCCGAGCCGCAGAGCGGCGCCTTACTGGCATCGAGCGCCGGGAACTTCAGTCGGCCTTGGCCTTCGAAGGCTATTACCGCGCCGCGATCGACGGAGCGTTCGGACCCGGCACGCGGCGTTCGATCGAAGCCTGGCAAGGGGCAAACCGCCATGAGCCCACCGGTTTTCTCACCACGCGACAAAGAAGCGAGATTTTGGGCGCTTACCGGGAGGCCCAATCAAGCCTCGGACTTCAAAGGGTGTTCGAGACCCGTGCCGGCATCGAGATAGACCTGCCGCTCGCTCTCCTCGGTTCGCCCGCCATCAACCCGCCTTTTCTCAGCTATCCGGCAGCCGACGGGTCAGACGGCCAAGTGCTCCTCATCAGCCAAGAGGGCGACGAGGCGACGCTCGCGGGTCTTTATGATGTAATGCAAACCCTCGAAATCGTTCCCCTTGACGGGGCGCGGGAAAAACGGCGCCGGTCCTTCACGCTCACCGGGGCCAATGAGCGTCTCCTCTCGCACACATTTGCGGTGTTGAACGGTGGGACTGTCAAAGGGTTTACCCTGGTCTGGCCCGCCGACGATCCAAAGCGAAAAAACCTTGTTCTCGCCGCAATGGAACAGAGCTTTCAAGCTGTTGACGGGGTCCTGCCCGACCGCGCGCCTGGCGCGGTCCAGGACGTCGACCTTTTGGCGGGGCTCGAGATTCGGCGCCCAGCAAAAACCCGGTCGGGTTTTTACGTCTCGGAGAACGGCGCGGTTTTGACGACGTCGGAGCTTTTGGGCACCTGCGGCCGGATCACCCTCGGCGAGAGTGTCGAGACCGATCTCTTGGCCGAGGACCGCAGCCTGGGCCTGGCACTCCTCCGGCCCCGAGCGGAGCTTTCGCCATTGCGGGTTGCACGGCTTGCCGCGTTGCCGCCCCGGATCGGGTCTGATGTGGCCGTGGCGGGTTTTCCTTTCGGCCCCGCGCTCTCGACCCCGACCCTCGGCTTCGGGACCTTGGCAGATGTCAAAGGGCTGACGGGCAATGCCGATGAAGAGCGGCTTGATTTGGCCGCCGAGCCCGGTGACGCGGGCGGGCCGGTTTTCGACGGGGCTGGATCCGTCATTGGCCTTCTTAAGGCACGGGATGGGGCCGGTGCTCGACAGCTCCCGGCCGATGTCAGCCTTGCGACCGATGCGGCGCGAATTGCGGAATTCTTGTCATCGGCAGGTATTGCCGTGCCCGCCGCCGATCCCGGACGCACCATGCCGCCCGAAGACCTCACTCGCATGGCCGCGGAAATGACCGTTTTGGTGAATTGCTGGGAGTAGCGTCCGAACAAAGCTTCGGGTGCGCTCTATTGTCCCCAATCGTAAAACAATTCGTTTACGACTATTGGTCCCCTGGCGTTTAGCTGGATTCTGTGCAGTCTCCCTGTTGGGGGTATCGAAACAATAGTGCCGCGAGAGTTGAATTCTCTCTCGGCCTTCTCTTTTAGCTTGCCGCTACCTTAGACCCCCCTGCCTTCGCGGTGGAGGGATCGGCGTTTTTTGGGTGTGGCGTGGGCGCGTTTTTGGCTCATCTCCGGGATCTTGATTTCGCGCATGACCAATTGGGCCATGGACGGTCCGTTTCTCTAACACCTAGCTGTATTATCGGCCAATCAAGTCGTGCACCCTTATTCGTAGAAATTCATTTCGCAAGCGACCCGTATTGCGCCGCGCGTGGCTGCATTTCGTTCGCCAGCTTCAAGAAAACTCTAGAGAAGCGCATCCGCCTAATTTTCTGGGCGATTGAAATCAATGGCATATGCCAAAGAAATTTGCGCCGCGACCTGCGCGCAATGGGTGAGGGGTAAGACATGGCGAACGCAACGGACGGTGCATGGGGTGACGTTATCGAAATGGGGATCATGGGGATCCACCAGGTGCTGCTGGGGGACGGCAAGGTTCTCTATTGGGGCGATAACGGATTGGGAAGTGCGTTCTCGAATACGCAGAGCTTTGCTATATTCGACCCCACCACGGGCACCCATGAAATTGTCACCGAGTCTTTTGCAATCCGGATGTTTTGCGGGGCGGGCGTCATTATTCCCGGCACCGATCAGGTCTTGATTGCAGGCGGGAATGGTGCGGGTCAGAATGACGGCAAGATCTTCGACGCGTCCGACGAGGAACTCACCTTCAACCCGGACCTCGAAATGGATGTGGGCCGGTTTTATCCCACGCTCCTTTCTCTCCCCACCGGGCAATTGGTGATATTCGGCGGCAACGGTGGCTCTGGCGTCGCAACGCCAGAAATATTCACCCTCGATGAAGGCTGGCGATCGCTGACGGGTGCGACCGATCCCGATGTGGGCACCAATTGGTGGTATCCCAAGGCCTGGCTGAGCAATAAGGGCGAAATCATCTACATCGCCATCGATGGCGGCGGCGGGCTCCAGAACAGCGGGGTCAACGCGGCCGGCACGTTCGAGGTTATGGCGATGGATCCGTCCGGATCTGGCTCGATCCGCCAGATCGGAGAAGTCCCGTTTCAAATGGACGTTCGCTCGACCGCGGTGATGTATGACGTGGGTAAGGTCGTCATCATGGACAACGTTGGCGATCTTTGGATCATGGACATTAACGGTGATACGCCAACGTTCACATTCGCGGCCAATTTACCGACTGACCGTGAAAACGGCGATATGACGGTAATGGCCGATGGCCGCATTCTATTGAATGGCGGAACGGAAGTCGGGAATTCACAAAACGACGATGACGCCGTTTTCCAATCGGTGATCTTCGATCCCTTCACCGGCGACGTCTCATTTGTTGATTCCGAATCCGTTCTCCGCACCTATCACTCGTCCTCACTCCTTTTGGCGGATGGGACGATTATTTCGTCCGGGGGCGGCGGATTGAACGGATTGCGGGATTTCCAAGATGCGCAAATCTACACGCCCGATTATCTGTTTGATGACGACGGCAGCCTTGCCGATCGCCCAGTCATTTCGTCGGCGCCGAGCGAACTTATTCCCGGTCAGACCTTTGTCGTCACGGTCGATGACGCCTCCAGCATCGCGCGTTTCTCGTTCGTCAAAACCGGTGCGGTGACCCATTCGATCAATATGGAATCCGGTCGGATGGATCTCGATTTCGACGTGATCTCGCCGACCCAAATTGAAGTGAGCCTTCCCGACAACCCCTACGTGCTGGGCGCCGGGAACTGGATGCTCTTTGCCATCGATACGGACGGTGTGCCTTCGGTTGCCCCGATCATTTCGGTCAATCCGACCTTGGAGACTTTCGAACCGCCGACCAGCGGGCTCAATGCCGAGTACTTTATTCTCGATACGGAAGTCACGTCGCTCAACCAGATTGATTTCACCCAGGCTCCGGACTTTGAGGAGGACGTGAGCACCATCAACTTCAACGTCGGCAGTGGGGCTGTTTTTGACGGCGGTCCCGTCGATGATGTGGCGGCGCGCTATACGGGTCTTTTCGAGGTCAAAGCGTCCGGGTCCCATGAGTTCTTCGTGGCCAGTGATGATGGGGCGCAACTCTTCATCGATGGCCAGTTGCTCGTTGACAATGATGGAGTTCAACCAACTACAACCGAAAACGCCTCGATTACGCTCGAAGCCGGCACCCATTCGATCGAAGTGATCTATTTTGAGCGCGGTGGCAGTGCCGTTCTCGATGTTGACTGGGCAGGGCCCGGCTTTGCCCGGCGGCAATTGCTTGTTGAAGAAATTGAATTGTCCTCGGTTGAAACCAATGGGGACGTCGAACTCGCCGTTAGCGATGTCGGGGATTACATTTTGATCCCGAACGGGGGCGAAGCGATTGTGCTCAAAGAGGGCGGTGTCCCCATCGGTCCGGACAGTTTCCCGGGCTTTGCCGCGATCCAGGCCGAAGAGAACCCGGCGGGCGGCTACCGGGTGCTATGGGAGGGCTTTGGACGCACCGAATATACCTGGGACGTGGATGCGACGGGCGAATTCGTTGCTGAGATCCGGCGCCAAGATATCTTCGAGGTCGAATTTCTGTTCGAAGCCGACATTAATGGCGACGGCAGTGTCGGGGCGCCCGCAGAAAACCCGGCAATCGATTCCTCAGACCTGACCGACGACCAGGGCTCCGCTGTCCGTTTCGATGGTGCCAACCTTCTTGTTGGCACGTCGGTCTCTATCGTTGAGGTTGATGGAGATGCGGTGGCCTCGCCGGGCTGGCAAGGCTGGAAAGACGCGTCCAATGGAGGCCAGATCTCGATCAACACGGACGGTCGCGTGCAATTCCGCGACAATGACGGGGACTATGCCACGCTGGCCTTGGGTCAGGAGGTGACAACGTCGCTGTCTTACAAAGTCTCGGATGGCTCAACGAAGACAGTGTCTTTCACCGTTGCGGGCTCGTTTGAGGCGGGTCCGCCCGCACCCCCCGACGCAGTTGCCGATACCTCAGACCCGGTTGGGACCTCCGAGCTTCGGGACGCGGGCGGCAACGTCGTCAAGATCGACGGCCCCAACGTTCTGGCCAACGATACGGACCCCAATGGAGATCCTATATCCATCATCACGATCGGCGGCGACACGGTCACCGAGGATGGCTGGCAGGGGTGGCGCGATGCGTCGAATGGCGGGCAAATTGCGATGAATACGGATGGTCGCGTTCAATTCCGCGACGTCGACTTCGATTTTGTCAATCTGGCGCTCGGGGCAAGCGTGGAAACCTCGCTGGTCTACGAAATTTCGGACGGCAATGGCGGTACTGACCCTACAAGCATAACCTTCGTGATCAACCAGGACGATACGACGGCCGATCCCGAGGCGATTTTCGGAGACGACGCGCTGCTCTGATCGCGGGGAGGGGCTTTGCGGCCCCTCACGCCTGCCAAAACCGCACCGTGACGATGGCGTAGACCGCCATCAATTCGAGGCGGCCGATCAACATGGCGGCCGAAAGGATCCATTTTGCGGTGTCCGACAGCGGTGCAAAGGTGCCTGCGGGGCCGATGACGGGGCCGAGGCCGGGGCCGATATTGGCCAATGCCGCCGCCGCGCCGGACACGGACGTCATGAAATCGAGGCCTGTCGAGCCCAAAAGGACGGCGATCACCCCGAGGGTGACTGTGAAAAGCACAAAGAACGCCATCACCGAAGACAACACGTCTTCGCCGACCGGCCGCCCGTCATAGCGGGGCGTGAAGACCCCGTGGGGCGAGTGGATCGCGCGGATTTGCGTCCGGATCGATGCAAAAAGAAGCTGGTAGCGGAAGATCTTGACCGAACAAGAGGTCGATCCGGCACAGCCCCCGATGAGCCCGAGAAAGAAAAACGCGGCAACGGGGAAGGCGCCCCAGACGTTGTAATCCGCACTCACATAGCCCGTGCCGGTCACGATGGAGGTGACGTTGAAAAGCGCCTTCCGGAACGCCGTTTCGGTGGCAAAACCGCTCGTTGTCCAAAGCCAAACCGTCATCACGCCGACGCTTATGACCAAGACCCAGAAGAACCCCCGAACTTGGCGGTCAATGAGCAACGCCGAGCCTGAGCCTCCGAGCATTTGCACGTAGCGGACGAATGGCAGGGAGGCGAGGATCATGAAGACCACCGCCACGTATTCCACACCCGAGGGAAACGCGGCGAAGGAGAGGTCGTAGTTCGAAAAGCCACCCGTGGCGACGGTCGTCATGGCATGGGTGATCGCGTCGAACGGGTCCATGCCGAAAACACCGTAGGCGAGGGCACAAGCGCCGGTCAGCCCGATATAAATGATTGAGATCCGCGTCGCGATGGCCTGGGCCCGGGGGAGGATCTTGCCGAAGGTGTCAAACCCCTCCGAGCGGAAGATCTGCATGCCGCCGATCCGAAGCTCAGGGAGAAACACCATGGCCACCACGATGATGCCGATCCCGCCAAACCATTGGAGCATGGCCCGCCAGACCAGCGTCCCGGGCGGTTGGTAGGTGAGGTTCGACAGGACCGTCGCTCCGGTCGTGGTCAATCCCGACATCGCCTCAAAGAAAGCGTCCACATAGCGCGCGCCCGAAGGCCCGATATAAAACGGAAGTGCTCCGAAGATGGGAAGGGCGAGCCAAACGCCCGTGGTGATAAGAAAAGTCTGTTGCAGCGTGAGCCTCTCGCCCACCGCATTGGCCGTAGACAGCGTGAGCGATAGCCCGACGAGAACTGTCACCGTGGCCGCTTCGAGGAACACTCCGCCGTGGGGCGAGCCTTGGGCATAGTCGACCGCCATGGGGACGAGCATCGCAAAGCCGAGCACGGTGACCAAAAGGCCGATCACATGGGCTACGGGGCGGAGGTCGATCATGGGCCTATGGATGGGCCGGAGCCAGGGGAGAGGTCAACCGGCCTCAAACTCCGGCCAGAAGTGAGCGACGTCTGGCTGGGGGGATCGCGCGCACTTCCACGCCTGTAAACACATGGAGCGTGCCGAGATCGGCGTCGACCACCGCGTGGTCGCTGACCCAGCCACCCATCATCAGATAGGTCTTGAGAAGGGGCGGCATGGCCCGCATGGCCCGTTTGGGGTCGGCTTTCTGGCCAAGGCGCCGGGCAAATTCGAAAACCCTCGGTGCTTTGATCCGGGGAAGCCAGGTCTTGGGCGCGATGTGTCGATCGCGGAGCATGGCGAATGCGTCGTGATAGGGGGCAGTGTCGACGCCGGCAAAGGAGGAACAGCCAAAAAGGAGCTCGGCCCGCTCTTCAACCACGATCTGCGCCAGGGACCCCCACGCGACGCGGAAAAGATCGGGGTCGGAGACGCCCGGCCGGAAGCAAAACCGGCCCATCTCGACCATGGGCCCGTCGAAATTGCCCAACGGGGCAAGGCCGTAAAACTGAGCCGAATAGCTCTCGTCGAGGGCTTGGGGGTCGGAGATCAGTAGATATCGAAACGTGGCCACAATCGCGCCGTCGGCGAGCCGTTCGACGAGCATATGCGTCGAGCGTCCGTCATAAGCATCTCGGTCACTCCCGCCGGAGCGAAAAACGTCGCCACGCAGCGCAAGTGCTGCCTCCATATCCGCCTGGCAAGATGCCGGTCGGGCTCGGTATTTCCGCCTCGCATCCATGTGTTCAACTTGCCTCTACATTCGGGCCGTTTTGCCCCTATCTCCCTTTTGCGCCCCAGTCACGAGGATTGTATGTCGGAGAAGCGACATCGGAGAAGGCTATGAATAAAGTTTTGAAATCGGACGCCGAGTGGCGGGCCCAATTGTCGGATCTGGCCTATAAGGTCACGCGGAAGCACGGCACGGAGCGGCCCGGGACCCATGAGGATTTTCCGAAAGATCCAGGGACGTATCTCTGCATCTGTTGTGATGCGCCGCTCTTTGACCAAGACGCCAAATTCGAGTCCGGCACCGGTTGGCCGTCCTTTTTTCAGCCGATTGACGGCGAGATGGTGGGCGAGCAGGAAGACCGGTCGTTTTTCATGCGCCGGACCGAAGTGCATTGTAATCGTTGCGACGCCCATTTGGGCCACGTGTTTCCCGATGGGCCGCAGCCGACGGGGCTGCGCTACTGCATCAACGGCGTTGCCCTGAATTTCGAACCTGAAGACGGATGAGCTGGCACCAAGCTATGCCTGGGTTCAGCGCCCGAACCTATTGTCCGTCAACGAAGTCCTGGATCTGGAAATTACCCAGATTGCCAATCAGTTGCCTGATGAAGCTCACTTCAGTGATGTTGCTGTCGGTCACGCGGCGGGAGAGGGCAATTACGTTGCCTTCCTCAAGGCCGAAGCGTTCGATATTGGCTACGGTGCCCGCGCCCGAATAGGTGACGGCCACAACTTCGCGCCGCACTTCCTCGGGCGCGTTCCAAAGAAACGTCTCGTACTCGGATTTGACGTAATACCACCCATTGGCGGTGCGAAGTGAATCGAGGCTCGGACGGCCGATAATCGTGGTCACGGTTTCGCGCGTGTCCCGACCGACTTCGATATTGGAAAGTTCCGCATCGCTCGGGGCATAGCCGTGAGAGTCACCAAGACGCGTACAGCCGGCGATTGCCAGGCCCAAAGTAATCCATAATGTGACGGCGCGTCTCGCCATGATGCCCCCTTGCAGATTGGGCTCGCGGCCCATAACCGGGCTTATCGAAGTCACTTTTGAGGATCAAGCCACCTGACCGACGCTGCCCCTTTGACCGCCCGTGTGGTTTTGCCAGCCCGCCTCAAGCGGAACGAGGCCACCGAGATCCGTTTCGAACCGGATGCCGCCCTTCGAGCCGAGATTGCCGAAGACCTGGGGATCTCGGCGCTCAAAAAGGCGCGGCTCGACGGGACGTTCGAGCCCGTGGGAAAAGCCGATTGGCGCTTTGACGGCCTTCTCGGCGCGACGGCGGTCCAGCCCTGCGTGGTGAGCCTCATGCCTGTCACCACCCGCATCGATCAAAGGTTCGAACGGCTTTTTTTGGCCGATCCGCCCCCGGCGGCGCCCGGAGAGGTGGAGATGCCCGAGGACGATACTGTGGAACCGTTGCCCGGCGAGATTGATCTCGCCTCGCTCTTTGGCGAGGCCTTGGCCCTGGCGCTGCCAGATTATCCTCGGGCGGCCGGCGCTGAACTCGGCGAAACAATGTTCACCGAACCTGGCAAAACGCCAATGGGAGACGACGAAGCGCGCCCCTTTGCAGCGCTGAAAGTGCTGAAAGGCGGCGGCGGTGGCCAAGAGGGTGGTTGACCCATCCGACAAGGGCGGCCAAAAGCGCGAGAACACCGAGAAAAGGCTTGCGCCCTTGGCCAAAGGCAGTATGTTCCCGGCCTCGCTCGCGGGCCTCGGCATTGGCAACGGTTCGCATCCGGGACGCCCGGGTAGGGCCCACTTTTACACGAGGATAGGACATGGCTGTCCCGCAGAATAAAATTTCTCCGTCGCGCCGGAACATGCGACGGGCCCATGACGGCCTCGCCGCGGCCAATCCAGGCGAATGTCCGAATTGCGGGGAATTGAAGCGGCCCCACCATGTTTGCGGGTCCTGCGGTCATTACAATGACCGCGAAGTCATCGCTGACGCCGCCGAGATCGACCTCGACGAAGACGACGCGGCGTAAGTCGGGCCGTTGGCCCCCTCTGGCTCTGCCCCGATCTCTGAACCGGATGCGCCTGGCGCGCGCAGCGGACCCTTCATCATCTCTGTTGACGCCATGGGAGGCGACCGAGGGCCCATAGCCGTCGTCGCTGGCATTGCCGATGCGGCCAAAAAGAACGCCGATATCGGGTTTATTCTCCACGGGCCGGAAGACCGGCTGGCCCCACTCATCCGCAAGCGAAAATTGGGCGATCGGGTGCGGATCAACCATGTGGACGGCGTGGTGACGATGGATGCCAAACCGGCCCAAGTGATGCGCCACGGCAAGGGCACGTCGATGTGGGAAGCCATCGAATCGGTGCGCAACGGCGACGCGGAAGTCGCCGTGTCCTGCGGCAATACCGGCGCTTTGATGGCGCTCTCGATGATCCGGCTCCGAAAACTCCCCGGCATCGACCGACCCGCAATCGCCTGCCTTTGGCCGTCGGAGAACCCGTCCGGGTTTAACGTGATGCTCGATGTCGGCGCAGATGTGCGGGCCGATCCCACCGATCTTTTGCAATACGCGCTGATGGGCAGCGCCTATGCGCGGACGGGCCTTGAAATCGAGCGGCCCCGGGTGGGGCTTTTGAATGTGGGCACCGAAGACAATAAGGGCCGACCGGAGCTCAAAGAAGCTGCGGATCTCATTGAAGCGGCGGCAGAAGAGGGCAAATACGATTACGTCGGCTTCATCGAAGGCGGGGACCTCCCGCTGAAGCGCGTCGATGTGATCGTCACCGACGGTTTCACCGGCAATATTGCGCTGAAGACCGGCGAGGGCACGGCCCGGCTGATCCGCTCTTTTCTGTCAGATGCGTTCAAAGCCACACCGCTTAGTCGGATCGCTGCGGTTCTCGCACTGACGTCGCTCCGCCGGTTGTCAAAACGGATCGATCCCCGCCGGGTCAATGGAGGCGTCTTTTTGGGGCTTAACGGCACGGTGGTGAAATCCCACGGGTCGGCGGACGCAACCGGGGTGTCAGCGGCCATTAAGCTCGCGTTTCGCCTCGCCCAATCGGGCTTCAATGATCGGCTCCGGGCCCGGGTTGCAATGGCAGGACACCACAGCCAGAATGCCCGCTACGGGGACGAGGCGGAAAGCGAGCAGAGTGCATGACAACACGCGCGGTGGTCCGGGGCGTCGGGCATTATTTGCCCGACCGCGTTGTTCCGAATGCGTATTTTCAGGAAGAGTTGGGCCTAGATACGTCCGATGAGTGGATTGTCGCTCGAACGGGGATCGAGCGGCGCCATTTCGCGGCTGACGGTCAAACGACCTCCGATCTCGCGGTGCGGGCCGCCTTTGCAGCCTTAGGTGATGCAGGTCTCGATCCCGGTGAAATCGACGCTGTGATCGTGGCCACCTCGACGGCAGATCTCACCTTTCCGTCTGCCGCCACCATGGTCCAAGCGGCCCTCGGGATGACCCATGGCTTTGCTTTCGACATTCAAGCGGTCTGCGCCGGCTTCGTTTTTGCCCTCGCCAACGCAAACGCACTTGTCGTGTCCGGGCAGGCCCGACGGGTGATGGTCATCGGAGCGGAAACCTTTAGCCGGATCCTCGACTTCAAGGACCGCTCCACCTGCGTTCTTTTCGGCGACGGCGCGGGCGCGCTGATCGTGGAAGCCCGGACCGGGGACGGGACGGCGGCGGATCGCGGCATCCTTGCGGTCGATCTCAACAGCGACGGGCGCCACCGGGATATCCTCTATGTCGATGGCGGTGTCTCAACTCAAACGACGGGATATCTCCGCATGGAGGGGAAAGAAGTCTTCCGCCATGCCGTTGAAAAGCTTGCAAAAACCGCCCATGCGGCGCTCGATAAGGCCAAGATCAGTGCTGATGATATCGATTGGATCGTACCCCATCAGGCCAATCTCCGGATCATCAAATCGACCGCTTCGAAAATGGGTGTAGATCTCGAGCGCGTCGTGGTCACGGTCCAAGACCATGGCAACACATCCGCCGCGTCGATCCCTTTGGCGCTTTCGGTTGGAAAGGCCCGGGGGCAAATCGGCCAGGGCGATCTCGTGGTCACGGAGGCCATTGGCGGAGGTCTGGCTTGGGGAGCGGTGGCGCTGCGCTGGTAGTCGCCCGGGGCGCAATTCTCCAAACCATTGATATTGACTCGGAAAATAGCCGAGACCTATGGTTGGACGGCACGGAAATAGGGGCGCTCTATGGGACAAAAAACACTTACACGCATGGATCTCAGCGAGGCGGTCTTCCGGGAAGTGGGCCTGTCGCGCAATGAGAGCGCTCAATTGGTCGAAAGCGTCCTCCAGCATATGTCGGATTCGCTTGTGCGCGGCGAAAGCGTGAAAATCTCTTCGTTTGGAACATTCAGCGTGCGCGAAAAGGCCGCCCGTATCGGGCGGAACCCCAAAACCGGGGAGGAGGTGCCGATCCATCCTCGCCGGGTCCTCACTTTCAGGCCCTCCCATTTGATGAAAGACCGCGTCGCGGCTGGCAACAAATAGGCCCCGGGCCCATGGAAAAGTCCCCCGACGCGTTCCGGACGATCTCCGAGGTCGCCGATTGGCTTGACGTGCCGACCCATGTGCTCCGGTTCTGGGAAAGCCGGTTCACCCAAATCAAGCCGGTCAAACGGGCCGGGGGGCGGCGCTACTACAGACCGAATGACATGGCGCTCATCGGTGGGATCAAGCGGCTTCTCCACGATGATGGGATGACAATCCGGGGCGTGCAAAAGCTCCTCCGGGAGAAGGGCGTGAAACATGTGGCGGCCCTTTCGCAGTCTCTCGACGGCAGGGCCGTCTACGACCCGCCGGGCGATGTGATTGAAGCGAGTGCCGTGGAGGTGCCCGCAGCCCCACCGGTCGAGCCGCCGGTCTCGCCGCCCGTTGACGCATCAGAAGACAGCGGCGCTGAAGAAGTGGCGGAGGCGGAACCTGCCGATGCGGCAGAAGATCTCGAACCGGCTTTGCCCTTTGAGGCCGCACCTTCGGAGCCAGAGCCGCCCAAGGAATCCCCTGTCGAGCCGGTGGCGGCATCGATTCCAGCCACGCCGGACGTGCCCGACACCGATCTGGAAGACGATGATATCTCTATCCCTGCGGGCTCTGGAGTTGCCGTTGGGCTTCGGTCATTGGATCGGTCGCGTTTGGTGGAACATGCCGTCATTCTCAAAACCGTGAGCGACCGGATCGCCGCGGCCCGGGCCGCTTGAGGGGGATGGCGTTCCGGCCTTGCCCCTCCTTGGGAATTCGGTCAGAAGCCAGCCTGTCGGGCTATGGCGCAGCTTGGTTAGCGCGTCCGTCTGGGGGACGGAAGGTCGCAGGTTCAAATCCTGCTAGCCCGACCATCCTCGCTCCCCAATTCTGAGGCGCCTGTGCCGGGGCTTTTGCCGGATAGACTGATCCGCGACTTGATCGCACAAGGCGGGCTCACCGCCGATCCGACCTTTGACGAAGGTCAGGTCCAGCCCGCCTCTGTCGATCTTCGGTTGGGGCCGGTGGCCTACCGGGTACGCGCTTCGTTTCTGGCTGGCGAAGGTCGAACGGTCGCCGAACGGCTCTCGGAATTCGAGATGCACCAGATCGATCTCGCGGGCGGCGCGGTTTTAGAGAAAGGCTGCGTCTACGTGGTGCCCTTGGCCGAAAGCCTGGCACTCCCCGCCCAAATTGAAGCCGTGGCCAACGCCAAATCCTCAACCGGGCGGCTCGATCTTCTCACCCGCACGATCACCGATGGCGGCGTCGAATTCGACCGCATCCAGGCGGGCTATCGCGGCCCCCTCTACGCCGAGATTTGCCCCCGCTCGTTCTCGGTGTTGGTGCGGCCGGGCATGCGGCTCAATCAGATCCGGTTCCGCGATGGCCAAAGCGTTTTGTCTGATGACGCACTTCTGGCGCTTCATTCCAAAACGCCACTAGTGGATGGGACGCCGGTTATTTCGGAGGGCTTGGGCTTTTCGGTCGATCTTCGGCCCCAAAGCGGAAGCCTTGTGGGAGTCCGCGCCAAACCCCATAGCGGGGTGATCGATCTTGAGAATGTCGGCGGCCATGATCCGGCGGAATTCTGGGAAGAAGTGCGCACGGAGAGCGGGCGCATCATCCTTGATCCTGGTGCATTCTATATCTTGGTCAGCCGCGAAGCGGTGACGATCCCCCCCACCCATGCGGCCGAAATGGCGCCATACCTCGCCATGGTCGGTGAGTTCCGGGTCCACTATGCGGGGTTTTTCGATCCGGGCTTTGGTTGGGCTGAAGCGGGCGGGGCCGGGTCACGGGGCGTATTGGAAGTCCGCTGCCATGAGGCCCCCTTCGTTCTCGAACACGGCCAGGTCGTGGGGCGTCTCGTCTACGAAGCAATGGCGGCCCCGCCGGAGGATCTTTACGGTGCGGGGATCGCGTCGAACTACCAAGGCCAAGGGTTGAAGCTTTCAAAGCACTTCCGAGCGCCAGCTTGATCCCATCGCCCCGGAGATGACCGAGAGTTTTAGCTGTCAGGTGGCACGAGACCGAGCCCGCGGAGATAGACGCCTATTCCGGTTTCCAAAAGATCTTCCGGCGGGAAGGGCGCTTTGGTTCCGGGCGAGCCCCGCGCGAAGAGTTCGACCACCCCATGGGACATCGCCCAGATATGGGCCGAAAACATCTGGGGCGGAGGCCGCTTTTCCGGCGGGATCTGTTCCGAAAGTGCCTCGGCGGCCCGTTCCAAAACGCCGAAGGCCCGGCGGGCCACCGCCGCCAGTTCCGGCGTTCGGTTTATCGAAATCCCACTTTCAAACATCGCCACGTAGTGGCCGGGATAGCGCCGGGCAAAGGCCAAGTAGGCCCGCCCCGTGGCTTCGAAACTGGCCAAGGCCGAGGGCTGACCGGTCTCAAAGGCATATTCCATGAGATCGGCGAAGATCTCATAGCCCTGGCGCGCCGCATCGGCGATCAAGTCTTCCCGCCCTTCGAAATGGCGATAGACCGCTGCGGGCGTCACGCCGGCCGCCTTGGCCGCTTCGGACAGCGTAAAGCCCGTCGGGCCTTTCTCTTCGATCAGCGAAAGTGCAGCGTCGACAAGGGCCTGGCGAAGATTGCCGTGATGGTAGCCCCGTTTAGGCATTCCAGATGTCCGGGCCCCCGGCGACTTTTTTGTCCGGGGCCCGCGCTGCCTTGCCCTTGTTGGCATAATCGATCTGGCTCACGACCGTCTCAATCGCCGCGAGCCGGGCCCGGCGTTTGTCATCACTTCGAATGACGGTCCAAGGCGCTGTTTTGGAATGGCTTTTGTCGAGCGTCTCACCAATGGCGTCGGTGTAGGCATCCCAACGCTTAAGGCCCTCCACATCTATCCAGGAGAGTTTCCATTGCTTCAATGGGTCATTTTCACGGTCGAGGAACCGGTTGAGTTGTTCGGCCCGACCCACGTTGAGCCAAAGCTTGAAGAGTTGAATTCCATCCCTTGTGAGCAGGCGCTCGAAGGCCGGGAGTTGGTCGAAGAAGTCCCGTCGTTGGTCAGGTGTGCAGAACTCAAACACATGTTCGACCACGCCGCGGTTGTACCAAGACCGGTCAAAGAAGACGATCTCACCCTCGGCCGGTAGCATATTGATATACCTCTGAAAATACCACTGGCCGGCTTCCCGATCCGTGGGTTTTGAAAGGGCGACGACCCGCGCATGCCGGGGATTGAGGTTCTCTCGGAACCGTTTGATCGTGCCGCCTTTTCCAGCCGCGTCCCGGCCTTCGAACACGACTACGATGCGCTTTCCGCTGGCGCGCACATCCGCGAGGAGTTTAGCCAGCTCAAGCTGGAGTTCGCCCAGCCTGTCTTCGTATTCCTCGCGGTCCATGCGGTCATCGTAGGGATAGGGGTCGTGCAGAATGGGCCCCTTTTCTTGGGCCTCGATGGCCTTGCGGACAGATTTTGGGGCGTCGGCCTCGTAGTAGGTCGAGATCGCGCCGTCGAAGGGCAGGGCCATGGTGTTAATCGCCTTTACTTTCCGCAGAACCTAAGGTCCCGGGGCCCCTGGGGCAAGAATGGCTGGGCCATTCGGTCGGGCCGGGCTTGCGAAGCCCAAGCGCTTCCGGCTACATCGCCATTGCCGGAGAGGTGGCCGAGTGGTCGAAGGCGCACGCCTGGAACGCGTGTAGGCGGGAAACCGTCTCCAGGGTTCGAATCCCTGTCTCTCCGCCACCGACCCTTATCTCATTTTCCCATGTCCAAATTGCCAGGTTTCTCTGCGCAATTGCCGCGGCTTGCGACGCGTCGGGTATCACAGAGACGGACCCTGGGCGGCTGATCAAGGCCAGATTCCGGTCTAGTCTCAGAGACTCATTTGGGCGGGTCCGGTTTTTTGCGTTTTCCCTGTTCCAGTTCGTTTTACAGCGAATTTTGAGGAAACCAGCACGATTCTGAGTACTGGTTCCTAATTTCGTGCAGAGTATTCAGAGGCTTGCGCGCGATTTCCCTATAGACTGGAACAGGGAATTTCTTTTGCGGAACAGGGAAACACTCTTGAGGAGCAGGGACCTCTTTTCCCATTTCAGCGCATACAGATCTGCGGGTGTTTGTCAGTCTTGGGTTTGACCGTACGAGAGGGAGCTGTCAGAGGAAACTTGCTTGAACGGGGCAGGGGGCTTTCGTAGCCTCGCTTGATGACCAAATGATCCCCTTTTCGCTACTTCAAGACGAGCCCCGAGATCATTCGCCTGGCGGTGATGCTCTACATCCGGTTTCCGCTCTCACTTCGAAACGTCGAAGACCTGCTGCATGAGCGTGGTGTCGATGTCAGCCATGAGACGGTCCGGTTTTGGTGGCAACGCTTTGGGCCAATGTTTGCTTCCGAGATCCGCAAACGTCGCATCCAGGGCATGAAGTCCAGTCGGTGGCGATGGCATCTCGACGAGATGTTTGTGAAGATCAACGGCGAACGGCACTATCTCTGGCGGGCGGTGGACCACGAAGGAGAGGTGCTGGAGAGCTTCGTGACGAAGACGCGAGATAAGAAGGCGGCTTTGAAATTCCTGAAGAAATCCATGCGGAAGCACGGTCAGCCCGAGGTTATCGTGACGGACAAGCTCCGATCCTACGGGGCTGCCCTTCAGGATATCGGTGTAGGTGACCGCCAGCAAACGGGGCGATGGCTCAACAATCGAGCTGAAAACTCACACCTACCGTTCCGACGACGAGAGCGCGCCATGCTTCGCTTCCGGCGTATGCGAAGTCTTCAGAAGTTCGCCTCAGTCCACGCCTCCGTCTCAAACCACTTCAACCAAGAACGCAGCCTCTCTTCTCGAAACCTCTTCAAGCTTAACAGGATCGCCGCTCTGACCGAATGGCGCGGTCTGTGCGCGGAATAAGGGGCAGCGTCACTGTCCCACCAGAGACTGGTTCGCATTCGTCTGACAGCACCTGGAAAAGTCCTTTGCTTTGGCCAAGAAATCTCTGGCCGACAAGAAGGCGCGCGTCGAACGCTATCGACTAGAGGAAAAGCGTCAGGTCTCCGACGCAATGGACAAGCTGACCAAGCTTCCCACTTAACAGCATTGTCGCGCAGGTCGTCCTTTCACTATCCTGTGCGGCGCTGAACCGGGTACCCACATGCCCCGGTTGTTCGGGCCGGGTCGATTGCAAACACATTGGACTGTCAGCTTTCGACCCGGTTCAAACACACTTCCAAGGAACCGCTAAGCCGTGCGATCTGGCTGTTTCGTTGATCTTGCCATAGCGTCAATTTATTGAAACTTTCGACCCGGTTGCGATACTCGTCCATCGCGGTTTCGGTGGAAACCCCAAGTTCTTCCAACAGACTGTCCAACTCGTCACGTGACAGTTGGTCGTCGCGATCTGTTTTCATTTTTTCGTCCGCCATTGGTTCCTCCCCTATCGCCTACGTTCAAAGAACCGACTGTTCAAGTCAGGGTCAAAGAAGTGCTTGCGCTTTATCCAAACCAAGCCTTCGCTTCGCGTGATCGCAGCTACATCAACCGGACCACCCACAGTTTCGGAAGGCTTCGTTACTTTTTCCTTCAGAGATTGCAAATTAATGAGGGTCTCTGCAAGCTCGGCCATCTCATCCACGGGCAACACACCCAGAACCCGCCGCAGCGGAAGGGAATGTTCCGTTCTTGCATACTCGAAGATTTTGTTTTTGGAACTCGTGAGCCGCTCACCGATCAATTCGTTGATCTTTTCTTCTGAGATGGCGTCTCCCGCGAGTTCGTTCAAGCTGTTCGAAATCGATTTCAGTTCCCCAGCAAAGGTCTCCTGCATCTTGGCAAAGACGTCGAAGCTGAGGCCAATTTCAAAGGTATCGGTCATGGAACTTTGCGCAAAGGCTGACAAGACAGCTGGTATGTCGTGGGTGACGTTCTCGACTTTCTTACCACCTGCAACAAACTTCGTTCCCCATATTTTGCACCGAGAATATGATGCCAGCTCTGGGAAAACTGAATGATCACCAAACCCGGCAAATATAAGGCCAGAGTAGTTGTTCTCGGCAGCAAGCATGTTGAGCGCTTGCTTGGTGGCTTCGTCGATTGCCTTGTCGCGAGTGGTTTCGTCAACGCAAGATATCTGCGCAAGCCCCAGCCATTTCTCAAATTCACCTACCGCATCATTCTTTGTGGATGCTGTAAGCTCTCCGATCACATCATCGCTCAGTTCAGAATTTTCAACGACCGTGCCCGCGTCTTCGACGTAGGTGTCCACAAAGGCCGAAAATTCTAGAGTATCGTCATCTTGCCGCCGCTTATTGAATTCAAAGATAATTGGTATCAGGGCGGTGCCTACTTGCTGGACGAAACTGGAACGCCTTATTTCGTCCGGAAACAGCCTTTGTGACGCATTCACCCACGCGATGAATTCGTCTGCAAAGCCCTCGACGGTATTGAAGGACTTGTCGCCTAAATCCTTCCTGAACTCCTTGATAGTAACCTCCCAAGGGACGCTCAAAAGAGATGCCGAATTGTAGATCATCAGGCCAACGGAATGAGCCTCGGAAAGTTGGAAAATCTTGTTAGCGCCTTTGAAGTAGCGCTTCTCGGCTCCGTTCTGCCCATAGTACTCGACGGTCGTGGCGCTATCGGCTGCCAAAACCACCGAAAGGCTATTCATTAAACAGACTTCCGATGTCATCCCGCTCCACCTACTACATTATGGGTCATGCAAATCACTGCCATCAATATGTCGGAAATCACGCTAGATATCCACGACAATATGGCCTAGCGTACATTTCCGGCGTCACGGAAACGTAGCTGATCAAAAAAAACACCCCGCACAACACCCCAGTTCAAAAGCAACAAGGGGCCACCTAGTGGTGACCCCTTGGAACCAACTGATATTGTTGGCTAAAACTGGTGCCGCTGATAGGACTTGAACCTACGACCCCATCATTACGAATGACGTGCTCTACCAGCTGAGCTACAGCGACCTTCGCGATGGTCTAGCGGAGGGGGCGTAGAGACGCAATCCCACGACACCTGCTGGCGCGTCTAAACTCGGTTGGATTGGCATTGAGACAATACCTGCCAATCTGGGCTCTTTGGATTGCGGCTTCAGGGTGTTTTCGCAACGGGCGGAAATCTCGTGGTTCTTGGGCTGTGACAAATCCGGCATCCAGGACGCCGAGGATCATCAGGGACCAAAGCGGTTGGACGGCCCTCCCGACATGCGATTGAAATCAAGGATGTGACGTACCCACCCCTTAACCCACCGCCGAGATGCGATAGTTTTCCAAGACGGTATGGAAAATTCAAGACAGAACCGGAAGGTCGGTTCCAAATTCTACCGACGCCCGTTTCGCCTGCCCCCGGTGCGCAAACCCGTTAAATTGCGCCGATATCGAACTTCGGGTCACTCTTGGATTTGCCCAGTGTCGATTGGGCTCAGTGGGCAAGATTAGTGTTGCTGGATGGCAATGCAGTCAAAGACCATCGTTCATCAGCGCGTGCGATTGCGACCAACTCATTTCTGCACTTCATGGATTTGGCTCTTTCGAGCGCTTTACGTTTGGGCCATGACTATGGGCTCGACGCTCAGAGACCCAGTTTTATGGGAACCTCCTCCATTGCGGCACGTGGCTGGGGCCAAATCGGGAGGAGAGCAAATATGATTGCAGACAACGCGCTGACCGAGAACGGTGGATGGGTCCACGAGGTCCTAGCGCGCAAATGGGAGGAACTGCTCGAAGGGGTTTCGATGTCGACCTATCTATGATCATAGCCCTAAGACAACAATTTGAGCAATTACTTCTTCAGCTTGTTGATTTTCAGTAAGAGCAGCCTGAGAACAGTTGGCTAGAAGTTCCGAAAGCGGTCTTTGGCGCGACCGCAGCAAAAAAGCGCTTCGTCCCGCAAATTGTGAGCTCGAGCTCGTTCAAATCTGCGGTCTCGATGAATGTCAGCTATGCGGACTGCATCCGCAGCATTTCCGCCAGTTGTCGGGCGGCGGCTCTAGGCCGTCCGTGTTCGTGCACTGCAATCCGGTGCCTGGACATGCTGCACCCGGTCTTTTGGGAGCAGAGAAACCATCCTGATCATTCGACAGCGTGTAGCGGATGACCAGAACTCGATTGAGTTTTCCAAATGATCGGGCTACTTCATGGATATGGCCTTGCTCGGGCCGCCCCCCTCCACCTGGGCAGTATTCGGCATGCGGAGCGATACCATTTCGAGCCTATACTGTTCGAGTACGCGCATGAGGAGGGATTGCGGAGAACGCTCGAACGAGGAGGTTCGAGATGAGACTATCGTCACCAATCTAAACACTTAAGCGTCAAGCAAGATTGCTGTCGCGCGATAAGGGCATCAGACTCCACACAGCACTCAATCAGATTGCCACCAAAGAGGGCTTGAGGGACTGGAGCCATTTGGCGTTCAACTACTCCAAAACAACACCAGCCAAAGAAATCATAAACCAGCTCAATTCAGGCGACATGGTGCTGATCGGTGCGCGCCCCGGTCGCGGCAAAACCCTTCTTGGCTTAGAGTTGGCCGGAATGGCCAAGCAAAACAGTCGCAAAGGCTATGTTTTCTCACTGGACTACAATGACACGGATGTTTGGGATCGGTTCAAAAAAACTTGGTTTAGATCCAAAGGGACATGACGGTCCAATCGTCGTTGATACCTCTGACGATATCTGCACGGCTCATATCATTGAACGCCTCGCGAAAACGCCGGATTATGCCCTCTTCGTTGTCGACTACCTGCAGCTTTTGGATCAACGGCGGACATATCCTCCGCTCGAAGAACAAGTCCGCGCACTGAAGAAGTTTGCCACCGAATGCGGAGCGGTTGTGGCTCTGATTTCTCAGGTTGATCGCGCTTTTTAGAGATCGTCCAGTAACATGCCGACCCTCGCGGACATCCGATTGCCAAATTCTGTCGACCTTTCGCTTTTCGACAAAAGGTGCTTCCTTCATGACGGCCAAATACAGATAGATATGGCGGCGTAACGTCAAGCGGAACTGATTTGCGGACTTTCGTCTAAGCTCCGCAAAGTCCCGCAGACGGTGGATTCGTGTGGCTTCGGGTAAAGCGCGTGCAGCGATTGGCGGCAAAGCGGGCTGCGACCGCAGCATCGAGGGACTGGGTCGGATGTCGGCAATGGGCCGGATGCACGGGCGCGGCCACTGTTGTACAGCCAGAACCCACCTGCCTTTAAACCCCACCGAAGTGCGAGCGAATAATTCAAACCAAAGCAGCGGTTGGGGGACATTTTGGAGTGTTTTGGCATGTAGCCAAAAGGAAATTCTTAAATCAGAAATTGAAGTTGCAAATCACAGTCCCTTCTGCACACCAATGCTGCTTACCTATGCAGGGCGAGGGGACCTCGATTGGAAAGCGGGGGCGGCGCGTTGATGCTTCAACCGGATGATTTGGCGAAACTCGACAGGTTGGCAGAGACAGCGCTTGCATGTTGGGATCTGCCGCGAGTGTCTCACACGCACCGTATCAACGTATCAGAAAACACCACCTATCTTGTGGAAGGTCTGGACGGATACAAGGCTGTCCTTCGGCTCCACAGAGCAGGATATCACAGCCGCGTTGCGATCATCTCTGAATTGGCCTGGATCGCTGCCCTCAGTAGTGAGGCCGGGATCCCTACGCCGCGACCTATCTCCGGCCGGGACGGTGACCCGGTTCAAGAGATGACACTTCCGGACGGTGAAAGGCGGTACCTTGTTCTCTTTGAGTTTATTGACGGCCGAGCCCCCGACGAGGCGGGCGATCTCGCGCCAGGATTTGAAGAGCTCGGGGCGCTCGCAGCGCAGTGCCACGATCATACGCAAACTTGGGTGCCGCCCACGCCCTTCGAGCGTCTCACTTGGGATCTCGATGCGGTTTTTGGTAGGGCCGCAACTTGGGGCGATTGGCGGGCGGCTCCTGGTTTGGACGGGGAACTCCGACCGGTTCTTGAAATGGTCGAGGCCAAGGTAAGATCGCGCCTTGGCGCATATGGCGCGGCGCCGACGCGGTTCAATCTCATCCACGCGGATATGCGGCTGGCCAATCTTATCATCGGCGCGGGCGGCACGCGGCTCATCGATTTTGACGATTGTGGCTTTGGGTGGCTGATGTACGACTTTGCCGCCGCGATCAGTTTCATGGAAGATGATCCCCGAGTGCCAGCCCTGAAATCCGCTTGGCTTCGGGGCTACCGCAAAGTGCGGAATTTGCCGACCGAGGATGAGGCAGAGATCGACACGTTCATCATGCTCCGCCGGATGGCTTTACTGGCCTGGATCGGGAGCCACGGGCACGCGCCCGAAGCCAAAGCCCTTGCGTCGGAGTTTGCCTCGCGCACCGCGGCGCTCGGCCAGTCATGGCTCGCGAGCGCGGTTTAAGCGCCGCGAAAACGCGTTTTCGCGCCCGGAATTCGTCGAATTCCGGTTCCTTAAGAACTGCTGTCGCGCGCTTCGTTGAGCCAGCCAGGAAACCAATCCTCGTGGAATTCGCAGCGTCCGAACCGGGTCTCGTCGAGGTCTTGCCCGCCCACATGAAGCACGGCCGCGCCATCGAGCCGGAGGCCCAACGTGTAAAATTCCGACCGCTCGTTCTGGGCCCGGATCAACACGTCGTCATCGCTCGTATTGTCAATCGGTTGGGCATTCCCCCGAAGGCGATGGCCTTCGACATCCACCATCACCCGTGAAAGGCCCGGTCGGTCTTTGAGGCTCGGCACGGGATAGAGGGTGACGGCCACCGGGGGGGCTTGGAGGTCGGATCCACCGAACGCGCAGTGGATCCCGTCGCCCCAACTGCCCAGGGCGAGGCTTGCCAATATGGCTATGTTACTCAAAGGTCCGTCCTTTCAGCGTCTCTATTCCCTTTCGCGACACTTCGACCCCCATCGAAGCACTCCCGGGATCCCCACCTCCTCGGGCAAAATTTTGACAGTTATTAGATGAAGCGAGGGCACCGCCGATCAGGCAAGAAGTTTCCCATGTTCGGGCGGTTTCGCCGCACCGGCTCTGTGGCGACGAGGTCACAGGGCTGCGTCCAAAGAGCGGAAACGCCCAATGTGCGGGCAGCGCGGTCTCCTAGCCCCCGAGGAAAGAGCGTCTCACATCAGGATCTGCCAAAAGCGCCGCGCCGGTATCGGTGAAGGCGTTTCGGCCCTGGACGAGCACATAACCTTTATCGGCGATCTCAAGGGCTTGGCGGGCATTCTGCTCGACCATCAAGATCGAAATCCCCGTCCGGGCCACTTCGATGATGCGGTCGAAGAGTTCGTCCATCACGATGGGGCTGACCCCGGCGGTCGGTTCGTCGAGCATCAGCACTTTGGGTTGGGTCATCAACGCCCGCCCCACAGCCACCTGTTGGCGCTGGCCGCCGGACAATTCGCCCGCTTTCTGGCGTCGCTTTTCACGGAGGATTGGGAAGAGCTCGTAGACCTGTTCCATGGTGCCGGTAATATCGTCCCGCCGAAGAAAGGCCCCCATTTCAAGGTTTTCCTCGACGGACATCGACGTGAAAATGTTGGAGGTTTGGGGCACGAAGGCCATGCCTTCGGCGACCCGTGCCTGGGGGGCAAGATCGGTGATGTCGCGGCCTTCGATCCGCACCGCCCCGTCCCGAAGGTTGAGCATGCCGAAGACTGCCTTCATGGCGGTCGATTTTCCGGCTCCATTCGGGCCGACAATGACTGCGATCTCACCGGGATCGACGGCAATGGTGCAGCTATGGAGGATGTCGGCGCCCGACCCGTAGCCTCCAGTCATCGCTTCGCCAATTAGAAATGGTTCGCTCACGCCCAGCCTGTCATTCGTCGGCCGCCCATTGCGGCCCGCTTTTTACCGGCCACCGTTGCCCGAAAAGGGGTGAAAACAACTGGCGCGACGCGCTGAGCCTGACCGAAGAGGTCTAAAATGACCATAGCTTCGCCGCAGATTTGACTGAAATTGCAAACAGACCTGTCTGAAGAAAGAGGACTATCGGAAATTTTTACGAACTTTATAGGCGATCAAAATGGCTTCCGATCAAAAAAAGTCCAAGAAAAACGTCTTGAATGCGGAAGAGCGCAAGGAAGTGTCAGCGCTTCTCGCTGAAGACAACGTCGTAGGCTACGCAGTTTTCGACGATCTCGGCGAAATCATAGAAGAACGCGACATCGCCCCCGAAACCGTCGCCGTCTTTTCCAACATTCTCGACATGGCCCGGGCCACCGGGATTGAACTTGGTGAAAGCGACCCCCCGCCCGGCGCTGACTTTCTCTAAGCGCGATGTCGAGCTTTTCACCCTTCCGCTCAGCGCGTCCAATATTCTGGTCGCCAAGAGCAAAACCAGTCGGGGCTACCGACGGGAGTTCCGCCATGGCAGCTAAGGAATTACTCGACAAAATGGTGGCCCAATACCCGGCCGCCATTGCCGCAATGGCGCTCTACAAAGACCGGATGGTCCACAATTTAGAAGCGCCTTACGACATTCTCGAAACATCGAACACAATTGAGATTTTTTCCTCGATGGTCGATCTGACCCGTTCGCTGGAAGGTGAAGGGCTGGATTTCAACGATTTGATCCTTGATTTTGACGACCATAGCTTCGTGATCCGAGCCATCGACGGGGTCGTCCTGGTGCTTTTGGCGAGCCGCGTTCAGCGGGCACATCTGATCAAAATACAGGTTGGTCTCGGGGTGTTTGTCCGCCAGATCGCCAAGGCCATTGAAGACGAGATCGCGGCACCTGCGGAAGATGCGGTCAGTGAACCGGTGGCCAAAGACGAGGCTGAAGAAGAGCCTGCCGCGCCTCCGAAGAAGAAAATGCGGATGTACCGGGGCGTGGCGTTCTGGGACTAGGCGATTTCGACCCGAATGGAACGACCGATATGCGGGCCCGTTGGGCCCGTTTTTCGTGTTAGCCCGCGCCGATCCCCAAGACCATAAGCCCCATAAGGACCAGCCCCCCGATCAAGAGCGTTTGGGTGACGATAAGGCCAATGGCGGGCCCGCCCACATCGAGGACGTCTTTTAGCGATGTCTTGAGCCCGACGGCCGCGATTGCGGTGAGAAGGGCCCAACGGGACAGATCGGTCACGACCGCTACGATCGGAGCCGGGATCAGGCCGAAGGAATTCAGGGCGACTAGGGCGATAAACGACATCACGAAGCCAGGGAGGATCGGCGGGCGTTTCCCGCCCGTTTCGCTTTCTGTGACCATGGTGCGGATCACCAGGCTTGCCACCAAGATCACCGGAGCCAAGAGCGCGACCCGAATGAGTTTCACCAAGGTCGAGATATCGCCGACCTCTTCGGAGATGGAAAAGCCTGCCCCGACCACTTGGGCGACGTCGTGGATTGTTGCCCCGAGAAACAGCCCCGCTTGGCTCGTGTCGAACCCGATGCTGGTGGCTAAAACCGGGTAGACAATCATGGCCACCGTCGAAAGGACGGTAACGCCGACAACGGTGAAAATCAGCCGTTCTTCGCTTCTCTCGTCCTTGGGCAGGATCGCCGATATGGCCAGAGCGGCCGAGGCGCCGCAGATCGCGACAGAGCCCGCGGAAAGAAACCCGAGTTTCGGGCCGATGCCGAAAAGCCGGCCAAGCGCGGTGCCAAGAACGATCGTCAACACCACGGCGGCAATGACCAGAAGAACCGAATTCCACCCGAGGGCTGCGGCCATCTCGAAGCTGATACGTGCACCTAAAAGGGCAACGCCGAGGCGGAGGATGGTTCGCGACGAAAACGCGATCCCGGCCTTCGCTTTGCCTTCCTCGGCGAGAAAATGGAGGGCAATCCCGAAAAGGAGTGCCATGAGCATCGCCGGTGCACCGTAATGCTCGGCGATAAATTGTGCAGCAATGGCGATCAAGCCCGCCACGAGCATTCCCGGGAAGAGGTCCTGTAGAGACCTGTAGAACTGGGAGAATTGTCCAATCACACGGGTCGTTAACGCGTCTCTGCGCGCGCGTCGAGACCGGGCCTGCCCAGAAAGCATGCAAAGCTTGCGGCGTTCCGACGCGTAGTTTTGACCGGATAGTAAAAATTCTTGACAGGCCGCGAGCCAATTCCGACCGTGTAGTATTCGCATAAGCCAATGGAAGAGGCTCCCCTGTCGTGACGGCCGAGATGTTCGACACCCTAAAGGCGTCTGAGCCCCGAACATTGGGGGCCGAGGACATCGACCGACTTCTCGAGGCGGCACGGAGGATCCGCGAGGCGGCGTGGGGGAAGCGCGTGACGTATTCCCGGAAGGTTTTCGTCCCATTGACGAATATGTGCCGCGACACCTGCGGTTACTGCACCTTCGTCAAACATCCCGACGACCCGGATGCTGCGATCATGTCGCCCGAAGAGGTTCTCCGGACAGCGCGGCGCGGTGAGCGGGCGGGCTGCAAAGAGCTTCTGTTTAGTCTCGGCGAGAAACCGGAAGAGCGCTATGAGAAGGCAAAATCTGCCCTAGGGCGCCTCGGCTACGCCCGGATGACCGATTATCTCGCCGATATGTGCGCGCTTGTCCTCTCGGAAACCGCACTCCTTCCCCATGTGAATGCAGGTACGCTTTCGGATGACGAGATTGCGCGTCTTAAACCAGTCGCGGCGTCCATGGGGATGATGGTCGAGACCACGAGCCGGCGGCTTACCCGGAAAGGCGGGCCCCATTATGCTTGCCCTGACAAAGTGCCGGTTCAGCGGCTTCGGACGCTGGAACGGGCAGGGGCCGCAGGCGTGCCATTTACCACCGGGCTCCTCATTGGCATCGGGGAAAGCTGCGAGGAGCGGCTCGACGCCCTCGAAGCAATTGCCGAAAGCCATCGACGCCACGGCCATATCCAGGAAGTCATCATCCAGAACTTCCAGCGAAAGCCCGGCATCGCCATGGCCGACCACCCCGAGCCGAGCCTCGAAGACATGCTCCGGACCCTCGCAGCGGCACGCCTGATATTACCGCCCGATATCAGCCTCCAAGCGCCGCCGAACCTCTCGGCGCGCCACATCGCCTATCTCTCGGCCGGGATCAACGATTGGGGCGGGATCTCACCGGTAACCATTGATTTCATCAACCCCGAGCATGTCTGGCCGGAGATCGAAGCTTTGGCGCGCTCGTCGGCCGAGGCGGGTTACGAGCTTGAAGAACGGCTTACGATCTATCCCAAATACCTCGCCGACGGAGACCGGTTCGTTAGCCCTGGCCTCCGCGATCGCATCGCCGCCATGGCCCGGCCCGACGGGCTCGCTCGACACCAGGCGCTCGCGTCGTGAACGCTGTACTTCCTCCGGGCGATGTCTACCGCGCCGCGATGGATTTGGGCCAAGGCCAACAGGTTACGGCCAAGGTGCAACGGATCCTCGACCGTGCTCTCCAAGGCCACAAGATCAGCGAAGCCGATGCGGTCGTGCTTTTCCGCGCGACGGGTGCCGACCGCGAAGCGGTGTTTCTCGTCGCCGACCATCTCCGTCAGCGCGCCAACGGCGACCGGGTCAGTTTCGTCGTCAACCGCAACATCAACTTCACCAATATTTGTTATATGGGCTGTCGGTTCTGCGGTTTCGCCAAACGGGCCGAGGAGGTGGGGGCGGAATGGCTGTCCCCGGCTGAGGTGGCCGGCCGCGCCCAGGAAGCCTGGGACCGGGGTGCAACTGAAGTCTGCATCCAGGGCGGTCTCCACCCGAAACTGCCGGGCTCGTTTTACCAAGACATTATCGAAGCGATCAAAGACGCGTTGCCGAACATGCATATCCACGCGTTTTCACCCTTCGAGATCTGGTACGGGGCAGCAAAAAGCAAAAGCGATTACAGGTCGTTCTTGAGTGATCTTAAGGTTTCTGGCCTCGGCTCTATGCCCGGCACCGCCGCCGAAATCCTCGACACCGAGATCCGCCGCCAACTCACCAAAAACAAGTTGAGCGCCGAAAAATGGGTCGAGATCATCCGCACGGCCCACGAGGTGGGGATCAAGACCACCGCCACGATCATGTACGGCCATATCGACGCGCCCGAACACTGGGCGGCCCATCTTTGTCTGCTGCGAGAGATCCAGAAAGACACGGGCGGCTTCACCGAGCTTGTCCCGCTCTCATTCGTCCACACCGAAAGCCCGCTTTACACGGCCGAGCCCGGCCGTGTGCGGCCGGGGCCCACGGCCGATGAGGTCGACAAGATGCACGCGGTGGCCCGCATCGTCCTGGCGGGGCAGATCGACAATATCCAGGTGTCTTGGACCAAGCTCGGCCCGGAGCGGGCCCAAGATCTTCTCCGCCGCGGAGTGAATGATCTCGGCGGAACGCTTATGAATGAGAGTATCTCCCGATCCGCGGGCGCGCAGCATGGGCAGGAGATCACCGCCAAGGAGCTCGCCTCGATCATCCGCGGGGCCGGGCGGGTGCCAATGCGCCGGGGCACGCTCTACGACGTCAAAGAGGTTTACGAGCACCACGATCCTGAGGATCTCGCCCCGCTCGTGGACCGACAGGGCAGGGACCCCCTCGATTTCATGGCCATGTTTCCCGCCCCCGAAGACACCCAGGACGCGCGCCCTTGAGCGGGGGGGTGAAAGTCACCCTCCTCGCTGGGGGCGTCGGTGGTGCGAAACTCGCCGAAGGCTTTGCCGGGATCAGCGGAGTGGATCTCACAATCATTGGCAATGTGGGCGATGACGAAGAATTCCACGGTCTCTGGGTGTCGCCCGATATTGATACACTGACCTATACACTGGCCGGGATGATCGACCGGAACCAGGGTTGGGGGGTCGCCGATGAGGGGCACCGCGCTTTGGGGACGCTCCGCTCCCTCGGCCAGGACACATGGATGACCCTCGGCGACAAGGATTTGGGGCTCCATATTTACCGGACCATGCGGCGGCAACGGGGGGATCGGCCATCAGTGATTGCGCACGATGTGGCCCGGGCCTTTGGCGTGACGGCCGGGATCGTTTTGCCCACCGATGACACGCTCCAAACCCGGGTCCGTACGGCGAGCGGTTGGTGCTCGTTCCAGGAATACTTCGTCCGCGACGGCTGTGGCCCGGAGGTGATGGGCCTCGACTATGCCGGGGCAGAAGCAGCCGTGGCCACGCCCGAGGCCATCACGGCCCTCGAAGAGGCCGAGATCATCGTCGTCGCGCCGTCTAATCCGCTGGTTTCTATCGCTCCGATCCTTGCTGTGCCCGGTGTCGCCCAAGCATTTGATGAAGCACAGGCGCCGAAGATCGCCGTGAGCCCGATCATTGCCGGGGCCGCCCTTAAGGGGCCAGCGGCGGACATGCTAAGAAGCCTCGGCGGGCGGGCAGATGTGGTGGGCGTGGCCCAGCATTATGGGGCTCTGATCGATTGCTTACTGATCGACGGAACCGACGCACCCCAGAAGGAAGAGGCGGCGGCCACCGGACAGGATGTGATTGTCACCGATATCGTCATGCGGAATGCCGCCGAAAAACGGCGCCTGGCCCGGACCGTTATGGACCTTGCGGTGCGAGCGGCATGAGCGGGCAAAAGATTCTCGTCGCCGTGCCCGTCAAGGACCCGGACCACGCAAAGGGGCGCCTCCGTGGATACTTGAGCGACCGAGCCCGGAAATATCTTGCAAAGCGCCTTCTCGACCAACTCCTGTGCCGGTTGGCCTGCGCCCGGACTAAGCTCACCGGCATCGAGGCTGATATCGCTCTTGTTACTGTCCCAGGTGCGGCGTGGGTTGGGGCGGATCCCGACGTGATCGTGATCGAAGAGGCCGCGCCGGGGCTCAACGCGGCCGCGGCGACCGCACTCGATTGGGCACGCCGGAACGACTACGACGGTCTTTGCCTGCTTCCGGGCGATCTTGCCGACCCGAGCGTGGAGGATCTCGCGGAGCTCTTGGGCCAATCCATGTCCCGATCGTCTGCCTTTATTTGCCCGTCGCAGGATTTTGGCACCAATGCACTTTTGGTCCCGACCAATACAGAGATGGTTTTCGCCTATGGGCCGCGGTCCTACTACCAGCACGCCGGTCGGGCCCGCGATGCGGGGCTCCATGTGAGCCTTGTGCCGTTCCCGTCTCTACGACGTGATATCGACCGCCCTACAGATCTCCAACATCTCTCCGCTTCGATCCGCTATACAATAGCCAATGACCTCCTGACCCATGACACCCGTGACGCTCGCGGCCATCGCTGAACTTCCGGATTTCCAGCCCGGAGACGATTTGGCCCGGGCCATCGGGGACGGACTTGTGGCGTCAGGCCACGGCATGGAACCGGGCGATATTCTCTGCGTGGCCCAAAAGGTGTTTTCCAAGGTCGAAGACTGCTTTGTCGCCCTCGATGGGGTGACGCCGTCGGATGCGGCCGAGGCCTATGCGCAAGACTTGGGGAAGGACGCGCGAAAGGTCGAAGTGGTGCTGCGCCAATCAAAGCGGGTCGTGCGCGCGTTTCGCCATCCGGGTCAGGCGGAAGGGACGATGATCTGCGAGCACCGGCTCGGGTTCATCTCCGCCAATGCGGGTGTGGACGAATCCAATCTCGACCGGCCGGGGACGGTACTGACTTTGCCCGTAGCGCCCGATGCCAGTGCGGCAGCTCTCGCAGACGCGCTGTCGGCCCGGTTTGGCGGCCCTATCGGCGTCGTGATGACCGACACATTTGGCCGGCCCTGGCGGCTCGGCCAAGTGAACGTCGCGATTGGGCTTGCCGGGGTGCCCGCTACGCTCCGCCTTGACGGCGAAGCGGATGGGTATGGACGAACGTTGAGCGTGACCGAACCGGCCTTGGCCGATGAATTGGCTGCCGCGGCGGGCCTTGTGATGGGCAAAGCGGCAAAAACGCCTGTCGTTCTGGTCCGGGGGCTCGAGTGGACGCCCGGCCCAGCCTCGGCCCAGGACCTATTGCGAAAGAAGGATGAGGACATGTTTCAATGAGCGAGGGCAGTCTTGCCATCGTCGGCGGCACAGGCCCCCAAGGCCAGGGGCTCGCCTTGCGCTTCGCCCGGGCCGGGCTTCCTGTGGTGATCGGGTCTCGGGACGGGGCACGGGCGGCCGAGATCGCAGCCGAACTCCAAGGGAAGCTCCCCGACGGTGGCGCCCCAATCACCGGTGCCAGCAATGAAGAGGCTGTGGCCGAGGCGGGAGAGTTCGTCATCCTCGCTGTCCCCTGGTCCGGCCATAACGCGACGATCCAGGCCCTTAAGCCCCACCTTGCGGGAAAGATCCTTGTCGATATCGTTGTCCCCCTGGCCGAGGGGGATCCAAAAAAGGTGGATATGCCGCCGGAAGGGTCCGCCACCGAGGCCGCCTTGGCCCGGCTCGGGCCCGATATCCCGGTGATCGGGGCGTTGCACAACGTCTCGGCCACGACCCTCAACACGCTCGATTGGGATATCAATTGCGATGTCCTGGTTTGTGGCAACGGGCTTGAGCCCCGAAAAAAGGTCATGGCCCTCGTCGAAAAACTCGGCGTGACCGCCTACAATGCTGGCGACGCCCAAGCGGCGCGCGCCATCGAGGCAATCACGCCGATCCTCATCCGCATCAACATCTCAAAAGCCGTGCCGTTTTCCCATGCGGGGATCCGGATCTGGGCGCCGGACCACTAGGGAGACAGAAATGGAATTTGGCATAACCTTCAAAGGGGTCGTCGAGCCGAGCCGGGCTCGATATCTCGTCCGCCAGGCCGAAGAGGCGGGGTTCAGCTACTGCTGGTTCTACGACAGCCACATCCTTTGGCGGGAGAGCTACATGGCCATGGCCATGTGCATCGAGCACACGAAAACCATGCGCTTCGGGCCGTGCGTGACCAACCCCAATACGCGGGATTGGTCGCTCGCCGCGTCAATGTTTGGCTCGCTCGCCAAACAATCGGACGGGCGGTTCGATATCGGTGTTGGACGAGGTGATTCCGCGGTTCGGGTTATGGGCAAAAAACCTGCTCCCCTTGCGCGAATGGAAGAGTTCATCCACGGCGTCAAAGCTCTCGTAAGAGGCGAAGAACTGACCTATGGTGATGTGCCGGCCCCGATCAAGTTCCCTTGGGCGTGGGGCTATGAACTCCCCGTTTGGGTGGCCGCCTATGGGCCGAAAGCGCTCTCCTCGGCAGGGCGCGTGGGCGACGGGTTGATCCTCCAAATCGCAGAACCCACCATCGTCAAATGGCTCGCCGATCAGGCCAAAGCGGCTGGCGAAGCCGAGGGCCGCGATATGTCGGGCTACAAGGTCATGTGCGCCGCACCTGCTTATTTTGGAACGAAAGAAGAGAGCATCGAGGCAACCCGCTGGTTCCCGGCCATGGTGGGGAACCATGTGGCCGATATCGTGGAGAAATATGGGACCGACCGGGAAGACATCCCGCCGTCGCTCACGGCATATATCAAAGACCGGAAAGGGTATGATTACTCCAAGCACGGGCAATCGGATAACCCCTATCTCGATTTCATCACCGACGAGATCGTCGAGGGCTTTTCGGTACTCGGCAACCCAGCGGCCCATATCGAAAAGCTCAAAGTGCTGGGCGAAGCGGGGATGACCCAGTTCAACATCTACCTCGATAACGGGCGCGAGGAGGAGATCCTCATGCATTACGGCAACGAGGTGATCCCGTCGTTTCAGTGAGGGGCAACACCGCCGCTCGGGCTTGGCCCGGAACCAAACCGAAGGCGCCGGGCCAGCGCCTGCCCGTCCGGGCGGGCTGGCGCTACCTTCGCTCGCGCGTCATTCAGATGGAGCGGCTAACACGGCGCCATGAAGTGCCTTTCACAACTGTCGGAGCGGCGCCCCACGTGCAGGCGCACGCACGGCTCAGCTTTCTTCTTCGTAAAGGTGCAAAAGTGGTTGGCTGAAGCCAGCCCTAGGCTGCACTATTCCGCGTCGCCTTCGCCGTCCTCACCCTGGTCGGCAATCCAGGCCACCGAGACCACCTCCTCGCCGTCGCCGGTGTCGAAGACCTTCACCCCGCCCGCCGACCGAGACCTAAACGAGATCCCGTCCACGGGCACGCGGATGGACTGACCGGTTGAGGTCGCCAGCATGATCTGGTCGTCCATTTCCACCGGGAAGCTTGCCACGAGGCTTCCGCCCCGCATGGCCGCATCCATTGCCCTGACCCCCTGGCCGCCCCGGCCGCGCACAGGATAATCATGGGACGATGAGAGCTTCCCCGAGCCTTGGGACGTGATCGTAAGGATCAGATCTTCAGCGGCCGACATTTCCGCGTAGCGCTCCGGAGAAAGCTGACCCCCTTCGACCGCTTCTTCGTCCTCGTCCTCCACCTCATCGGTGTTCCCGGCCATCAAACGTCTCTGTTTAAGATAGGCTGCCCGCTCGTCTGGGCGCGCTTCGAAATGGCGGATAACGCTCATCGAGACCACACCGTCCCCCTCGCCGAGTTTCACCCCGCGAACGCCGGTTGAATCGCGGCCTTTGAAGACGCGCACTTCGGTTGTCGGGAACCGGATGGAACGGCCCAAAGCGGTCACTAACATCACGTCATCGGATTCCGTCGCGATCCGCGCATTCACCAGGCTCACGCCGTCCGGGAGTTTCATCGCGATCTTGCCGTTCGATTTCACATTGGTGAAATCCGAAAGCTGGTTTCGCCGCACATCGCCTTCCGAGGTCGCGAAAACGATCTGGAGTTGGTCCCAATCGGCTTCGTCCCGGTCGACCGGCATGATCGCGGCAATACCTACGCCTGTAGGGATCGGCAGGATATTGACGATCGCTTTGCCTTTCGCCGTCCGCCCCCCTTGGGGCAGGCGCCAGGTCTTCAATTTGTAGACCATGCCTTCGGTCGTGAAGAAGAGAAGCTGGGTGTGGGTGTTGGCCACAAAAAGTGTGGTGACGACGTCTTCTTCCTTTGTCGACATGCCAGAGAGGCCTTTGCCGCCCCGGCGCTGGGCGCGGAACTCATCGAGGGGAGTGCGTTTTATGTAACCGGACTGGGTTACGGTCACGACCATGTCTTCCCGCTCAATCAGGTCTTCGTCTTCGAGGTCGCCGTCCCATTCGGTGATCTCCGACCGACGCGGCACGGCGAAGGCCTCTTTCACCTCGCGGAGCTCGTCCGAAATGATCGCCATGATCCGCTCTCGGCTGGCGAGAATAGCAAGATAGTCTTTGATCTTGTCGGCGAGCTCTTCGAGTTCGTCGGTGACTTCCTTAACGCCGATTTGGGTCAGGCGCTGGAGCCGAAGATCAAGGATCGCCCGGGCCTGGATCTCGGAGAGGTTGTAGGTGCCGTCCTCGTTGATCGTATGGGACGGATCATCGATCAGGCGTATGTAGTCGGCGATCGATGAGGCAGGCCAGCGCCGCTCCATCAGTTTGGCGCGGGCTTCGGCGGCATCGGCCGAAGCGCGGATCGTGGCGACCACTTCGTCGACATTCGACACCGCCACCGCGAGCCCGCAGAGAATATGCGACCGCTCTCGCGCTTTCCTGAGTTCGAACGCGGTCCGCCGGGCCACGACCTCTTCCCGGAAATCTACGAAATAGGAAAGAAAGTCGCGCAAACTGAGTTGCTCAGGCCGCCCGCCATTCAAGGCAAGCATATTGGCGCCGAAGGAGGTTTGGAGCGGCGTAAACCGCCAAAGCTGGTTCAGCACAACTTCGGGTGTGGCGTCGCGTTTGAGTTCGATGACCACCCGAACGCCCACCCGGTCGCTCTCATCTTGGATCGAGGCGACCCCTTCGATGCGTTTGTCGGCCACGAGATCGGCGATTTTCTCGATCATCGCAGCTTTGTTCACCTGGTAGGGGATCTCATCGACAATGATCGCGTAGCGGTCTTTTCGGATCTCTTCGATACGGGTTTTTGCGCGGATGATTATCGAGCCCCGGCCTTCGAGATAGGCCTTTCGCGCGCCGGAGCGCCCGAGGATCACGCCGCCGGTTGGAAAGTCCGGGGCAGGGACGTATTCCATGAGCCGTTCGGCCGAAAGGTCGGGGTCTTCGATGAGGGCGAGGGTCGCGTCGACCACTTCGCCCAAATTATGGGGCGGAATATTGGTGGCCATCCCGACGGCGATCCCACCGGCCCCATTGACCAGCATATTCGGGAAGCGCGCCGGTAGGACAGTTGGTTCCTGTTCTTTGCCGTCATAATTGTCTTGGAAATCGACGGTTTCTTTTTCGATATCTCCGAGGAGGAAATTGGACGGTTTGGCGAGCCGCGCTTCGGTGTAGCGCATGGCGGCCGGGTTATCGCCGTCCATCGATCCGAAATTGCCTTGCCCGTCGATCAGCGGGAGCGACATGGAAAAATCCTGCGCCATGCGGACAAGCGCGTCGTAGATCGCCCCGTCGCCATGGGGGTGATAGGACCCCATCACATCGCCCACCGGTTTGGCGCATTTGCGGTAGGACTTTTCTGCCGTGTTCCCCTTCTCCCACATCGAATAGAGGATCCGCCGGTGGACCGGTTTCAGCCCGTCGCGGAGGTCGGGGATCGCCCGGGAGACGATGACCGACATCGCGTAATCGAGGTAACTCGCACGCATCTCGGCTTCGATGGTGATTTGTGGACCATCGTAGCCCGGCCGTTCCGGGTTCATTTCATCTGTGTTTTCAGGCGGTTCGGGGGTGTCGCTCACGCGCGGGGTGCCTCAGGGTCTGCTACCAGATCTTGTGGTCATCTTTTAGCCTATGGCGGATATCCTGTGCAAGGCCGCCTCACTTTTCATCACGTCTTGGCCCAAGAATCGCCCTAAGGCCTTGTTGTTATTGATTTGGTGAAACTTTCACGGCTGACTGAGGGGGCGGTGGTGGCTGAGATAGGAGCGACGATGGCACCCTCTGAGACCGAGTTGATGTTGCAAGGGTACGGGTTGACGACGGCGGAGATCTTCTACCGGATGCCGGATTACCAGAATGTACTCAATACTTTCGTTTGGCAGGATTACGATTTGGCACCGGATCACCCGCGGCTCTTCAAATTTATCGAGTTCTGGCAGGACGAGATCGAAGGCCCGCTCCATTCGGTGCGCTTCACCCATCGAAAAATGATCGGTGCCGGGGAGTGGCGGAACGTGACCGGCGAGTTCACGCTCCACTAAGACCTTACGGCGCTGGCGCGCCGTCGCCTCCGGCGGGAGTATTTTTCGCCAGGATGAAGGGCCCTTTGGGGCTCGAAACAGCGCCGGTTTGGCGCGTCCCAAACCCTTCCGTTTCCCCAACTAAACGATCCGAAAGTCGGGCCGGGTTTCGGCTCAAGCCGACGTGTTGCGATATGCCTGCGATTTGACGATGGCCATAAACCAAAGCACCGCGAGCCCGAGAGACAGGAGCGCGTTCCAACTGGCCATAGAAAGGCCGAGAAACGCCCAGGCCACCTCGTCGCACCGCACCACATCCGAGAGCCCTTCGGTCGAAAGAAGATCTGCCCCGGAGAGGCCCGAGAGGCTCCCACCCCCGGAACAGGCTTGGGGCCCATCCCACCACATTTTCTCGACGCCGGTATGGAACAATCCGATCCCGGCCGTCGCCAAGACCCCAAGCGCGCCGAGAATGGCCCAAAGGGCGAAGCGCGCACCGATCAAAAGGGCCAGTCCGCCCGCAGCGACAGCTATAAGATGGGGCCAGCGCTGCCAAAGGCAGAGCTGACAAGGCGCATAGCCCAAGGCCTGGAACAGAAACGCCCCGAGAAGAAGGGCGGCCGATCCGAATGCAGCCAGGCTGATTAGGGTTTTTGGGCTCATTGTTTTTCTCTTAGTCCCCGACGCGCCCTACGCAAGCCCCGCCGCGCAGCCTCACAGTCCCAGCCAGGTTTTCACCAGGCTGGCCAAGGTCGCCCCCGCAAAAACAAGCGAAGCGATCCAAGCCGTGCCGAGGGCCGCGCCCAGGATGACCAGGAGACCGTCGCGTTGCAAAAGCCCCATCGACACGACCACGACCGCAAAGCCTGGGACCGTATTGGTGCCCGGCAGGGGAACGAGGATGGAGGCACTAAACAGCACCAAGGCCAGCCCCACGACGCGGTCGACAGGAGCGCGGGTGAGTGCGGCGATGCGTGGTCGGCTGACCGCTTCGATCCGTTTGAGCCAGGGCCTGGCGCGTTCAGCAAGGCTTCTCAGCCCCTCAGTTGATACTGTCCGTGCCCCCAGGTTTTTCGGGAGCCAAGGTACGCGGCGTCCCAAAACGAGCTGGGCGGACACAAACATGAGCGGCAGGGCTACGATTTGCGGGATACCGTAGAGAAAGGGGATGCAGCAGGGGAGGGCGAGGATTAATAGAAAGAGACCAAAGGCGCGCTCGTGAAGTTCTGAGAGGATCCAATCGAGGGTGACGGCCTCGCCCGTCGCCTCGTTCGCCAAGGCGTCGAGCCGCGCTGATATGGCCATCTCTTCGGTAGACTCGTGCGATATTTCGGGTTTTCCCTCGGGCATTGGCCTAGTTTGGCATCGCCCGAGCCAGAGGCTCTACCGCCCTGTCAGAAGTCCCGCGTCCCATCTTGGCCCCTTTGCACTGTCTGCCCGCAAAGGGCCTCACCCATGGCGCGCCGTCAAGCGCCGAAGGAGCGCCAGCCCACTGGACACCCTTTTTGCGACCGGTTAGCGACGCCACACCCATGAAACCGGCACTGAAATGACCTTAGCGGCCAGCGTCATCATCCCCACGCGCAACCGCGCCGATATTATTGGCGATTGCCTTCCCACTGTCCTCGACCAGGACCTGGGTGGAAGCGATTACGAAGTCATCGTCGTGGTCGACGACAGCCCCGACCACACCGCCGAGTTGCTCGCGGGCATCAATCATCCGCGTCTCCGCTGGGAGGTCTTGCCGCGGACCGCGCCCGGGGCGATCTCGAGGACACGGAACCGCGCCATTGCGCTCGCAAAGGCCGATATCATCATCTCCCTCGATGATGATGCCTACGTGGCGCGAAACTATATTGCGACCCATCTCGCCCGGCAGAAGGAAGGGCCAAATCGGATTGTCACGGGTCCCATTATCGAAATCAACGCGCCACCGACGGATATCGCGCGCGCCGCGAAGGAGAGCGCCAAAGGGTGGCACCGGAACCCTTATCCGTCGGGCAATGCGTCGGCGCCCAAGGCGCTCTTTGACCGGATCGGGGGATATGACGAGGAGTTCACGCTCTATGGTTGGGAGGACATGGAATTCGCCACAAGGCTCCTCAAAGCAGGGGCAAAACGCTTTTATGACTCCGCCGCCGCCATTCTGCACTACAAACCCTCATCCGCACCCCGAAGCTTTCGGGACCGGCTGATCATTGAGATCCAACGGGGCACGATGGGGGCCCTCTTTCATAAAAAGCACCCGAGCCTTGCAGTGGCGGCGATGACCAAACGTCTGGGGCTCCTCCAGGGGATCGACGCCGGGCTGAACGCGTTGCTCGGTCTTGACGGCAGGCTTGACCGGGTTTTGGCCGGTGAGGCCGATCCGGCCTCGGCATTGATGCGGTTTCTCCTGAAGGAACATGCCGAGATATCGGGGCCGAGGCTACGGGGCCGTCTCGACACTCTGAATATCTGAGGCTTGTCCCGCTCGCTGTCGAGACGGGGCGGGGCAAAAATCAATTGCTCGGGCCACGCCAACGATAGCCCGATGCGACAGCGCAGCTTTGCCCCACGAGCGGGTCTCAAGAGTTTCCGGCGCACCCGGCCCTTTCCCCTCTCGATCCACATCGCTATGGTCGCCTTCGGGCCCGAGTGGCGGAATGGTAGACGCAGCGGATTCAAAATCCGCCGCCGCAAGGCGTGAGAGTTCGAATCTCTCCTCGGGCACCA
>JBCCTQ010000022.1:0-66334 GCA_039198225.1 Pseudomonadota bacterium
AAACAAGGTATCCCTGAGGACCGAGGTAGACGACCTCGTCGATAGGCCGGAGGTGTAAGCGTGGCGACACGTTCAGCTGACCGGTACTAATTGTCCGATAGGCTTGATTTGATCCAGTAGAAGGCCGGTTGGTCTGCGGAATTTGTTCCGCCCTACTTCAGATCAAGAGCATACACTTACGTGTACCTGACTTGGCTCTGTGTTCCTTTGATTTGGTGGTCATAGCGCGAGCAAAACACCCGATCCCATCCCGAACTCGGCCGTTAAGTGCCGCTGCGCCGATGGTACTGCGTCTTAAGGCGTGGGAGAGTAGGTCGCCGCCAAATCTAACGAATACAGAGCGTATCTCTCTGACGATGAAGCAAAAAAGCCGCCTTTCGAGGCGGCTTTTTTGTGCCGAAACCAGGCGTCTAGAGGTTCAGCGTGAGACCTGCCAGGAGACCTTGTTCGCCTCGGCCATTGTTCCGACCGGCATCAAATCCGCCAACATAAATATCCAAGAGATCGCTCGCCTTGTAGCTCAGGGAGCCCACGAGGCTTTCCATCCCTCCGCCTTCGGTCGAATTGCCATAGGCGGCCGCCGCTGTGACGTCGCCCCATTTGTATTCCGTTGCCACCGCGTAAACGTCGGAGACCAATTCCGTCGCGGAGGAGACGACTTTCCTGCGATATTGGCCGATGTCGACCATAACGGCGAAGGTATCGTTCCGGTATCCGACCGTCCCGGTTGTCGCGTCGCGCCGTTGGGTGTTGACGCCCCCATCGTAGCGTTCCCAGCCCGAGACGAGCACACCGGCATGGAAGCCAAATTCGGACACATAATGGATTGTGGCGCTGAAGAACTGGTCGGCCGGGTCGCCCAGAATGTAGTTGTCTGAGACCGCCGCGCCAAATGTCAGCGGACCGACATCGTAATCGGCGCCGATAAAAATCTGATCGGTGCGCTCATAGGGCCAAACTCTAGCGTAGTCGTTCTCGTCGAGATCTTCGAAGAGGCTCACCTGCATGCGGTTGGCAGCTGCCAAGGCGGTGCGGACCTCGCCGTCGTAAAAGATTGCCTGGGAGTCGAGACCCCCATAGGCCGCGAAAACCGACAGACCGGCCAGACCTGCGCCACCGAGATCCTGTTCGACCCCAATCGATGTATTCACCGTTTGCGACGCACGATCCGCAGCGAAAAGCTGCACGAAGGCTGACGTATTGGGCGCAAGCTCGATGTCTTGGTAGATCGAGAAGGAAAGCCTCTCATTAAACCCCTCGTCATTGCCGCTATAGGGGTTTTGCCAGTCGGTCACATAGAGAAACCCCAGATGGACCTCTGGGCTATAGGTGGTGATGTCGGCGGAGGCCGCCGAACCGAGTAATGTGACCGCCGTTGCGACGGAAATGATGCGCCCTACTAGCATACTGACCACTCCAGTTTCGTTGTCGCCGGGCACCCGCCAAAATTTGCCAAAGGAAGTGTGGAGTGCCGGAATTTCACGAGTTCGTGATATGACGGTGGTGGAGAAAGCGGCCGAAAGTAGTTCGTATTCGTGACGAATTTCAGTTGTTTCCGTGGGATTTGCCGCTTTCACGGCGCCCTAGGGGCACGGTGGCGACGAGAAATGCGGCGTTCGACAAAGAGGGAGTCCCAGCGAAGAACCCCGCCCTGGGGCCAGGACGGGGCTCAATTCTTTTGTGTCGCGGGCATCAGCCCGCAAGCGTTAGGCGTTCTTCTGCGCGCGCTTCCGGCGCCAGCTGCCAAAGGCAAAGCCGGCCAAAGGTGCGGCGAGAAGCGGCAACGTGGCCGGGATCGGGACCACGGTCGCGTCCCGGTTGGCCTCGTCCCAACCGATCCACTTTCTGCCGTTGAAGCAGTTCAGCTCATCGGAGTTCGGGTCGAAATAGCTGCCGGTGCAAGAGCCGAACGCGTCGACGACCGGATGCAGCCACGTGCCGATCTTCTCGTCGAACCCAAGCCCGACCCATTCGTCGCCGAGGTCGGTCCGGGCTTTGAGATCGGCCAATTCCAGGTGAAGGCTAAACGTGTCTTTGCCGTCATCGGTCACCTTCGTGACCGCGTTCTTCCAAACCTGGAGCAACGGACCGCTGTTGTTCTGCGGTTTGTTAAAGCCACCGGTGTATTGATAGGCCCAGACTTGGGTCATGTCGGTATAAAAGATCGCGTACTTGTCCCGGGTGCCGCTCTGCGGCATCGGGCCGTCATTCACGACCCACCATGCACCATCTACACCGTTGCCGGATTCGACCGCGAAGCTGAGTTTAAAATCGTAAGTGACGTCGTTGAAACGGTACGTCGAGTCGACGCCGTTCACATTGGTCGACGTATATTCATACGTCGTTGCACTGGCTGTGGTGCCGAGTGCTGCGGCGAACAATGCCGCGGTTACTGGTCTGAACATGCAACTTCCCCAAGAGTTATCGAGCCTCTGAGAGAATTTTAGCTTTAGGGCCGTGAAGTTGGGAGGCTGACGTAGGGAAAAAACAGGCGCGTTGCCGAAACAGAAACAGAACAAGCGCCGCGCGGTTGTTAGCAGCGGTGTTCGTGAACAAAGGGCCCGTGTGCCATGAAACAATCCTCTTCTCACGGGGAATTGTGTCAAACGGCACGATTCGTCCCATCGACCGCCTGGTCTGCAGAAGCGACACTCGCCCAATGGAAATCAGCCTCCCATGGAGCGTCTCGCACCTAGCCCTCTGCGCCCGTGCCGAGGGTTCACGGGACAGCAGGCGCAGAACCTCATTTAAGGAGCCAGACCTGTCGGAATTCGACCTCTCGGCGTCGCAGGGGCCTCGCATCCGGCCGATTGCTCGCCTATGCTGGTCCACCACGGGGGAAGAATGAGTTTATTGACTGCAGCCGACATTTTCGTTTTCGGCGCCGCACTGAGCTACATCATCGGATACTTGATCATTAACCAAGTGGTCCTGCGGCTATTCTTCCTCGCCGGGACAACGTTCTACGTGATCTACTATTCTGTGGCCACGGAGACCCCGCTATGGGCCGCAATCTGGACCAGCGTCGCATTAGGTATCGCCAACCTTATCGGTCTTTGGATCCTTCTGTCGTCGCGCAGCAGGCGGGCTCTCACGCCAGAACTCGTGGACCTCTATGATGGTTTCGAGAACTTCCGTTCCCTTCCCCCGGGCGACTTTCGAGCCATTGTCGGTGCAGCGCGGCGTATGAACGTCGAGGCGAGGACGACGATCCTCAATGAAGGTGCGCCGAACGACATGCTGTACTTTCTGCTCAGCGGGACTGCGGAAACTGAAAAGCGGGGCCATCGGTTTTCGCTTCCGGCGGGGATCTTCATCGGCGAGGTCTCTTATATGCTGAGTGAGCCGGCGGCGGCGACGGTGACGGTCGATGCCGGATCGGAGATGCTTGTCTGGGATTTTGAGACGCTCCGGAAACGATCGCGGCGTCCTCGGTTTAGGCTCGCGCTCGAAGCGATGGTGTCGCGGGACTTGTCGCGGAAGGTTGGCCATGCCGTCGCGCCCGATGACATGCGCTTGCCGATCTGTCGCGAAACGGCGTAACGCCAGAAAAGAGCCGCGCTCGACCCGGAGCGCATATGAGCAGGAAAGAGGATGCCCGAGGGTCATACGATCCACCGCGCCGCACGCGACCAGCGGGCGATGTTCGAAGGCCAGCGGCTTGACGTGAGTTCACCCCAAGGCCGCTTCGCGCAGGGGGCGCGGCTGATCGACGGGGCGACCTGCACCGGCACCGAGGCCGTCGGAAAACACATGCTCTACCATTTCGACAATGGCCGGACGCTCCATATTCATCTCGGCCTTGCGGGGACTTTCCGCCCCCAGGTCCAGCCGGCCGATCCGCCGCGCGATGTGGTGCGGGTGCGCCTCTCGGGGCCGAGCCATGTGATCGACATTGTGGGTCCGAATACTTGCGAATTGTTGGAGGCGGCCGAACTTGACGGGTTTCGGGCGCGCTACGGGCCCGATCTTCTGGCCGATGCGCCGGAGCCTGAACGGGCGATCGCCCGGATCCGAAAAAGCCGGGCAGCGATTGCGCGCCTTTTGATGGACCAGAAGGTGATCGCCGGGATCGGCAATATCTACCGCGCGGAGATCCTTTGGCTGCGGGGCATTCACCCTCTCACCCGCGGCGCCGATCTTTCGGAAGAGGAGTTGCAGGGGCTTTGGGACGAGATGCGGGCGCTTCTCCAAATCGGTGTGGAGCGGAACTCGATCATCACCAACCGGGCGTATTTGAAGGCCGGGAGGGGGGTGGGCGAGCGCACGAATATCTTTGGCAAGGTAACTTGTCCCAAATGCAAGGGTCCGGTGGAGAAGTCGAAACTCGCGGCGCGCACGCTCTACCATTGCCCAAACTGCCAGGCCCCGCGCCCGAGCTAGCAAAACACCTCTACGGCTACCGCAACGAATTTCCAAAAGGCGTTTCGCGTCGCCGCCGCTACAAAAGCGCCGAACCACCCTTGCGGCCTATCGCGATTGGCTCTAGGGATTGCCGCCGGTGACGCGGGGTGGAGCAGCCCGGTAGCTCGTCAGGCTCATAACCTGAAGGTCGTAGGTTCAAATCCTACCCCCGCAACCAAACTTCCGTTCATGGACAGTCATTTCGCAGGCATCACCTGTGCGGCGGAGTAAATCTTGCTACTTCGACCGGTCCGTCACCAAGAGCTTACTATAGACCGGGATATGGTTGGCATGTTCGCGCATCAAGGTCTCGGCGCGGAACGTGTCGCGGCGGGTGATCGCGTCGAGGATAACCCGGTGCTGCATGTTGCCAAAGCGCATTCGCATCAATTCCTCTCCGGCGAGGTCTTCGTTGAAGACAACTGTGCCGAGCCCCAACAACGGAAAGTGTTCGAGCCTGGCGAAGGCGAACCGGATGAACTCGTTGCCGCACTCGCCCATGATACGCTCGTGAAACTCTATGTTGGCATCCTGGTAGGCGATGACGCATTTTTCGATGGGCAGACCGCTCGCCAGTATCCGGTCCATCTCATCCATGGAGTCTTTCAACTCCGCCACGCTCTCTTCGTCCATGCCGTCGCGGGCCAGCGCGCCGGCGGCCAAGCCTTCGAGCACGCCCCGGACCTCGTAGGCCTTTGAGAGATCGTCGAAGCTGAACGACAGCACCGTGTATCCGCGCCCATCGCGTTTCTTGATCAGCCCCTCGACTTCCAGAGCACGGAGCGCGAGCCGCGCAGGTGTGCGAGAGACCTGAAACATCTCAGAGACTTGCACCTCGCTGACCTTGACGCCGGCCGCGAGTTTTCCGTCCATAATCATTTGACGGAGCGCCGTTACGAGGCGCTTGTCAGACGTCGAGACCTCCGCGGCCGATGCAGCCAGGTCCGTTGCGGAATTTTCGTTCATTCTTCTCCCAAGCCGACGCTGGGCCGGCGAAATTATGTATCCATATTTGGCGTCTTTCCTGCAAGCGCTCGATTTTTGCATAGCAGGATCGGCTAAATGGATGCAAAATTAACAGGCGGGCGCGATTCGCAAAGACGGGCAAACCGTCGCGGTGACGCCCGATCTTTGGGAGGACAACATGATCCGTAGACACTTGATCGCGCTCGCGTCGGCGAGCGCAATGGCAGTTGGTCTTTTGGCTGGCACCGCGGCTCTGGCAGAGGGCGTAATCAAGGTGGGCGCCATCGCGCCGAAGACCGGTCCGCTGGCAGGCGGCGCCGTTGTGACGCAATGGCCGAATATCCAGCTTTGGGTGGAGCAGGTGAATGCGCGGGGCGGGCTCAATGTGGGCGGCACGATGATGCCAATCGAGCTCATCGAGTATGACGACAAGACGAACCCGGGAGAGCACATCAAGCTTGCACAACGGCTGGCCGAGCAGGATCAAGTCGACTTTGTCGTGGCCCCCTACGGCACAGGTTTCAACATCGCCGCCGCGCCAATCTATGGCCGTTACGGCTACCCGATGATCGCGGTCTCAGCGATCACCGACAAGATGGACGAACTCACGAGCAGGTTTCCCAACCTTTTCTTCACCCTCGGCACTACTTCGGCGTTTATCGAAGGGGTGACTGAGATTTTGGTCGAGCAACGTGACGCGGGGAACATCGGCAACCAGGTGGCCATGGTGAATGTGGCCGACGCGTTCGGTATCGAGATGGCCGACATTGCGCGCGAGAAGTTTCCTGAAGCGGGCTTTGAAATTGTCTATGATAAATCCTACCCCCTCGGGACGCCTGACCTCAGTCCGGTCATGAAGGGCGTCAAGGAGACAGGTGCGGATGCGTTCATTGCTTGGTCTTACCCGCCCGACAGTTTCGCGCTCGCCGAACAAGCGATCGTCGAGGATCTCGATGTCAGCATTTACTATTCCGCAGTGGCCACGAGTTTCCCGGCCTTTGGCAAAGCTTACGGCAACAAGATCAACAATGTCCTCGGCGCGGGCGGCACCAATGTCGATGATCCGGCCATCGCCGAATACCGCGAGGCCCATCTCGATATCACCGGGCAAGTGGCGGATTATTGGGCGTCGGCGAATACCTATGCCGCGCTCCAGATCCTTGAACAGGCGATCACGGGAGCGGGTACGTTAGACCGGGACGTCGTGACCCAATACATCAAGGACAATTCCTTTGACACCGTGATGGGCACGCTGACATTCGAGAACAATGTGAGCGAGACGTTCTGGTCGGTCGGCCAATGGCAAGACGGCGTATTCCGCGGGGTCAAAGGGTCGAATGTGGATGGGGCCGTGCCGGTCCGTCTGAAGGAAGGCTGGGCCGAGTAACCTGGTGGAGGGCGGGATTTATCCCGCCCTAACGACCTTCGGGGCTATCCAATTCTCGACATCCTGATCTCTGGGCTTTTGCTGTCAGGCACCTATGCGCTCGTCGCCATGGGGCTCAACCTGCAATACGGCGTCGCGCGGATCATGAACCTTGCCAATGGCGAGGTACTGGTTCTTGGCGCCCTTGCGGCGTTTTGGCTCTTCACCACGGCCCAACTCAGCCCGCTTTTGACCGTGATCCTCGTCGCACCGATCAGCTTTGTCGGGAATTGGTTGATCTACCGGTTTTTGCTGACGCCCCTGGTGCGCCGCTCGAAAACCCAAGGGGCGCTCGAAGTGGATTCGATCCTCGCCACCTTCGGGATCTCCTTCATCATCATCGGCGTGATGGTCTCCATCGAAGGCGGCTTTTTCGCATATAATTATCTGAGCGACCCCGTCTCGATTATCGGCTCCACGACCTCGCTAAATCGGGTCATCGCGTTTCTGATCGCTCTTGCCATCGGTGCCGCGCTCTATCTTTGGCTTTACCTCAGCCGTTCAGGCGTCGCGGTGCGCGCGGTCGCCGTTTCGACGGAGGCGTCCGGTCTCGTGGGCATCAATGTTACCCGCGTTTCCGCGCTGGCCTTCGCGCTTGGCGGGGCCATTACAGCCGTGGGCGGCGCACTCATCTCGACCTTTATTACGCTCGATGCGTCCATTGGTGTTGTCTTCACCCTGAAAGCGCTGATCATCGTCATCATGGGCGGCGTGGGCGATATTCGCGGCGCCATCGTTGCGGCAGTTATCCTCGGCATCGTCGAAACCGCGGTGGCCACGTTCATCGATCCGGGCCTGACGCTGGCCTCCGCATATTTGATCTTTGTCCTGATCTTGCTCTTCCGCCCCCAAGGCTTGTTTGGGAGACGCACCGCATGAAGCCTGCGGGATGGAACGAGCTTTTGATTGCGGCGATCCTCGTTTTGCTCGCGGCGGCGGTTCCTTTCCTGGCCAACGGCTATTGGCTGTCTATCGCGGTCACCGCGATGATGTATGTCGCCCTTGCGACCTCCTGGGCGCTGTTTTCGGGGCCCACACATTACATTTCGCTGGCCACCGGAGCGTTCTTCGGCATTGGCGGCTATCTCGTGGGATCGGGTATGAGCGATTATGCCCAGCCTTTCTGGCTGATGGCGGTCCTCTCGCCTCTGGTCGGTGCGGTGCTCGCCGCTCTTATCGGGTTTGCCACGCTGAGGCTCTCGGGCGTTTATTTTGTGATTTTTACGCTCGGCCTCGCCGAGATGATCCGCAATGTCGTGAGTTGGGTGCAGAACAACTTCCTCGGCTCGCGCGGGCTTTATGTGCTGACCGACCTTCGAGATCATCATATTTACTGGATGCTCCTCGCTGTCGCCGCTCTGGTCTATCTCTTGGGTTGGGTCGTCAGCCGGTCGCGGATCGGTTTTGCGCTGCGGATCATCGGCGGGGACGAAACGGTGGCGCGCCATGTGGGTATCAACACCGCCACCGCCAAGGTGATCCTTTTCACCACCACGGGCTTTTTCGCGGCCCTCGTAGGCGCTCTGATCGCGCCTCGCTGGAGCTATATCGAGCCCAACCAGGTCTTTTCGCCCCAGCTCAGTTTTCTCGTGGTGATCATGGCGCTTCTTGGCGGGTCGGGGCGCCTTTGGGGGCCGCTTGTCGGCGTGATCCCGTTTACCATCGTGTGGGAATGGGTTGCGGTGCAGTTCCCGAACCAGTCGACGCTGTTCTTGGGCCTTTCATTCCTGTTGATCGTCTACGTCCTGCCCCACGGCGTGGTCGGGCGGATCGAAGAGCTCCGCGCTCGGATAAGGGGGGCCGTATGAAACCGCTCCGCCCGCTCCTGTCCGTCAAGAGTGTGACCAAGCGGTTCGGCGGCTTGGTGGCGGTGTCCGACATGACGTTCGATGTCGCTGAACATGAGATGGTCGGTGTGATTGGCCCTAACGGGTCGGGCAAGACGACGATGATGAACATGATTTCGGGAGCGTTCAAACCCTCCGAAGGTCGGATCGCTCTCAAGGGGCGCGTTCTTTCGGACATGCCCGCTCAGATGATCGCCCGCGCCGGGATTGGGCGCACGTTCCAGCTCGTCCGCCTTCTGCCGGGGCTGAGCGTATTGGAAAACGTGATGGCCGGATCGGTCTACGGTCACCGGCGGAAATGGGGCCGGGAGGCGGAAGAGTTTGCCCATGAAATGCTCGACCGAGTCGGCATGGATGCGATGTCGAACGAGCCGATCTCCGCGCTGACCTATATCGACCAAAAGCGGGTCGAGCTTGCCCGGACCCTTGCCGGTGAGCCCAAGGTCCTTTTGCTCGACGAATGGCTCGCCGGGCTCAATCCGACCGAGCTCGAAACCGGAATAGCGCTGATCCATGATTTGCGTGACGAGGGCCGGACGGTGATCCTTGTTGAGCATGTGATGGACGCGATCCGGTCGCTCTGTGACCGTTGCGTGGTGATGTCGTCCGGCGCCAAGATTGCCGAAGGCACACCGGACGATGTGCTGAGCGACCCGGATGTGGTGCGGGCCTATCTGGGGGATGACGATGCTTGAGGTGCGAGGGCTCTCGGCGGCCTACGGCCAGCATCCCGCCCTCGACGGGGTGTCCATCGGCGTCGACCAGGGTGAGATCGTCGTCATTCTCGGGGCCAACGGCGCCGGCAAGTCGACGCTCCTTCGCGCCATCGCAGGCATTTGCGAAGGCCGGGTTTCGGGCGAGGTCACACTTAGGGGCGCCGATATTGCCGGTCTCAGCTCCGACCAGCTCGTCGAGCGGGGCGTGTCGCTGGTGCCCGAAGGCCGCGGGATATTTGGCGACCTCACCGTGAAGGAAAACCTCCTTCTCGGCGCCTATCCGGGCCGGGCGCGTGACAACGAAGCGGCCAATCTCGACCGCGTGTTGGGGCTTTTCCCGAAACTCAAAGAACGCCAGGCGCAGGTCGCCCGCACCATGTCAGGCGGTGAACAGCAGATGGTTGCCATCGGGCGCGCTATGATGTCGGCGCCCGACATCCTCATGCTCGACGAGCCCTCGCTTGGCCTATCACCGCTCCTCTGCAAAGAGCTTTTTCAAAACCTCGCCCGGGTCAAATCGCTGGGTATCGGCGTTTTGCTGGTGGAGCAGAACGCCAAACAGAGCCTTGCTATTGCCGACCGCGGGTACCTTTTGGAGAACACCCGCATCACCCATGAGGACAGTGCGGCACGCTTAGCGAGCGATCCGGCCGTGCAGAAGGCCTATCTCGGCGGTGGCGGATCGACAGAGCGCGAAGCGCCTAACGCGGCCGAGGACCCACGACCGGCGCCCCCGGCATCTGTTCCGGCGGCGCGGGCCCAGCCCCAGCGGAGTGCCGACAGCCAAGTGGGCTTTTCGATAGCCGATCTTGTGAACAAAGCCGCCGCGACTTCGGCACAGGCGCCACGGACGACATCCGAAGAGGTCAAAGGCGCGGCCGAGCGGCTCGCCCATGATCGGCTGAGCGTCGTGATCAAAGACATCGAGGCGGCCGCCATTGCCGCGCGCCGCCGTCGTCCGACCGACACGGCGCCCGGCGCGTCACCGTCGCCACCCGAGCCCGGCGGCCCGCCCCCCGTCATTGAGATCTATCGCCGCCCCCGCGTCGAGATTTACCGCCGCCGCCCCTCGGGCCAATTCGAAAGGGACTGACATGCTCGACCACGCAGCTTCCGCGCCGGATATCAAAGGCCTCTACATCAACGGCCATTGGCAGCCGACTGCCGCACAATTTGATGACCTCAATCCCGCCGATGGGTCGCTTTGGGCGCGCATGCCCGATGCGGGTATCGCCGAAACCCGTGCCGCCATCGACGCGGCCCATGGGGCGTTCCGCGATTGGGCCAACCGACCCTTCCAGGACCGTGCCCATCTCCTTTTGAAGATCGCCGATGCCTGGGAGCGCCGCATTCCCGACTACGTGGCGGCTGCGCAATTCGAAGGCGGTGGCAGCTTCGGCAAGGGTCAGTTTGAGGCGGGCCATGTGGCCGAGACCTTCCGCGCGGCGGCCGCACTTTGCTATGCGCCCATCGGAGAGATCATGCCGTCGCATCATCAGAAAGTGTCCCAAGCGGTGAAGGTGCCGATGGGCGTGATCGGCGTTATTAGCCCTTGGAACGTCCCTGGAATTCTAACGTCGCGGGGTTTTGCCTTCGGGCTCGCGGCCGGCAACACGATTGTCCTTAAACCGTCCGAAGAGACGCCCTATGCGGGCGGGCTTCTGTTTGCCGAAGTGCTGGACGATGCCGGCGTTCCACCTGGGGTATTCAACGTCATCACCGCGTCGCGCGACAGCACACCCGCCGTGGGAGACGAGTTGATTGACAACCCGAAAGTGAAGGGGATCTCCTTTACCGGATCCACGCCCGTCGGCCGGATGATCGCCGCGAAATGCGGCGCGCACTTGAAGAAGTGCTGCATCGAGCTCGGCGGGAAAGACAGCCTCATCGTTTTGGATGATGCCGATATGGACCGCGCCACCTCCTCGGCGAATTTCGGCGCCTTCATGCATCAGGGCCAGATTTGCATGAGCGTCGAAAAGGTCTTGGTGCAGGACACGGTCTATGAGGAGTTTTTGCAAAAGTTCGTGGCCCGGGCGGCCAAGCTGAAAACCGGCAATCCGAGCGACAAGTCGGTCACCATCGGCCCCCTCATCAATGACCGCCAAGCCGCTAGGGTTGCCGCCCAAATCGATGACGCGCTGAAAAAGGGCGCGCGGCTCGCACTCGGAGGCAAGGTCGAAGGGCGGCTCATTGAGCCCACGATCCTCACTGGCGTCACGCCTGAAATGGACGTCTGGAACGACGAGACCTTCGGGCCCGTCGCCGCGGTGGTGCCCTTCCGCAGCGATGCGGATGCCATCGCCATGTCGAACGACACCGAATACGGGCTCTCGGCGGGTATCATCTCGAGAAACGAAGACCGGGCTTTGGCCATCGCGCACCAGCTCGAAACCGGCATGGCCCATGTAAATTGCTCGACGATCAACGACGAATGCCACGCGCCCTTTGGCGGCACCAAGGCCAGCGGTGTGGGTCGCCATGGCGGCAAATGGGCGATGGACACGTTTACCGAGACGCGCTGGATCACGCTCGACAAGGGAGGGCGGCCATACCCGCCGGTGTTCTAGCCCATGAAAGACGTCGTCAAAGGCAAAAGGATCATCGTCACGGGATCCTCATCGGGCATCGGTTGGGAAACGGCGCGCCTTCTCAGCGAACAGGGTGCGGAGGTGCTGGGCGTCGATCTCAACAAGAACTTCGACCATGTGGAGGAATTCTACCGGGCCGATCTTTCTGATCCGGCGACGATCGACGCGTTGGTGGACGCGCTGCCCGAGGGGATTGACGGGTTGGTCAACAATGCGGGCCTCCCGCCGACGAAGCCTGCCAACCTTCTTCTCCGGGTGAACCTTCTCGGCCTGAAGCGCCTGACCTACGGGCTCGTCCCTAAACTCAATGACGGGGCAAGCATCGTGAACGTCGCCTCCCTGGCCGGCATCGGTTGGCCGCAGGCGACAGACGCGATCAAGGCGGCCGAGAGCTTGGGCCATCACAACCTCGATGCGTTCATCGATCGCTGGAATCTCTCAAGCGAAGGCGGGCGGAGCTACTTTTTCTCGAAAGAAGCGCTTTTGGTCTGGACCATGCAGAACCGCTGGACCTGGCGCGACCGGGGGATCCGGATGAATGCGGTCAGCCCCGGCCCGGTCGACACACCGATCCTCGGGGATTTCCTCCAAACGCTGGGCGCACGCGCCGAAGAGGACCGCAAGGTCATGGATCGACCCGGCACGGCCGAAGATATCGCGCCCGTGATCCTCTTTCTTTTGTCGGACATGACGACGTGGATCCGGGGCACCAACATACCGTCCGACGGCGGCATGTCATCGAACATCCTGTGCGCCACGCACGGGCTATGAGCTCTCAAGACGCGCGAGGGCAGAAAGAAATGGGAGACCAAAAATGAGTGCTTTAGGTGGGATCCTCCTCCTCCTCGTCATTCTGGCGGTCATCATTGTGCTGGCCGCCTGGTGGTTTGAACGCTCTACCAACGAGGTGGCGCTGTTGCGCACCGGCGTGGGTGGGCGCCGGGTCGTGATCGACGGGGGTGTCTTGGCGGTCCCTTATTTTCACGAGATCAGCCGGGTTAACATGCAGACGCTCCGGCTCGATGTGGAGCGACGGGGTGAGGCCTCGCTCATCACCCAGGACCGGCTCCGGGTGGATGTGGGCGCGGAATTCTACGTCTCCGTTGTCCCAGACGACGAGGCGATCACCCGCGCCGCCCAAACCCTCGGCCAGCGCACCTTCCAGCGCGACGAGCTCCGAAGCCTGATCGACGGGATGATGGTGGATGCGCTCCGGGCGGTGGCCGCCCAGATGACCATGGATCAGCTCCACGAGAACCGGGCGGAGTTTGTGAGCGAGGTGCGAGGGCTCTTGGTGGAAACCTTGTCCCGCTATGGGCTCCAGCTCGACAGCGTGTCTCTGACCGCGCTCGACCAGACGCCGTTTTCCACACTCGACGAAAACAACGCCTTTAACGCGGTTGGTATGCGAAAGCTCGCCGAGGTGATCGCGAAGTCTAAAAAAGAACGCGCCGAGATCGATGCAGATAGCGAAGTGTCGGTGCGCCGGGCCGCCATGGAGGCCTCCCGGAAGCGCCTTGAGATTGACCTTGAAGAGCGCCGCGCCGAGATCGCCCAGCAGCAGGAGATCGAAACCCTGGCTGCAGCGCAGATTGCCGAGGTGGCGAAACGCAAAGCCGATAGCGAGCGCGCCGCCACGGAAGCCAAGATCGAGATGGAACGCTCAATTCAAGCGGCCGAAGTGGGCCGGGAACAGGCGCTGACCATCGCCGAGCAGGACCGGAAGATCGCGATCGCGGCAAAAAGCCAGGAGGAAAGCCAGGCCGCCGCCGAGGCCGATGCGGCCCGCGCCCAAGCAGTGAAAGCCGCCGAAGCGGTCGAAACGGCCCGGGCCTTGGCGGAAGCCGAGCGGCGCGCGGAGCTCTCACGCGTCGCGGCCGAAGCCGAAGCAAAAACGGCCGCGGCAAAGGCGGCCATCGCCGCAGAAAGCGACAAGGCAACCGCGAAAGACCGAGCGGATGCGGTCCGTGAGGCGGCCGAAGCCGATAAGGTAGCGCGCCTTGCCGAGGCCGAGGCCGACCGAGCCCGGATCGAAGCGGAGAATGCCCGCTCGGAGGCCCTGGTTGCGATGGAGCTTGAAAAGGCCCGGCTCGAAGCGATGCCGAAAATCGTCGGCGAGATGGTCAAACCGGCCGAGAAGATCAAGTCGATCAACGTCAACCATGTGACGGGCCTGGGCCGGGAGGGTGGCGGCGGGGCGCCGCAAACGCCGGTGGCTTCAGCGCTCGATGCGATCATGGATATGGCCGTCCAGTACCCGCTCTTAAAGAAGATCGGCGACGACATGGGCGTCTCTTTCGACGAGATTGCTAAGGGTAAGGACGAAAAGTCGTGAACCCCGACGCGGCCGTCACGACCGAGCTTTTTGTAGGTGGCGCAGCGCGCCCTGCTACGGGGGCCGCGCGTCTGAATGTGCGCAATCCGGCGCGTCCGGATGAGGTTGTGGGTGCCTCGGCCGACGCAAGTGCCGAGGATGTCGACGCCGCTGTGCGTGCCGCCCACGCCGCCTTCCCTGCCTGGGCCGCAACGGGAATTGAAGAGCGCGCATCGCTACTAGAAAAAGTGGCCGATCACCTCACCGCCGATGAGGACGACGTCGCGTTCCGCTCGCGCCTCTTCACCCGCGAGAACGGCAAGATCCTTCGCGAGACGAGCGTGGAGATGTCGCGTTTGGGCGATCGGTTTCGTCAGGTTGCAGCGTACGGGCGACGGATGGCAGGCGATGAAGAGGTGATCAGAGGCGGGCCCTTTGAGACCATCGTCACCCGCCAGCCTCGCGGTGTGGCGGCTTTGATCGTGCCTTGGAACTGGCCGCTGGCCCTTCTCGGTGCAAAGCTTCCCCAGGCGCTTGTTGCGGGCAACACGGTGGTGGTCAAAGTCGCGGAGACGGCCGCCCTCGCGCCCACGCTCACATTGCACATGATCGCCAAGATGTTCCCGCCGGGCGTTGTTAACGTGCTGACCGGGGACGGCGCAAAGACGGGCGATGCGCTGACCGGACATAGTCTTGTCCGGAAGGTGAACTTCACCGGCTCGGTCCGTGTCGGGCGCATGGTGATGAAATCCGCTGCCAACAACATCACGCCCGTGACCCTCGAACTCGGCGGCAATGATCCGGCCATCCTTCTCGAAGATGCGGAGTTGAACGACGAGACGTTCACCAAACTCTACTGGTCGGCCTTCGCGACCTCGGGCCAAATCTGCCACGCCCTGAAACGGCTTTATGTCCACCGCTCGCGCTATGACGAGGTGGTGGACGGGCTGACGGCCGCAGCCGAACGCGCGGTGGTCGGAGACGGACTTCTGCCCGAGACCACCATGGGGCCCCTCAATAATGCCGGCCAGCTTAAGGTTGTGCGAGACATGATCTCAGAGGCCCGAGCCGCGGAGGCGGATCTCAAGGAATGCGGTTCGGTGCCCGATGAGGCCCTTTACCAAACGGGGTACTTTCAGCGCCCCACGCTCGTCTACAACCCCGATCCGAGGCTCAGCGTGGTTCGCCAAGAGCAATTCGGCCCCGTCCTGCCTATTCTTCCTTTCGACACGGACGACGAGGCTGTCGCCGCGGCCAATGACAGCGAGTTCGGGCTTTGCTCGTCGGTTTGGACCCAAGACCGGGACCGGGCGCTCAGCATCGCGCGCCAGATCGAAGCGGGCTACACCTATGTCAACGGACACGGGCCCATGGCCCAGGACGGGCGCGGCCCCTTCGGCGGTTTCAAGCTCTCGGGGATCGGGCGCAACATGGGCTATGACGGGGTGCTCACTTTTGCAGGCACCCACGCGATCTCGGCTCCCCAAGGCTTTTTACTGGAGACCTGACCATGGCGACACTCGGCGAAAACATTCTCGGCCAGGAGGACGGGCCACTTTTTTACAAGGTTGCGAACGCGGACGCGATGGGGGCGACTGCGCCAGAGAACCGCAAGGGCGACGCGCTTCGGACGCTCGTGCGATCCTATTCGGGTTTTCAGAAAGAGGCGCTCATCCGCTCGGCACGCACGGGCGATACCTGGAGGCTCGCGAGCGACGAAGGCGCCTATCTCAACGGGTATGACGCGGCTCCGTGCCCGCTGGCGTTCCTCACCTGCGGGATGATCGCGAGTTTCATCAATGAGATAACCGCGCTCGCCAAGATCCAGGGCGTGGAAATCCGGAAACTCAAACTGACCCAAGACAATTACTACACGATGCAAGGCTCGATGCGGGCGCGGACAATGGTGGGAGGCGCAGAGAATATCGACCTCAAAGTCGAGATCGATTGCGATCTTGAGGACGGGGCGCTGAGCGACTTTCTGGTGAACGCAACCTACGCGTCGCCGCTCAACGGGCTGATGCGCGGTGCGATCCCAAGCCTCTTCAAGCTCGCTAAGAACGGAGCCGAATTGACCACGGCGGAAGCGAGAGAACTCGACGCGCCAATTCTGCCGGATCCGGTGGACAATGGCGTTGCCGCAGAGCCGGTCGCCTCTGAGATTGACTTCATTACAAAGGGTGAGATGTCGCCTAAAAAGGACGTCGCCAAGGGTACGGCTGCAGGTGGCTCGTCGCTCACAGACCATCAAGACCGCCGGCTCAACCCAGGCGCCAGCGCGGTCATGCGCGAGGACGGGATGAAGGAGATCACCCAAGTCCTTTATTCGCCCCACGGGTCGTCTTTCACGTTTCTCAGCTCAGAAGACGGCCGCGCGCCGGATGCTTGCACGCTCATCAGCGCCGGAATCGGGTTTTGTTTCATGACCCAATTCGGCCGCTTCGTGTCGATGTTAAACCTCGACCTTCCTGAATACCGTATCGCGCAGGACACCCATTTTAGCCTTGGCGGGGCATCGGGTGGCACCGGCAAGGCCGGCGAGGCTGACCCGATTGAGACCCATGTCTTTTTGCAAACCTCCGAGCCTGACGTGACGGCACAGGAGATGCTCGATATTTCGGAGAAGACGTGTTTTCTCCATGCGTTCTGCCGGACCGATCTCAAAACCAAACTGAAGATCGAGCGGATCTGATGCGGGTCGCGCTCACAGGCGGCTCAAGCGGCATCGGGGCCGCACTCGTGGCCGAATTCAAAGCCGCTGGCCATGAGGTGGTGAGCTTCGACATTGCCGAGCCCCAGGGTGCGGATCGTTGGATCGAGACCGACCTCAGCGATCCAGCCTCGATTGATGAGGCTCTCGCCGCCGCCGATGCACCGTTTGACGCCCTTATCAATAACGCTGGATTGCCGCCCAGGGATGGGCTCGCGCGGAAAGTGCTCGAGGTCAATTGGTTCGGGCTCACGCAATTTCTCGACGGGATGCTCGACAAGCTGGCGGACGGCGCTTCCATCGTGAACACGGCCTCCCGTGCCGGTGCCATGTGGCGAGACAATATTGAGGAGGTCAAAGCCCTCCGAACCCTCCCCCGGGAAGACTTGCTTGGCTTCATCGCCGACCGCAACATGGACGCGATCCGCGCTTACAACCTCAGCAAGGAGGCCGTAATCGTCATGACGACGGCCCGCACCGAGGAAATGATCAAGCGCGGGTTCCGGATGAATGCCGTCAGCCCGTCGGCGGTGAGCACCGGGATCTTGGACGATTTTGTGAATGCCTTCGGGGAACGCGCGGCCAAGAGCATCGCGCGCGCGGGCCGTCCCGCTGCGCCAGAAGAGGTGGCGGCGGTGATCGCGTTTTTGGCCTCGCCCGCGAGCCATTGGATCAAAGGCCAGAACATCACGGTCGATGGCGGGATGAGCGCGATGGCTACGACCGATATGATGGGGCTCTAAGCGATGGCGAACACCGATCTCCGAAAGGCCCAGCGCCGACTGGAGGCTGCAGGTTGATGAACCATCGCGCGTCCTCCCAGTGGATCGGTGCGGTCCTGGCATTTGCCTTTACCATTGTCATCGTGATCTACGCCGCGTCCGGCCCGATGACCGAGTTCGTGCGATGGTTCATCGAGGTCAGCACGGCGGATTTCGAGGAACTTTCGCGGCGAGAGCAGCGGGCTCTTTTTAAGGAGCATTGGCTCGGCGCGGCAATGCGTGCCTTTGAGCAAAGTGTGCTTTTGCCCACCGGCATGATCCTTGGTCTCCCGCTCCTTTTCAGCCTCGCCATCGCGTTTCTCTATCTCCCAGGCCTCAAGCCGGGGCTTTCGATTGCGCTCGCCTCGCTCTCCGCCGCGATCATGATCATCTGGATCGCCAAGCTCTTCGCGGTCGATGGCGGGGTCCTCCCAAGTGCGACGCTTCTTGATTACACCCTCTTTCCCGTTGCCGTCGCTCTGACGCTGTTTCTCACCTGGCGGATGTTCGGTGGCTTTATCGTGGGCTTCTGCATCTTCTGGCTGGTCTACTTTTTCGTTCGGGGATGGCTGCCCGACTGGACCGGGATCCTTGCGGGCTCGGACAGCACGATTGAGCAATCCATGCGGGCGATGGTGTTGAACTTCTGGGCTCAAACGGGGGGTATGTTTGGCCAGCCATTGCAAGTGGTTTCGGGCAATGTGCTGATCTTCATCGTCTTTGGCTCCGTCCTCATGGCGTCGGGGGCGGGCGAGCTCTTGATGAAGATCGCCAACCGGTTGACGGGGCGTTTTACCGGCGGCGCGGCCCATGCGGCGGTGGCCTCCTCGGCGCTTTTCGGGACGCTCTCGGGCGCCGCGATTTCTAACGTCGTTTCCACCGGCGTGATGACAATCCCGGTGATCAAGCGGTCAGGTTTCAAGCCGACCTTCGCCGCCGCCGTCGAGGCGGCCGCCTCCACCGGAGGCCAGGTTATGCCGCCGGTCATGGGTGTGGTGGCGTTCTTCGTCGCGGGCCAGATCGGGCTCGAATACCGCTACATCGTGGTTGCCGCGATCATGCCCGCAATCTTCTTTTATTTGGGCACGTTTCTCACAGTTTATTTTGAGGCGCGCCGCCAGGGGGTGGGTCCTTTGCCCGTCGAGGCCCGGCCTGGTCTGTCTTCCGGCGAGCGGGTCCAATGCCTCGTTTTCGTGCTGCCTCTGGGCGTCTTGAGCTACATGCTCTTCGTCCAGCCTTCGGTCCTGAAGGCTGGGTTTTACGGCTTTATCGTCGCCCTTGCCGCGTCGCTTGTCCTTTTCCCGTCCTTCCGGAAGCCCGGACGGATCTGGCAGGCATTCGTCGATGCGGGCCGGATGTCGGCTTCAATCATTGTGATCGTTGCCGCCATTGGCCTGATCGTTGGCCTCATTCAGGTTTCTGGATTCTCGGGTCGTTTGTCGCTCCTTCTGACGCAGCTTGCCGATGGGCCGCTTTTCACGACCCTCGTCGTGGTCGCCTTGGGGGCAATCGTGCTTGGCATGGGGCTCCCGCCGGGGGCGACATATTTTATCATCGTGATTGCCCTGAGCTCAGGCATCGACGCGGTGGGGTTAGCACCCTTAACGCTCCACCTCTTTGTGGTCTTTTTCGCGGTGATCTCAACGGTCACGCCGCCGGTTGCCTTGGCGGCCTTTGCGGCGGCGCCAATTGCGGGCGCTGATCCGGTGCAAACCGGGTTTCAGGCCGCGCGGCTCGCCATCGCAGGTTTCCTCGTCCCGTTCGTTTTCGTCTACCATCCCGCACTTCTCTACCAGTTACAGGAGCTTTTCCTCTGGTTCGGAGGAGAGCTCCCGCGCTCTGGCGCCATGATCGACATGGGCGACGTCGATTGGGGCGATCTGGCATGGGTGACATTGGTCTTCGGCCTGGCGCTTTGGCTTCTGACATCGGCCTTGGCCGGCTTTGAGAAAAACAAACTCCACTGGGCCGAGCGGGTCGTCCGGGTCGCGCTCCCGGTGCCGCTTTTGTGGCCCAACATGGCGGTTGCGTTGCCCGCACTCGCCGTCGCAGTCTTGATCATCATCGGCCACCGGTTCCTCGGGGGAGAAGAACCCGATTTCCAGGTGGCCACAGAAGAACGCGGGTAATTTTAGGGAGGACTACCATGCGGAATATATGCCTTGTGGCCGCGGCCGCTACGGCCGTCGCCACCGGAGCAATGGCCGAAGACAAGACGCTCAAAATGGCCACCATCGCGCCGAGCCTCGGTGCCGCCATTACCATGGCCACCGTCGCCAATGTGATCACCGACAATCTCGACGGGGTATCGGTGGAGGTCTCCGCCGGCGGCGCGGCCACGCTCCATATGGTCGAGGTCGCGCGCGGCAATCTCGATATGTCAATGACAAGTCCGGTGATCTACAACCTCATGGTGGGCGGCAAGGCGATGTATGCCAAGACGCCCGAAGCCCCGGAACTCGCCAAGAACCTCTCGTTGATGATGTGGTACCCCTACGGCGCTTATCATTTCGCGGTGCGTGCCGACAGCGACATCCAAACCCTCGACGATATTGAGGGGGCCACAATCTTTCTCGGGCCCCAGGGCGGTGGCGCATACAATGCGGCGCGGGGCTGGGTCGAGGCGTCGACGGGCCTCGTCGTCGGTGAGGATTACGAAGCCATCAAAGCCAACTGGCAGACGGGATATCAGGCGTTTCTCGACGACAAGATCGACGTCTATGTCAACGGGTGCCTCGACCCTTGTGGCCAATTCATCCAATTCACCGAAACCGAAGAGGTTCGCTTCATCGGCCCCGAGGAGCACGACCACGAGGAGGTGGCGGCCTATCTCGGTCAATTCCGGTTCAAGGAAGAAGTCCCTGCAGGCCTTTACGATGGCCAAAAGAACGACGAGGCGGTGATGTCGTTTAACACCTCCGTCGGCATCGCTGTGCGGTCCGATCTCGATGAAGAGACGGTCTATAAGATGACCAAAGCGTTCTGGGACAATATCGAACAGGTGACATCTGAGGCGCCGTGGGCGAAGGCCCTAGATGTGAATTACGCCGCGACACAGCGCGGCATGATGCAACTCCATCCGGGGGCTGCTCGGTATTACCGCGAAGCCGGGGCGATGAACTAACGACGGCGCGTCTTAAAACCAATGAAGTGGACGCCCCGGGCCTGTTGCACTGGGCGTTTCTTTTCCGACGCTTCCGCTGGTTAGAGTTGGCCGGATTAGACGAAAGGGTCAGGTGGCGTGCATCGACCGTCGAACGGGCCAACCGGCCATAAAGCACGCTAGTTCCCCGGCCGTTGTTGTCACGCGAAAGAGGAGCGCGGCGAGGAGCAAGTCGGCTTCTGGTGCGACCCCACCCATCGCCACGACCAGCGCCGCTTCCCGCGCGCCGAGACCACCCGGCGCCCCTGGTGTCGCGTATCCGACAAGCCAGGCAAAGAGTGCCGCACCTGCGGTGTAAAAGAAGGGCACGGGCACGATGAGGTTGGCCAGTGTCGCAAAAAGCGCGGCGAGGAGGGCCAGGAAGGCTGCAGCAATCAAAACCGGAAATACGAGATCGCGGGCAGGTGGCTGGCCTGGCAAAATGGTCTTCCGGAGAAGGGCCCACAAGACAAGGGCGAGGATTGGGCCAGCGAAAAGAAGCGCTCGCACCGCCCAAGTCCAGTCGCCGAACATCGTTTGTGGTAGGAACGGGGCGAGGCCCGACAGAACGATCAAGGCAGCGAGCGGGTAGCAGAAAAGCTCTGCGAGGGTCGCCCGGCCGAGATCTCCGTCGCTCAGCCCGCCCCCGCGAAGATAGAATGCCCGGCCAAGGAGATGGGCAAAGTTGCCTGGCACGTACCGCCCGACCAGTGAGACGGTGAAGGAAAAATAAGTCCGTTGGCGGGGCTCAGGGCCCCAGTGGGTCACGATCTGATGCCAAACCTCGGCCGAAAGAAAGAGGGAGGCGGCGTAGATTGCGGCGAGGCCAGCAAGCGTGACGACTTGGCCTTGGGACGGACGCCAGGCGCGGAGCGCGGGCCAGTGTTCGGCAAATTCAAAACCGAGAAAGACCAGGGCTGCGGCGAGAACTGCAAAGCCGAGGACCCGGGCGACGCGGCTCACGGCCATTCTCTCGTGCCCAAGCGCAAGACGATCATTCTGCGTCGCCCCCAGCCTGGCCACCCGGCGGCAAAGGGGGACGGCAAAGGGAGCCGATCTGGGCCTCGCTCAAGGACAATCCGGCTGCCTGTTCGAGGCAGTGCTCTTCCGTCCAATCCGCGAAGAAACGCCAGTCCGAACGAAAATTTGCCGTGTAGAGGAGGGCGATGAAGAGGTTTGCAGCGAGCCCGCAAAGGCAGGCCAGAGCCATGATGCGTCCGGCCGATCCTTTGCTCGAAGCCAAGCGAGGCGCGAGGACACCGACCCCAAGAAAGACCAAAGGGCCCAATGCGATCCAAAGGTCGATCCGGTAGCGGAGTGTGATCGTCGCATAGGACAACACAAAGACGGCTGCGATGGCCGATGTCAGCAAGGGTGCTGCCGCCGCGGCGAAGTCAGCGCGCGGGGCGCGGAAGGCAGCGAAAGCGGCGACAAAAAACCCTGCCCACATCCAAAGTACACCCATATCTGGCCGCTCGATCCGAATGAAACCGTAGCGTTCCTCGGTGAGCATCAGATGGGTCCGCTCCATGTAGTCATGCACCGCTTCTGTCCACGGTGTGTAAGGGATGGCCACACCGTAGAGGACCGCCGAATAGGGTACGCGGCCGATATTGAAAGCGCCGTGTTCGGTGAAGGTTTGGCCGCGGCGTCCATCCGCTTCTTCGATCCCAAAGTAGGATGGGCCGTATTGGGTGGCCCCAGCCTCAAACGTGCCGTGGCCGGTCGACATATCCCCGAAGCGAAGTTGATTGAGGCCGAGATAGGCCCCGCCGCCGGCACCGAGCACTGCGAGCGCGAGAAGGGCGGGAGCAAACGCCCGCGCCCTGTCTTGCCAGAGGGCAAAGAGGATGGCCAAACCGGTTCCGAGATAAAGTGCGACCGCGATATGGGGTCGGGCATGAACGGCAATAGCGGCGCAAATCGCCAGGCCGATAAGGATCTTGGCCACCGGCCATCCGCTCGCCAAAACCCGGCTCCAAAGCCAGAGGAAGATTGCGCCGAGGCCAAAGCAAACGGCGATGGGCTCGTGGTAGAGCGAGACATTGGCCACCAGGAGGACGCCGACGCCGCCGAACCAGAGCGTCACCCCTAGGACGACGGCCCAAAACGGCGCCATCGACCAGTTTTCGGCGACGCCGTTCTCCGTTTGGCGGCGCATTGCCCCCCGTGCAGCGGCCAAGAATGCGAGGTGGTAAAATGCCGTGCCGAGGATTGCCCAAAACGCAATCGAGTAAGGCGCGAGGTTGACCGAGCCGATAGGGATGAAGGGGGCCGCCAAGGCCCGGGTGATGAGCGGTGCCGCCCCATGGTACAGAAATCCAACACCTTCAGGAGTGTAATGGCCTTCATAACGCAGCACGCGGGCTGGCAGATCGAGCCGGCCGTCCATGATGGCCAGCCAGTACTGGTCATAAATTTCCTGGCCAAAGTTCGGGTAATTCTGTGCCGGATGATAGACCGTCACCATCCAAGCATAAGCTGCGGCCCCCAAAATCGCCGTGACCAAAGACAGAAGCGCCGCCGTACGGACGTGATCGCGCGAGGTCTCCAAATAGGTTTGGTCAGCCATATCTTTTGCCACGAAGCTCGTAGTCCCGCTCTTCGGAACTTGCGTCATCCAAAAGCGAGGAGTCGGCGGCTTGGTCCGGCAACGCCTCGGGGGGAGGCGCAGAAAGCATGCCAGCCGCTTCGATCTTCCGGAGGCGGACCAACAGAGCCTCGGTGAGCCGCCGGTTGGTGGCCATAGAGTCGCTTAGAAACGCAACGACGACCGTGAAATAGCCCGCAAGGATGAGCACTCCGCCGATCACAAGCGACTGGAGGTGCCCGTCGCCCTGGCCAATCGAGTAGAAATATAGAAACCGTAAGATCGGCAATCCGCCGATCCCGATCATCAAGAGCCCCGGCAGGATAAAGCTCCGGAGCGACCGGTACATGAAGAGCGACCGGATAAGTGTCACCAACTGGCGCCGAAGAAAGTTCGCCGTCGATTTGAAGAGCCGCGAGGGCCGGGTGGCGCTGTTGACCTTCACCGGGACCGACCGAATGACAAAGCCCGATTGCGCCGCATGGATAATGGTCTCGATCGTGTAGCTGAACTTGGTCATCACGTTGACCGACAACGCTGCCTCACGGCTATAGGCGCGAAAGCCTGATACAGCGTCTTTCACATCCGTCCCGGTCACCGCGGCAATCGTGAGGCTCCCCATCCTTTGAAGGAAGCGCTTCTGGGCTGAAAATTCCGGGTTCGCGCCGGGATTGCGGTCCCCGATGACGATGTCTGCCGCGCCGGCCACAATGGGCGCGATCAGGTCGGGAATTGAGGATCCGTCGTATTGGTGGTCGCCATCGGTGTTGACGACAATGTCGGCGCCGAGCTCTACGGACCGCTCGATGCCCGATTGAAAACTTGCCGCAAGGCCGCGATTGACCTTGTTGCCGATCACATGGTCAGCTCCCGCGGTTCGGGCAACTTCCAGGGTGCGGTCAATGGAGCCGTCATCGATGACCAAGACCTCGACCGCGCGGATGCCGGGGATCTTGCGGGGAATGGCGGCGATGACGTCCGGGAGCGTAGTCTCTTCGTTGAGGCAGGGGATCTGGACGATCAGTTTGAGGTTCCGATCGGAAGTGGTGCTGTCCTCGAGACGATCAGCCTCGAAATCCCGGGCCGTTTTGGCGTGCTCAGATTCCATGCTCAAAAGCTCTTCGTCCCGTTCCGATACCGCGATTGCACCCACATACCGGAGGGCTGAGGCATCGCCTCAACCTTCCGAACCCGATAAGAGCGGGACGCCAAGGACGGAGGTTCGAAACCGAAAATCCGTGGGCCCCTTAGCACTCAAAACGCCCGAATGAGTGCCGATCGCTCCTCCGCTAGCTCCGAAGATTGACTAAATTGAGGCGACGGCGCGACACCGCTATCCGATATCCGGGCGTTATGCCATTGATCGGTTTCAAATTTCATAAGTCTGGGCCTCCTAGGCCATGGCCTACGGCACGGGCCTTGGACCCCGCGGTTTCGCCCCGGGATCGATTGAAAGACACCCAGTCAGTCCTAAATCCAGGACTTCAAAGAGCGAGAACGATGCGCCGGGCGAAAACGACACCAATCCAGTATCTTGAGCCCGGACGTCGCGGCGGCGGCGTGCAACAGGTCTCGCCGTGAGTGCGGTCATCTCCGACCCGGTCGAGGCGACCCCGCCTGCGATTGCCGCGCAACCCGGAGGAAACGGGGTTGTCGGGATTGTGCCGGTGCTTTTCGCACTCGCGCTCTTTTTCGGCTTTCTCTCGCTCGGCCCCGAAATTGCCCAGGGCGGGCGATATTTTTGGGTTTACGAGTGGATCCCATCCCAGGGGATCACCCTGTCTTTTATGGTCGACGGTCTCAGCCTGACCTTCGGCCTTTTGATCAGCGGGATAGGAGCTTTGGTGCTCCTTTTCTCCAACACCTACCTTGCCGGGCATCCTCAATACGGCCGGTTTGCGCTGTTTCTCACCGCCTTCATGGTGGCGATGTTGGGCCTTGTCTTGGCGGACGATCTGATCCTTCTCTTCGTGTTCTGGGAACTGACGACCGTGACGTCCTATCTCCTCATCGGGTTCTCCCATGAGGCGGGCAAAAGTCGGCGAAACGCGCTCCAGGCGCTGTTTGTAACCGGGGCAGGGGCCCTGGCGTTTTTGGCCGGGCTGATCCTTTTGGGTTTTGCGGCCGGAACGACGCGGATATCCGAGATCACTGCGGCAGGCACAGCGATCCATGCCCATGCGTTTTATCTTCCGATCCTCGTCCTAATCCTTGCCGGAGCCTTCACGAAATCCGCCCAGGTGCCGTTCCACTTCTGGCTCCCGAACGCGATGGCCGCACCGACGCCGGTTTCGGCGTTTCTTCATTCGGCGACCATGGTCAAAGCCGGGGTTTTCATCCTCGCCCGGCTGCATCCTTCCATGGCCGGTACCGATGCCTGGCTCTGGTCGCTCACCACGCTCGGAGCAATCACGGCCGTCTTTGCAAGCGTTTTGGCCCTCCGACAGACCGATCTGAAGCAGTCTCTGGCCTACACGACGTTGATGGCGCTGGGGACGCTCACCCTCTTTCTCGGCCAAGAATCCGGATATGCGATGACGGCGTTTGCGACGTTTCTGATCGTGCATTCGCTCTATAAGGCGGCGCTCTTTCTGGTCATTGGAAGCGTCGATTACAGTGCGGGGACGCGCGATGCGAACACGCTCGGCGGTTTGGGACGAGCGATGCCGATAACAGCTCTGGCGGCGATTGTGGCCGCAATGTCGATGGCAGGCTTCCCGCCTTTTCTGGGCTTTATCGGCAAGGAGCTCAAATATGCCGGTGCGCTGGCCGTCGCCTCAGAACCCGTTCTGGTGGCTGGTGCCGTCCTTACAGCCAATTCCTTGATGTTCGCCGTTGCCGGGATCGTGGCGTTCAAGCCCTTCTGGCGTCCGGGCGGCGCGCTGCCAAAAACGCCCCGGGAAGTGCCCTGGCCGATGCTTGCCGGACCGGTGATCCTCGCCGCACTGGGGGCGCTCTTCGGTTTGAACCCCGACATTCTCGAGCGCGCGCTAGTGGCCCCGACAGTCCTGTCGCTCACGGGGTCGGAAAACGAAGTCAAAGAGCTCAAACTCTGGGCCGGGGTGAACCTGCCTTTGGTCCTCTCGATCGCAACCTTCGTGATCGGAGGTGCGATCTATGCCGCCCACCGTCCCCTTCGCGAGGCGTTGATCGCGCTCGACGCGAAGGTGCCGAGCCTGGACAAGGGGTGGGACGGGTTCATGGACGCCCTGAAAGCCTTCGCTGCTCTTGTGACCTCGGCGATCCAGACCGGGCGAATGAGCCACTATTTGGCGACGACGTTTACGACGATTGCCGCGGCCCTTGGGGTGACGATGATTGTGCGGGGGATCCCCGATGTGCGGACGGCCTTCGATGGGTTCACCTGGACCAATGTTGCCCTCGTCGCCCTCATCCTTGTGGGCGCCGCCGAAACGGCACTCTCAAAATCGCGGATCGCGGCGATCGCGGCATTGGGGGTCGTCGGCATTGGGACAGCTCTCATTTTCATTGTCTTCGGCGCGCCGGATGTGGCGATCACCCAGCTCATGGTGGAAGTTCTGGTCGTCGTCCTCGTGGCGGTGGTGATGCTCCGCCTGCCGCCCCTGTCATCGCAGCCCACGAAGTTTCGCCCGGGCCATGCCTTGATCGCTCTCGCCGTCGGGGCAACGGTGAGCCTGGCTCTCCTCGCGGTCCTGACGGCCCCCCTCGATCTGAGACTTACGGCCTATTTCGAGGGCGCATCTTGGACCGAGGCCTTCGGGCGCAACATCGTCAATGTGATCCTCGTGGACTTCCGCGCCCTCGACACGTTCGGCGAGGTAGCCGTGGTCGTGGTCGCGGCGCTTTCGGCGGTGGCCCTTCTCAAAACACCGCGGGGTGGGAAATGAACTCTGTCATCCTCCGCGCGGGCACGCGCTATCTTGCGACGCTCCTTCTCCTTGTGTCGATTTTCATGCTCCTTCGGGGCCACAATGAGCCGGGCGGCGGGTTTATCGGCGGGCTCATTGGGGCGACGGGGCTTATCCTTTATGCCATCGCCTGCGGAACGCGCGACGCCCGCGCCGCTCTCCGCGTAGCACCCGAAACGCTTGCCATGGTGGGCCTCCTTGTGGCCTTGGGAGCAGGGCTTGCCGCGGCCCTCTTTGGCGATCCTCTCTTTACCGGGCAGTGGCTTTTCATCGGGCCCACCGAAGACAGTAAGGGCCTGCCTCTTTCGACCGTGCTCGTCTTCGACATAGGCGTTTATCTCGCAGTATTCGGCTCGGTCCTCGCGCTGGTCTTTTCCATGGAGGACGAGATCTGATGGAGGCGCTAATCGCACTGACCTGCGGCGCACTGACGGCGGCGGCGGTCTATTTGATGCTGTCGGGGCATATGCTCCGGTTCATTTTCGGGCTGGTGCTGATCTCGAACGCGGCAAACCTGACAATCTTTGCGGCCGGGCGCTTGACCGAAGGCGAGCCCGCCCTCGTGCCGGTGGGCGCCGACGCCCCGCTCGGCACCGTCGCAAACGCCTTGCCGCAGGCCCTGGTCCTGACCGCGATCGTCATTGGCTTTGGGCTCTTTGCATTCGCGATCACTCTCGTTTGGCGCGCCTGGACCGCCCTCGGCACACTCGATGCCGATGAAATGCGCCTTGCCGAACCCCGGGACGAGAGCCCATGACTTGGATCATCTCGCTCCCTCTCCTCATCCCATTCATCACCGCGATTTTCGCCTTTCTGGCGCGCGACCGGAGCTGGGGCCGTTGGATCTCGGTGGCCGGGTCGGGGATTCTCCTGGTAGCCTCGATCCGGTTGATGGCCGCGACGCTCGATGCCGGTGTTGTGGCCGCCCAGATGGGCGGCTGGCCCGCGCCCTTTGGCATTACGCTCGTGGCCGATCTCCTCTCGGCGGTCATGGTGGTGATCACCGCGATCATCGCGCTTGCGGTCTCGGTCTATGCCCTGGCCGATGTCGACCGCGGCATGGAGCGGCAGGGCTATCACGCGCTTTTCAATATTCTTATCGCCGGGGTCACGGGCGCCTTCCTAACGGGGGACCTATTCAACCTCTATGTGTGGTTCGAAGTGATGCTGATCTCATCCTTCGGGCTTTTGATCCTCGGCGGGCGGCGCGAGCAGATCGACGGGGCGATCAAATATGTGGGCCTCAACCTTGTTTCGACGATCCTCTTTCTCACTGGAATAGGCCTCCTTTACGGGATGACCGGCACGCTCAACATGGCCGATCTGGCTATGGCGGTGGAAACGGCCGACCAAGGGCTTCTGACGGTGGTCGCCATGGCGTTCATGGTGGCCTTTGGTGTTAAGGCCGCTCTCTTTCCGCTCTTTTTCTGGTTGCCAGCCTCCTACCATACGCCGGCCTTTTCGGTCTCGGCGGTCTTCGCCGGGCTTTTAACGAAAGTCGGGGTCTATGCGTTGATCCGCATGTTCACCCTCGTTTTCGACCATGACGTGGCTTTCACCCATGAGATTCTCCTCTGGGTCGCGGGGCTGACCATGGTGACCGGCGTTCTTGGGGCGGCGGCGCAATCGGATATGAGAAAGATCCTGTCTTTCCATATCGTCAGCCAGATCGGCTACATGATCCTTGGCCTCGCGCTTCTCACGCCTTTGGCTATTGTCGGGGCAGTGTTTTACCTCGTCCACCATATCGTGGTGAAGGCAAACCTCTTTCTCATCGCAGGCACAGCGCGGCGCATCGCGGGCGGCACGGAACTTGCCAGGATCGGCGGGCTCTACAAAACCGCCCCGCTTTTGGCCGCGCTCTTTCTGATACCAGCATTCTCTCTCGCGGGCTTTCCACCTCTATCGGGGTTTTGGGCCAAGTTTCTCCTCGTCAAAGCGGCCCTTGAGGCTGAAGGCTGGGTGATTGCGGGGGTCGCATTGCTCGTTGGGCTTTTGACGATTTACTCGATGACGAAGATCTGGTCGCAAGCCTTTTGGGAACCCCATCCCGACGGCGAGAATCCCACCCTTGCCGCCCTCCCTGCCGGAGAGCGAGCGGCGATGGTGGTGCCGATCATGGGGCTTGCGGCGGTCACGATCGCGATCGGCCTCGCACCTCAGCCCTTCATCGCCTTCGCGGAAGACGCCGCGGCCCAGCTTTTGGACCCCACGGATTACATTGCGGCGGTAACGGGGGTGAGCGGATGAACGTCTTTTCGAATAACGTCATTCTCGCTGTGGTTTGGACCGGGTTGATGGGAGAGCTTTCGCTCTTCAACCTCTTCAGCGGTTTCCTCATCGGGTTTGCCGCCCTTTGGATCATGCAGCCGCTCACCGGCCGCTCGCCCTATTTCTTCCGGGTCTTCGCCTGGGCCCGGCTCATCGTGATGTTTCTCTACGAGCTTCTCATATCGTCCCTCGCGGTCGCGTGGGATGTTCTTACGCCTCGGCATCGGGCCAGGCCTGCGATCATTGAAATGCCGCTCGATGTGACATCCGATGCGGGGATCTTGCTGGTGACCAACCTCATCACCCTGACCCCGGGTACTCTCAGTCTCGACGTCTCAGACGACCGGAAGACGTTAAGAATCCACGCAATGTTTGGGGACAATCCCGATGCGCTCCTTCACGAGCTAAAATCGGGGATGGAGAAATGGGTGCTCGACGCGGTGGAGAGCGGCTGATGGAAAACATGCTTCCCCTTGCCTTCGATATTGGAACCGCGCTGGTGCTCGGCGCGACCGCGTTGGCGCTGGTGCGGCTCGTTCTCGGCCCGAGCCTGCCGGACCGGGTCGTGGCGCTTGATATGATGACGGTGATGATCGTCTCGTTCTGCGGTGTTGCGTCAATCCGCTATGAGGAGCCGGCCTTTCTCGACGTGGCGTTGGCCCTCGCACTTGTTGGCTTTTTGGCCACCGTGGCCCTTGCGCGCTTTGCTGAACGCGCGGTGGTGCGAAAAAAGGAAGATGAAGAGGCCGAAGCCGAGGCTAGGGAGGCCGCGGAATGATGGAATTTGTGGTGAGCTTCATGCTGATCATCGGCGGCGCTTTCGGTGTGATCGGCGCTTTCGGCCTTATCCGGATGCCTGACGTACTGATACGAATGCATGCCTCGGCCAAGATCGGCACACTCTCGGCCCTCCTCATTCTCGGCGCGGCTGCGCTCTGGTTTGGCGATGCCGGTATCACCGTTCGCGTCATTATGATCGTGGTATTCCTCTTTTTTGACCGCGCCCATCGCCTCGCACATGATCGGCCGCGCCGCGATCTCCACCGGGGTGCCCCTTTGGCGCGGCGAGAGCAATGCCGACCGCGACCCCAAAGCCCATGCCCCTGCGCCTGAACAGGGGGACGAGCCGGTCGCCTGATCGGTTGCTGTCCAACGCATCGGCCGCTAACCCGCACCCCGTCACCCAAAGAAGGCGCTCGCCTTGTCGCATCCGATCATCATTGTTCCCGCGCGCTGGGCCTCTGAGCGGTTTCCAGGAAAGCCCCTCGCACCGATCAAGGGTGCGACCGGCTCGGCCCGTCCACTGGTCCTTCGAACCGTGGATGCGGCCAGGACGGTGAACGGGTGTTCGGCCTTTGTCGCGACCGATGACGCGCGCATCCGGCACGTCGTCGAAGAGGCGGGCTCCGCCGTGGCGATGACCTCGCCCGATTGCCGGAATGGCACCGAACGGGTCGCCGAAGCGTCGCGCGACCTTCCCGATGACGCCATCGTCGTCAACGTCCAGGGAGACGCGCCCCTAACCCCGCCTTGGTACGTTGAAGCCTTGCTCGAAGCGATGGAGGCTGACCCGTCCATCGAAGTCGCCACGCCGGTTCTTCGCACGGCCGACGACCACCTCGACCGGCTCATGGCGGATCGGAAGGAAGGCCGGGTAGGTGCGACGACCGCGGTCACGGATAGGGCTGGACGCGCGCTTTATTTTTCAAAAGAGATCCTCCCTTTCGGCGCCGTGGGCGGTGCGGTGCTACACCATGTGGGTGTCTACGCCTATCGGCGCCGGGCGCTTATGCGTTATGTCGCTTTGCCTCAGGGGTGTGCGGAAGCCGCCGAAGGGCTCGAACAACTCCGCTTTCTCGAAAACGGTATTCCGGTCCAGTGTGTGGAAGTCGACGCGAGGGGCCGGCGGTTTTGGGAAGTGAATAACCCCTCTGACGTTGCCGAGGTCGAAGCCATCCTTAAGGCAGAGGGGATCCCATGAGGCATGTCGATATCGGGCCGGTGCGGATGGGAAACGACCTGCGGTTCGCTGTGATTGCAGGACCCTGTCAGCTTGAAACGCGCGACCATGCTGTGGCCATCGCCGAAGACTTGAAGGCGATCACCGTACGCCTCGGGCTTGGTTTTATTTTCAAGGCGAGCTTCGACAAGGCCAACCGCACAAGCCATGGCTCGAAACGGGGGCCTGGTCGGACGGCGGGGCTTGAGATGTTGGCCACGGTCCGGCGTGAGGTCGGCTGCCCTGTCACCACCGATGTCCATAGCCCGGAAGATTGCCGCGCGGCCGCCGAAGCGGTCGATCTTCTGCAAATTCCTGCGTTTCTCAGCCGCCAAACTGACCTCTTGCAGGCTGCCGCCGAAACCGGGAAGCCAGTGAACGTGAAGAAAGGCCAGTTCATGGCGCCTTGGGACGTGCCGAATGTCGTCGCCAAACTCCAAGCGGCCGGCAATGATCAGGTGCTTCTCACCGAACGCGGCGCGAGTTTTGGCTACAATATGCTTGTGTCCGACATGCGCGCTTTACCGGTGATGGCTGAGACCGGGTGTCCGGTGGTCTTTGATGCGACCCATTCGGTCCAACTGCCCGGCGGGCAAGGGGCCGCCTCGGGGGGTGAGCGCCGCTTTGTGGCGCCCTTGGCGCGGGCGGCGGTGGCGGTCGGTGTGGCCGGGGTCTTTATCGAAACCCATCCCGACCCCGACAACGCGCCCTCGGACGGGCCAAACATGGTTCCCTTGAGCGATATGGAAGCGCTCCTTCAAGACTTGGCGGCCATTGACGGGCTTCGAAAACCTGGGTAGCGCCAGGGATCTAGCCGCCGCCATGCCGGTAGACCTCAGCGGTTGGCATGGGAGAACGCCGATGAACGCCATCGTATCCGTAGATGCCCTTTCGAAGGTCTACGACGGCGGTTTCGAAGCGCTGAAATCGGCGGAACTGCATATCGAAGAAGGCGAGATCCTTGCCCTTCTCGGCCCCAACGGTGCAGGAAAGACGACGCTCATCTCCGTGATCTGTGGCATCACGAACCCAACCGGCGGGGCGGTCTCGGTGGCCGGCCATGACGTCGTGACTGATTTTCGCGCCGCGCGGAGCCTTGTGGGGCTCGTCCCTCAGGAGGTGAACCTCGAACCCTTCGAAAGCGTTTTGAACACGGTGACGTTCTCGCGCGGCCTCTTCGGGCTCCCGCCCAACCCAAAACATGTCGAGCAAACGCTCAAAGAACTGTCCCTTTGGGACAAGAAGAACGCGAAGATCCACGAATTGTCCGGCGGGATGAAGCGGCGGGTTCTCATCGCCAAAGCGCTGTCCCACGAGCCGCGGGTCCTTTTTCTCGATGAGCCGACCGCGGGCGTCGATGTCGAGCTTCGCCGCGACATGTGGGACATCGTTGACCGGCTCCGGGCGGACGGAGTGACGATTATTCTGACAACTCACTACATTGAAGAGGCCGAGGCCATCGCCGACCGAATTGCGGTCATAACCAAAGGCGAAATCCTCCTCGTTGAGGACAAGACGGAACTGATGCGCCGGATGGGCCGCAAGAGCTTGAGGGTCGAGTTGGCCGAGCCGATTGCCGCCATACCGGACGCCCTGGCCGACTATGCCCTTGAACAGGATGGCGACGCGGCTCTGGTCTATTCCTACGATAGCCAGGCCGAACGTACCGGGATCACCCGGCTTCTGAACGATCTCAACAAAGCTGGGCTGATGCTCACCGACATTCAGACCCGACAGTCCTCCCTCGAAGAGATCTTCGTCACTCTCGTGAAAGACGGAAGATGAACAAACACGCGATCCTTGCGATCTATAAGTTCGAAATGGCCCGGTTTTTTCGGACCGTTTGGCAATCCATCGTCTCACCGGTTGTCTCTACGTCGCTATACTTTGTGGTGTTCGGCACGGCGATCGGCAGCCGGATTCAAGAGGTGGAGGGCACGCCCTATGGTGCCTTTATCGTGCCGGGGCTTGTGATGCTAACTGTGCTGACGACCTCGGTGCAGAATGCCTCCTTCGGGATCTATTTTCCGAAGTTCATGGGCACGATTTACGAGCATCTATCGGCCCCGATCAGTTTTGCCGAGATTGTGATCGGCTTTGTCGGGGCGGCGGCAACGAAGAGCCTCCTCATCGGGACCGTTATCTTGGTGACAGCAACGTTTTTCGTGGAACTCCGGGTCGATCATCCCTTCGCGATGGTGGCATTTCTCGTCCTGACCTGCGTTTCATTCGGATTGCTGGGATTTATTATCGGCATCGTCTCGAACAGTTTCGAGCAACTCCAGCTTGTCCCGCTCCTCGTCATCACGCCCTTGGTCTTTCTCGGCGGCTCGTTTTACTCGGTGACGATGCTGCCCCCAGTTTGGCAAACGATCACGCTCTTTAACCCGGTTCTTTATCTGATTTCGGGATTTCGGTGGTCGTTCTTTGGCTTGGCCGATGTGCCGGTGGTCACGTCGCTCTTGGCAATTGCGGCCTTTACCTTGGCCTGTATCGGGGTGATCGCATGGATCTTTCGTACCGGTTATCGGCTTAAGCCATGATCGAGGATCCGGCCTGGGCCGAGGATGTGGCCCTCACGCCTTGCTCCGGCCCTGACCACCACCTAAATGGCCCTCCATGAGGCAATTTATTCCTTTCCTGCCCCAGGACCCGTTCGTGGCAGTCGTTCGCCTCCAAGGCATCATCGCATCCGGTGGACGAGGCGCGGCCCTCAACGATCAATCGACGGCCCTCCTCCTTGAGAAAGCGTTCAACCGCGGAAAGCCAAAGGCCGTGGCCTTGGTGGTGAATTCGCCCGGGGGTTCTCCGGCGCAGTCTTCGCTCATCGGAGCACGGATCCGGCGCCTGGCCGAAGAGAAGAAAACAAAGGTTTATGCCTTTGTGGAAGACGTGGCCGCTTCGGGGGGGTATTGGCTTGCCACGGCAGCCGATGAGATCTGGGTCGATGAGAATTCGGTGGTGGGCTCCATCGGTGTCATCTCGTCGGGGTTCGGGTTCCACGAATTGATCGAACGCTACGGGATAGAGCGTCGGGTCCACACCGCCGGAAAGTCAAAATCCATGCTCGACCCGTTTCGACCGGAAAAAGAAGAAGACGTCGCCCGGCTGAAGGAGATCCAAGAGCAGATCCACCAGAGCTTTATCGGACACGTGAAGCGCCGCCGCGGCGACAAGCTTCCCGAAGGCGAGGACCTCTTCACGGGAGAGGTCTGGGTGGGCGAGAAGGCCGTCGAAAAGGGTCTTGTCGACGGGGTTGGGCATATCGTGCCCAAGATGAAAGAGATCTTCGGCAAACGGATCCGCTTTTCGGTCTACCAACAGCGCCGCCCCTTCCTGTCGCGCCTCGGCGCCAGCCTCGTGGACGGTGCGGTCTCCGAAGTTGAGACCCGCGCCGAATATGCGCGCTTTGGGCTTTAGCCGGCCGCCCCGTGATCAAAATTGTCAGCCTCTTCCTCGTTGGGATGATGATCCTGGCGATCCTCGGGCGCCTTCGCGTCCCAGGTGCCAAACGGCTGCAAGCCGCCAAATGCAAAGGCTGCGGGCGATATAAGTTCGGCAAAGGCCCCTGCGCCTGCGGGCGGGACGGATAATGGAATTCGTCTTCGCTGCCCTCGGTCTCGTCATCCTCCTTCTGGCGGGGGATGCGTTGGTCCGAGGGGCGGTGAACATGTCGCTCCGCCTCGGGGTGCCGGCCTTGATCGTCAGCCTCACGATCGTATCCTTCGGCACATCCGCACCTGAACTTCTGATCGCGATCTCGGCCATCGAAGACAATGCGCCAGGCCTCGCCCTCGGTAACGTTGTTGGCTCGAATACCGCAAATATACTCCTCGTCCTCGGCATGCCGGCCCTGATCGCGGGGCTCCATACGGGCGAATGCGACACGCGGAAAAGCTATGTAACGATGCTCGCCGCGTCCGTCCTCTTTATCGTCATCTGCTTCATGGGACCAATCACCTGGGTCGACGGTTTGATCCTTTTGGCTGCCCTCACCCTGGTGCTGAGCTCCCAGGCCATGGCGGCTTTGAACCACAGGAAAGCCGGTGACGAAGAGGAAGAAGAACTCGAAGGCGTTGATCCGTCGATGCCCTGGTGGAAGATCGGCGTGTTCTTGATCCTTGGGCTTATCGGCCTGCCCCTCGGCGCCGACATGCTTGTCGACGCTTCTGTGGAGATCGCGAGGGATTTTGGCGTGAGCGAGACGGTCATCGGCCTCACGCTCGTGGCCATTGGCACGTCGCTTCCCGAGCTTGCCACCACCGTGATGGCTGCGATCCGAAACCAGGCGGATGTGGCCTTGGGCAATGTGATCGGGTCGAACATGTTCAACCTTCTCGGAATCATCGGGGTGGCGGCGCTGTTTGGCAAAATCCCGGTTGAGCGGCAATTTCTTGAGTTCGACCTTTGGGTGATGCTTGGCGCTTCCCTCATCATCGCGCCGTTTGTCTTTTCCGATACGCTCTCGATGACCAAGCGATGGGGCATCCTTCTGGTGGCCGCCTACGGGGCCTACCTTTGGATCGTGGTTCATCCGGGGATGACGTGATGGAAGTCAAACGCGCCCTCGTGACCGGTGGGGCCAAGCGGCTTGGACGCGCCATGGCGCTCTATCTCGGCGATCGCGGTTTTGACGTGGCGGTCCATTACAATGGATCCGAGGGCGATGCGGCCGAGGTTGTTGCGGCCCTAGACGCCAAAGGCGTGTCAGGCGTGGCCATCGGCGCCAACCTTCTCGACGAAGAGGAAACCGCGGCACTTGGGCCCCGGGCGGCCGAAGCGTTAGGCGGGCCGATTTCGCTCCTTATCAATAACGCCTCGATCTTCGAGCCCGATGACATCGCAACGGCGACCCGAGAAAGCTGGGACCGGGCCATGGGCTCGAACCTTCGGGCACCTTTCTTGCTGACACAGTTTTTGGCCGGCCAAGCGCCGAAGCCTTCGACGGACGCCAATGGCGAACCCCAGGCCGAAGCGCTCATCGTCAATATGATCGACCAGCGCGTGCGGAAACTTACCCCTGATTTCTTCAGCTATACGATCGCTAAGATGGGGCTCTGGGCGTTCACCCGCACCTCCGCCCAGGCCTTGGGCGGGCGGGTGCGTGTTAACGGGATTGGACCCGGCCCCACGATGCAGGGTGCGCGCCAATCGCCCGAGCACTTCGCCAATCAGCGTCAAGCGAGTGTCACCGGCCGGGGCGCCAACCCAGAAGATATAACCCATGCGCTCGGCTATTTTCTCGACGCCCATGCTGTGACCGGTCAGCTCATTTGCGTCGATGGTGGCCAGCATCTCGGTTGGGAGACCCCCGATGTGCTCGGGCCCGAGTGATCCGGCACTTGTGCACCGGTCCGTCCCAGCCGAAAATTCTGTTACAATATAACTGCCATCGGCGGAAATTCGTGCGGTAGATGCTAATTTCGCAACAAATTTCAGACCTTTGCGGTGCCGCCTATTTTTTAGGCACCACAAAGAAATCGCTCAAAATAAACGGGAAAACCCAGCCATACCGTCGTTTGCCCCAAGGCTTATCCACAGGATTCGTGGACAGCTTCCAACTTGTTTCCGGGGTGAATTCTTGGCAGCGCGTGCATAGAATCAAAGGTTAATGGACGAGCCCGAAATCCCCACCGGATCTCACCGGATCCAGGCATATCTCAAAGACCTTGGCGGCGCGCCTGGGGTCTACCGCATGCTCGATGAACGGGGGGCAGTGCTTTATGTGGGCAAGGCGCGGAACCTCCGCGCGCGGGTGTCGTCCTATGGGCGGCCCACGGGGCATTCGCCGCGCATCGCGCGGATGATCTCTGAAACCGCCTCGATGATGTTTCTGACCACCAAAACCGAGACCGAGGCGCTCCTTCTTGAGCAAAACCTGATCAAGCAGCTCAAGCCCAAATACAACGTTCTTCTCAGGGACGATAAGTCGTTCCCCTACATCTTCATCTCGACCGAGCATGACTTCCCTCGGCTCGAAAAACATCGCGGCGCGAAGAACCGCAAAGGGCGCTACTACGGGCCCTTTGCCAGCGCAGGCGCGGTGAACCGCACGCTCAACACCCTTCAAAAGGTGTTTCTTTTGCGAAGCTGTTCGGACCGGGAAGTCGAGGCGGGCAACAGGCCTTGCCTCAACTACCACCTAAAGCGCTGTTCGGGGCCTTGCGGGGGGAAGATCAGCAAAGAGGACTACGCCAAACTCGTCAAAGCGGCCGACGATTTCCTCAAGGGCCGCTCGACCGAAGCCCAAGAAGCGCTCGCGCGCGAGATGGAGACAGCTTCTCAAGCGCTCGAATTCGAACGCGCCGCCGGCCTCCGTGACCGGATCCGGGCGCTGACCCAGGTGCAAACAAGCCAGGGCATCAATCCCCAAGGGGTGAAGGAGGCGGATGTCATTGCGCTCCATTTGGATGGCGGGCAGGCCTGCGTTCAGGTGTTTTTCATCCGCGCCAATCAGAATTGGGGCAACCGTGATTACTACCCTCGGGTTGGCCGCGACGTGGCCCCGGCCGAAGTGATGCAGGCCTTTCTCGGCCAGTTTTACGACGGGAAGGACCCGCCGCGGCAGATCCTTCTGTCGGACGGGGTGGAAGACCCGGATCTTTTGGCCGAAGCGCTGGCCTCGAAGGCCGGTCGGAAGGTCGAAATCCTGGTGCCCCAGCGCGGCGAGAAGGCTGAACTCGTGTCCGGAGCGTTGCGGAATGCCCGGGAAAGCCTGTCTCGAAAATTGTCGGAGAGCGCGACCCAGGCAAAGCTCCTTCGGGGGCTTGCCGAGGCCTTCGATCTCAGCACTCCGCCCGGGCGGATCGAGATCTACGACAATTCCCATATCCAGGGCGCCCATGCGGTGGGGGCGATGGTGGTCGCCGGACCCCAGGGCTTCGACAAAGGCCAATACCGCAAATTCAACATCAAATCCGACGATCTGACCCCAGGCGACGATTTCGGGATGATGAAGGAAGTGCTGTCCCGTCGGTTCAAACGGATCCTGAAGGAGGACCCTGACCGGTCGGGGGGGACTTGGCCGGATCTCTTGCTGATCGATGGTGGGGCCGGTCAGATCTCGGCCGTCCACGGGATCATGGTCGAACACGGGGTCGAGGACATTCCCCTCGTCGGGGTGGCCAAGGGGGTCGACCGGGATGCGGGCAAAGAGGAGTTTTACCGGATGGGCGCGCGGCCATTCGCGTTGGCGCGGGGGGACCCGGTCTTGTACTTTGTCCAACGTATGCGAGACGAGGCGCACCGGTTTGCCATCGGCGCCCACCGGGCAAAACGATCAAAAGCCGTGGGGGCGACGCCGCTCGACGATGTGCCGGGCGTGGGGGCGACGCGAAAGCGGGCGCTCTTGACCCATTTCGGCTCTGCCAAAGCTGTGTCCCGGGCCAATCTGCAAGACCTAAAGGCCGTCGATGGCATCTCGGATGCGTTGGCGGAGACGATCTATGGGTACTTTCACGAAAGCTAGGTCGCGGCACCGTAGCTTGAGCCGGGCGAGGGCTTTGCGCTGGGCTGAACGCTCAGTTGTCCCAGCGTCCCCAACCCTTTCCGCCCAACCCCAGAAGCGCTAGACCCAACCCATGGCGTTCAACCTGCCCAATATCCTAACGATCCTGAGGCTCCTCGCCGCGCCCGGCGTGGCCGTGGCGTTTCTCTACTTCAACCGGCCTTGGGCCGATTGGTTCGCGCTCTGTCTTTTCGTCCTTGCCGCCGCCACCGACTATTTCGACGGCGCAATCGCCCGGGCCTGGAAGCAAGAAAGCCGCTTTGGCGCCATGCTCGACCCGATCGCCGATAAGGCCATGGTGGTGATCGCGCTCCTTGTGATCACAGGCTATGCGGGCATGAACCCCTGGATCCTCCTGCCTGCCACGCTGATCATTTTCCGCGAGGTTTTTGTGTCCGGCCTCCGGGAATTCCTCGGCTCCGATGCCGGGAGCCTCAAGGTCACCATCCTGGCAAAGTGGAAAACCACCGCCCAGATGATTGCCATCGCGGTTCTCTTCTCGACCGGGGCCTTTGAGCACTATTTCGGGATGCAGAGCTTTGGGATGGACCGCGAAATGATCGCTGGGATCCTGTCCGGCGAGATCCCTGACGAATTAGGGCTGATCTGGAAGTACCAGGGCATGATTTGGAGTTGGTGGATCGGTGTGGTCCTCCTTTGGCTTGCGGCTCTTCTGACCCTACTGACGGGGATCGACTACTTTCGGAAATCCGTGCCCTATCTGAGGGACGCCTAGCGATGGTCGACGTGGTCTACTTCGCCTGGCTCCGTGAGCGGATCGGGACCGGCCGGGAAGCGGTCGAGACAGAAGCGCGAGACGTGGCGGGCCTTGTCGAAGAGCTCAAATCTCGAAGCGAAGGCCATGCCTACGCGCTCGAAGATCTTGGTACTGTTCGGGTCGCGCTCGACCAGGAACTCGCCGAGTTCGATGCCCCGCTCGACGGGGTTCGGGAGGTCGCCTTCTTCCCGCCGATGACCGGGGGCTGAGGTGGAGATCCGGGTGACGCCAGAGGCCTTCGAGCCGGGCGCGGTTCTGACACGGTTTTCGGCTGGGCTTTCGGGGGCAGGGGCCGTGGTGAGTTTTTCCGGAGTGGTCCGGCCTGATGACGGGCTCACCGCCCTTGAGATCGAGCACTACCCGGCGATGACCGAAGCGGCGATCCGCAAACACGCCGATGACGCCATGGCGCGCTTTAAGCTTTTGGATGTTTTGGTCATCCACCGGCATGGGCGTCTTTACCCCGGCGATACCATCATGATGGTCGCTGCAGCCGCCGCCCATCGCCGGGCGGCTTTTGATGCGGCGGATTTCCTGATGGATTATCTCAAGTCCCGCGCCCCCTTTTGGAAGAAAGAAATCTCAGCAACGGGGGAGATTTGGGTTGTTGCGAAGGACGAGGACGAGGCCGCGCTCAGGCGCTGGTAGGCCTCACATGCTCTGGTTCACGCGCTCGACGTAGGCACGAAGTTCTTCGGCCTCGCGCCTCGCATCGCGAAGGCCTTCCATCGCCGCTTTGAGTTCGGCTTCGGTCTGGTGGAGCTGGTTTGTCAGCTCCGCTTCCCGCTGCTCTTGATAGAGGATCGCCTGGTCGCGGGTTTCTTCGGCATCGTGGAGCGATTGGGCCATCTTGTCGAGTTCGTCCATTTCCGAACGGGTGACCCGGGTGAGGCGGGACACAAGCCAATGGGCGAACCAACCAAGGAGGAAGGCCACGAATAGGATCGCCGCCGTGGTGACAATGAATTCGGCGCGATTCATTCGCTTTCCTCCGCGACCTCAGTCTCTTCGGCCTCTTCCTCGGCGCTGACCTCTCCCTCGGCGCTGACCTCTTCGATTTCTTCGGCCTCTTGGACCTGTTCGGCGAGGATTGCGCGAAACTCGATGCGCCGGTTTTCTTCGCGGCCCTCTTCGGTCTCGTTGTCGCCGATGGGATCGGTTTCGCCGTAGCCTTTGGCGACGAGATTTTTTGTGAGCACCCTTTCGGCCATTATCGCGTTCAATACCGCGTCGGCCCGGGCCTGGGAGAGATTGAGGTTCATGCTTTCCCGGCCCTGGCTGTCGGTATGTCCGGCAATCTCGATCTTGACCGTCTGACAGTCTTTTAAAACCTCGGCGATCTTGGCGACGGTTTCGAGGCCCGCCGGTTCGATATCCGGCGAGGATGGGGCGAAGGTGATCTTAGGCATTTCACGTTGGATCGTTTCGATCTTGGAGAGGCATTCTTCGGGCGTTGGGAGTTGTGCTATCGGATCGAAGGCTTCGTTGTAGCTCACATCGATCGCGAAATCCTCGCCTTGGCCGAGTTTTTCGGAAAGAAGCCGCGAAATTTCGGCCTGCCCGTCCGGGTCGCCGGTGACGCCTTCGATTTCAACGAAATTGGGTTCCACCCGCACCTGGCCTTCATAGAGGACCGACAGGGCTTCTAATCCGGCCAACACTCGCACCGGCCAGCCCTCAGGCAGCGCGGGGTCAAGCCGGGTGCCTGAGACCAGGTCGTCGGCGCCGAAGCGTGATTTGGCATAGCTTTCGACCGTCGTTCGAGTGAGGGGGTCGGGGAGCCGGCCTCTCAATTCGACCCCGCCACCCCCTGCAAGGATCGCCACGAATTCCGGGATCGCTGAATCGGACCCATCGCCGGTTTCCGGAAGCACCGCTTCAAGGGTGAAGGCCTCGGGAAGCGCGCTCTCGAACTCGCCGATGGCGCGGTCGAAGCTCTCTTCGCCGGTGCCCGGCGCGGCAATCAGCGTGACGTCGCCGTCCGAAAACGTGACCGTTCCGCCGCCCAATTGAACAAGTGTTGAGATCCCGGCAACCGACGCATCTGCCCATTCGGCGGACGGGGCTCCTAGCCCGATCGTGCAATTGACTTGGCCACGGAGCTCCACTGTCCGAGCCGCAGACAGGATCGCATCCCGCGCCTCCTCGGTGTCGGCTGTGCAGGCATCAAAGCGCAGGCCTTGATCGTCGAGGATCGCCCGAAGCGTGAAGGGCGAGATCACCGGGCGCGGGGCCGAAATGTCTAAGATCAGGCGGATCGTGGCGGGTGCGGCCACGTTGAGGCGAGCCTCGGTCGTGGCCCGATCGGCACGGCTGTCAGTGATTGCTGTCACGGTCACTTCGCGGGGTGAGGCTGAGACCTTGGACCGCGGCAAATCTCCCAAGGCTTCCACCGCGAAATCAAGGGCGTCCTGCCAGCCGCTTGGAGTTGCAAAGTCGGCGGTTTGGAGAAGATCGGACACTTCCGCATCGGGGGCCGCATCGGCCACGGCGGCCCGGATCGCATCGCGGTCAACCTCTTCCGGTATTAGCCCAAAAAAGGAAATCTCATTGCCGTTGCGCAGAAATTCGATGGTGAATTCCGGTGCGGCCATCTGCTCGGGAACTCGCACCTCTATTCCGTCGCGCACGCGTGCCGCGTCCACGACGCGGCCCGCCGTGGCCAGTGCGCGAAACCTCGCGGCTTCGTCGGCTGCCGTGCCAGTGACGGTCACAAGGAGCCCGTCCACCTCAACCGCGGCCCACTCGATGCCTTCGAGATCGAGCGCGTGTTCAACCTCGTCGAGTGATTCCGCCTCGATCTGGTCCACCGCCCACTTCCCAGCAAAAACCGCACCGCCCCCGGCAAGGGCGATCACGATCGACGGCAAAAGTATGGTGCGTAGGCGCATTCAACGGCCCCGGGGGTCTATCGGATCAGGTTTATCCAGGGTGCGCCAAGGGCGCAATCAGACGAGAAGCGCGAGCCCGAGAAACGCGACAGGTATGAGCCCAGCGTCACGGTTTGACCGAAAAAGGCGCAAACAAAGATCTGGATTCTCGGGGTCGAGGGAGCGGAGCTGCCAGGCCAAATGCCAGCCCATGGCCCAGACGCCGCCAAGGGCCAGGGTAAGGCTGAGAACATTGTCGGGTCGGGCCAAGATCACCGCGACAGCAAAAAGCGAAACCGTGCCGATCAGAAACCACCGGAGCCAACGGTGCGTGTTGTCGCCAAAAAGCCGGGCGGTGGATTTAACCCCTATCAGCGCGTCATCTTCCTTGTCTTGGTGGGCGTAGATCGTGTCGTAAAAGAGCGTCCATGAGATCCCTGCCGCGTAAAGAACCAAGGGTGCCCAGGCCAACCGGTCGGTATGGGCTGCCCAGGCCAAGGGAGCCCCCCAGTTGAAGGCAAGCCCCAGAAAGATCTGTGGCCACCAGGTGAAGCGTTTCGCGAAGGGGTAAATCGTCACGAGGATCAGCGAGGCGATGCCTAGGCCGATGGCCGTGGGGTAGAAGGTCAAAAGCACCAAAAAGGCCAAGAGCGACTGGATGATACCCCAGATAAACGCATTGCGCACGCTTACATGGCCTGCCGGTATGGGCCGTGAGCGGGTCCGTTCGACCTGGGCGTCAAATTTCCGGTCGGTGATGTCGTTCCAGGTGCAGCCCGCACCCCGCATCAAAAATGCGCCGATCCCGCAGCCGAGGGCGATCCAGGCGTCGTGCCAGGACGCACGGCCGGTGGAGGCCATGGCCAGGAGAAGGCCCCAAAGGCAGGGCACGAACAAAAGCCACGTGCCGATAGGACGATCGGCGCGGGAGAGCCTCAGATAGGGCCGCGACCAGGCCGGCGCATAACGATCGACCCAATTGCCGTCGACGGCATCGGCGACCTCGCCGTTGATCTGGCTTCCGGTTTCCGTCATCGCTCGGTTCCATGGGGCAAGTGAGGCTCTATCTAGATCAGCCTTTGGCCGAGGGGCAATCGGTTCCGCTGTCGCGGGACCAGGCCCACTATTTGTTCGGCGTAATGCGGCTTGGCGTCGGGGACGGGGTCGAAGTGTTCGACGGGCAGACCGGCGCATACGCCGCATCGGTTGCCGAAACGGGCAAACGGGCGGGCCGTCTCTTGATCGCGGGGCAGATCCGACCGGTCGATGTGCCGCCCGACATTTGGCTTCTTTTCGCGCCGATCAAAAAGGAACGGACGGATTTTATTGTGGAGAAAGCCGCCGAGCTTGGCGCTGCGCGGATCCAACCGGTGGCCACCGAGTTTACCCAAGCCGGCCGCGTCAATCGCGAGCGGCTCCAGGCCCATGCGGTTGAAGCAGCCGAACAATGCGGTGGCACATTCGTCCCGCCGGTGGCGGACCTTTTGCCCCTCGACCGCGTACTTTCAGGTTGGGACGGCGACCGGCGGGTCCTTTTCTGCGACGAGGCCAGGGCAGGAGAAGACTTTGCGTTTCCGACCTCTCCCGGCCCTTGGGCGATCTTGATCGGGCCCGAAGGGGGATTTTCAGACCGAGAGCGCACGCGGCTCGGTGCTCTCGATTACGCCCATCCCATTAGCCTTGGCCCCCGGATCCTCCGAGCAGACACGGCTGCCGTTGCCGCTCTGACGCTCTGGCAAAGTACCTTGGGCGATTGGGCGGGCCGTTGAGTTTCATCAGGTCAGAGATCGTCGCGGGCGCAACCCGCTGGCGCGAGAGCCTCGCGGGGCTTGGGGCGGTTCTCATCGGTGTGGTTCTCGCCTCCAATACGGACGGCGCTGGGGTGTTGATCGGCGCGGTGCTCGTCGTTGTGGGCGGGCTTCTGATCGTGGCCGGTATTCAGCGCGCGCGGTTTCGCCGTGGCGGGGACGGAACGGGCATCGTCGAGTTGAAGGAAGGGCGGCTCGGCTATTTCGGGCCGAGGGACGGGGGCGTGATCGATGTGGCAGATATCGCGTCGATTGACCTCGTGCGCCTTGGCTACGGGGCAGAATGGCAAATCGATGCCCGGGACGCGACGCGGCTTCGGATTCCCACCGATGCGACGGGGGCCGACAGCCTCTTTGACGTCTTTGCGAGCCTTGAAGGCTTTGAAACCGGGCGAATGCTCGCTGCGATGGAAGCCGAAGCTCCGGGCCGCACGCTCATTTGGGCGTCACCGCGCGCCGCACTCGGCCCGAGGTCGCATTGACTTCCGGGCGCCGGACCCCCTTTAAGCGGAAGTTCTGAACGGCTGTAAGGCGGCGCCCATGTCGATCCCACAATCCGGCGGCGGACCTATTGAGCGCCCGGGCGATCTCGCCGCCTATCTCGAAGCTGGCTCGAAGCCTAAGTCCGAATGGCGGATCGGGACCGAGCACGAAAAATTCGCCTATTGCGTCGATACGCTGAAACCCCTGCCCTATGAGGGGGAGCGCTCGATCAAATCCGTGCTCGAAGCGCTTCGCGACCGGTTTGGCTGGGCGCCGATCTTGGAGGCGGGCAATATTATCGGCCTCGAAAAGGACGGCGCGAATGTCTCCCTCGAGCCCGGCGGCCAGCTTGAACTTTCGGGCGCGCCCTTGGAGACGATCCACCAGACCTGCGACGAGGTGAATGCCCATTTGACCGAGGTGAAATCGGTGGGAGAGGCGATGGGCGTGGGCTTTATCGGCCTCGGCACCGCGCCCCATTGGACCCACGACGATATGCCGATGATGCCTAAGGGGCGTTACCGGCTGATGACCGATTACATGGACCGGGTCGGTGCCATGGGCAAAACCATGATGTACCGGACCGCGACCGTGCAGGTGAACCTCGACTTCGCCTCCGAGGCCGACATGGTCCAAAAACTCCGGGTGGCCCTAGCGCTCCAGCCTGTGGCGACGGCGCTTTTTGCCAATTCACCGTTCCTCGAAGGCGCGCTCAACGGGCACAAATCCTGGCGGAGCCGGGTTTGGCGCGATCTTGATCCAGACCGGACCGGTATGCTTCCGTTCGTGTTCGATGAGGGCTTCGGGTTTGAGGCTTGGGTGGACTACGCGCTCGATGTGCCGATGTATTTTGTCTACCGCGACGGGGTTTATCTCGACGCCCTGGGCCAGTCCTTCCGGGATTTTCTCCGCGGGGAATTGCCCGCGCTTCCTGGAGAAGTCCCCACATTGTCGGATTGGGCGGACCATCTGACAACGATCTTTCCCGAGGCCCGGATCAAGAAGTTCATCGAGATGCGCGGGGCCGATGGGGGGCCGTGGCGGCGGCTTTGCGCGCTGCCCGCGTTTTGGGTGGGGCTTCTTTATGATCAAAGTGCCCTCGATGCGGCCTGGGAGCTCGTGAAAGGCTGGGATGCCGAGACACGCCAAGGGCTTCGCGTGGCCGCGTCCGAAGCGGGGCTTGGGGCCTCGGTAGGCGGTGTTGCGATGGCAGATCTCGCGCGGGAGACCCTGGCGATCGCAGAGCAAGGTCTCGCGGCGCGGAGCCGGGCCGGCGTGGGCGGGCTCGTGCCCGATGAGACGCATTTTCTGAACGCCCTGAAAGACAGCATCGACAGCGGAGCAGTGCCCGCCGATGAGTTGATCGCGCGATTTGAGGGCGACTGGGCCGGGGATGTGACGCGGGTTTTTGAGGAGTTCAGTTACTAGGGCGGAGTTGATCCTTGGCTTGGCTTCGCTCCAAGGAGTTGGGCCGTCAATCGGCCTCGAACGCGAATAGGAACTCCTGGACCTTTTCCATCGGCATTTCACAGTGCTTCAAAAGCGCGGTCCCATCGGCCAGCCGATAAAGGTTCATTGACACATAGCCCGTCCCGCCGAGCTCCTCGGCTTCGAGCTTTTGGCTCCGACCCCCGGCCATCGAGCTTTTCGTCACCCGCCACCGCCGACCAAACGCCGTGCCGCCATAGCCCCCCGTGGGCAGTTCGTCGAACCGGGTCAGAAAATCGTCTTCGCGGGTCACGGGGTGTTCTCCCCGATCTTCGGTTCTCGACCGGACCAGATGCGGCGAATATTGGCGTGGTGACGGATCCAGACGAGGAGCCCCAAAAGCACAACGAGATAAAAGCCGCCCGGCGGGCCGAGAACGAAAGAGTAAAATGGCGCCAATGCGGTCGCCGAAAGTGCCCCTGCCGATGACATCCGCGTCAGTCGCGCCGCGCCCAGCCAGGTGGCTCCCGCGGCTAATCCGAGGGGCCAGGCCAGGCCGAAAAGAACACCGAAATAGGTCGCGACCCCTTTGCCACCCTTGAACTTGAGCCAGATCGGAAAAAGATGGCCGAGAAACGCGGCGAGCCCGCCGAGGGCTGCACCGCCTTCGCCCAGAAGCATCCTGCCAACCACCACGGGCACGAGGCCCTTCAGGGCATCAAGTAAGAGCGTGGACGCACCCGCAGCCTTTGACCCCATCCGGAGGACGTTTGTCGCCCCTATGTTGCCCGATCCGATCTCTCTGGGATCGCCGAGCCCCATCACCCGGGCTACGACGAGACCGAAGGGGACCGACCCCAAAAGATAGGCGCCAAGGGCAAGGCCCGCCAAGGCAAGTAAGGTGATCCCATCCATCAGGCTTCAAATACTCTCTTGCCGCCGATCCACGTGCCTTTGACTTTGCCGCGAAGGCTCGTCCCGTCAAAGGGCGTGTTTTTAGATTTTGAGCGCATCGCCCACCGGTCGAGTGTGTTGCTCGCCGTTGCGTCGAATAGGACGAGATCGGCCGGAGCCCCTCTGCCAAGATGCCCCGCCTCCAAGCCAAGCCGCTTGGCAGGGTTGAGCGACAAAGCTCGGAAGAGCGACGGAAGCGTCAATTCACCCCCGTGATAGAGGCCCAAAGCCGCCGAAAGAAGCGTTTCGAGGCCCACGGCTCCGGAGGCGGCTTCCTCGAAAGGCCGCCGCTTTTCCTCTTCGGATTGGGGCGTGTGCATCGATGAGACGATATCGATGAGCCCCGACGCCACGGCGGCGACCGCGGCCTGCCGGTCGGCCTCCGCCCGCAGGGGCGGTTTGACCTTAAAGAAGGTCCGGTAATCGCCGATATCGGCCTCGTTGAGCGTGAGGTGATGGATCGAGATCCCCGCCGTCACGTCGAGGCCCGATGATTTGGCGTCGTTTAGTTTGGCCAATGACCGAGCCGTGGTGATCTGGTCGAAATGATAGGCCGCGCCGGTGATCTCAATGAGGCCGAGATCACGGTCGAGGCCGATGCTTTCGGCCATCGGCGACACGGAGGGCAATCCGAGCCGCGAGGCAAAGGCTCCGGACGTGGCCGCTGCACCCGCCGAAAGGCCTGGATCCTGGGGATGGCCGACAACCACGGCGCCGAGAGATTTCGCATAGGAAAGACAACGCGTTGCGACTTTCGTGTCGGCCACCACCCGGTCACAATCGGTAAAAGCCGCCGCCCCGGCATCCTTTAAAAACCCGATCTCAACCATTTCGCGCCCCGCCCGGCCTTTGGTGAGGGCGGCCATCGGCACGACCCGGACAAGGGCGGCCTCATTGGCCCGACGGCGCACGAATTCGAGCGTTTCGGGTGTGTCGATCGCCGGATCGGTGTCGGGGCGTGTGACCATGGTCGTCACCCCGCCCGCAGCTGCGGCCTGGCCTGCGGTGCGAAAGCTCTCTTTGTGCCGCTCGCCCGGTTCGGAGACTTTGACGCCGAGATCGATGATGCCCGGTGCCAGGCACATCCCCTCGCACTCAATCGTCTCGTCCGCTTGGGTTTCGGGGCTGCCGCTCCAGATGGCTTCGAGGATGCGGCCGCCTTCTAAAAGGAGATGGCCTGGTGCGGCCTTGTCGGAGGCAGGGTCGATCAGTTGGGCGTTCTTGAAGAGCGTTTTCATCGCGTTAGCCCGCTGAGAGAACAAAAAACGTTACGAAAAGGGCCAGAAAGATCAAAACGGCGGTGGCCACCATGCCGCCGATCCTGGCGTCACTTTTGGGTTTCTTTCCGGGCCGAGAAACCTTCTCAGTGGCCGCGTCGCTCTCGAGCGGGAGGGCCGGGCCGGGGGCGCCTTGGGCCTCGCGAAACTGAGCGATGTAGCGAAGGGGCGGCTTTGGGCGAAGGAGTGCCGTGTCGCCGTCGAATGCCCGCGCCGTTACCACGACGATGACGCCCGTTAGCCCCTCAAGTTGGGCACCGAATGCCAGAAGATCGGTAGCTTCGATGCCGTGCCCGTCCACAAGGTAAGAGCCAAGGCCCACCGGTTGGACGGCGCTAGCCTCGAAAATATCGACCCCGTCGATGTCAAAGGGTCCTGCGCCAAGGGTTTTTTCTAACGGCGAGCCGCCCTCGCCGGGTTTCGTAAGCGCTTCAAGCTTTGCGGGCCAATCGAGTTGAAAGACCACCACATCGCCTCGGGTGATGCGGAGTTCAGGTCTCACGCCATCACCGGTTTGGGGGCCGCTTTGCGCGCGCGGGCCAGAAGATCCATCGCTGCCATGCGCACTGCCACACCCATTTCCACTTGGTCTTGGATGACCGAGCGGTTGATGTCGTCGGCCAGTGTCCCGTCGATCTCAACACCGCGGTTCATGGGCCCGGGATGCATGACGATGGCGTCGTCCTTGGCGGCGGTGAGTTTGGCCGCATCGAGCCCGAACCGATGGTAATACTCGCGCTCGGACGGAATGAACCCGCCGTCCATCCGCTCCTTCTGGAGCCTCAGCATCATCACCACATCCGCCCCGTCGAGCCCCACTGCCATATCGTCGGTCACCTCGACGCCCCAATCGGCGGCGCCCGATGGGATCAGCGTGGGCGGGCCAACAAGGCGGACCCGGTTGCCCATCTTTCCGAGGAGGAGGATGTTGGATCGGGCCACCCGCGAATGGGCGATGTCGCCGCAAATCGCGACCGTCAGGTTTTCAATCCGGCCTTTGACCCGCCGGATCGTCAGCGCATCGAGAAGCGCCTGGGTCGGGTGTTCGTGGCGCCCGTCACCGGCATTGAGAACCGAACAATTTACCTTCTCGGCCAGAAGGTTCACGGCCCCGGAATGGGGGTGGCGGACCACCAGAATGTCGGGATGCATGGCGTTGAGCGTCAGCGCCGTGTCGATCAGCGTCTCGCCTTTTTTGACCGACGAAGCCTGCATGGCCATGTTCATCACGTCCGCGCCGAGCCGCTTTCCGGCGATCTCGAACGAGGCCTGGGTGCGGGTGGAGTTCTCGAAGAACATGTTGATCTGGGTGAGCCCTTCGAGGGCGCGGCCATGCTTGTCGGGCTTTCGGTTGAGAGCCACGTAAGTCTCAGCAAGATCGAGGATATCGGCGATATCGCGTTTTCCCAGGGGGTCGATCCCGAGAAGATGCGGTCCTCCGAGTGCCATGGCGATCCTTCGGCGTGGGTTCAGGCCTTATAGGGAGGCGGGCTGGGGCCCACAAGATTGAAGCGGCGGGATTTACGCGGCCCTGTGCCGGGCCTAGATTTCGGCTATGGATCGGGCGGACGCATTGGAATTGTTGGAATGGCAGATCGAGCTTGGCGCGACCGAAGCGATCGGCGACGCACCGGTCGACCGCTACGGACTTCAAAAGGCGCCAGCAAAGCCAAAGCCCAGCGAGGCGGCGGCCGCTCCCGTCCTCGAGATGACTGCCGATGTTGACCCTGTGGCCGTCGCACAAGGTATGGCCGAAGGGGCGGGGGATCTTTCCGCGCTCGAAGCGGCCCTTGGGCAGTTTGAGCATTGCGAGCTCAAGCGCGGTGCGAAGAACCTCGTATTCTCCGACGGCAACCCGCGCGCGAGCGTCATGATTATCGGCGAGGCGCCGGGGCGCGACGAGGACATCCACGGCAAACCCTTTGTCGGCCGGGCGGGGCAATTGCTCGATCTGATGTTTGCCGCCATCGGGCTCGCCCGGACCGCCGAAGATCCTGGGTCGGCGCTCTACATTACCAACGTTCTCCCTTGGCGCCCGCCCAACAACCGCGACCCCAAGCCCGATGAGATCGCGATGATGCTGCCCTTCGTCGAGCGCCATGTGGCCTTGGCCAATCCGGAGATCCTGATCGCTGTCGGCAACCATTCTTGCCAAGCGCTCCTCGGCCGACGGGGCATCACGCGCCTCCGTGGGCAATGGTCCGAAGCGCTGGGCCGGCCGGTCCTGCCGATGTTTCACCCCGCCTATCTCCTCCGGACTAATGCCGCCAAACGCGAGGCCTGGGCCGATCTTTTGTCGCTCCAGGCGAGGCTGCGGAGCTGATGGAAGACGGTGAACGGGTCTTTTTACCGGTCAGTATTGCCGTTTTGACCGTCTCGGATACGAGAAGCGCATTGGAAGACCGGTCGGGCGACACCTTGGCGGAGCGGATTGAAGCGGCCGGTCATAAACTTGTGACTAGGACCATCTGCCCCGATGACCGCGGGGCGATTGCGGACCTCTTGCGCAGCTGGATCGGTGACCCTGACATTGACGTGGTGATCTCGACCGGCGGCACGGGGCTCACGGGCCGGGACGTCACGGTCGAGGCCCACCGGGACGTTTACGAGAAAGAAATCGACGCATTCGGAACGGTTTTTACCCATATTTCTATGGCCAAGATCGGCACGTCCGCCGTGCAATCGCGGGCCTGCGGCGGCGTCGCGGGCGGCACGTACCTTTTTGCCCTGCCCGGCAGCCCCTCGGCCTGTCGCGATGCTTGGGATGAAATCCTGGTCCACCAGCTCGATTTTCGGCACCGGCCCTGCAATTTCGTCGAGATCATGCCCCGGCTCGACGAAAATTTGCGACGGAAATAGCGGATCGCTCGTATAACCTAAAAGTTGCCTGCGACAATCTGCTCCTAAATATGGAGTAGCCATATAGGGATTTAGCCATGCGGTTTCTGACCCGCTCGCTCATGGGCCTGTTTTTATTGGCCGCCACACTTGGTTTGTTCGCCATGGCCGGGGCCACGGTGTTTTCTGCACTCGCCGAGCGCATGGCGGAAGAGCCGCGCGACAGAGCCCAGCGTGAAAGGGTTTTTGCCGCCACAGTTGTGCCGTTTCAACCCGAGACGGTGGTCCCGGTTTTGGAGACCTTCGGAGAAGTGAACAGCCGGAGGACCCTTGAATTGCGTGCCGCGGCCGGCGGTGAAGTGATCTGGCTGGCGGAAAATTTCGAAACGGGCGGTGTGGTCGCGTCGGGCGATCTTTTGATGAAGGTCGATCCCCGTGACGCTGAAGCCGCACTTGCCACGGCCGAGACCGACCTTACCGAAGCCACCGCCGATCTGGCAGATGCAGAACGGGCGGTGGTTCTTGCCAGGGAAGAGGTTCTGGCGGCCGAAGAGCAGGCGGAGTTGCGCGAGCGTGCGCTCCGGCGCCAACGCGACCTGTCTGATCGCGGGGTCGGGACGGAAGCGGCTGTGGAGACGGCAGAGCTCTCGGCCTCGTCGGCCCGCCAAGCGACCCTGTCCCGCCGCCAGGCCGAAGCGAGCGCAGAAGCTAATGTGGCCCAGGCCAAAACCAATTTAGAACGCCGCGGGATTGCAAAGGCCGAAGCGGAACGCCGGCTCGCCGACACCGAACTTCGGGCGCCGTTTTCAGGCGTTCTGTCAGATGTTTCCCTGGTCCCCGGCCGTTTGGTGGGCGACCGGGAGCGCCTGGGCGACATCGTCGATCCGGCCGCACTTGAGATCGCTTTCCGCGTGTCGACCGCGCAATATGCGCGCCTGTTGACGGCCTCGGGGGACCTTATCGGCGCGCCGATAACCGCTTCGCTCGATGTGGGCGGGGTGGAGCTTGAAGCGGCCGGTCGGATCAGTCGCGAAAGCGCGTCGGTCGCCGAAGGCCAAACCGGACGGTTGCTTTTCGCCCGTCTCGAGGCGGCCCCAGGTTTCCGGCCCGGGGATTTCGTGACCGTTCGGGTCGAAGAGCCGCCCCTTGAGCGGGTGGCGCGGCTTCCGGCGACGGCCATCGATCCGGCGTCCACGGTTTTGGTTCTTGGTGACGAGGACCGGCTGACCGCCGCGCCGGTTGAGATCGTTCGGCGCCAAGGCGATGACGTTTTGATCCGGGCGCGGGGACTTCGAGGCAGCGAAGTCGTGGCGGCACGCACACCGCTTCTCGGCCCCGGGATCAAGATCCGTCCGCTCCGGCCGGGCGGTGTCGCCCCCGAAGCGCCTGAAATGGTGACGCTCGATCCTGAACGCCGTGCGCGGCTCGTCGCGTTTATCGAAGGCAATACGCGGATGCCGGCTGAGGCCAAGCAACGGGTGCTCGGCCAGCTCGAAAACGACGAAGTGCCGGCGGAAATGGTGAACCGGATAGAATCGCGGATGGGGTCGTAACGTGATTGAACCAGGGGCCCGCGCGGGCGGCATTATCAGCTATTTCACCCGGCACCGGACGGTCGCCAACCTCCTCTTGGTTGTGCTCCTGGTCCTCGGGCTCACGGCGTTTCCCAATCTTCGGGCGCAGTTTTTCCCGGACGTGGTGGTCGACGACATCACCATTGCTGTCGAATGGGAGGGGGCAGGGGCAGAAGACGTTGACGCCAATATCATCCAGCTTCTTGAACCCACTCTCGTCGTTGTGGACGGTGTCGAAGAATCCGATGCGGTGTCCTACGAGGGCCGGGGCTACATCACACTCGAGTTCGAACCGAACTGGGATATGGGCCAGGCGAGCGACGACGTCCTCGCCGCCCTCGACACGGTCGATAACCTCCCCGAAGGCGCCGAAGACCCGGTGATCCGCCGAAGCAATTGGCGCGACCGGGTAACCGATGTTGTTATCACCGGCCCCCTCGATGTCGCGCAATTGGGGCTTTTGGCCGACGAATTCGTCGCTCGGCTTTTCGAAGAAGGCGTGACGCTGACGACGATCCAAGGCGTGGCTGCGCCCGAAACCTTGGTCGAGGTGACGTCGCTCAGCCTCATCGAAAACGATGTCACGATGGCTGAGATAGCCTCGGCCATTGCCGCCGAAGCCGACATCAACCCAGCCGGTGAGGTCGAAGGGACTGCCCGGGTCCGGACCGGCTCAGCGAAGCGGAGTGCCGACGAGATTGAGAATATCGTCCTCCGCTCTGACCCCGGCGGCGGCAATCTTACTATTGGTGATGTGGCACGGATCTACGTGGAAGGGGCCGATAGGGAACGCGCCTATTTCGTAGGACCCGATCCTGCGATCTCGGTACGGGTGACGCGCTCGCCGAGGGGCGACGCCATCGAAATCCAAGACGCGGTGGAAGAAGTGGCCGAGGCCATGGAGGTCACGCTGCCCGAAGGGACCAAGATTGACCTCATCCGCACCCGGGCGGAATCGATCTCTGCCCGCCTTTCGATCCTTCTTGAGAACGGGCTGATGGGGCTCGGCCTCGTGGTGCTTCTTCTGTTCCTCTTTCTCAACGCACGCACCGCCTTCTGGGTCGCGGCCGGTATCCCGGTGGCGATGACGGCTGCGATCGCTCTGATGTTTGCCGCAGGCATCACGCTCAACATGATTTCGCTCTTTGCGCTCATCATCACGCTCGGGATCGTTGTGGATGATGCGATCGTTGTGGGCGAGCACGCAGATTTTCGCGCCAGGCGCCTCGGCGAGACGCCGGCAGTGGCCGCCGAACGGGCGGCGAAGCGGATGTTCATGCCGGTTTTCTCGGCCACAATCACGACAGTCATTGCGTTCTTTGCGCTCACCTTCATCGGTGGCCGGTTCGGCGAGTTGATCGCCGATATTCCGTTCACGGTGATCGTGGTGCTTTTGGCCTCTTTGGTGGAGTGCTTTTTGATCCTCCCCAACCACATGGCCCACGCCTTGGCCCATTCCGCCAAAGAGCATTGGTATGACTGGCCGAGCCGCCAAGTGAACAAGGGTTTCCGGTACGTTCGCGAGAACCTCTTCCGCCCGGCCATGGGTTGGGTGATCCGGGGCCGCTATGTGATCTTGGCAGGGGCGACGGCGATCCTCGCGGGCCAGGTGGCGTTGGTGATCACCGGCGATGTGCGTTGGCGGTTTTTCAACTCGCCCGAGCAAGGCTCGGTCTCCGGCAATTTCGTGATGGCCTCCACTGCGACGCGGGAGGACTCGCTAGAACAGATCCGATTCCTCCAGGCGACGGTCGAACGGGTGGGCGAGAGCTTTGCCGCCGACCATGGTACCAACCCGATCACCTATGTCGTGGCTGAAATCGGTGGCAATACGGGCCGTTCGGTTTCGGGTTCAGAGCTTAAGGAGCCCTACCAACTGGGCTCGATCACGGTGGAGTTGATCGACGCCGATCTTCGGCCCTATTCGTCCTTCGCCTTTGTCGGCGCGCTCCAGGACGAATTGGTGCGCCATCCCAAGCTCGAGACGATGAGTTTCAGGCGCTGGGGGTCGGGCCCAGGCGGCGATTCCCTCGATGTGCGGATATCGGGTGCCGACAGCGAAACTCTCAAAGCCGCCTCCGAAGCGCTGAAAGACGAATTGTCTGGCTACCCCGAGATCTCGGCGGTCGAAGATAGTATGCCTTACGACAAGGAAGAGGTGATCCTGAACCTGACGGCCCAGGGCGAGGCGTTGGGCCTGACGATCGACGAGCTTGGCCGAACCCTTCGCAGCCGCCTCAACGGGATCGAAGCGGCCACTTACCCAGACGGGACCCGGGAAGCCTCGATCCGCGTGGTCCTCCCCGAGGGCGAACTCACCGCCGACTTCCTCGAACGCTTGCAGATCCGGACGGATGGCGGGGTCTATGTGCCCCTCGCAGATGTGGTCACGGTGGAGCGGAGCACCGGCTTTTCCACGGTTCGACGCGCCAATGGGATTCGCCAGGTCACCGTGTCGGGTGAAGTCTCGGAGGACGATGCGGCGCGCGCCCAGGAGATCAGCCAAGAGCTTTCCGCCACGATCCTTCCTGACCTCGAAGAGCGGTTCTCGGTTTCGACCTACACGGCTGGCCTTGCCGAACAGGAGCGCGAGTTTCTGGGCGATGCAACCACAGGGCTGGCGCTGAGCCTCACGGGGATTTTCCTGACACTCGCTTGGGTCTTTTCAAGTTGGTCGCGCCCCCTCGTGGTGATGGCGGTGATCCCCTTTGGGCTTGTGGGCGCGATCTACGGCCATGGGGTTTGGGACGTGCCGTTGTCGATCTTCTCAGTGGTCGGGCTCATCGGGATGGTGGGGATTATTATCAACGATTCCATCGTCTTGGTGACGACGGTCGACGAATATGCCGAAGATCGCGGGCTTTTACAGGCGATCATAGACGGGGCGGCGGACCGGCTCCGACCTGTTTTTCTGACCACCGCGACAACGGTGCTCGGGCTTACTCCGCTCCTCTACGAAGGCTCGCAACAGGCCGAGTTCCTGAAACCGACCGTGATCACTTTGGTCTACGGCTTGGGCTTTGGGATGTTCCTCGTTCTTCTTCTCGTGCCGGCGCTCTTGGCCATGCAGCACGATGCGGCCCAGCTTCGGACCTCGGTCGGGCGCGGGTTCCGCGGCAAGGCGGGTGCGGTTCGGGCCGCAAACGGGGTGGCCGCTGTCGGGATGGCGGTGTGGTTTGCCCTGACCCTAGGGTCTGCCCTCGTGACCGGGGCGCCTTTGGTCGGTGCCGGGTTCGGCGAGGGGACCTGGGCGATCTTCGGTCTTTTCCTAATGGGCGCCGCTCTGGTCGCGTTTCTCACTTGGCTGGGGTCGGCTTGGGCCTTTTCTCGCCGGACCGGTTAGGGCGCCCTGCGATGGGTCGGAGAGGCCCCGCGCGCACTGCGTTGAAATGTTTCAATGCAGGGGGGAACGGGGTTTATTCGCAGCCGAGGATTTCTACGGCCTGACCTTCGCCGATGATCGTGATCCGGACCGATGAACGATCGAGGAGGAACGGCTGACCATCGGGCGGTACCATTTCGGAAATGGCTATGATGCGGTCGCCTTGCCGCTCCATGTCGGGTTCTGAAATCCAGATCGAGCGGTCTGGAAGCTCCATCACCAAGGCTTCTTTCCGGGCAAAGGGGACCATCTCGATCTGGGCTGACACGGCGAGACCGTCCGAAATCGGCTCGATACTGCAAGCCACGCTGCCGACGCCCGCCTCTGTAGCACTCATCGGCCGGTCGGCCAAAGCAGCGACAATATCGGCCACTGGCGTCGTGTTTTTTGCTGAAAGCGTGCCTTCCAGCGGCAATTGCATCGGAACGCAGATCTCTTCGCAGACCCCGAAATCGATCTCGCCCGACACGCTGATATCGGCGTCCCTGGCCACCCCGGAAAGGGCCAGGGGCAAGATGACTTCGTCCTCATAGCCGATGGAACGAAGTCCGTTTTGGTAAAATACCTTCGGCACGGGCCAGGCGATGCGCGCGCTGTCGAACCCTTGGCCGCCGTCAAAGCTGAGCCGAAGCGGAAGGCCCCCGTCGCCTGGGCTCCGCCAATAGGTTTTCCATCCGGGGGCGAGCGTAATCCGAAGCGCGGCCACATGGGTCCCGTCCGCCCGTCGCCATCCCTCCATGAGCTCAAGCTGCGCGACTTGATCGGGCATCTGAGCGAGGGACGGTCCGGCCAGGCAAACGCCCAGAAAAGCAGCAGAGATCGACCTTAAAAGCATGGCATTTGAAGCTACCCCGTCTGATGAAACGGCGAAATACAATTTTGGGCGAGCAAGAGGTGATCGGGCCGCGCCTTGCCCCTTGCGGCGCTGCCCCCGGCGGACCTACCGTCTCAACCGTGACAGAGGCCGCAGATTCGCAGTCGCTCACTGGCCAGCTTCTAGTGGCGATGCCCGGAATGGGTGACCCGCGCTTCGAGCATGGGGTTGTGTATTTGTGCAACCATTCCGACGAAGGTGCGATGGGGCTCATCGTTAACAAGCCCGCGGGCGATCTGAGCCTCAAAGGCCTTCTTGATAAGCTCGAGATCCGTGTCACCACCGAAGTCGGCCCGCGGCCGATCCATTTCGGGGGGCCGGTGGAGACCGGGCGGGGCTTCGTGCTCCACACCAATGACTTTCACCAAGAAGGCGGCACGTTGGATGTGGGGGGCGGCATTGGGATGACGGCCACGCTCGACGTTTTGGCCGCGATTGCGTCGGGCAAGGGGCCGGGCCTTTTGATCGTGGCCCTAGGCTATGCCGGCTGGGGTCCGGGGCAGCTCGAAGATGAGATCGCCGCCAATGGTTGGCTCACCTGCGATGCGAGCCCCGAGCTTGTTTTCCGGCCCGATGACAGTGCCAAATGGATCGCTGCCCTGGCCACCTTGGGGGTGGATGCCCTGTCGCTGTCTTCCGAGGCCGGGCACGCCTAAGACTTCGGCGTCGCGGCCCTCCGGAGGCGATCATTGATCGCAACGCCGAGGCCAACCTCGGGGATTGGTGCCACCGCAATGGGCTTTCCGGTGCTGTCGAGCGCATGAAGAAGGCGGAAGAGATTTGCCGCCGCTTCGACAAGATCGGCGGTCTTCGAGAGGTTTGCATCGGCCGCACCTGGGCCGAAGCCGAGGTAGGATTCTCCGTCCGAGGCCTCATCCGCGTCGATCCTGAGCGGCACCCGGGGCGCGTAATGGGCCGCCAATTGACCTGGGGCGGCGGGCCCCTCGCCGCGCTCCGGCAGGCTGATTTCTTGTCCGAGTGCCTCTTCGATGCGGTCGCGTTCGATCGCACCTGGGCGCAAGAGAAGCGGTCGATCACCGGTGGCGACAATCGTGCTTTCAAGGCCGAGGGGGCAGGGGCCGCCATCAATGACCGCATCGACCTGCCCCCCAAGACCCGCAATCACATGGACCGCCGATGTGGGCGAGAGCCGCCCCGAGGGATTGGCGGACGGCGCAGCGATAGGGCGGTTGGCGGCCAGGAGGATCCTCTCGGCAAGAGCTTGATCGGGGACGCGAAGGGCGATTTTACCGGTGCCCGCCGTCACCAGGTTCGACACCGGCGAGCCTCGCTCGAGATCGAGGATGAGGGTGAGGGGACCGGGCCAGAAGGCATCCGCCAGTGCCAAAGCGGCCTGGTCAAAACTCCCATGGACCTTAGCGTCGTCGATGCTGGCCACATGGACGATCAAAGGATTGAAGCTCGGCCGGTTCTTGGCCTGAAAGACCCGCGCAACGGCCCCGTCTTGGGTCGCGTCTGCACCGAGGCCGTAGACGGTCTCGGTTGGGAAAGCGACCAGCCGGCCGCCCCTAATGAGCCGCGCTGCCTCGGCGACGCCCCGATCATCTGAAGAAAGAAGTTCAGTCGAGTCCATCGGCGTCCCGTGACGCAGCGTCCTTGTTGCTATGCCGATCTCGGCCGACCACGCTGAGCATCGCAACGGACTACCGTCCCGCGGCGGTATTGCCAAGAGAACGGAGCCCTTCGCATGCCTTACCGCGCGCCCACATCAGAGCTTGCTCATTGTCTCGATGACGTCGTGGATTTCGGGCAGGTGCAGGGAACGGAGCGTTTCGGCGAAGCGACGCAAGATGTGGCCCTTGCGATTTTGGACGAGGCGGGAAAGCTCGCCAATGACGCGATTGCGCCGGCCCAACGCCAGGGCGATCTTCATCCCGTCAGACTTGAAAACGGCGTGGTGCGGACGAGCCCGGGCTATATCGATGCCTACCGGGCCATTGCCGAAGGCGGTTGGGTCGGGCTTCCGGCCGCGTCCGAATACGGCGGTATGGGCCTTCCCCAAACGCTCAACACCGCAGTCACGGAGTTTCTGTCGGGCGCCTGCCTTGCCCTGGCGATCAAGCCCCTTCTCAGCCAAGGCCAGATCGAAGCGCTGGAAGCCCATGCCTCTGAGGAGCTCCGCGCGACCTATTTGCCAAAACTCGTGGCCGGGACTTGGTCGGGCACGATGAACCTCACCGAGCCCCAGGCCGGGAGCGATGTGGGCGCCCTCCGCGCCACCGCCGAACCCAAGGGTGACGGGAGCTGGGCGGTGACCGGCCAGAAGATCTACATTTCCTGGGGCGACAGCGATTTGGTGGAAAATGTCTGCCACCTGGTTCTGGCCCGGACGCCCGGGGCGCCAGCGGGAACCAAGGGAATCAGCCTCTTTCTCGTGCCGAAAATCCTGCCCATTGGCCACGGCGCGCTCGGCCCCGCAAATAACCTCAAAGTCGTGAGCCTCGAAGAAAAGCTCGGGCTCCACGGCTCGCCGACGGCGGTGATGTCCTATGAAGGGGCCTCTGGCTGGCTCGTGGGCGAGGAAATGGGCGGGATGGCGGCGATGTTTACGATGATGAACAGCGCGCGGCTCGGTGTGGGCGCCCAAGGGGTGGGCGTGGCCGAGGCCGCCACCCAGCACGCTGTCGCTTTCGCGCGTGAGCGGCGCCAGGGCAAGGCCGGCGGAACCGGAGCGATCATCGAGCACCCGGACGTCAAACGAATGCTCGCGACGATGAAAGCGGAAACGTTCGCGGCCCGCTCTATCGCTCTGGCCTGTGCCGTGGCCATCGATATGGGTCACGCCACCGAGTCGGAGGCTTGGCGCGCCCGGGCGGCCCTACTGACGCCCATCGCCAAGGCATTTGGTACGGATGTAGGCTGCCGCGTGGCCGATCTCGGCATCCAGGTCCATGGCGGGATGGGCTATGTCGAAGAGACCGGCGCCGCGCAATTTTTCCGCGACGTGCGCGTCTGTGCGATCTACGAAGGAACGAATGGCATCCAGGCGATCGATCTCGTGAGCCGGAAGCTCGCCGACGGCGGGGAAGCGGCCTATCGGCTCATTGACGAGATCGAGGCGGACGTCGAAAAGATCCGCGATGTAATGCCCGAGGCGGCCCAGGCGGTGTGGGGAGCGGCGGAAACCTTGCGCGAAGTGACGGAATGGTTGGTCGAAGAAAAGATGGAGGCCCGCCTCTCCGGGGCCCATTCCTATCTGATGGCGTTCGCGCGGGTCCTTGGCGGCTGGTATCACCTCAAATCCGCCTTTGGCGGTGATCCCGCTCGGCGCGCTGTGAGTGATTTTTACATCGGCCGGCTTTTGCCTGAACACGAAGCTCATATCGCTGCGATCCGGATCGGCGGCGCCGATCTTCAAGCCATCACGCCTGACCACTTCGCTTGATGGCAAAGGCCGATGCCGGGGGTCTCGAAACCCCGTTTTCCGAGCCGCCCGCCCTAGGCGAAGCGGTCCAGATCGCTCCCGATCTGATGTGGATGCGCCTGCCGCTTCCGATGGCGCTCGACCATGTGAATGTTTACGCGCTCCGGGATCCGGATGGTTGGACGATCGTCGATACCGGGATCGACACAAGGAAGGGCCGGGCCATTTGGGAAGGCATCCTCGACGGCCCTCTGGCCGGGGCACCGCTTCGGAGGGTTCTGGTGACCCACCACCATCCCGACCATATCGGTCTGGCTGGATGGATGCAGAAGACGCACGGAGCGGAACTCCTAACCACTAGAACCGCTTGGCTTTTTGCCCGCATGCTGCAGCTCGACGAACAGCCGGTTCCGAGCGAGGAGGCCATCGACTATTGGCGCCGGGCGGGGATGGCGGCCGAAGAGATCGAAGAGCGCAAGGCGGAACGTCCCTTTAATTTCGCCGATACGGTGGCGGCCCTCCCGCTCGGGTTTACCCGATTGCGGGACGGCCAGGGGATTTGTCTCGGCGGCAGGGACTGGACGGTCCGTTTCGGCCAGGGCCACGCGCCGGATCACGCGGTCCTTTTCGCCGATGACGGCTCGATGGTGCTCGCGGGCGACCACTACTTGCCCACGATTTCGCCGAACCTCGGGGTCTATGCGACCGAGCCCGAGGCCGACCCGGTGGCTGAGTGGCTTGAAAGCCATCGCAGCCTCGAACCCTATCTCACGGACGGCCAGATCGCTCTTCCGGGTCACGGGCTTCCGTTCCGTGGTCTTCCGGCCCGGGCCCGGGCCTTGATCGCCAACCATATTGGTGCCCTCGACCGGCTCGAAGCCCACCTGTCTGAGCCTCGGACGGCGCTCGAGTGCTTTCAGACAATCTACAAGCGCGAGATCGGTCGCGGCGAGTTCATCCTCGCCCTCGTGGAAGCTATGGCGCATTGCCTCGCCCTCTGGCATTCCGGTCGGGCGACGCGCACCCTTCGCGACGATGGTGCGTGGCTCTGGCAAGCGAAGGAGGTTTGAGTGGCCGACGAAGAAGCGAAAAAACCGGGCCGCGCCGCCCATACGGACCCCAATGAGGCGGGCTCGCCTGAAACGACGCCTTTGCCGGAAAAACTCAAAGCAAAGCCGATCTCGCAGAAAAGTCCTGCAGAATGGGCCTATGAGCGGCTGATCCTTTACATCAAGAATTTCGAAGAGCGTTTGGCCGGCGACCAGGAAGTGGCCATGGGCTTTACCGATACCGGTGCGGGCGTCCTGAAAATCGAAGGGATCGGCTACTTCGATCCCGATATCGTCACGTTCTATGGTGTCGACGCCACCGGGGCCAGGACCCAGTTGGTCCAGCACGTCTCCCAGTTGAACGTTCTCCTCCGCGCCATTCCCAAGGCCGACACCGCCGAAGAACCCCGCCGGATCGGGTTTCGGCTCGTGGAAGCGCTCGAGGGCGACTAATCGTCATCGGTGACAGGGCAGGCCATCCGGGCTAGGAACGGGCGTCCAAGCGAAACAGGTTAGCCATGGCCGACGACAAACACGAACACGGGAAGATGGATATCGAAGTCCAGGAGAAGGTCTTCGAGGGCTTCATCAAATGGGTGGTCTACGGGACCGTCGTCATCCTGGTTGTCCTGATCATTCTCGCGCTGTTTCGGACCTAAGATGGCATGGGGGCGGAGCGGTCTAGCTACCATCGCCCTTCTCGCTCTGGCGGCTTGCGGCGGTCCCGCCGAACCGGTCTGGGCCCCAGACACAGCCGTCGATGCGGCGCGTTTTCAATCCGCTGGACCGTCCAAAGTCACGTTATTCACCGTCCGTTCGGTCGGGAGCGGAAGCGGCGCCCATGCGGGGCTGATGATCGCGGGCTCCGAGCGGGTCTTGTTCGACCCGGCAGGCACCTTCCGTCATCCAAGGGCGCCTGAGAGAAACGACGTCCATTTCGGTATCACCGACGACGTTTTGGACGTCTATATCGATTACCATGCCCGGGCTTCCCATGACGTCGAGATCCTAGAGATTGAGGTGACCCGGTCGGAAGCGGATGCGTTGATCGGCGAAGTGACGTCCTATGGGGCCGTGCCCAAGGCCCAGTGCAGCCTTGCCATCACTCGGGTCCTTTCGCGCCAGGACCGGTTTGCCTCCATGGAGGTCACCTACTTTCCAGGGGCGGCCGCGCGCCGGTTCGCAGCACTTCCCAGCACCTCAATGAGGGTCGTCACCGATTATGACGCGCCCGACAATCACGGGGTTCTCATTCGAGCACGGGACGAGTTGGAGGCTATGGGCCTCACGCCCGTCAATTAACCCAAGAGAAAGCCCGTGCCGTAGAGCGTGACGAGCCCTGCTGTGATCGCAAGGAGGACGTTTTTCGTGACGTAGCCCACCGCGACCGTGGCCAGGGCGGCGAGTATGCGGGTGGGTTCGGGCTCCCCGCCGGTGGCATCAGGCCAGATCACCAAGGGGGCTGCGATGGCTGGGATGAACGCGACGGGCGTATAGCGGAGATGGCGAAGCGCCCAAGGCGGGAGTTTCCGGTCGCCGATGAGGCCGAGAAACGAGAACCGTAAGAGGAACGTGCCGATCCCCAAAAGGACGATAATGGTCCAAATCGTCAGGGAAGACGCGGTCATCGCTTGGTCTCCATCCGCCGTTCGACCTCTGCGCCGGTTGCCATGCCGAGGGCCCCTGCTAGGAGGATGCCTGCCCCGGACGGAAGTCCCGCGGCCAAGAGAGCGACCACGATTGCAACGAAGGCTGCCGCGATATGGGCGGCCGAGCGAAGGGCGGGGGCGACAAGGGCGAGAAACGTGATTGGGAGGGCGAAGTCGAGGGCATATTCAGGGGGAATAGCGGTGCCCGCGACCGCGCCGAGCCAACTCCCGCCGTACCAGATCGGCGCGATCGGGATCATGAAGCCAAGGTAGTAAGAGACCTTGTCGGCCGGCGACATCTCGGGCTCTTTTTCGTAGGTCAGCATGGCGGAGGCGAAGGCCTGATCGACCGTGAGATAGGCCACGCTAATCCTCTCCCAAAGCTTAGCTTGCCCGAGATGGGGAGTGAGGGCGGCCGAATACATGGCCATCCGGAGATTGACGCCCAAGGACGCCGCCAGGATTGCCCAAACCGGGGCCTGGTCCACCAAAAGCTGGACGGCCGTAAACTGCGCGGCCCCCGCAACCACGAGAACGGAAAACCCCATGGTTTCGGCCAAGGACAGGCCCGCTTCGGTTGCCACGACGCCGAAAAGCACGGCGAACGGGGCGATGACCACCAAGTAGGGGATCCCGTCCATTGCCCCTCTCCAGAGGCTGGAATTTCTTGTGGTCGCTGGCATTGGGTGGGCCTAGTCTCGCCCGAGCGCGGTAACTTGGATTGCGGGGGAGAGCAATTGGCAGCCATTGAAGAGCCGGTGTTTTGGGAATGACGGAGCTCGGCGGTGTGATCTTGGCAGGCGGGCCCGGGCGGCGCATGGGCAACCAAGACAAGGCCAGCCTCACTTTGGCGGGCGAGCGCCTCCTCGACCATGTTTTGCGCCGTCTCTCGCCCCAGGTTGGCGCGCTGGCGATCAATGCCAATGGCGATCCCGAGCGTTTTGGGGCTCTCGACGTGCCAGTTGTTCCCGACGGTGAGTTCCAGGGCTCAGGTCCCCTGTCGGGCGTTTTGGCCGGGCTCGATTGGGCGGGCGAAAACGGGCTGACTGAGATCGTGACAGTGCCGGTCGATACACCCTTTTTCCCTGAAAATATGACCGAACGGCTCGCGGCCACGGCGCGCCAAGCAGGTGCAAAGATCGCCATTGCCGAGACATCCGACGGCCGCCACCCCACATGCGCCTTCTGGTCGGTGGCGCTCCGCGACGATCTTCGCCGAGCCCTGGCCGATGGCATCCGCAAAATGACCGATTGGGCCGATCGCCATGGGGCTGTGGCGGCAAGGTTCGACGACCCCGACGCGTTCTTTAACGTAAACACCCCCGAAGACTTGGCGCGGGCGAAGGCCCACCGCCCATGAAGCTCTACGGCATTGTAGGTTGGAAGGATGCCGGGAAAACCGGGCTCATGGAGCGGCTGGTGGCGGAGTTCGTGGGCCGGGGCCTCACCGTCTCGACGGTCAAACATGCCCACCATGAGGTCGATATCGACAGGCCCGGGAAGGACAGCTACCGGCACCGGGCCGCCGGCGCCCGGGAGGTCCTCCTGGCGACTTCTGAGCGGTTCGCGTTGATGCACGAGCTCCGCGGGGCGCACGAGCCTCCGCTCGAGGCGCTTTTGGCGCGGCTTTCGCCGGTCGATCTGGTGCTGATCGAAGGTTTCAAAAGTGCCCAGCACCCAAAACTCGAAGTCTTCCGGGGCGCCCAGGGCCACGAGCCGATTGCGAAGGACGACCCCCATATCCGCGCCGTGGCCGCCGAAGGCAAGGTCGCACCGGTAGATCACCCGGTTTTCGATTTGAACGACACGGTCGCGATTGCAGACTTTATCGCTCAGGATCTCGGTATTTGAGCCCCTTCGACACGGTCGTAATCATCGATTGGTCGGCCGGGAATGACACCGGAGCGACACCTAGAAAGGATGCGATCTGGGCCGGGCTCGTCCGGAGCGGAGTCGAGGACGCCCCGGTTTATCTCAGGAACCGCGAGGTGGCGCTGGAGTGGATCAGGGGGCTGATCGACACCGAATTGCGATCCGGGCGGCGCCTCTTTGCGGGCTTTGATTTTCCGTTCGGCTATCCTTCGGGCTTTGCCGACCATGTGGTGGGCCGCCCCGACACCCTTGCCCTTTGGGATTTCTTTGCAAGTGAACTCGTCGATACACCTAAAGCGAATGACCGTTTCGATCTGGCCGGTGCGCTCAACCGGCGCTTTCCGGGTGTCGGGCCCTTTTGGTTCAACGGGCTTTCCCGCGACATCGCGGACCTGCCGCGGAAGAAGTCCGAACGAACGGACAGCCACGGCCTGCCTGAACGGCGTCAGACCGAAATAGCGGCCGTGGGGAGCTTTACGGCCTGGCAAATGGGCGGGGCAGGGGCCGTGGGGGGGCAAGTGATGACCGGAATGGCCGCGCTGTCGAAGCTCCGTGTGGAATTTCCAGGTGAGATCGCCGTCTGGCCCTTCGAGCCACCCCATGCCCCGATTGTGTTGGGAGAGATCTATCCGAGCCTCATTGCCGATCCGGTGCGCGCCGCGGGCGATCCGATTAAGGACCGGGCCCAGGTCCGGCTCTTGGCCCGCGCACTCGCGCGCCTTACGCCAGGGCAATGGGTCGAGCTTTTGTCGAAAGACGCCCCCGAAGAAGGTTGGATCCTTGGCGCGGGGAAGGCCGACGGCCTCATCGCCGCCCTTGGTCCCTAGTCGAAGAGCCCGGTGACCCGGCCGATCAGCATGAACGCCCGAGCCGACCGCGTCTCTGACAGCCGAGCAAGCTCGGCATCGGTGGCTTCGGGTTCGATCCGCACGAGCGTCTGGTCGAAACTTCTGAGAAAATGATGGGCGGCGTCGCGAAA
>JBCCTQ010000023.1:0-62544 GCA_039198225.1 Pseudomonadota bacterium
ACGCGAGCGCCACACCTATGACGACCAGCCCGAAGACGCGGTCCGATCTGAGCATGATTACTGGATCACGCCGATTTCTTGGCTCAGCGCTTTCACCGAGGCGATGTTGTCATCGACCCAGGACTGGAAGTCGTCGCCAACCTTGGTGAAGGGTGCCAGACCGTTGGCCATCATGGCCTCTTTCCACTCCGTGCTGTCTGCCACGGCCTGGAGTTTGCCGGCCCAATCGTTGAACGTCTCGTCGGAGATGTCCTTGGGCACGTAAAGGCCCCGCCAGTTCACGGCCACGACGTCAAAGCCCTGCTCGACGGCCGTGGGAATGTCCTCAAACCCAGGCACCCGCTCTTCGGTCAAAACCGCCAGTGCTTTGACATCGCCCGATTCCAGGAACCCCACGATCTCGGACATGTCGCCGGTCATCGCGGTGGTAAAACCGCCCACGGTCTGGGTGATCGCGTCCGCTCCGCCGTCAAGGCCGATATATTTAATCTCTTTGATGTCCTCGACACCGCCGGCCTGGGCAATTTGGAGCACTTTGAGATGGTCAAAGCCGCCCGCGGCCGATCCGCCCCCAAAGCTCACCGAACCCGCATCCGCTTTCATCGCATCCACGAGATCGCCGAGGGATCCGAATTCGCTGTCGGCGGCCACGACGATTACGCCCGGGTCAGCGCCGATCGCGCCGACAAAGCGAACCTGGTCGGCGGTGGCACCGCCAAAGGCGTTTTGGGCAAGGCGCGTGGCCGTGGCCTGGCTCGCCGCCACAATCAACTCGCCGTCGTCGGCCCGTTCGTTGACGACGCTCTGGAACGCAAGCCCGCCGCCGCCGCCGGCCATGTTCGTCACCTGGACCGGCTTATCGATGGCGCCGATATCGAACATAATTTTACCGATTTGACGGCAGGTGAAATCCCAACCGCCGCCGGGGTTCGCCGGGGCGATGCACTCGGCCGCCTGGCTTGGCAGAGCGACGCCCATGCCCATGATTGCACCCGCAAAGAGTGCCACAAATTTGGATTGCTTCATCTTTATCCTCCCAATACGGGCCCGGCTGTGCCGCCGGATCCTCGCCATGATTGGCGAACGTCACACCAAATGCTCCCCCAAGTCAAACCAACTTAGGCCAGCCCCAGGCCCGGTCGGCCAAATGTTCGCCATAAAATGGGCCCAATCCGCCCGTACCGACGAGGGAAGCAATGGCGGATCGAAGATGTCCGACCTGGCCGACTCGAAGCGGCCGTTCGGTGCGCCGGGAGCCCAATCGCCGATTTTGGCGGCGGGCAAATGATGCGGCGCCGTGAGGGTGTCGGGATGGGTGAGACATGACGGCAACGGCGAGCACGCCTCAAGCTGAAGTTGGCGACCTACAGGCCGATGAGTTAAAGCCTGGCACCGAGCTTTTGCACGGCCAGTATGCCATCGAGAGCTTCCTCAATGCCGGCGGTTTCGGCGTCACATACCTTGCAAAAGACAGCCTCAAACGCACGGTCGTTATCAAAGAGTGCTTTCCGGCCGCCATGGTCCGGCGCACGCCGAGCCGGGTTCGAGCCCGGGCCGGGTCGAGCCAGGAAGAATTCGATTCCATCGTGAAGCTCTTTGAGGCCGAGGCGCTCCGGCTCTCGAAGCTCCAGCATCCCAACATCGTCGGTATCCACCAAGTTTTCCAAGACAACGGCACCGCGTACATGGCGCTCGACTTCGTCCGCGGCAAAGACATGCTGGACGTGATCGAAGAAGGTCTCGACGCGCTCCCGCCCTACGAGGTCAAGCGGATCCTCGTCAAAGTCCTCGACGCCATCACCTACATTCACGCCAACGATGTCCTTCACCGCGACATCTCGCCCGACAATATTCTTCTGGCCTCCGGCAACGAACCGGTCCTGATCGATTTCGGCGCCGCTCGCGAAGAAGCCACGCGGAAGACCCGCGCCCTGTCGGCGATCCACGTCGTCAAAGACGGCTACAGCCCCAACGAATTCTACCTCGCCGGAAACCAGCAAAACGCCTCATCGGACCTCTATTCGCTCGCCGCGACCTTCTTTCATGTCATCACCGGTGACGCGCCGCCCAATTCGCAAACGCGCGTGGCTGCCATCGCCGCAGGTCGCCAGGACCCTTACGAGCCTCTGCAAAAGCGCATCGAAGGCTATGACGAGCATTTCCTGAAAGCCATCGACACCGCGCTCAACGTCTTCCCGAAAGACCGGATCCAGACGGCCCAGGAATGGCTCGAACAGATCGACACGGAGAAGCGCAAACAGGCCGCGATGAAGCGGGCCCATGACGACCAGGACATGGAACTGTCGATCCAGCGCATCGTCGCCGAGACAAACCTTGCTGTCATGGCCGAACGGGCCAAAGCCGAACGCGAAAAGAAGCGGTCGCGCTTTGCGGTTAAAGCACTGCAGCGCAAACAGAATTCCCTCCTTTTGCCGGAAGACGATCCGCTGCGTGATCCCAATCCACCGCCGGAGAAAAGCGAGATTCTCAACGACGAGGACATGGCAACCGCTGAAGACCTGACCGACGCGGCAATTCAGGCCGCCATGCAGGCCGAAGAAGAAGGCACGAGCGGCGAAACGAGCCAAGACGCAGAGATCGAAGCGGCGATGTTTGCAGAAGCCGAAGACAAGATGGCCGAGGCCCAAGAGCGGCCGCAAAAGAAGTCCGTCTGGAGCCGACTTTTCGGCGGCGGGAACAATTACTCGGCGGCCTCTGACAACCGGCAACAAGATACATCTTTGAGTGGGACAGGCACATGAAATTCCTAAAGGATATGCTCGCGAATAAGGGCGAAGAAGACGAGGCAGAGACGCCGCCGCCGATGTCCATCGAGGCGTTGCAGCGCGATCTCGACCATGCCGAACTCGACAGCTCTTTACGCAATCCAGATTCCGCCTGGAGCGAAAAGGCCGCCCAGCGTCCCGCCGATGACGAGGATGACGACGAAGATGATCTCGGCTGGGATGGCGCCGATGAAAGCGACCTTGAGATCGATGACGACCGTAAGGCCTCGGGTGCCGATGGTTCGTCGGAAGATGACGACTTCGATTTCGACGATTTTGACGAATTCGACGATGAGGACGAGCTTGATCCCGAAGAAGAGCAGGCGATCAAGGACAATGCGGTGCTCGTCGACGAAATCCGCGACGCGATAGCCGCCGTCCGCCATATCGAGACCGACGATCCAGAAAAACTGGCCGCGGCAACAGCGCAGGCTGCGGGCAAGAAGGGCTCGTGGGCCGATGATGAAGTTTTCGGGAGAAAGACCCTGGCACGTGACCGTCTGACCCAAACCGACGACGATCGGATGTTCGAAGAAACCAACCATAAATTGGACGATGACGACGAAGCCAACCGGCGTCGCATGGCCATGGCCCACCTCAAAGCCGCTGCCGCCGCGACCAAAGCCGACCGGGTTCTCAAGCGTGTCGTCGGCCGCGATCCGGCCACGGATCCCGACGAACAAGTTCAGTACCGGGAAGACTTGGCCAATGTTGTGCGTCAGCGGGGCCCCCGCTCCGAGGCGATCAGCCGGCCCCTGTCCCGCCCGCTCTCGCGGCCCCTGTCGCGTCCGCTGTCCCGTCCCGGTGACACCGCGGACGACCAGACGGACACGAGCCACCTGCGCGATGCGTTCAAGCGCCCGACCTCGGTTGAAGCACCGGCCTTTCCAGAGCCGACACCCGAGGCCCTTCCCGAAGACAACGAATCGGCAGAGGCCAATATGGAAGTTGAAAAACTCGATCTGAAGACCGCTCTTGAGCGCCAAAAGGCCATCCTGAAGGCCGAACGGGAAGCCCTCGAAGCCGAGCTGGCGGCCGAAGAAGCTGCGCGCCAGGCAGAAGCGGAAAAAGCCATTGAGGAATCACCGCCGGTCGAGCCCTTTGCGGTGGAACCCGATGACGACGAGGCACCCGAGCCAGTCGTTGAGGCTATGCCAGAGCCCGAAATGGAAATCACGCCCGAACCGATGGACGACATGGAAGACGCCCCGTCGCCCATCCTCCGGGCCATTCCGAGCGTCGAGGCCCCAGCCGAGCCGGTGGAAGAGGAAAAGGCGGAAGAAGCGCCTGCCGAACCCTTGGACTCCCATGAGGAAACGGGCGACGAATGGGATGACGGCCTCGTCGAGGACGAGGTGGACGAGGCTCCGACAGAGATCACTGCCGAATTCGACAGTGACATGCCCGTGAATGTGGTCCAGGCCGCGCATATCGAAGCCGAGCCCACGCCCGAGCCGGTCGCCGAGTTCGCACCAGAGCCTGCATCGGACGAGCCCGAGCAGAGCCTCGACCTGTCGGCTGAAATGGAAGAAGAAGATACCACCGTCGAGGCACCGGAAATCGCCGCAGCGGCGCCGCGGACCAACCCGTCCCGGAAGGCCGGTCGCGTGAAAACCCGCCTCCTCGGGTTCCAGTCGAAATCCACGACCCAAGACCTCTTCGAAGGCGACAAGGTCGAAGGCAATTCCGGGCCCGTGCGGTTCCCGGTCGGCTGGCTCGTGGTCACCGCTGGCGAAGGATACGGGCACAGCTTTAGCTTGCTCTCCGGGGTCTCCAAGATCGGCCGGGGTGATGACCAGGCGGTGAGGCTCGATTTCGGCGACACAGCCATTTCGCGCGACAACCACGCCGCCATCGCTTTCGATGAGGAACTCGGACAGTTCTTCCTCGGCCACGGCGGAAAATCGAATGTGGTCCGCTTGAACGGCAAGCCTGTCTTGTCGACCGAAGAGATCTACGACGGCGACGAAATCCGTATCGGTGAAACCACGCTCAAATTCATTGCGCTCTGCGGCGAGGAATTCACCTGGGCCGAAGCGACAGGAGATGGCTCCGAAAATGCCCAAAGTGCGTGAGTTCAAATACGATGCCGCGTCGGTCCTCGATATGGGCCAACGCGACCATCAGGAAGACGCCCTGGCGATCGACTTCCCGATCGGGGCCGGGCTCGGCTTTGCCGTGCTCGCCGACGGGATGGGCGGCCACGCGGCCGGCGATGTGGCGTCGAAAATTGTTGTGACGGAAGTCTTCAGCGAGTTGATGTTCCAGGCGAACGACCCTGAAGCGCTACAAGACTCCATCGGCGAGGTGCTGCGGAACGCGGCCTATGCGGCGAATGAATGCGTCAAGGCGCATACCGAAACCAATCCTGAAACCGGCGGCATGGGGTCGACGCTTTTGGCACCGGTTCTCATGGGCTCGCACCTTTATTGGATTTCGATCGGCGACAGCCCGCTTTATCTCTTCCGTAGCGGTGCGCTGACCCAGCTCAACGAAGACCACTCGATGGCGCCCCAGATCGACCTTTTGGTCGCCGCAGGCGCGATCAGCGAGGATGCGGCCGCCAATCACCCGGATCGGAACTGCCTGACATCGGTGCTCTTCGGCGACGATATCGAAGCCATCGATTGCCGCGAGACGCCCTATGAGCTCGAAGACGGCGACATTTTGATCGCCGCAAGCGACGGACTGCAATTTCTTGATGATCTGAGCATCGTCCGCGCTATCCGCGACAATATCGCAAAACCGGCTGCCACCATCGCCCGGGCCCTTCTCGATGCGCTGAACGCGCTTAACGATCCCTCGCAGGACAATGTGGCCTTCACCGTGGTCAAAGCAGAAGCCGCCGAAGTCGATACGCTCCAGCAATTGGCCGCCGATCTCGTGCGCGCATCCACTGAAGACGACTTGCCCGAGCCAGACATCGCGGCCTCTGACAGCACGGTCGCAACGGTTGACTTCAAGACCCGAGCTAGGGCACGGGTGGCACCCTAACCCAGACCCCGGGGGCAAATGTCCGACAGCTACGGCGAGATTGTCCGACGCCTAGAAGCGGCGCTGAACACGCCGGGTATTCCCGACGCGGCGCGCGCGAACGGGCGATCACTTTTTGACATTCTGTCCCGCCCGGTCCGGGTCGCCATTCTCGGCATGGCTGGATCGGGCAAAACCGCTGTTTTGAATATGTTCCTCGGTGAGCGGCTCATCCCCCAAACCCTGTCATCGACCTTTCTCGAGATCGTTCCGGGCCCGGATTTCATGGCGGAGGCAAGCTACCCGGATGGCCGCCTTGAAGCCGCCGATGTAGAAGATCTCGACGACGTTGTCGGCGCCGAGCGGGTGCTAATTGCAGCGCCCAATACGATCCTGGCCTCGCTCTCGATGATGGAAGCCTCCGTTGACGGCAATGCGGCCGACAATATTGCCTCCGCAGCAAAGGCCGCCGACATTCTTCTTTGGTGCACAACCGAGTTCAACGCGGCGGAGCGCGCACTTTGGGAAGGGGTCGAAGAGCGGTTCCAAGACCACGCCTTCCTCCTGGTCACCAAGGCTGACAAATTGGCGCGCGCCGATCGCCTGGCCGATACGCTCATGGAGCTTGCCCCCCTCGAAGGGACTGAATTCGCTGGTATTTTACCCCTTGCGACGCTCCAGGCCCTGAGGGCGCTGGAAACCGAGCCCCGTGACCCTGGGCTTTGGCAGGGCAGTGGCGCCGACGCGGTGATCTCGACGGTGTCCGACCATGCCAAGGCAGGGCGCCGTGCCGATCTCGACCAGGCAGAGCTCTTTCTCGCGCGCTATTGCGATGATTTTGAAGAAACCGAGGACGGTATCCAGGCACGGGTCCGGTCGCGGCCAAAGTCACAAGCGGTACGAAAACGCTCGCGCATGACCCGCGAACGGAGCACGATGCTACGTCGGCCCGAAAGCGAAATCCACGACACCGAGGCCGCGCCCCGGTCGCGGCGGATCGCCAGTCGGCCTTCGTCTGAGACCAAATCGCCAGAAAAGGCCCCTAGGCCAGTGTCCGAACCGGCGCCCAAAGCCGCCCCGGACCCTTCCCCTGCCCCGGCGCCGAAAGCCGAAGCGCCCGCCACAGAGCAACCGGCAGACTCTCCAAACACGTTGGCCGACCGGCTTGGCCAAGCCCGCCGCACCCTGTCACGGTCCATTCCGGCAACGCCCCGTCCTAAGACCGTCATCGACACCGCGATCCAGCAGATTGCCCAGACCGGAACGGATCTTGCGCGGATTACCGAAGATCCCGAGCGCATCCTCCGGCTCTGCGCCGAAACCACAGACGGGCTTCAAACCTTGCTCGACGAGGACGAAAGCGACGTCGAACTCGACACATTGCCCGAAAGCGTCGCGCAATCAGCGGAGATGATGACGCTTCTTCTCCTTGAGAACGCCCCCGGCCCGGCAGCCGATGCGGTAACGCTCCTTTTGCAGCTCAAGCGCGATTTTGAGGCCCGTTTACCCAGCTTAAATTGAGCCAAATTCGGCGTATTCTGCCCAATCCACGCCATAGTTTCGCCACCAAAGACTGCAAGATCTCACAATGAGGAATTTATCTTTGTGTGATTGGCTGTTTGTCCACGGACATTCATCAGAGGATCGAAGGGGCAACGGTTTCTCCACCGCGGGACAAAAATGAACATCGAATCTATCCATAACGGGGCCTATTCCCCCGCCGCGCCCGAAGGAAATGAGCTGCTCATGGGGTCTTTCGCGACCTTTGAGCCATTCCTCGGCAAAATCGCAGAATTGACTGGAGCCCTCGACCGGCTGGTTGAGATCGGCGACGAAAACACCGCCCGGGCAGCCCGGCGCCTCGAAGCGCAGTTGAGCATGGTCGAGCCTTCGGTGACGATGATCGGCCAAGTCAAAGCCGGGAAAACCAGTCTCGTGAACGCGATGGTGGGCTGGCCGGGGCTTCTTCCGGCCGACATCAACCCGTGGACTTCGGTGGTGACGTCATTGCGGATGTCGCCGGGGTCTTCAGCGGACGAGCAGGCCGCCAGTTTTGCCTTTTTCGACGAAGGCGAATGGGCCCGGCTCGTTGACCGGGGCGGCCGGGTTGGCGAATTGGCATCGCGCGCCGGAGCGGCGGAAGAGATGGAAAAGGTGCGCGTCCAGATCGAGGAAATGCGCCAAAAATCCGAGCGTCGTCTGGGCCGGAAGTTCGAGATGCTTCTCGGCCAGAACCACGATTACGGCTATGTCGATAGCAATCTCGTCGAACGCTATGTCTGCCTCGGCGACGATTTTGAGAGCGACACCGAAACCTCTTCGGCCCAAGGTCGGTTTGCTGATATTACCAAGTCAGCCGATCTCGCACTCCACGTGCCAGGCGTGCCCATGCGGCTCTGCATTCGCGACACGCCCGGCGTCAACGACACGTTCATGATGCGCGAGCAGATCACCATCCGCGCGATCCGCGAAAGCCGGATCTGCGCCGTGGTGCTTTCGGCGCACCAGGCGCTGTCTACCGTTGACCTTGCCCTCATCCGATTGATTTCCAACGTGAAATCTCGGGAAATCGTGATCTTCGTCAACCGGATCGATGAATTGTCGGACCCGGCGGCACAAGTGCCCGAGATCGAAGCGAGCATTCGCAAGACGCTCCACGACTACCAGGGTCCAGAAGACGCCGAGATCATCTTCGGCTCGGCGGGTTGGGCAAATACCGCGCTTTCGGGGGCATTCGATGAGATGTCGGATGCAAGCTCCGCTGCCCTTCTCAACTGGGCAGACGATGCGCTGATGGTGCCGGCCGAAAAACTCTCGGTCCAGGAAGTCATTTGGGAGCTTTCCGGTGTTCCAGCCCTTTATGCGGCCCTCGCGGCCCGGGTGGACGAAGGCGTCGGTGGCGAGGCGGTTGAAAAGGCCGCGCGTTCGGCGATCAACCTGGCCAATGGCGTCCGCGCAACGGCCGGATCGGGTGGTTTCAAGATTGCCGCCGGGATCGATGTCGATCCCGATCGGCTAAACGACACGTTCCAAAAGATCGCCAATGCCGCGCAATCGAACTTCGACACCCAGCTTCGCTCGGCGGTCGACGATTTCGAGCAGCGCCTCGAGCGGTCGCACCGGAGCTTCCTTGAGCGGGCCACGTCCTCGCTCCTGGCGCATCTCGAAAGCGAAGGCGACAGCGTGATCTGGGAGTACGACCCCACGGGGTTCCGGGTGCTTCTCCGCTCGGCCTACCAGGTCTTCGGGCGCAACCTCGCCTCCGTGTCCAAACGCCAATTGGCCCAGGTCGGCCGCGAATTGGAGGCGCTCTACCAGACCTCCTTCGGCCTTGACCCCGACAGTTTCAAAATAGAAGTGCCGCGCCCGGCGCGGATGCCACCCCCGGTCCTACTCGGCCAGACCATCGCCCTTGATCTCAAAGGCGCATGGTGGTCGCGCTGGTGGAAACGCCGCCGGGGCTATTCGAATTACGCGATGGATTTCGCCCAGATGATCGAAGCCGAAACCGTGCCGATCGTCGACGCGCTCCGGGGTGACAATGCCCGGGTGATCCAAGCGGATGCCAGTAAGGTTATGGCAGAGTTCCTGTCCGAGCAGAAACTAATCCTCGACAACGTTCTCGAGCGGCTCGACGCCGAAGGCGCGCAAGACGACGCGTTGGTCACAGAACCGGGTGCCGCATCGCAACAGGACGAATTGGACGCCACTGTGGCGGCCCTTGAACGTCTGGCCGCGTAGTTAGGAAAGGGTGTTTGATGGCAAAAAAGAAAAATACTGAATCCGAGGCCGAGACCATCGAGCCCGGCACCGAAGAAGGGCCCGGTAAGAAGAAGCCCTGCATCGCACTGATGGGAGAATTCAGTGCGGGCAAAAGCACCCTTTCGAACCTTTTGATCGGCGCCCAATCCTTGCCGGTTCAGGTCACTGCGACCCAGCTTCCCCCCGTTTGGATCGCCCATGGCGACAAGGCGCCGTTCCGCGTCGATGTCGAGGGGAATGTCCAGCCGGTCGACCTCAAAAAGCTCAACGAAGTTTCGGTCGACGACACGTCCTATGTCCGGATCTACCGGGATTCCAAAGTCCTTGAGATGTGCGACATCATTGATATGCCGGGGATATCCGACCCGTCGATGGCAGCCACGGTCTGGCAACGGGTGATCCACCACGCCACGGCCGTGATTTGGTGCACCCATGCGACCCAGGCCTGGCGCCAGAGCGAAGCGGCGGTGTGGGAAAGCCTGCCGCCCGATCTTTACGACAAGAGCTTCCTCCTCCTCACCCGGGCTGACAAGATCAGCAACGACAATGACCGCGCGCGCCTCCAGCGCCGGGTGATGAAAGAAACCCAAGGCCTCTTTGCAGAGGTTATGCCGATCTCGCTCACCCAGGCCCTCGATGCGGGCGATGACCGGGATGCATGGGTGGCGTCGGGTGCCGCACATTTTACCGAAAAGCTCGAAGAGCTGGTCGCACGTCTCAGCGGAGAAACGCCCGCCCGCCCCACCGCAACGGCGCGCCCCGCGCCGGCCCTGGGCCCCGCGCCCGAGCCTTTGGAACTTGTCGATCCGATCGAATTGCCCGGCGGCTCGGCGTCGATCGTGCCGCGCCGCGTGACACCGCGGGCCGGCGGGTCTGCCCGTCCTCGGCCCAGCGCCCGGCCGAGTGCTAGGGCCATGCATGCCCGCTAAGTCCGGCGTTTCGCCAGCCTTGAAACCCGGGCTGGCAACACTCGGCCATTTCCCATAGCTCTTCGGTAACGACACGCACCGGGAGTGGCCGAAATTTCCCTCGCCGAAGACCTCGAAGAGCTCCGTAAAGCCTTGCTCGGCTGCCGTTTGGCGGCCTATGCCGATTTGTCGGCGCGCATGGTGCTGAGGATCAGCGCCGATCCCAAGCCGCGCCAGGAAGAAATCGATGCGCTTTGCGTTCTCGCCGCCCAATGCCTCGACAGTCCGAGCCTGCCGGCCTTTTTCGACGGCGAAGCGCCCTACACGGCCATGGTGGCCGGTGCGATCGAAACCCAGTTCTTCATCCGCTCGATCAATGACCCGACCGATGCGCTCATTCTGATCGTGGCCGAACCGGTCGCCCAAACCTCCGTATGGGCGGCGGCCCAAACGGTGCTCGACAGCCAAGCCGAAGGGCAGGCCGCCCCATGAAAGACAGCCAGCGCCTCATCGAAAAGATCACTCGTCTGCGGGTACCCGGCCGCGACCCCGACCGAGCCGGAAGGGACATTTCGCCCGCACAAGGACAGGACCCGCTCGCGTCGTTTCTCACCGAGATCGACGAGACGCTCCTCCCGCGCGCTCTGACCTTCCGCACCGATACCAGTGTTCTCACCGTGTCCGCTGGGAACCGCCGAATGATCTCCCTCGATGCCGCAGGAGGAGCGGCCAGCGCGGCGGCCGAACCGATCCTCGGAAAGTCCATGACCCGGCCCGACGTGGCCGATCTGGGCCGGCTCCGCGACGCTCTGGTGGCCGCTTTCGCGGGGAGTTCTGCCATTTTCGTCAAATCTGACGCGCCGAACAGCACCGAAACCGAACTCGCCGCCGGGACCACCGCGGTCGCCCTTGCCTCAGCCTGGGGCGTTGATCTCAGTGCCTGGCCCGATAGCGGTTGGGGCGGCGAGGATGTGGCCCCAATCGAGGATTTTCTCGCCACCGTGCCCCGGTTTTCCAAAGCCTGGCTCCGGATCGCCGACGGAGGGGTCACCGAGATGGGTGGAGATGACGGGCTCCTCGCTCGCCTCCGGGATTTTGCCGACAGTGCGGACATGGCCGAACTCGACATGGAGCCCAACCCCGAAGCGCGCCGGTTCATTTCCATCGGCCGGGCCCCAAGCGACGGAGATTGCTTGCTTTTTGTCTCAGACGAGATGGATGCAGCACTTGTGATGGTGGCCGCTGCCGAGCTTGATGAGGCTAAAGAAGCCTGGCGCGCCTCGATCGGTTGAGGCCCATGCGGGCCGCGTGGAAGCTCGCCCACGCCCCGCTTCCTTAAAAAGAATCATTGCACCCGAGCCGGAGTTTGGTTGGAAGTCGAGGCGTGAGGAAGTTGGGGGCGCTTCATGGAACACCGCGAGCTGTCCAGCCATAATTTGGCTGAGGCGATCACTGCCATGACCGACACGGAAGTCACGCAATACATTCGAGATGAACGAAAAACCGGCCGCCTGAGTTGGGCGGTCCGGCTGCTTAACACCGACGTCCTGTCGCCGGACGATCTTCGGAGCGAACGGGCCATGGAAGCCATCCGTCGGTTGGGGTTCATCTAAGCCCACCGCAGGGGCCGTAGCGCTTGCGACATTGGGTATGTCGTGTCACGGTTAGGGCCTGGGGGCCACTGACCTTGTGAGTGATGGCTGTGGAACGTACCGATAGTCCGACCGCCGTTTCGGCGAAAATTGCGCGTTTGCCGCAGGTTCATAACTTGCGCAATGCGGGCCTTGCGCTCGATCTCGATTGGGTTCGTGGGGCCACGGCCAATACCTCTGCCATCGAGCGCCGGGCCGCGACCCTGCCCGGCCGACGCTCGGTCAAAAAGGACCACCAGGCGGCCTGGCTCTTGCGTGCCATCACCCTCATAGACCTGACAACACTTTCGGGCGACGACACCGAATGCCGGGTCCAACGGCTTTGCGCCAAAGCCCGCGCGCCCGTCCGCCAAGACCTCCTCGACGCCCTTGGCATGGGCCCCATCACGACCGGTGCCGTCTGTGTCTACCACGAGATGGTGCCCGCAGCGGTTTCGGCCCTGGCCGGCAGCAATATTCCCGTTGCCGCCGTGTCGACCGGGTTCCCGGCGGGTCTCTCGCCCTTCCGGCTCCGGCTCGCCGAAATCGAAGACAGTGTCAAAGCCGGGGCCGAAGAAATCGACATCGTCATCTCCCGCCGCCATGTGCTGACGGGCAATTGGCAAGCGCTCTATGACGAGGTTCGCGCCTTCCGCGAGGCGGCGGGCGAAGCTCATGTCAAAGCGATCTTGGCGACGGGCGAGCTCGGTACGCTCCGGAATGTGGCCCGGGCGTCGCTCGTTGCGATGATGGCGGGAGCGGACTTCATCAAAACATCGACGGGCAAGGAAAGTGTCAACGCGACCCTGCCGGTCAGCCTCGTCATGGTGCGCGCGATCCGCGCCTATCACGAAGCCACCGGCCACCGGGTGGGCTACAAGCCTGCCGGGGGCATCTCCAAAGCCAAAGACGCGCTCCTCTATCTCTCTTTGATGAAAGACGAATTGGGCGATCCCTGGCTCCGGCCGGATCTATTCCGTTTTGGCGCATCGAGCCTTCTCGGCGATATCGAGCGCCAACTCGAACACCATGTCACGGGGCGGTATTCTGCGGCGTACCGCCACCCAATGGCGTGAGGGCGGGCGATGGAGATTGAAACCCTTCTCACCATCGCGGGCTATCTCTGGGTCTTCGGCTTCTGCATTTTTGTTTGCCGCATCCTTTATCTCTCCGGCCTTTTCGTGACCGATGCCCTTGTGGGCGAGCGTCACGTCCACACCCTTCGCCGCCTTGCCTCCGAAGTGATCTGGGGCGGGGGTGTTTTCGCCTTGCTGTTTCTGGCCTTGGTCATCCTCGCATGAACGTCCCGGAACTTTTCGAGACAATGGAATACGGGCCCGCGCCGGAAAGCGCGGCCGAAGCCCACGACTGGATCGCTCGGCACAAAGGCCGGTTCGGTCACTTCATCGGCGGCACCTGGACCAAACCGGCGCGGCTTTTTGAGAGCAAAAACCCCGCAAACGGCGAGGTTTTGGCCAAGATAAGCCAGGCCAGCGTGAAAGACGTGGACGGGGCCGTGGCCGCGGCCCGCAAAGCCCAAAAGGCATGGGAGGCCGCCGGCGGCCCCGCCCGGGCGCGGGTTCTTTATGGGCTGGCGCGGCTCGTCCAGAAGCATGCACGGCTCGTTGCCGTCCTCGAGACGCTCGACAACGGAAAACCGATCCGCGAAGCCCGTGACATCGACATCCCCCTCGTCGCGCGCCACTTTTATTACCATGCGGGCCTTGCCCAATTGTTCGACCTCGAATGCGCCGGAGAGCGGGCCCTGGGCGTCGCAGGCCAGATTATCCCGTGGAATTTCCCACTTTTGATGCTGGCCTGGAAAATGGCGCCGGCCCTGGCGGCGGGCAACACGCTCGTGCTGAAGCCGGCCGAATACACGTCGCTGACCGCGCTTCTTTTTGCCGATCTCTGCGATGAAGCGGGCGTTCCGCCTGGCGTGGTCAATATCGTGACCGGCGATGGGCGGACGGGCGAAGCCCTGGTGAACCATCCCGGCATCGACAAGATCGCCTTCACCGGTTCCACCGAAGTGGGCCGCCGGATCCGGGAGGCCACGGCGGGCAGCGGCAAGGCGCTCACCCTCGAGCTTGGAGGGAAATCCCCCTACATCGTCTTCGATGACGCCGATCTCGACAGCGCCATTGAAGGCCTCGTCGACGCGATCTGGTTCAACCAAGGGCAGGTCTGTTGCGCGGGCTCGCGGCTTTTGGTCCAGGAAGGCGTGGCCGAGACGTTTTATGCTCGCCTCAAGCGCCGGATGGACGGGCTTCGGCTCGGCGATCCCTTGGACAAATGCATCGATGTGGGCGCGGTGGTCGATCCCGTCCAACTCACCCGGATCACCGACATGGTGAATGGCTCGGGGGGCAAGGTCCACCACGCCGACACCCCCCTGCCCGAAGCGGGCTCTTATTATCCGCCGACACTGATCACCGGTCTCACGCCGTCCGACCCGTTGATGCAGGAAGAGATTTTTGGCCCAGTCCTCGTCGGCACCACCTTCCGAACACCGGTTGAAGCGGTGGCCCTAGCCAACAACACACGCTACGGGCTCGCCGCCACCGTTTGGACCGAAAACGTCAATCTCGCCCTCGACATCGCGCCGAAACTCGCCGCCGGGGTCGTGTGGGTAAATGCCACCAACCTCTTTGACGCCGCAGCGGGCTTCGGCGGGGTCCGGGAAAGCGGATTTGGCCGCGAAGGCGGATGGGAAGGGCTTGGATCCTACACCAAGCCCGCCGTCTCGCCGCGCCCCCTCGCCCAAACCCCGCCTGTCGCGCAACCGGCCAAGCCGAAGGCCCCCGAGATCGACCGGACGGCCAAGCTTTATATCGGCGGCAAACAGGCCCGGCCCGATGGCGGCTATTCGCGCGCGATCTGGTCAAAGGCAGGGAAACTCCTCGGCCACGCCCCCTTGGCCAACCGCAAAGACGTTCGGAATGCCGTCGAAGCCGGGCGCGGGGCGGCAAGTTGGTCGAAAACCACAGGCCATCTCCGGGCGCAGATCCTTTACTATCTCGCAGAGAACCTCGCGGCCCGCGCGCCGGAGTTTACCGAGAGGCTCCGCGACCTCACCGGGGCCAGCACGGCCAAGACCAAGGCCGAAGTCGACGCCTCGATCGACCGCCTGTTTCACTGGGCCGCTTGGGCGGACAAGCACGACGGGGCTGCCAAACCCGTCCCTCTCCGGGGTGTTGCTTTGGCCATGAACGAGCCCGTGGGGGTGATCGCGGCCTTCGCGCCCGACGCCGCCCCCCTCCTAGGCCCGGTGTCGATCTTGGGGCCAGCCCTGGCTATGGGAAACCGCGCGATCCTTGTGGCATCGGAGCCGTTCCCGCTGGCGGCCACCGATCTCTACCAGGTCATCGAGACCTCGGACGTGCCCGCCGGTGCCGTGGCGATCCTCACCGGCGATCATTCGGAACTCGCCCCCCATATCGCGGGACATGCCGATATCGACGCGGTTTGGAGTTTTTCAGGGGCCGATCTCTCGACGACTGTAGAAAGGGAAGCGGCGGGCAATCTGAAGCGCACATGGGTCAATCACGGCCAAGCCCACGATTGGTCTGACCCCGCGTCGAAGGCGTTCCTCACCGCGGCCACCGAGATCAAAACGATCTGGGTGCCCTACGGCGAATAGCTTCATGTCTTTGAAAATACGCCGTGGGTGAATTGGCCGAAGGCCGAGAGGGGGCAGCGCCCCCTAGCGTCCCCGCCGTCCAAAGACTCGCTTAAAAAACCCGTCGACCCGATCTTTGGCCTCTTCGATATCGGCCGTCGCTTCATCGATGATGGGTTCGATCCGGCGTTGGCGGAACCGGACCCAACGCCGCCAGACCCAGAGGACGAAACCGGCCAGGATCACGAGGATGAAGATCGAGGTCCAGGGGATCAACCGCGCCTCGGGCCCCGGGGCCGACGCGATCGACGTCGCATTCGGAAAGATCGAGAAGAGCTCGCTCCGCCACCCGTAATGGCGCACCGCCACCCAGCGGGGATCGTCCTGGGTCGAGACGAGATCGCGCGAAATCGCTTGGAGATTGGCACTGTCGAATTTGAAATAGGGCGGCCAGCCCCAGCCCGTATCCTCGTTGCGAAACACGATCGGATTGCCGTTGGGCCGGATGCCTTCAATGAAGAACACGTCACGATTGACCGGGTTGACCGCATCGCCAGACCCGGAATTGGCCCAAAAGATCGAATTCATCCCGTAATCGACCCGGCGCACCTCGGTGTTGACGATCCGGACAATGTCGCGCTGGGGCAGCGTGTAATGGAGGAAGGAGCCCACCAAGGCCAGGATCAGCAGGATGAGTATCCATTTTACGTAACGCATGGCCGGCCTCCTAACCTAGGAATAGGCACCGGTGGGGCGGGCCACAAGGTCTCCTGGCGCCCAAGCGGCCTTTCACTCGTCCGCGCGGCATGGCACATCCTGGCCCATGGAGAGCGCCTATCATCCCGCCGCAATTCATCTTTGGAGCGGTGATTTTGCCAGCCAGCAACTGGCCTTTGCCCATCTTCTCGACGCGGCAGATTTTTCCGATGCGGTGATTGATATGGACGCGGTCGAGGTGATACCGGCGGCCAAGGCCGCCCTTCGTTTGGCGCCCTATCTCGGCACGGAGATCAACGATCTGCCGGATGCACCGACGCTTATTCTTTTGGCGGCACCCCCCGATCAGCCGCCGCCTTTCGAACATACGGCGCTCTTGCGCTACGCAGGTTGCCGGTCCGGGCGGGTCCTCCGGGCGCCGGGCAGCGCCTGGACCTAACCGAAGGGGCCATTGGGCCGTTGCCTGGCGCGAGCCGCCCCCATAGGTAGGGCCAAAAGGAGACCCGGCCCATGCTTGACGACACAACAAACCTCGCATCGCTCCTCAAAGACCCCGAACTTTTGCAGACCAAGGCCTATCTCGCCGGAAGCTGGGCCGAGGCCGACAATGGCGCGCACTTTTCCGTCACCAACCCGGCCCGGGGGGACGTCATTGCAGACGTGGCCGATCTTGGCCGGGCCGAGACCGCCCGCGCCATCGCCGCCGCCCAATCGGCGCAAAAAGACTGGGCCGCCCGCACCGCGCGGCAGCGGAGCGATATCATTCGCCGCTGGGGCGCTTTGATGGTCGAGAATGCGGAGGATCTGGCCGCGATCCTCACGGCCGAACAGGGAAAACCCCTTGCCGAAGCAAAGGGCGAGATCCTTTACGGGGCCAGTTTCATCGAATGGTTTGCCGAAGAAGGCAAACGGGTCTACGGCGAAACGATCCCGTCGCACCGGGCCGATGCGCGCCTGACTGTCTTGCCCCAACCCATCGGCGTCGCGGCGGCGATCACGCCCTGGAATTTCCCGAATGCAATGATCACCCGAAAGGCCGCCCCAGCGCTTGCCGCGGGCTGTGCCATCGTGGTCAAACCGGCCGATCTGACGCCACTTTCCGCCTTGGCCCTCGGGGTACTGGCCGACCGGGCGGGCCTTCCAGCGGGGGTCTTCTCGGTGATCCCGTCCAAGGATGCGCCGGCCATCGGCCAGGAACTCTGCGAAAACCCGATTGTCCGGAAACTCTCCTTCACGGGCTCGACCCAAGTGGGCCGGACCCTTTTGGCCCAGGCGGCCCCCCATGTGATGCGGACCTCAATGGAGCTTGGGGGAAACGCCCCCTTCATCGTCTTCGACGACGCCGATCTCGACGCCGCGGTCGCCGGCGCGGTCCTGTCGAAATTCCGCAATGCTGGGCAAACCTGCGTCTGCGCCAACCGAATCTACGTCCAGGCTGGGGTCTATGACGCTTTCGCGGCAAAGCTAGCAAAGGCCATGGAGAGTTACCAAGTGGGCGACGGTTTGGGCGACCCGGTCGACTACGGCCCGCTCATCAACGAAGCCGCGGTTGAGAAGGTCGAGCGCCATATCTCCGATGCGGTGGCCCATGGCGCCGAGGTTGCCACTGGCGGCGGGCGCCACGCCCTCGGCGGGCTCTTTATCGAGCCCACCGTGATCACCGGGGTGACCCAATCCATGGCCGTGGCTTCGGAAGAAACCTTCGGCCCCTTGGCACCCTTGTTCCGGTTTGAGACGGAAGAAGAGGTGATTGCCCAGGCCAATGACACGATCTACGGCCTCGCCGCTTATTTTTATGCCCGAGACCATGCCCGGATCATCCGGGTGCAGGAGGCGCTCGAATTCGGGATGGTGGGGGTGAATGCGGGCGTGATCTCCACCGAGGTTGCCCCGTTCGGCGGGGTCAAGCAATCGGGGCTCGGACGGGAAGGCGCCCGCCAGGGGATCGAAGAATTCCTCGAACTGAAATACGTCTGCACGGTGTTCTAACGCTAGGGGCCCAGACCAAGTACGGTCAGAGATCGACGTCGGTGCAGTCCAAGGCCAGCGCGGTTTTCAAGGGGCGCGGAAACCGCGCACGGTTTCCGGGCTCGATTTCTGCGTGCAGAAATCGGTTCCGCCCACGTCAGATTGGCGCGACTGCGACGGTCGGGGGCCAAAGCGGGTCGATTGGGAGCTGTTCGATTGGGAACTGCTCGGCGAGCCTTTGGTCTTGGAGGCGATTTAGTCGGGCCAGAGTCGCTTCCAGCTCGGGTGTCCGGTGGCTTCTGAGTGCGCGTTCACAAGCTTGGATCGCCAAGGCGATGTGCCCCGTGGCCTCAGCCGCGCTCAAAAGGTCTTGCAGGTAGCGGCGACAGTCCCGGCGGGCGCGAAACATCCGATAAAAGGCTTTTGCTTCGAGGGAGCCGTCAAGCGCCCCGGTGACGAGGGGCTTGAGCATGCCCATCGCCTCAAGGGCTCTGGGCAATCCCTGGCCCATGAAGGGGGTCCGGAAGATCACTAAATTCTCCCCTTGAAGCCGCGCGAGTTGAGCCTGGTCTCTCAGGTCATAGGGATCGGAGACGACATAGACCTCTGCTTCTGCGTCGGTGACGCCGGGCCCGTCGGCAAACCGGCCCGACCCGTGGCGCTTTTGGGATGACGTCGACCGGGTCTCGCGCTGGGAAGCACTTGGTTGAAGCGTCGATTGGGGCGAGAGCGCCAAGACCCTGGCCCCGGGTGCCGCGTGCTGAAACTCCGACGCAGCGAACCCGCCCACGCCCGCGCCGAAGAGAAGGATCTGGTCAAATCGGCCGAAAAAGCCCGCTCCCCGAAGCGCTTCGAAGGATGCCTCAGCAAATGAATGACGGAACCCGTTCTGATGGAGCGCCATGACGCCAAGAATGGAACAGCCCAAATCGCGGTGGAGAAAATTCATCGCCCAGGGCCAGCGCGCGCCGTCGCCGCCCAGAAGCCCCCGATGGTCAAAACTGACGACCAGGCGTTTGGACCCCGGGAAATAAGCCAGGGCGTTCTCCGGACCTTGCCAAAAGAACCCTCCAAATTTCCGGGCCGCGGCGGCCGCATCCTGAAACCGGGGATGGGGCGGGCTGAGGGCGGGCGGGGCCGGATAGGGTGTGGGGCGGCGGGTTTTGGGGGCCGGGTCCGCCTTCGCGGAGCTCTTTCGCCGGAGCGGCGGGGGCGCTTCGGAGACCAGAAGCGCATCCACTTTGCCGTTTCGGACCAGAGCCTTGTGGAGCGCGCCGTGTTCGGGGTCGGACTTAAGGGATGCGATCCGGTCGCGGTGCCAGGCAACGGCCGCGCCGTGGAGATCGGCGAGGCTTCGGTCGGACAAAAGCCTGTCGAGCACCGGGCGCATGAGCCCGTGGCGGGTCCGGATCCGCGTGTCGATCTCGGAGACGTAGTTCTGCCGCAGCCAATGGGCGAGGCCGTGGTCGTCATCGCCGTCAGCGGGCCGGTCCTGGTCACGTTTGACGAGGAAGCTGTCCGCCGAGCGGAGGGTGTAGTGGTTGAGCGTGGCCAACCGGTAGCCCAAAGTGCGTTCTGTGGACCGCCCATCTTCATTCGTGATCAGCATTTCCGGCATCACCCGGCCCGATCCGTTGACCCAACGCACCTCGGCCATATCGGCCTCGGCGATCCCATGGGGGCGATGGATGCCTAGGGTTTCAAACCCAGCCGAGCGGTGGACCATGGACTTGAACCCCCATCCGTGGCGGGGTTTCGGGATGAATTCCGGGGCGCATCGGACGAATTGCTCGGTGACGAGGCGGTCTTCGAAACCCGCGATCCCGCCATTGCCGAAAAATTTCCAGGTGAACGAGGCCACATTGGGATAATTCGCGGCGCGCAAGAAGTCTTCGAAGCGGCCCTCGCCCACATGGATGTTGACGAAGTCGTCAATTTCGACGGGAAGCACCCAATCGGCGTCGCGAAAAGCCCGGGTGTTGACCGCGTGCCGGAGCGCGGCCCTACGGGCGTCTCCACCGTTCTCGGTCGTTTCTGGGTTGGGACAGCGGATCACGATGCCGCGGCGCTGGAGACGGTCGAGGATCGCCTCGGTCGGGTCGTCGCAGTCATGGGTGTAGACTAAGAAGTCGGTGGCGCCGATGCCGAGATGGTAAGCAATCCATTCGAGGATGAACGGGCCTTCGTTGCGCATTGTGGTGACGAGTAGGATCCGGTCGCAGGGCGTTGGCTGAGTTGGCGGGGCGAGCCAACCGGCCCGGGGGCCGGTCCGGTTTTCAAGATCGTCGATCATCGCCTGGCGGTGGGGGCTCTGTTCGAGCGCCATGATCGGCATGGTCTGAAGGGCGGGCGGCGGCGCGTCGGTCGCCTGTGGGTGGCGAAACGCGGGTCTTTTACCGCGCTCGTCATCATCGGAAGCGTCCGTATTGGGGGCGCTGCCCCCGGCGCTTCGCGCCTCCCCCGGAGTATTTGCCCCAGGATGAAGCGAGGGGGCTTCCTGCTCGCGGTGGGCATGGGGCGCGTCGGGGATCGGGTCAGCGACGGAGTCAATGCCATGGCGGGCCATGGCCCGGCCAAGAAAGCTCTCGGGATCCACCCTGCCACCGTCGTCAGTGAATATCCGGTGACGGAGGCGGCCGGCCCAAAGGTGGACCCCGAAACAAGTGGGCGTCAGTGCTGCGTCAACGCGGCGCCCCGGCGCCAAAAGATCGCTCCGGTCGCGGAATGGGACCGGATAGAACGCCGATTGGGGATGAGCGCGCACGATCTCGCCGGTTTTGCCCAGGAAATAAGAAAGGGCCGCTGGACCCCAGACGCCGCTGGGCAAATCGGACACATGGACCGGTTGCCCTGCCTTTTCTGCCGCGATGAGGCGTTTGCGGGCCGCGTCGTCGATCCATGGCGGGATCGGATGCGGGTTTTCGCAAAACCGATTGAGGGCAGCGAGCGCGCGGGAGCGATTCGGCAGACCCAGAACCGCGTTTGACAGCCTTTTGCCGGGCTTGTCCCAGCCGAAAACCCACCCGTCCTTAAACTCCCAGGGAGACAGGCAGAGCATATCGGTGTCGGCCCAGACCACGTCTTGGGTGGCGACGAGCCGGTAGCGGAATGCATCGCAATGGGCCGCCACCCTGCCCGAAAGCCCCCCGCGTAGATTATTCCTGCCCGGCAAGATCTCGGCCCCGTCGCCGATCTCGACACCGTCCGGGACGCCCTCGACAGGCCCATAGGCGTAAAGCAGGACCCGGTGACCATGGTCGAGAAAACTCTGAAGGCAGGTTTGCTCGATAAAGCTCAGGCGGTCGCCGATCCAAAGGGACGCGATGGTTGGACGGGGCATCGACAGGCCTTGCTTGAAGCACCTGAAACGGCGCAGCTCCACCCCCCGGGGCCGCGGCAAGCGGCCGGGCCCGGCAAGGCATGAAGGAGGCTAGGACGAAAAGGTCAGCAAAGAGATAACGGGCCCAAATCGCGGAAAATTCGAGCAAAACCATGGGAAACCGCCGGCACGCCCACAATCGGGGCGCGACCACCTGTCACCCCGGCCAAAGGGGCATAGACCGGCGGGCGAAAGGCGTTAGGCTGACCTATCGGATAAAAATCACAGGGAGACTACGATGCTTGAGCTTCGCAAATCCTTGGCCATTGGCCTTTTGACCTCCACGATCCTCGCCGCCCCCGCCTTTGCCGCCGGAACCCATCCGGTGACCGGCGAGCCCCTGGCCGACGATCAGACCTTCACCTACCGGATCCTCGACGAACATTCCTCCGTCGACCCCCAGGTGGTGGAAGATGTGACCGGCGCAGAAGTGGTGCGTGACCTTTTTGAAGGGCTCATGAACCAAGACGAAGACGGCAATCTCGTCCCCGGCGTGGCGACGGGCTTTACGGTCAATGACGACAAAACAATCTACACGTTCACCTTGCGCGACAATGCGAAATGGTCGGACGGCACGCCCGTGACGGCAGGTGATTTTGTCTATGCCTGGCAGCGCGCGGTCGATCCCGAGCTTGCCTCGCCCTATGCCTGGTATATGGAAATCACCTCGATCGCGAATGCCGGCGCGGCCATTGCGGGCGATGTGGCGCCTACGGAATTGGGTGTCAAAGCGCTCGATGATTTGACCCTCGAGGTCACGCTCTCCGCGCCCCTCCCCTATTTCGCACAAATGACCACCCATTCGACGCTCTTTCCCGCGCCGAAGGCCGTGATCGAAGCCCATGGGGAGGAATGGACCAAGCCCGAAAACATCGTCTCGAATGGCGCCTATGTGCTGACGGAGCATTTGCCGAATGAACGCTCGGTGCGTGAGCGAAACGAGATGTATTGGGACAATGAGAATACGATCATCGAAAAGGTCGTGGCCTTGGTGATCAATGACGAAAACGTCGCACTCACCCGGTATCTCGCCGGGGAACTCGACCGGACCGAAGTGCCAGCCGGGCAATACCCGCGATTGCAAACCGAATACCCGGAAGAGGCGATCAGTTTCCCACGGCTCTGTAATTACTATTACACGTTCAATCTAAGCGACAGCGGACCGGAAGCCTTTAAGGACGTGCGCGTCCGCCAAGCGCTCTCCCTCGCGGTGGACCGCAAGATTATCGTCGAAAACGTGCTCGCGGGCGGGCAGACGGAGGCCTTTAGTTTTACACCGGTTTCGGTGGCCGACTTCACTCCGCCCGCCACGGCATCGGCCGAAATGACCCAAGCAGAACGCGATGCAAAAGCGCTCGAGCTTCTCGCGGAGGCGGGGTATGGACCGGATAACCCGCTGACATTTAACATGATTTACAACACCTCGGAGGCGCACAAGAAGATCGCCGTGGCGCTGACGCAGATGTGGAAGCAAAAGCTCGGCGTTGAGGCCGAACTCGGCAATATGGAATGGAAAGTGTTCCTCGAAGAACGGGGAAATCAGAATTTTGAATTGGCCCGGGGTGCTTGGTGCGGCGACTATAATGAAGCCTCGACCTTCCTCGATCTGATGACGTCGCCGTCGGGATATAATGACGGGAAGTTTTCCAACGCGATGGTCGATGACCTGATGCAGGAGGCGCGGACGGCCGAAGATTCAGGCGCGCTCTATGCGAAAGTCGAAGAGATTATCGCCGAGGAGAAACCGATCATTCCGATCTATCATTATGCTGGCGTCTTTATGATGGACAGCGATGTGGGAAATTGGCCGGTCAATAACGTCGAGCAAAACTGGTATTCGAAGAACCTCTATAAGATCGCCGAATAGGCGAGGCTCGGCCTTCCCCCTGAAATTGGGGAAGGCCGAATTGCTCAGTCCATTGGACCACACCATCCCTATTGAAACTGCGCAGCGCGCGCCGTGGCGTCACCGTCTCGCCGGGGGGGCGATGAGCCCCTGGCACGGAACCAAGCCGAAGGCGCCGTGCCAGCGCCGACCCGCCCCACCGGGGCGGCGCTTTAATACCCACCGCGCTACGTTCGAGCGGCACAAAAATTCGGCCGCCATAAAGCGCTCAGTCCATCGGTATGAGCGCCCCCCCGTCGGCTCAGCACTGGCACGGCTCCCGGCCTCGCTCACTCACACGGGGACCGGCGACCGATGCTAGGCTACACGATCCGCCGCCTCGCGACTGCGGTCCCCACGATCCTTTTGTTGATCGTCGCGTCGTTCTTTCTCATGCATATCGCCCCCGGGGGTCCCTTCACGTCCGACCGGCCACTTCCGCCCCAGGTTTTGGCCAATATCGAAGCGCGCTACGGGCTCGACCAACCGCTTTGGAAACAGCTTTGGGATTATCTCACCAATATCGTCCTCTATTTCGACTTCGGCCCGTCGTTCAAATTCAAGGACCGGGACGTCAACGACATCATCGCCCAGGGCTTCCCAATCTCGCTGACCTACGGGTTTCTGGCCTTCCTCGCGGCGAGCCTTGTGGGCGTCGCCCTGGGCGTGGTGGCCGCCCTCCGACATAACAGCTGGATCGACTATTTCGCCGTCTCCCTAGGGATTGCGGCCCAGGCCCTGCCGAATTTCATCATGGGACCGATCCTCATCCTCACCTTCACGCTCTATCTCGGCTGGCTCCCGGGAGGCGGCTGGAATGGGGGGCAATGGCAGTACCTCATCATGCCCGTCATCGCCCTGTCGACGAGCTATATGGGCTCGATCGCGCGGATCACGCGGTCCTCGATGCTCGAAGTTCTCAACTCGAATTACATCCGCACCGCGCGGGCCAAAGGGATTTCGGGCTTCAGCGTGGTCTGGCGCCATGCGCTCAAACCTGCGCTCTTGCCGGTCGTCAGCTATCTCGGGCCGGTCTTTGTCTATGTGCTGACAGGCTCGGTCTTTGTCGACATTTACTTTTCCACCGGCGGCCTCGGCCAGGCCTATGTGGGCTCGGCGCTCAGCCGCGACTATGCCGTCCTTTTGGGCGTAACGATCCTTTACGGCACGCTCACGGTTGTCGTGAACCTTCTCACCGACCTGGCCTATGCCTGGTTTGACCCCAAGATCCGGTACTGACGGGATGGCGATGTTCGGGAAATCCGAAAAAGCCGTGGGCCTGGCCGAGGCGGTGGGCGACGCCCAGGCGGTCCGCGGCCGCTCGCTCTGGCTTGATGCCTATCACCGGTTCCTGGCCAATCGGGCGGCGATGGTCTGCGTCGCCATCCAGGTGCTTATCGTTGCCTTCGTCCTGCTCGGCCCCCTCTTTGCCCAATGGAGTAACGAAGAGATCGACTGGGGCGCTTTGGGCGACGTCCGAGGGCTCGGCGCGCCCTCCTTGGAAACCGGGCATTATTTCGGCGTCGATGAGCTAGGCCGCGACCTTTATAGCCGGACGATCCAGGCCACAGGCACGTCCCTCCTCGTGGGTCTCGTTGGGGCGAGCATGGCCCTCGTCGTCGGCACGATTTACGGGCTTGTGTCAGGCTATGTGGGCGGGCGAACGGACGCGATCATGATGCGGATCGTCGATATCCTGCTCTCGATCCCCCCGGTGCTCGTCATCATCCTCCTTTTGGTGATCGCGGGCCGGTCGTTTCTCATGCTGTTTATCGCCCTCGGCGCGGTGTCTTGGCTGACGATGGCGCGGATCGTCCGGGCCCAAACCCTGAGCCTCAAAAACCGGGAATTCATCGAAGCCGCCCGGGCCGCGGGGGTGAGCGAGATTACCATCATGTGGCGCCACATCCTGCCCAATCTTTTGGGCATCGTGATCGTCTACGCCTCGCTCCTCGTCCCCGACATGATCCTCACCGAAAGCTTTGTCTCCTTCCTCGGCCTCGGCATCTCCGAGCCCTACACCTCCCTCGGGGCGCTCATCAAAGAAGGCGCGGCCACGATGGCCTATGGCACGCTCTGGCAGCTTGCCTATCCGCTCACGATGTATGTCACGATCATCATCACGATGTTTTTCATCGGCGACGGGCTCCGCGACGCCCTCGACCCGAAGGATCGCTGAGATGGTTTTCGCGGTCGATAACCTGAAAGTGGGCTTTGAGACGCTAGACGGCTACGTCGACGCGGTCCGCGGGGTATCCTTCGGGATCGAACCCGGCCAATGCATTGGCATCGTTGGCGAAAGCGGGTCGGGCAAGAGCCAGACCTTCATGGCCGCCATGGGGCTTTTGGCCCCCAACGGGCGCGCAACGGGGTCGGTACGGCTCGACGGCCGGGAAATGCTTGGCCAACCCCTCCGCGAGCTGAACGACATCCGGGGCTCAGCCATCTCGATGATCTTCCAAGATCCTCTCACCGCGCTCACGCCGCACCTCAAGGTCGGGGTTCAGATGGAAGAGGTGCTGCGGGTTCATACCGGCATCCGCGGCGCTGCGGCGCGGCGGCTTTGCCTCGACTGGCTCGACCGGGCGCAGATCCCCGAAGCGGCCCAACGCCTTGGCCAATACCCCCACGAGCTTTCGGGCGGCATGCGCCAGCGGGTGATGATCGCCATGGCCATGCTCTGTAACCCCAAAGTCCTCATCGCCGATGAGCCCACAACGGCCCTCGACGTCACCGTCCAGGCCGAAATCCTCGACCTCATGGCGGGCCTCCAACGCCAAGAAAACACCGCCATCGCGCTTATCACCCACGATATGGGCGTTGTTGCGCGGATGTGCGACGAGGTCCGAGTGATGCGCGACGGGGTGTTCGTTGAGAGCGGGAGTGCCGAAGCGATCTTCGGCAGCCCGCGCGAAGCCTATACGCGGGACCTTTTGGCGGCCATGCCGCGCCTCGATTCCAAAGACCTCCGCCCAGACCTCGCAAAAGGGGCCGAAACACTCCTCGATGTGGCGGATGTGGAAGTGACGTTCCGGATCCGAAAATCGGGCGGGCTTTTCGCGAAATCGGTCCAACTCCGGGCCGTCGATGGGGTGAGCTTTGATCTTGCCGAAGGCGAAACCCTCGGGATCGTCGGGGAATCGGGATGCGGGAAATCGACCTTAGCCCGGGCGGTGCTCCAGTTGATCGACCCGACCGGCGGCGCGGTGACCTGGCTCGGGAAAGACTTGGTGGGCCTTCCGAAAGCGGCGTTAAAGCCCCACCGAAAAGACCTCCAGATCGTCTTCCAAGACCCCCTGGCGAGCCTTGACCCGCGCATGACCATCGCGGCCTCGATCGGCGAACCTTTGAAGGTGTTTCAGCCCGAGCTTCGCGCGGCCGAACGGCGGGTGAAAGTGGCCGAGATGATGGAGCGCGTGGGCCTCTCGCCGGCCATGGTCAACCGCTATCCGCACGAGCTCTCGGGCGGGCAAAACCAGCGCGTGGGCATCGCCCGGGCCATGATCAACCGGCCCCGGCTCCTCATCTGCGACGAGGCGGTCTCGGCCCTCGACGTGTCGATCCAAGCCCAGATCCTGAAGCTCTTGAAGGATCTCCAGGCCGAGTTTGGCATGGCGATGCTCTTTATCAGCCACGATCTGAGCGTCGTTCGGTCGGTCTCGAACCGGATCATGGTGCTCTATCTCGGCCGGATCGTCGAAATGGCGCCGCGGGACGTCATATTCAACGCCCCGCGCCATCCCTATACGCGCTCGCTGATCTCTGCCGTGCCCATCCCCGATCCCGGCGTCGAAGCGAGCCGCGACCGGATCCGGTTGCCCGGCGAACTCCCCTCGCCCCTCGATCCCAAGGCCGGGCTCCGCTTTTTGCCCTCGCGGCTGGCGGCAGGCGGTGATGCGTTTCGCCCCGCCCTCAATGAAGTGGCACCTGGCCATTGGTTGGAAGAGCACGATCCTTTAGAGGAGATCTTGAAGGCCGCGGGCTAGCGCCCAGGCGAAGGCCCTTGCCCCTTCCCGAATGGACCCGACCGTCCTAATTCCCCCCAATGATTGGCGCCCGAAACGTCCTTTTGGCCTTCCTTTGCCTCGGTTTGATCGGCCTCAGCCTGTGGCGCCTGGAGGGCGCCCGCGCCGGGCTGACGACGGAGCACCTCACCCTCGGCTACACGCCGGTTACCCTCTGGCATCCACCGGGCGATGCGCCCGCGCCCCTAGTGGTTGTCGCCCATGGCTATGGCGGCTCGCGCCAGATGATGGAGCCCATGGCCATCGCCCTCGCCCGGGCCGGGCTTTTAGCGGCCACGTTTGATTTTTATGGCCACGGGCGAAACGGGGAGCCGATGCGGGGCAATCTCCGAACCATTGACGGGGTCACCGAAGCGCTGGTCGGCCAGACCCAAGCGCTTGCCGAACGCCTCATCACCCGGGGCGATGTGGCCGGGATCGGGGGCTTTGTCGGCCATTCGATGGCGACCGATATCGTGATCCGTGCCGCGCGTCGTCTGGGCGATCCAGGCCCGGTCGTGGCCATCTCCATGTATTCTGAAGCCGTGACAGCGGAAGAACCCGCCAAGCTCTTGATCGTCTCCGGCGCCCAGGAGGCGGGGCTCCGGGAGGTGGCACTCGACCGGGTGCGCCTCGTCGATCCGGGGGCGGAAGAAGGCGAGCGGGTCAAGGCGGGCCCAGTCGTCCGCCAGGCACTGTCGATCCCTAGCGTGGGCCATGTGGGGGTGATCTACGCGCCGGCCTCCCTTGAGGCCGTGCAAAGCTGGGTCATTGCCGGAGCGGGCCAAGGCAGCTCTGCCCCTGTGCCGCGGCTTGGGCCTTGGATCGGCCTTCTCGTGATCGCCCTCATGGGTCTTGCCTGGCCCCTCACCCGGCTTTTGCCGAAACGGGAAGCACCGCTCTCACGTCCGGACAAACGTACAATTTGGATCGCCCTGGCGGCCGCCCCTCTGACTGCGATCCTCGCCGCCGCCTTCATGCCGCCGGTCTTCGGGCTAAACGCCTTCGGCCCGATTGCGGCGTTCTTTGCGGTTTGGGGTGCTGTGCAATTGGCGGTGCTTTTCAGCCGGGGCGTCCAGATCCCGGCGCCCTCGCTTTTGGGGCTCTTTTGCGTTTTGCTCTGGTCCTTGGGCCTTTTCGCCCTCGCGCTCGACCGTTACGGCGCAGCCTATCTGCCCCTCGGCCCCCGCCAGGAAGTGATGGCGTTGCTCGTGGTCGGCACGATCCCCTTTTGCCTCGCCGACGGGCTCATGGCCCGGACCTACGGCTGGGCCGCGCGGCTTTTTGCCCGGATCACGCCGGTCGTTGCCCTTTTCGGAGCGATGCTTCTCACCCCGGATCTCGGTGTCGCCTACACGGTTTTGCCGGTCTTTCTGATGTTCTGGCTCGTCCATGGGCTGGTCGGGCGTTGGATCGCCCTCCGTACGGGCCCCACCGGGGTCGCCCTTGGCCTCGGCGTCGTCCTGGCCTGGTCTGTCGCGGCGAGCACACCTTTGGTCGCGGTCCCTGCCTAAACGGCGCCCCACGCCCTTTTGAGGCCGACGGCCTGCCTCCGGCGGACGTATTTACCAAAGAGATGAAGACCATGGGCGGCGCGCCCAACCGGTCTATGTCCGCCCCATGGGCAAGTATGAAGAACCGAGCATCGAAGTCACCCGCGCCGGCGATGGCCGCTACGGGACGGACATTCCGTCCCACCGCGCCTCCCGGGCACTCCGGATCGGCGGGATTGCCGGGGGGATCGCAGGCAATGTGATCGCCGGGGGCTTGCGCGAGTTTGCATCCGGGCGCCGACCCGAGATGAAAGACCTCGTTTTCACCCCCGCCAATGCCCGCCGGATGGCCGACCAATTGGCTCGGATGCGCGGGGCGGCGATGAAGGTCGGCCAGCTCATGTCGATGGAAACCGGCGACTTTCTCCCGCCGGAGATCGCTGCGATCCTCGACCGGCTCCGGGACGACGCCGACCCGATGCCGCCGAAACAGCTCAAAACTGTGCTTACCGCCGAATGGGGCGATGGCTGGCTCAAAAAATTCCGCCGGTTTGACGTCCGCCCGATCGCCGCCGCCTCCATCGGCCAGGTCCACCGGGCCCAAACCAAGGACGGCCGCGATCTGGCGATCAAGGTCCAATATCCGGGGATCCGCCGCGCGATTGACAGTGATGTCGACAATCTCTGGACGCTGACGCGGCTTTCGGGCGCGATCCCCAAAGGCCTCGACCTTGCACCACTTTTTGAAGACATCAAACGCCAGCTCCACAAGGAAGCCGACTACCTCCGGGAAGCCGAAGCGCTCGGGGCCTTCGCCGATGCCATGGACGGCTCGGACGCTTTCCTTGTGCCCCGGCCCCAGATGGAGTTTTCCTCCGAGAACATCCTTGCGATGGATTTCATCGAAAGCGTGCCCTTCACCGATCTCGCCAGCGCGCCCCAAGCCACCCGCGACCGGGCCGCGACCCGGCTCATCGACCTCGTCCTCGCCGAGCTTTTCCACCACGGGGCGATGCAAACCGACCCCAATTTCGCCAATTACCGCTATGAGCCCGGCTCAGACCGGATCGTACTTCTTGATTTCGGCGCGACGGCCCAATTTGACATCGGGCTTCGCCGGGCGTTCCACGCCTTGATGATCGCGGGGCTGGAGGGCGATGACCGGGGCGTTCTCGATGGTCTCGAGGCCGTGCGGCTTTATGACGGCAACCTCCCCGAAAAGCACCGCGCGGTGATCCTTGAGATGTTCCGCCTCGGCATCGCGGCCATCCGCGACCAAGAGATCTTCGATTTCGCCAGTGATCCCCTGATCGATCGGCTCCGCGCCAAAGGCATGGAAATCGGCGCCGAGAAGGACTTTTGGATCGTTCCGGCCACTGACACGCTCCTGGTCCAACGCAAAGTGGCCGGCTCCTATCTGATGGCGGCGCGGCTCAAGGCCCGGGTCAATCTCGGTGAGATTATCGCCCGCTATTCCGAGCCCTTCTGATCGAGATAGGCCAAGGCAGGTTCGAGCATATGCACCGGCCAGGCCATGGTGGACCCGCCATCCACCGGGATTACCGCGCCGGTAATATAGGCCGCCCGGTCCGAGGCGAGGAAGAGGCAAAGATCGCCCACTTCGCTCGCCGCCCCGTAGCGCACCAAGGGGATCGTCTTTTTTAACCGCGCTTCGTGTTCGGGGCTCGGCGTCAGGCGCTTCATGCCTTCAGTGCCTTCAATTGGGCCTGGAATGACCGAATTGACCCGGATCCCTTCGGGGCCCCATTCGAGGGCGAGGGTGCGGGTGATTTGGTCGACCCCGGCCTTGGCGGCGCAGACATGGACCTGGCCGACCATGGGGCGTTCTGACATGCCCGCTGATATGTTGATGATCGCACCCGGACGGCGCATGTGTTTATAGGCCGAGAGCATGACGTGATGGGTGCCGAGCACGTCGATCTCCATCACAGCGCGAAACCCGTTGGACGAGAGCTTGGCGGCCCGGGCCGGAAAATTACCTGCAGCCCCCGAGACCAAAACGTCGATCTCGCCAAATCGGGCCACGCAGGCCGCAAAAGCGGCCTCGACCTCACCGGCGTTCCGCACATCGGCCGTCGCACCGGCCGCTTCCACACCGAGGGCAGTGAATTCGGACACCGTGTCTTCGACCTTGTCGGCCGAGCGCGACATCACGAAGAGTTTGGCCTCCGCTTCCGCAAACCGTCGCGCGATCCCGCGATTGATGCCGCTGGTGCCGCCGGCGACGAAAACGGTCTTCCCGGCACCGTCGTAAAAGGCGCCGTCAGGTCCCATGGGACCGGCCCGTTTGACGTTGGTTTTTCCGCATGGTTCCGCCTCTCCCCTCGATTTACGGGGTCAAGAAGAGGGGCGGCGGCCCGGGCTGTCCAGCGTGACGTTACGCCATGACCTCGGCTTTAATATGCTGGATCGCCGAAAACCCCTCGAATTGGGGATGGCCCGAATGGAGGCTTTTGCTCTTGCCCGCCCCCTTATGGGCGTCCCGGAAGCTCTGGCTTTTGGTCCAGGCGATAAAGTCGTCTTCCGAAGCCCATACCGTGTGGGAGGCATAGAGCACCATGCCGTCCTGGATCGGGCCTTTCAGCATGTGAAATTCGACAAAACCGTCGAGCTTGTGGAGATGGCTTTCGCGCCCGAGCCACATGGCCTCGAAGGCGTCGGCATTCTCGGGGGGGACCTTGAAACGGTTCATGGCGATATACATTGGCAACCTCGCGGGCAGACGTGCTCTGAGGTAGCCTGCCACATCGTCCTGCCCCGCGCCAAGGGCCTCCATCCGTGGCGTTCGAGCGCATCCCCGGTCGGAATGTCGTTGGGACCGTGCGGACCAACGGGACGCTGGCAACTTGCAGCGCCGCGGCGCGTTAGGCTGAAACGCGCGCTGTGCGTTCCCCATGCCGCCGGGCCTCCGGGTGAAGGGTGGTGGCAAGGATATGGTCGGAAGAATTCAGCACATGGCGGGCGCTGCCGACGATCTTGGGATCGGGCGCTTGGGCAACGCCGGGGTCCTTACCCGGATAATCGAGGCTTGCCAGGAAATGGCGCATGCAATTCAGGCGCGCGCGCTTTTTGTCGTTCGACAGAATAATCGTCCAAGGCGCATCGGCGGTGTCGGTGTAAAAAAACATCGCCTCTTTCGCCTCGGTATAGTCTTCCCATTTGTCGAGGCTGGCCCGATCTATCGGCGAGAGTTTCCACTGCTTTAAGGGGTCGGTCTCGCGCGAGGCGAACCTGAGCTTTTGCTCGTCGCGGGTGACCGAGAACCAATACTTAAAGAGGCGGATGCCGCTCCGGACGAGCATCCGCTCGAATTCCGGGGTCTGGCGCATGAATTCGAGGTAATCCTGCGGCGCGCAGAAATTCATCACCCGCTCGACGCCAGCACGGTTGTACCAGGACCGGTCGTAAAGGACGATTTCGCCGAAGGACGGAAGGTGCTTGATGTAGCGTTGGAAGAACCACTGGCCCCGCTCTTCCTCGGTGGGCTTGTTGAGCGCGACCACCCGGGCCGAGCGGGGGTTGAGATGTTCGGTAAAGCGCTTGATCGTCCCGCCTTTGCCGGCCGCATCCCGGCCCTCGAAGAGCATCACATATTTCTGCCCGGTCTCCTGCACCCAATGCTGGACCTTCAATAACTCGACCTGAAGAAGCGCCTTCTCCGCCTCATAGATCGGACGGCTAAGCTTTTTGGCATAAGGGTAATCGCCGGTGTCAAAACCGCTGACCACGTCCTTCGGCGGGACGGCGGCTGCGGCGTCGATGGCTTCCGGTTGCATGGCAGATCCTGTCCTGGCGTCGTCCATGGCTCATTCCCCCGAGTGATATGCGGCGCCCCATTATGGCGGAGCCTCTGCCCAATCCGTTGATCTCGATCAACGGAGGTAAGTCCGGCATTGATCCGCAAACCGGCAAATTTCAATATTGACCCAAATTAGGTTACATATCAAAAAAGACCCAATGACGGGTACACATCACCACAATGCGGCGGTTCTAATGGGCGATTTGGTCCGCAGCGAGCGGGCCGCCGACCCCGACCGGCTCCACGCTGCGTTCAATGCGACCGTGAGCACCGAAAACGCGCGCCATGCCGATGCGCTGGCCTCTCCCCTTACGATCACCCTCGGTGACGAATTCCAAGGGCTCGCCACGACCTTGGCCGCCGCCGCGCGCATCGCCCGCGATCTCCGGCTGTCCTTGATGGACAATGGGATCGATTGCCGGTTCGTCATCGGCACCGCCGCCATCAAGACACCGATCAACCCGGCCAAAGCTTGGAACATGCTTGGCCCCGGCCTTGCCGAGGCGCGCGAGAAGCTCAATGAAAAAAAGCCCGACCGGTTTTATCGCTTCACCCTCGCGGGCAGCCCGTTGATCGAAGAGCTCCTCGACGCGCTGGGCGCCGGGCTCAGCACCATTGAACGGGGGTGGACCGACCGCCAGCGCGCCGACATCGCCGTCCTCCTCGGCGGCGCCACCCCATCGGAGCTGGCAGACACCCGGAAGGTCTCGGTCCACAGCGTCTACAAGGTGCGAAGCTCGGGCCATTACGACACCTACAGACTGCAATGGCAGGCGATCGAGGCCGCGCTGGGCGAGATCGACAGAGAGGCGGGGCTCAACCGATGATGGCCGACATCCTCCACGGGGCGGGCTATACGCTCCTCGCTTTGATCCTTCTGATGTGGGTGGGCAACCTCGCCTGCCGCGCACTTTTTAGCGTGACCGGCCTCAAACCGCCCAGCGCGCCGGAGGCGGGCGCAACACCTCCCGCCGGTTGGCTCATCGGTGCGCTCGAGCGGCTCTTGCTGTCCGCTGGCATCGCCGCCGAAAGCTGGGAGGTGGTCGCCGCGGTCATCGCGCTCAAATCCGTGGCCCGCTTCCGCGAGCTCAACGAAAAGGAATTCGCCGAGTACTTTCTAGTGGGGTCTCTTTTCAGCGTGCTCTGGGCGCTTTTGGTCACGACGCTTTGGCTTGCCTATGACAGCCGGTACGGGGTTGATCTCAGGGGTTATCTCAGCGCGGTCAGCGCACCCTAAATCGCTGTCGGCGGTGCCCCGGCAGGCCGCGACGCCGAAAACCCGGCCCGCCGCCGCCCCACCAGAATTGCCGCCACGATCCCGGCGTAAAGGACAAAAAGATAGATCGGATAGGCCAGGACGACCCAATCGATCTGGCCCACAGAGATGATCGCCAGCAGCGCGGCCAAACTGGCCATGATCCACGTGCTGAGGGTCTCGCTCCCCGGATCGCGATAGGCCTTCAGGACCGTCACACTGCCGCCGAGAAGCCCGATCCCAATGGTGATTGCCAGGGCGTAAACCGCCGTCTCGGTGAAATACCAAAGGACCAAGCCCAAGGCGGCGATGAAGAAGATCAGCCGGTGCGTCCGGTCAGCATAGGCGCCCGCCCCAAACGGGACCGACAAGAGAAAGACCAAAACCGTGCCCAAAACCTGCGCACCCACAAACCAGAGCGATTGGATCGCCCCCTCGTAAGCCTGCGAAAAGAACGCAATGGAGACCATGACCGACCAAATCAGCCAAGACGCCCGTTCCGGCCGGGTCCGTCGCGCCAACGTGTCTCTGATGTAAGGAAAAAAAGCGCAGGTCCCGAGGGCGCCCGAGAGGACACCTAACATCGTCCAGATCTCGCTGTTTTGAGCGTCCATGAATGTGGACCGGGCACCAACTCCAATAGTTGTCGTCATAGACCAAAAGAAAACGAAAAGGCCCGCAAAAAGCGGGCCTTTCCCTCACATTTTTGAGAGCCCTAGAAGAAGCCCATTTTGTTCGGATTGTAGTTTACCAGCATGTTCTTGGTCTGCTGGTAGTGGTCGAGCATCATCCGGTGGGTTTCGCGCCCAATCCCGGATTGCTTGTAGCCACCGAAGGCCGCATGGGCTGGATAGAGGTGGTAGCAATTGGTCCAAACCCGACCGGCCTTGATGTTGCGCCCGAACCGGTAGCAGGTATTCGCGTCCCGGCTCCACACCCCTGCACCGAGGCCGTAAAGCGTGTCATTGGCCAAAGCGAGGGCTTCGTCCTCATCCTTAAAGGTCGTCACCGACACGACGGGGCCGAAGATCTCTTCCTGGAAGACGCGCATCTTGTTGTGGCCTTCAAGAATGGTCGGCTCGATGTAGAACCCGTCCTTGAGGTCTCCGTCCATGGCCTTTTCCTTGCCACCGGTCAGAACCTTCGCACCCTCCTGGGATCCGATATCGAAATAGGAAAGGATCTTCTCCTTTTGCTCGGAGGAGGCCTGGGCACCCATCATGGTCGTACCCTCGCGCGGGTCGCCTTGGTCGATGGCCCGGGTCCGCTCGATGGCCCGTTCCATGAACCGGTCGTAGATGGATTCGTGGATCAGCGCCCGCGACGGGCAGGTGCAGACCTCGCCCTGGTTGAGGGCAAACATCACAAAGCCCTCGATCGCCTTATCAAAATAGGCGTCGTCTTCGTTCAAAACGTCCTTGAAGAAGATGTTTGGGGATTTGCCGCCGAGCTCGAGCGTCACCGGAATGATGTTTTCCGAGGCGTACTGCATGATGAGCCGGCCCGTGGTCGTCTCACCGGTGAAGGCGACCTTGGCGACCCGGGTCGATTGGGCCAGGGGTTTGCCTGCTTCAAGGCCGAAGCCGTTGACCACGTTCAACACGCCCGGGGGCAGAAGATCACCGATCAGTTCGGCGAAGACCATGATGGTCGCCGGGGTCTGTTCGGCCGGTTTCAGCACCACGCAATTGCCCGCCGCGAGGGCCGGAGCGACCTTCCAGGCCGCCATCAAAAGCGGGAAGTTCCACGGGATAATCTGGCCAACCACGCCCAGGGGTTCATGGAAGTGATAGGCGACGGTGTCATTGTCAATTTCGCCCATCGTGCCTTCCTGGGCACGGATGCAGGAGGCGAAATAGCGGAAATGGTCGATGGCCAGCGGCAGGTCAGCGGCGCGGGTCTCGCGGATGGCCTTCCCGTTGTCCCAGCATTCACAGATCGCAAGGAGTTCGAGATTGTCCTCCATGACCTGGGCAATTTTCATCAGGATATTGGCGCGCTCGGTCACGCTGGTTTTGGCCCAGCCATCGGCCGCGGCATGGGCGGCATCGAGGGCTGCTTCAATATCTTCGGCATTGGACCGGGCCACTTCGCCAACAGCAAGGCCGGTCAACGGGCTCACATTGTCGAAGTATTTGCCGGATTTCGGCGCACGAAACTCGCCGCCGATGAAGTTGTCATAGCGTTTTGCGAAAGGCGACACATGGGTGCCAGCATCGATCAACGTCATGTCATTCATGGATTTTCCTCCCAAATGTAGCGGGACCAATCCGCCCGCTCCGTTCAAAATTCTATGAAATGCAGCGGCCCTTGGGGGCCAGTTTTACCGATTACCCAAGCCGAGTGTCTCAGCCATGCGACAAAGACAGGGCTCAACTCTCTTTTCGCCTGTCTCGTCCCATCCGCCGGTAAAGGGTCGCGCGGCTCATCCCCAAAGCCTTAGCTGCGGCGGTCATGTTGCCTCCATGGCGGAGGAGTGCCCGCCGGAGTGCGGCCTGTTCGGCGCCGTCGAGCCCATCCCGGGGGGCGCCGACGAGATCGGCGTAAGGCACGGCTTCCAGTGGCGTGCCGACCGGGAGATTGAACCGGCGGCGCGCCGCCCGTGTCGCCCCGACCACCACGTCGTCACGGTCAACCGCAACCCAGGCGCGCCGACCCGTCTCTTCGGGACCCACCACCACGATCCGCGCGCCCTGAAAGGCCTGACCGAAGAGATCGGCCTCGATCTGGGCGGCGGTCTGGCAAACCTGGTCGAGCATCAAGTGGTTGAGAGCCCGGCTTTGATCGCCCCGGGCAGAGGACACATCAAGCGCCCCCACAAGCGCCCCCTCGGGCCCGTAAATCGGCGCGTCCACGCAGCTCATCGCCACGTTTGCGAGGCGGAAATGCTCGTCGCGGTGAATGATGGTCGGACGCATCTCGACAATACAGGTGCCGATCCCATTGGTCCCTTCGCGGGCCTCCGACCAATCGGTGCCTTCCCAAAGGTTCCAGCTCGCGAAATCCGCTTCATCGCCGGTGGCACAACGTTGGGCGAGGACTGTCCCTTCGTCATCGGTAAGAAACACCGCCGAGCCAGTCAGTCGGATCCGGTCAAAAAGCGCGTCGAGGTGCCGGGCCGAGAGGTCATGGAGGGGCCCCGCCCGATCGCGCCGGGCTGAAAGCTCGGCTTGGGTGATCCGCGCGGCACGGGCCGGGCCGGCGGGGTCAAGACCATGGGCCACCGCCGACCGCCGCCAGGAGGCGACCACCGGCGAACGCGCCGCCTCGCTCAACGACGAGACTGCGGCCCATACTCGGTACACATGGGGGGCGATTTTCGCCACCGGTTCCCTTTCCTCCCAGAGGTGCGCGCGAGGTCTCCACACCCCCGATGCACCGGCTATTTTCGTCGCCAGCCGTCTCCCGTCTTCCTCCTGGGAGCGCCAACGCTTTCCCGCACTATGCCACAAGCCGGGCGATCCACCAAATCGGCGGGCCTAGCCTGTGGATGAAAGAAGCGTTTCGATATCGGCCCGGTCTGGCATAGAGGCGGCGGCCCCGGCTTTGGTCACCGAGAGGGCGGCGGTCGCCGAACCGAAGAGCGCCGCGTCCATAGGATCGGCACCCCGAGCGAGCGCCGCGGCAAACCCGCCATTGAACGCATCCCCCGCCCCGGTCGTCTCCACCACCGGGCCGGCCTCCATGGCTGGTATGTGGCGCCTTTGGGCCCCGGCGGCGAGAAACGCGCCGTTCTCGCCCAGGGTGACGATGGCCGCACCCGCGCCCCGCGCGATTAAGGCATCGGCGGCGCGCTCGGCATCGCCAACGGAGGCGACTTTTACACCGGTGAGGCCTTCGGCTTCGCTTTCATTGGGCGTGACAAAATCTGAGGCTTCCAACATGGCGTCCTCCATCGCCGCAGCCGGAGCTGGGTTGAGGATCGTTGTCACCCCCGCCGCTTTGGCCGCAGAAAGCCCCGCCAGCCCCGCGGGAAGGGGGGTTTCGAGTTGGGTCAGGAAGACGTCCGATTGGCCGATTTCCGGGTCCCACCCGGCCACATCCCTCGGAGCGATCGCGCCCGCTGCACCCGGGGCCACAATGATTGCGTTATTCCCGGTTTGGTCTTCAACATAGATATAGGCCGCGCCGGTATAGCTTTCGGGATCGACGATGATCGCAGGCGTAACACCGGCAGCGGCCCAAACCTGCCGGGCGAGCTCGGCGAAAGGATCGGCGCCGAGCCTTGTTAACATCGACGCCTCCGCCCCGGCCTTGGCGGCGGCCACCGCCTGGTTGGACCCTTTACCGCCGGGGCCAAGGGCAAAGGATTTTCCGAGAACGGTTTCGCCCATCTCCGGGGGCCGCGCGGCCCGGAAGGTGCAATCGGCCACGAACGCCCCCAAGACCGCCACGCGCCCGCTCATAGAATACCTGCCTTCGCTTGTTCCATATCGTCAGGCTCCTCCTCATTCGGGCGAGCCTAGGCGTTGGCCATCGCCGCGCCAAGTGGGGGCGCTGCCCCCGGCGCTTCGCGCCTCCCCCGGAGTATTTGGACCAGGATGAAGGCGCCTTTAGCCCGGAGCGGCTGCTCCATCCTGGAAAAAATACTCCCGCCGGAGGCGTTCGACCCTCAAAATAAGCGCCAACAAAAGTCATCGCGCCCTGACTGGAACACCGGCGCGCCTCTGCTAGGCTCTCTTGAAACCATGGAGATTCCCTTTGCTTCGACCATTTGCCCTCGCCGCCACATTCTGCGCCCTTGGCGCCGCCGCCTTAGCCGAAAGCCACGATGTCACCACGAGCCACGGCATTTCGGCCTTTGGCGCCCTCAAATACCCGGCCGATTTCCCCCATTTCGATTACGTCAATCCGGACGCACCGAAAGGCGGTTTTATCAGCTTCCGCGGCACCCTCGCCTCTTCGACTTTCGACAGCTTGAACTACTACATCCTCGACGGCGAGCCCGCCCAGGGCCTTGAGCGGATTTACGACACGCTTCTCGCCCGCGCCTGGGACGAGCCCGACGCCGCCTACGGCTATCTCGCCGAAAGCATCGAATTTCCCGAAGACCGGTCTTGGGTGATTTTCAACCTCCGCCCCGAGGCGCGGTTCTCGGACGGCGAACCGGTCACTGCCGAAGACGTGGTGTTCACCATCGAGGCGATCAAAGCCGACGGCTCACCCCGCTTTCAGATCTTTATCAGTGATATCGAAGGCGGCGAGGTCCTGGGTGAGCACCGGGTCAAAATCAATTTCGTCGAAGGCGCCGAGACCCGCGATCTTATCGGCACGGCGGGCACGCTTTTTGTTCTCCCCAAACATTATTACGAGACGGTCGATTTTTCCCGTTCAACGCTCGAGCCGCCGGTGGGCTCGGGCCCCTATTTGATCGATGACGTCAATCCGGGCCGGTCGATCACCTATTGCCTCAATCCCGATTATTGGGGGGCGGATTTGCCGGTCAATGTGGGCACGTTTAATTTCGAATGTGTCACTTACGAGTATTTTGCCGACCGAACTGCGGCATTTGAAGCCCTCAAGGCGGGCGAATACGTGTTTCACGAGGAGTTCTTTTCCGCCCTCTGGGCCACGGCCTATGACTTTCCGGCCCTCGAAGAAGGCTGGGTCATTCGCGACACGCTCGACGATGGCCGCGCAGCCGGTGCCCAGGGCTTTTGGATGAACACTCGTCGGCCCCATCTCTCGGATCCTTTGGTGCGCGAAGCCATTGGCCTTGCGTTTAATTTCGAATGGTCCAACGAGACGCTCTTTTATGGGCTCTATAACCGCACCGACAGTTTCTGGGAATCGACGGCTATGGAGGCGTCTGGTGTTCCCGAAGGCGCTGAATTGGCCCTTCTCGAACCCTTCCGCGACCAACTTCCCGAGACGGTTTTCAACGAGCCGGCCTTCACGCCGCTGATCAGCGGGCCTGACAATGCCGACCGCTCCGCCCTCCGCCGGGCCGGGCGGCTCCTTGAAGAGGCTGGCTGGCAGGTGGGCGATGACGGGTTGCGCCGGAACGCCGCCGGCGAGATCCTCGAGATCGAATTTGTCGATGACGGCCCGGTCTTTGAACGGATCGTTCTGCCCTATATCGAAAACCTCGAACGGATAGGAATAAAATCAGAATTCGTCCTGTTGGACCGGGCGCAAATGCAGCTCCGCCAGGAGGAATTCGACTACGACATCATCCCAGCACGCCTCAACCTGCCGCTCACGCCGTCGGTCGAACTCCGGGCGGTCTTCGGGTCGGAAAGCGCTGACGCATCGGGCACGCTCAACCTGTCCGGCGTCGATGACCCGGTCATTGACGCGCTCATCCAGAACGCCTTGGCCGCCAAGACCCGCGAAGATCTCGACATTGCCGTCCGGGCCATCGACCGGGTGCTCCGCGCCGAGCATATCTGGGTGCCGCAATGGTTTAAGGGCACCCATTGGATCGCCTATTGGGACATGTTCGGCCGCCCCGATATCAAACCGCCCTATGTCAGGGGCGAGGATTATTGGTGGTTTGAGCAGGAGAAATACGACCGCCTGATCGACATTGGGGCCCTTCGCTAGGGCCCAAAACCCAGCGGATTGGCAACAGTCTTTTTCCAGACATGTCGCTTATTCGTTCTCGCCTTTTGATTAATCATGGTCCGCGTGGTTAATTGGTGGGGTTAGTACCAATGAATATGTCTAAGCCGCTCGTTGCGGCCCTTTCCTTATGCGTGGTTGCCGGGGGAGCCCAAGCGGTTCCTGTGACAGCGATCTTCGAAGGTACGGTCAGCGAAAACACAAACCTTCCCGAACTTGACGGGCTAACGGTTCAAATTCGCATCGAAGGCGATACGGACACGCCGCCGGCGTTCATTCCAGAAGAATTGCCGATGCCAACAGGCACTTTTTCGGAATTCGCCGAATACGAGCTCACCCGCATTCTTGTCGATGTGGCAGGGTTTCCGACCATCGAAGCCACGACAATTCCGGCTCTCGAAATCTTGGACGATTTCACCGAAGAGAGCACAACCGAGACGGTCGATTACATTGGCACCTTTGGCATTGATCCCGGCAACGATATCTCGATCGCGACCGTCTCAACTTTCGATCCGGGCACATTCACCGGCATTGACCTGGCCAATGCGGTGAGCACGGGTTTTGCTGGCACCACCCCGCTTCTTCAGGGGTTCCAGATCAGAGTGGATGGGAGCTTTTTCAACGACGCCTGTGCCGATCCGGATGTCCGGTGCCGCGCGGAAGGGACAATGTCGCTGATCGACATCGACTTCGGCGACCAGGGCAGCGGCATGGACGATCCGCCGATTATCCCGCTGCCGGCGAGCCTTCCTTTGCTTCTGGCCGGATTGGGCGGGCTCGGCGTCTTGCTCCAACGTCGCCAAAGCTGAATAAACGCAGCGCATTGGGCCCCGGAATGGGGCCCAAAGACCCCTCCGCCTCCGCCCGCGGATGTGCCGCCTTTAAAGCGTGAAATGTCGCCTTTTTCTTCGATTTGGAGAGCCCCGGCGGCCTAAACTCGCCGCGGCACGGCGCAACCACACCCAATTGAGGGGACGGCATATGGCACAATCAGAACTCGCAAAACTCGACGACACTCTCAGGGCGCAACGCTCGTCCTTTGACAAAATACCCGTGGTCGACATCGCCCCCCTCCTTGACGGGAGCGACCCCGCGAAAGTGGCCAAAGAGATCCGCTGGGCCCTGTCGAATGTGGGGTTCATGTATGTCAAAAACCACGGCGTCAGCTCCGAGCTTGTCGCTGATGCCTTCGAACAGACACGCCTTTTCTTCGATCTCCCGCTTGAGGACAAAATGGCGCTCCATGTGGGCCAATCGGGCGTCGCGATGCGGGGCTATATCGAGATGTTTGGAGAGAACACCGACCCCGAAAAGACCAAAGACCTCAAAGAATGCTACGATCTCGGCCCCGAGCGGCCGGGCGACACCACGCCGTTTTTCGGCGCCAATCAATGGCCGTCCGAGGCAAGCCTCCCGCGGTTTCGCGAGGTGATCTATGGCTATCACGAAGCCATGCGGGATCTGTCGTTGAAACTCCTACGCGGGATTTCCTTGTCGCTCGATATCCCGGCCGATTTCTTCGAGCCGAAAATGCAGGATGCGATTTCGATCCAGCGGCTGCTCCATTATCCGCCCCAAGAAGGCAAGATCGATGAAAGCGTCATGGGGATCGGCGCCCATACCGATTACGGCAATCTCACCATTCTCTCCCAGGATAATGTGGGCGGCTTGCAAGTGATGAACCGCGACGGTGTTTGGGTGCAGGGTCCGCCCATCGAAAACACCTTCGTCATTAATATCGGTGACCTCATGCAGCGGCTCACCAATGACGTTTATCTCGCCAATCTCCACCGGGTGGTGAATGCCTCGGGACGCGAACGCTATTCCATTCCGTTCTTTATTGACGCCGATTACGACGCGGAGTTTGGCCCGCTTCCGGGCTGCATCAGCGACGACAATCCGGCGCGCTATGAGCCGGTGACTTGCGGGCGCCATAAATTCTCGCGTTTCGTTGCGAGCTTCCCGCATCTGGCGAAAGAATACGGCTAAGGCCAAAACCGGGCCGGTCGCAACCGGCCCGGTTCTTTAGCGCCCCTAAGGGCGTTCAAAACTTTCCGTTGTCATGGGCCATTTCGGCGGGGGTCGGTGCGACCACGTCCCAATGTTCGACGATCAGCCCGTCCTCGACGCGCCAAAGATCGAAAAACGCCCAGGGCTCACCACCCATCACCGCGTCAGACGCGACGAAGACGAAATTGCCTTCGGCCACGACGATCTGGGGTTCGAACTTGGTGATGACCAAGCCTTGGGCGGCGAAACTCTCGATCGCCGCCATCAGCCCCGCAAGCCCGTCATCGATCGACGGATTGTGCTGCATGTAAACTTCGGGGTTCATGTAATTAGTCACGTTCTCGGGCGCCGCACCGCCCAAAACGTCGCGGACAAATCCGACCACTAGTTCCTTGTTTTCGGCCGTCTTATCGAGGTCTGTGATCTCGGTCGGCCCATCGGTCATGCCGCGGCCTGACACGGTCGTCTCGGGGATCGGCTGAAGATTGTCCCAATGCTCGGCCACCTTTCCGTCCTCGATCCGGAAGACATCGAAGGCCGCAAGGGTCGGGGCGCCGAACGCATCGGCATTGGTGTAGGTGTTGTGAAGAACGACCAGATCGCCTTCAGCAATCACACGATGAGTGACGAGGCCAATCTCGGCTTCTGCGACGAACGGGATAAGCCCGATGAGGCCGTCTGCGCCGGTTGGGATGGCGGGATTGTGCTGGATATAGTCAGGGGTGACGAGCTGGCGCGCCGCGTCCGGGTCTTGATCGGCAAAGACGGCAGTTAAAAGGGCCAGGGCAAGTTCTTTCGGGGTCATGGGATGTTTCCCTCTCGATTCGGTTACGAGGGTAGTTAGTATGTATTTTGCACCACGTAGCAATTACGCACTTTTTAATCACGAAGTATCTTCTGGGATACCGCGTTACTTTTCAGAGGCTTGTCGGGCCGATATACCGTATGCTATTCGACACTGGTATCCATTACGCACAGCGAGGGAGCAATGCTGCCCATAGGCGTTGAAAGCAAGGCCGAAGCCTCAAACTGCCCGATCCGGTCGGTTCTCTCGAACGTCACCGGCAAATGGCGGATGATCATCGTCCTGGCCTTGGAAGACGGCCCGATGCGGTTCGGCGAGATCAAGCGCTGTATCGGTGACGTCACGCAGCGGGTGCTCACCGAAAACCTCCGGGGCCTCCAGCGCGACGGCTATCTGACCCGCAGCGTCGATCCCGGCCCACCGGTGGCCGTGTCTTACGAGCTTACCCCGCTAGGAGAGAGCCTCCTCGCCAGCCTCAAACCCCTGGTCTATTGGTCAAACGACCAGATGGAGCGGGTCAGAGCGGCGCGGATGGAATACGACCGGGCCGAACGCGGCTAGCCGGTCGCGTCGTCCCGGCCCCGGGCGTCGTCGGCCAAAAGATCGTCGATAAAGAGGCTTAAGAATTGCGGGCGACCGCTCACCTCGGCCTTTCGGTAGATGGCAGCCGTTTGGGCTTTCACGGTGCCTTCGGACGTCTCCCTCAGCGCCGCGATCTCCTGGATGGAGAGCCCTTTGATCGCAAAAAGGGCGACGTCCCGTTCGGCCGGAGTTAGGCCCCAGCCGTCGAAGCGTTCATCGAGAACCTCCATGAAAGCGCCCGACGCCGCGCGGAGTGCTGCCTCCGCCCGGCGGGTGCGGCGACCGGCTTGGCGGAGGGCAAGGGCGCCCAAAACTACACCTAAAACCAGGCCGAGTGCGGCGGCGATCTCGATAAGTTCGACGATCTGCCAATTGAGCGGGCGCATGGAGATCCCGAACACGGACGCGATAATGTCGGTCACGAAAAATGCCGCCGAGACCGCCTGCAGAAGAAGGACGGCCAGGATCACCAATTGGATCGGAAATGGTCCGAGGCGCTTTCGCGTCAGACGCCGCAAAGCTCACCCGTCTCAATCGTCATCGTCATCGTCCCCGGCCCCGTCGTCATCTCCATCGTCGTCATCGTCGTCGTCATCATCGTCGTCGTCATCATCGTCTTCGTCGTCGTCATCGCCGTCGCTGTCGTCGTCCTCGCCGCTCCCATCGTCATTGCCGCTACCGGCGCCGCTTTCACCGCCTTCGCCGCCGCCAGGGCCATCGTTTCCAGCGCCGCCGCCCGACCCTCCGCTTGGCCCCTCATTGTCGTCGTCATCATCGGTGCCCGTCGCCCTTAATGGCTCCAAATAGTCGCGCAAAACGACGCCGGTCGCGGGGTTGATCACGATTTCCCGCCGGCCGAGCGGACCTTCGGCCAGAAACCGCATCCTGCCGAGAAGCGTTCTGGAAATCTTGACCTCTTCATAACCCGACTCCGCAAGCTCGCTCAGCACCCGGTCGCGCAGCGTCGTCTGGGCTGCCGCCGGTCCACCGGCCAAGGCCAGGATCAAGAGGAAGATCGGGATTGGTCTCATGGGATCACGTCCATGTCGGGCCCCTGCCATTTTGGCAAGGGCCCGGTGAGTGGTGGCGTTGGGCTGCGCATCGACAAGGGGTAGCGAAGCTCACGCGGCCCAACGGCCGAAATGCGGAGGTACGGCCTCCGTCTTGGTTATCCTGCTCGATTTAATCGTCGTCGCCGTCGTCATCGCCGTCGGCGTCATCATCGTCGTCGTCGTCCTCCTCATCATCATCGTCGTCGTCCTCATCATCATCATCGTCGTCGTCGTCGCCGTCGTCCTCATCGTCATCATCATCGTCGTCGTCGTCATCGCCGCGGTCGTCGTCGTCGTCTTCCTCGTCGTCTTCCTCGTCGTCGTCATCCTCTTCAAAATCGTCCCAAACCCCGTCTTCGAAGACCCGCGACAGGACGACACGGTCGGTCTCCACCGTATCTTCGCCTTCGAGCAATGCGCCGAGGCCAGATTCGGTGACAGCGTAGGTGCGAGTGAGTTCGACGCTCTCGCCTTCGGCGTCGATCTCGATAGAGGTACGGCGGATGCGGACAGCGATCTCGTTAAAGTCGCTCAGGTCGTATTCCGCGCCGAGGGTCGCGCGGATGTCGTCGGCGAGTTTGGCGCGGTCGAGGGCGGGCCCCGCGGCGGCACTCGATGCCAGAAGGGCGGCGGTGACGGAAAGCGTAAAGGTTCGCATGGATTTTCCTTTGATGATCGGGGGTGGAAAGTAACCCCGACGCCGAAGCGCCCGGGACCCCGACCACGTCACGATGAGCCGTAAGGAACCATTGGCATTTGGATGAGGCCGCTGTCGATAAACCCTCGGCAGAGCGGCATAAACCAAGGTTTACGCGCAACGAAACAAAGGCGTCGTCTGCCTAAGATCTTTGGAATGAACCCGGCCTTTTGCCGGCCGCCCTACCCGTCCGTTTGGATATCGACCCCAAGGGCCTTGGCGACGGTGAAGATGTCCTTGTCGCCCCGACCGCACATATTCATGCAGAGGATATGATCCTTGGGCAGATCGCCGGCGATCTTGGCCACATGGGCCATCGCATGGGAGGGTTCGAGCGCGGGAATAATCCCCTCGGTCTCGCAGCAGAGCTGGAAGGCCTCCAAGGCCTCTTTGTCGGTGATCGAGACATACTCGGCACGGCCAATATCATGGAGCCAGGCATGTTCGGGGCCAATCCCGGGATAATCGAGCCCCGCCGAGATCGAGAACCCTTCAAGGATCTGCCCGTCCCCGTCCTGGAGCAAATAGGTCCTGTTGCCGTGGAGGACACCCGGCCGTCCGCCCGTAAGGCTCGCGCAATGCTCCATCTTGTCGTTCACACCCTTCCCGCCGGCTTCGACACCGATGATGCGAACTTCCTTGTCGTCGAGGAACGGATAGAAGAGGCCCATGGCGTTTGACCCCCCGCCGATACAGGCGATGACCGTGTCGGGGAGGCGGCCTTCGAGCTCAATCAATTGGGCCTTGGCTTCCTTGCCGATGATCGACTGAAAGTCGCGCACCATGGCCGGGTAAGGGTGGGGTCCGGCGACCGTGCCGATACAGTAGAACGTGTCGCGCACATTGGTCACCCAATCGCGCAGCGCATCGTTCATCGCGTCTTTGAGGGTGCCGCGCCCGGAGGTCACCGGCACAACTTCGGCGCCGAGGAGCTTCATCCGGAAAACGTTGGGCGCCTGACGCTCCACGTCATGGGCGCCCATATAGACAATGCATTTAAGCCCAAACCGGGCGCAAACCGTTGCCGTGGCGACCCCGTGCTGGCCCGCACCGGTCTCGGCGATGATACGGGTTTTTCCCATGCGGCGGGCCAGAAGGATCTGGCCCAAGACATTATTGATTTTATGGGCGCCAGTGTGGTTGAGCTCATCGCGCTTGAGGTAGATCTTGGCGCCCCCAAAACGCTCGGTCAGGCGCGGCGCGAAATACATCGGGCTCGGACGGCCCACATAATGGGTCCAAAGATCGTCCATCTCGGCCCAAAAGCTCGCATCGGTTTTGGCGTTTTCGTATTCGGCTTCGAGGTCGAGGATCAGCGGCATCAGCGTCTCAGACACAAACCGACCGCCAAAGTCGCCGAACCGGCCGTTCTCGTCCGGGCCGGTCATGAATGAATTGATGAGATCCTCAGGCATCCGCGTTCCCCTGTCAGGCAAGGCTCAACAGCTAGCGAAAGCGTGGGCTTGAGACAAGGGGAGCAGCGGGGACGAAAAGCCCCAGGGCGGGCGTGCCTCGCACGGCCCGTGCCCGGCCAACGCCCGGAGGCGCGCCAAGAGCAAGGGATCTCGAAGGGGCGGCCACGGGGCCGGAAGCCAGGAGCCAGTAAATGGCGGCGCCGCCTGTCAGAGCGGCCTCACCCGCCCCTCTTTTTGGGGCGGTCCCTCGGGGCTTTTGGCCCCATCATGCCGGCGGTCGGGCACCGGGGTTTTATCCCGGCCAAGACCGATGACGAAAGCGGGCCAAGTTGGCCCGCGCGGATCCGAGGCTGCGTTATGGGCCCCGGGCGTTAGGAATTGGTTAGGCATGCGTGCGGCGGGGCGCGCCGATGTGCCTAGTTCTTGTTGATATCGTCATAATCGCCGAGGCGGAGATAGCCGATCTCACGGTAGAGCTTTATCGTTGGGCGGAGCCCAAAAAGCACAGAGCCGACAACAAAGAGCCAGGTCGCCAGATAGGTCGTGCTCTCACTGAAAAACAAAAGGCTGCCGACAACGAAAAGCGCCGCCGCCGAGAAATCGACGACGGTGTAGGCCACTTCGCAGAGCGCATAGAGGCGTTTGTGGTCTTCGCTGCGCGTGTGGTTGTCTGGATTGAAGAACGCCATGTCACCCTCCATTGGCGAGGCCGGGCAAAACGGCCGATAGTCCCGCAACAATCATCTCGACCGATATGGCCAATAGGATCATCCCCATGAGCCGGGTCATTATCACCCGCATCGTGTCACTCAGGACATTGCCGAAAAAGGACGCAAAGAAGAGGACTGCAAAGAGCATCGCGAGGATCACCGCCACGACCCCGCCCACGGCAATCAGCCCCTCGCCATTTTGCGCATGCCCCGCATAGATAATGAGCGTCGCGATCGTGCCGGGCCCCACGATCATCGGGAAGGTGATGGGATAAAAGGCAAGGCTTGAGAGGTCCTGCATATGGTCCTGTTCCGTATCGGTGCCGTGATGGGAAGCGATGCTACTTCCATTGAGCATCGACCAGGCGATATGGGCCAAGACCGCGCCCCCCGCGATGCGGAATTGGTCAATAGTGACGCCGAAAAAGCCAATGATCTGCTGGCCCGCAACGAGGATCACCGCGCACATGATGGCGGAGAATATGGTGATTTTCAGCGCCAGGGTCCGTTGCTCGGCAATTGAAAACCCGGCGGTCAGCGCGAGAAAGATCGGCAGGTTCACGAAGGGGTTCATGATGGCGAAGAAGGCCCCGAAGGCTTTGGTGAGGTCGGCTTGGTCCATGGAAGGCTTTCGGTTTGGGCGTCAGGCAGATGTTCGGCCTTATTTGTCTACGCGCCACAGCACGATGAACATAGCAATCCAAGACCCGAAGAGTAACGAAAAGAAAATTTCGGCCGATGGGCGGTAATAGTTCTGCTCAAAAAGCCAGGCGCTTGCTAAAATGGGAATGCTTGGAATGACGATCACAAAAACTAAGCACGCGACCGAATAGGGCGTCGCATAGCTGATTTGCATTTCCCAACGGCGCACTGCCCTGAAGGCGCGGAAATACACTGGATGATCCGGAGCAAATTGATTCTTTGGAAACACTCTTGCGAGTGGCTCGTGGCTTGGCCAATTGCGGCGCATCGGACTTTAAATGTCGCTCATTTGCTGCAGTCTCTGACCAGTTTCCCAATGCGCTTGTGTTTCGGGACCTGATCTCCAACCCTGCTCGTCCAACCAAAAAACGGGGGACAATATGGAACAACTTATCAGCCAGATCATCGGGGGCGCCATCGGGGGGACCGCGAGTGGGCGCGCCGCGTCCGGGACGAGCCTAGGTGGCACAGGCAATCTGATTGCGGGCGCGCTCGGCGGTGTCGGCGGCGGTCAGCTTCTTGGCGGGCTTCTTGGAGCTGCCGGCGGCGATGCGGCTGGCGGTATGGATATCGGCGCCATCCTTGGAAGCCTTGTGGGCGGCGGGGTGAGCGGGGCCATTGTCCAGCTCATCGCCGGTTTCGTGATCAATAAAATCCGGAGCTAAGGCGCCGGGAAAATTGGCCGGGCGCGGACTGGAAACCGGGCTCGGTTTCCGGGTCGATTTCTCCGATGAGAAATCGCCCGCCGCCCGTGGGGCCGGAATGCTTGCAGTCTGAGCCATTTCCCCCTATATCCCGCCCGGTCGAAGCGGCGGTTACAGTCGCGAACATGAGACTGGAGCAGGGTCGGTTCCGTACCGGCCCTTCTTATTTCTGTTCCAGGGCCCTGTTCGAAAGGCCGCCGAAGACCAACCCGCTCCCCTCAGGTGAGCATCAACCCAGACCGGCGGAGCCAACCGCCCGGCCAGAAACAACGAACGATTAGGAAACCCAGAGCCACATGGCTGAAAACGCAACCATGGAGGAATTCGAAGCCCTCCTGAACGAAAGCTTCGAAATCGACACGCCCGACGAGGGCTCGGTCGTCAAAGGCAAAGTCATCGCCATCGAGGCGGGCCAAGCCATCATCGATGTGGGCTACAAGATGGAAGGCCGCGTCGAACTCAAAGAATTCGCAAATCCCGGAGAAGCGCCGGAGATCGCCGTGGGCGACGAGGTCGAGGTCTATCTCGACCGGGTCGAAAACGCCCGGGGCGAAGCGGTCATCAGCCGCGACAAGGCCCGCCGCGAGGCCGCCTGGGACCGGCTCGAAAAGGCCTATGCCGACGAAAACCGCGTCGAAGGCGCGATCTTCGGCCGGGTCAAAGGCGGGTTCACCGTCGATTTGGGCGGTGCGGTGGCGTTCTTGCCGGGCTCCCAGGTCGATGTGCGCCCGGTTCGCGATGCCGGACCGTTGATGGGCCTCAAGCAACCCTTCCAGATCCTCAAAATGGACCGGCGCCGCGGCAATATCGTCGTCTCCCGCCGGGCGATCCTCGAAGAAAGCCGCGCCGAACAGCGCGCTGAGGTCATCGCCAAGATCCAGGAAGGCGACGCGGTGGACGGCGTGGTCAAGAACATCACCGAATACGGGGCCTTCGTGGACCTCGGCGGTGTGGACGGCCTCCTCCATGTGACCGACATGGCCTGGCGCCGGGTCAACCACCCTTCTGAGATCCTTGAGATTGGCGAGAAGGTGAAGGTCCAGATCATCAAGATCAACAAAGAGACCCACCGCATCAGCCTCGGCATGAAGCAGCTCCAAGACGATCCATGGGACAGCGTGGCGGCGAAATACCCGCTCGAAAGCACCCATCAGGGCCGAGTGACGAACATCACCGATTACGGGGCGTTCGTGGAACTCGAGCCCGGCGTCGAAGGGCTCGTCCATGTCTCGGAAATGTCCTGGACCAAAAAGAACGTCCATCCGGGCAAGATCGTCTCGACCAGCCAAGAGGTCGAAGTGATGGTCCTCGAGATCGATGGCGTGAAACGCCGGGTCAGCCTCGGGCTCAAACAGACCATGCGGAACCCCTGGGAAGTCTTCGCCGAAGGCCACCCCGAAGGCACGCCGGTCGAAGGCGAGGTCAAAAACATCACCGAGTTCGGTCTCTTTGTCGGGCTCGACAACGACATCGACGGGATGGTCCACCTCTCCGACATTTCTTGGGACCGCCGGGGCGAAGAGGCGATCCAGGATTTCCGGAAAGGCGACACCGTCAAGGCCGTGGTCACCGAGGTCGATGTCGAAAAAGAGCGGATCTCGCTTTCGATCAAGGCCCTCGATGACAGCTTCTCGGGTGCCGTGGGCGGCGTAAAACGCGGCTCGATCGTCACCGTCGAAGTCACCGCCATCGAAGACGGCGGGGTCGAGGTGGAATACGAAGGGATGAAATCCTTCATCCGTCGGTCGGATCTATCTCGAGACCGGGCCGAACAGCGCCCCGAGCGCTTTCAGGTCGGCGACAAGGTTGACGTCCGCGTCACCAATGTCGACCAGAAGACCCGGAAGCTCGGCCTCTCGATCAAGGCCCGCGAGATTGCCGAAGAGAAAGAAGCGGTCGAGCAATATGGCTCGTCCGACTCCGGTGCCTCGCTCGGCGATATTCTCGGCGCTGCGCTCAAGGGCGACGACGACGAGTAACGCTCCGAAACGGAACCGGCCCGCGCCAATTCGCGGGCCGGATCCCTGCGAATCAGCGCCGCGAGACGCTCATTTGCATGGTTGCACACAACCATTCCGCATGCTGCACTGCGGAAAGATCACATATTTCAGGGATTTAACCGCACGATTCTCCGCCGTCTGGGCAAAGGACGTATTTCGCGGGCGCGGGAATCGCCGTATAGTTTAGCGGTAACCTAAGACACCATAGGGGGGTGCCCATGATCCGTTCGGAGCTTGTCCAGAAAATTGCGGATGAGAACCCCCATCTCTACCACCGCGACGTAGAACGGATCGTATCGACGATCTTTGAAGAGATTATCGGCGCCATGGCCGAAGGGGACCGGGTCGAACTCCGGGGCTTTGGCGCGTTCTCGGTTAAAGCCCGGGACGCTCGGGTGGGCCGCAATCCGCGGACCGGGGAAAGCGTCCAGGTCGAGCAAAAACACGTGCCCTTTTTCAAGACTGGAAAACTCCTTCGCGATCGGCTGAACGGGAAAGCGTGATGTTCTATATTCGGGTTGGTTTTCTCGCGTTGATTGCGATTGTTCTGGTGACGATTGCCCTGGCCAACCGCGACCTGGTGACGTTCACACTGTTGCCGCAGGACCTCGGCGAAATGTCCGCCTTCAACTGGAGCTTCGAATTGCCCCTTTACGGGGTGATCTTTCTCTCCATCGTGGGCGGCATCCTCATTGGCTTTGTCTGGGAATGGCTTCGCGAATTCCGCTATCGCTCGATGGCCACGAAGGAACGGCGCCACCGCCAGCGGCTCGAAGAAGAAGTCCGCGCCCTCAAGACCGATGAGGGTGGCGGCGATGACGTGCTGGCCCTCCTCGAAGATGCAAGCCGGACCTGACACCGGACCCTGCCCCCGGATTTGACTATGCCAATCGATGTGAAAATCTGCGGGGTCACCCGGCCGGAAGACGTGGCCGCGGCGGCGGGTGCTGGGGCGGCCTTCCTCGGCTTTGTCTTCTTTGACCGCTCGCCCCGTGCACTCAGCTTCGAGGCGGCGAAAACGCTGACCGAAGCCGTCCCCCAAGGGGTACGAAAGGTGGCCCTCACCGTCGATGGCACAGACGACTTTTTCCAAGATCTCCTGGCGACCGTCCCCCTCGACATGCTCCAGCTCCACGGATCGGAAAGCCTCGACCGGGTCGCCGAGATCCGCGCGCGGTTCGGGTGCGATGTGATGAAGGCCCTCGCGATCGGAGGGCCCGAAGACGTGGCCAAGATCGCCGCCTATGAAGCGGTGGCCGATTGGATCCTCGCCGATGCCAAACCGCCCAAAGGGGCGGATCGGCCGGGCGGCAATGCGGTGAGCTTTGATTGGGCGCTTCTCCGAGGCCGGGATTGGGCCAAGCCGTGGATGCTCGCTGGGGGGCTCACGCCAGAGAACGCGGCCGAGGCCGCCGAGGCCAGCGGTGCGTCAATCCTCGACGTGTCATCCGGTGTCGAAAGCGCGCCGGGTGTGAAAGACCCCGCCAAGATCGCTGCGTTTTTGAAAGCCGTGAGGCCCTAGCTCAGGGGCCGTCTTTCGAGCTTGGCGTCGATTGGGATGAACTCCCCGTCATCGCCCGGCGGCAATTGGAACGGCCCGTTCTGCCAATCGGCCGCTTTCCACGCCTTCTTTGCCTCCTCGATCCGGTCTTTTGAGGACGAGACGAAATTCCACCACAAGTACCGGGGCTCATTGAGCGTCGATCCACCCAGCGCCATCAGGCGGGCGCCCACGGGCCCGGCGGTCACGCTCATCCGGTCGCCGGGACGGAACACCATCATGCGCCCGGCCTCGTAGGTTTCGCCCGCCACGTCGATACTGCCTTCGGTGATGTAGATCCCCCGGTCTTCATGGTTGTCGGGCAAGGGAAAGCGCGCGCCGGGGGCGAGAACGACGTCGAGATAGAACGTCTCCGATTGCATCGTCACCGGGCTTTCTTCGCCGTAGGCCGCCCCGAGGATGAGCTTTGCGGTCACACCCCCGTCGCTGATCACCGGGAGGGCCGTGCTTTTGTGGTGCTCGAAATCCGGCGCCATCTCTTCTTTGTCTTCCGGCAGGGCGATCCATGTTTGGATGCCAAAAAGCTTGTGGCGGGTGGCGCGGGTGTCGGCGCTGGTGCGCTCGGAATGGGTCACGCCGCTCCCCGCCACCATCCAATTGACCTCGCCGGGATAGATCATCTGATGCGTGCCGATACTGTCGCGGTGTTCGAACTCGCCGTCATAGAGGTAGGTCACCGTACCGAGGCCGATATGGGGGTGCGGGCGCACGTCGATGCCGCCGTCGGTGATGAACTCCGCCGGGCCCATCTGGTCGAAAAAGATGAACGGGCCCACCATTTGCCGCTGGGGCGAGGGCAAGGCGCGGCGGACTTCGAACCCGCCGATATCGCGGGCACGGGGGACGATCAGCGTTTCAAGCCCGCCGTTTGGATCATCGAGGCTTTGGGTGGGGTTCCAACTCATCTTCAGTCCTTTCTCGCGGGCGGCGGGCGCGCTGGCTTTGGATCATGGGCGCGCCTGTCTGGGCGCCCTTGGACATCAAATAGGAGCTGGGGTCATGTCGTAAATAGAAGCAAATTTGCATTTACTATTGCGCTGAGAGTAATGATTGCCCGATGCAAGACTTGAAACCTATCCGCGTTTTCCTCGAAGTGGCCGCCCAATCGAGCTTTGCCGGAGCCGCGCGCACGCTGCGGATGACGCCCGCCTCGGTGACGCGGATCGTCGCCCGGCTTGAAGAAGATCTCGGCCAGCAATTGCTCCTCCGCACCACCAGGCAGGTGTCGCTGACGAGCGCAGGCGCCGTGGTGGCGGCCCGCTATACGCCGATCCTCCGCGAGTTTGACCGCGCCACCCAAGACATCACCCGCGCCAACCGGCCCGACCGGGGCAAGCTCAAGATCAGCGCGCCCCTGTCCTTCGGGATGCGGGTCTTGCCCGAATTGGTCGATAGTTTTTGCCTGGCCTATCCGTCGATCTCGCTCGACGTCCAAATGACCGACCGGCTCATCGACATCGTCGAGGAGGGCCCCGACCTCTCGATCCGGATCTCCCGCCCGCCCACGGACAAGTCAACGATCTGGCGCAAGATCTGCCAGATCCCCCGCTATGCGGTGGCCGCGCCCGACCTTTTCAACCGGGTGCCGCGGCCGAAAAGCCCCGAGGACCTCAACGCCGAACATTGCCTGTCCTATGCGACATCCGGCGAGGCCGAAGAGTGGAATTTCTCGCAGAATGGCGCCCGCCGGTCGGTGCGGGCAGGCACCCATATTCTTTCGAATAACGGTGACTTCCTGGGCAATCTCGTCCGTTCTGGCCTCGGCATCGCCGTCTTGCCGGAATTTATCGTGGCCTCGGACCTCGCCCAGGGGCGCGTCGAGCGGGTCCTGCCCGATTGGCAGGTCGACCCCCTCTGGCTGACGCTGTTCTACCCGCCCTATGAGCAATTGCCGCCCATGGTGGCCACGTTCACGGATTTCTTCGAAGCCTATCTCCGCCAATCGGACGGGATGGATTTCGGCGCCGGTTAAGGGCCGCACACGCGGGCGGCGTCGTCCTAAAATCTGCATCGTTGTCTATCGGTCTGAAGCGCCGGTCCGAGGGGTGGCGCAAATGCGCCGCCCCGTGGGGGCGGATCGGCGCGGCGGAACGCCTCGCGTCCCGCGATGGCTCAATTCGACCTGGGTTTTGCAGATTTCCCAAACGACCCTCTAGTCCGCCCCCCGCACCGGGATCGTCACCCCTTGTTGGGGATTGAAGGTCTTCTGGACAAAGAACACCGCCGCCGCGATGCCGATGCCGATAACGTCGCTCAAAAGTCCGCCTTCGATCATGAACAGCGCCGCCCCGATCAGCGCCAGGCGGAGAAACCACACCGCGCGGCCGCCCATGAACCAGCCTTGAACACCGGACGATAGGAGGAACACCCCGAACGTCGCCGTCAGCCCAGCGCGGGTAACCTCGAGCCAGGTGCCTTCCATGAGGATCGCCGAGTTATAAAAGAACATGAACGGCACGATGAAGGCCGCGATCCCGATCTTGAAGGAGGCCACGGAGGTCTCCATCGGGTTGGCCCCGGATATCCCCGCCGCCGCATAGCTCGCCAGAGCCACCGGCGGGGTAATCGCCGAGACCACTGCAAAGTAAAAGACGAAGAAATGGGCCGTGAGCTGGGGGATGCCAAGCTGAACGAGCCCCGGTGCCACCACGCTCGCCGCCACCGCATAGGCCGCCGTTGTCGGCATGCCCATGCCGAGAAGGATCGCGATGCACATGGCAAAGAACAAAGCCAGAAGCTGCGAGGTCGCCGCGAGGTCAAGAAGTACCGCCGAGAACCGCGCCCCCACCCCGGTCAGCGAAATCACCCCGACGATGATGCCCGCGCAAGCGCAGACCGCGATGATCTGGATCGACATGACCCCGGCGATCTCAAAGGCCTTCAAGACTGACCGGATACCCATTCGGTGGGGCGTCAGCCAAGACACCACCGCCGCCGCTACGGTCGCCAAAGTCCCGGCCCGGATCACCGAATAGCCCACGAATAGGGCCGCGATCAGGATGATAATCGGGATGAAGAGATAGACCTGCCGGACCATCTTGTTGAACTTCGGCAGTTCGTCTTCGCGCATGCCGCGCATTCCGAGCTTCGCCGCTTCGAAATCGACCATGAAATAGATCGACGCGAAGTAGAGGACCGCCGGGATGATCGCGGCGATGGCGATCTCTTGGTAAGGAATGCCGGTGATCTCGGCCATGATGAAGGCCCCGGCCCCCCTGATGGGCGGCATGATCTGCCCCCCGGTCGAGGCGGCCGCTTCGATGGCGCCCGAGGTCTTTTTCTCGTAGCCCACGCGCTTCATGAGGGGGATCGTGAGAGACCCTGTGGCCACCACATTGCCCGCCGAGGTCCCGTTGATCATACCCATGAGGCCGGAGGCAAAGATCGCCACTTTCGCCGGGCCACCCCGGGCGCGCCCGGCGGCGGCGAAGGCGAAATTGACGAAATAATCGCCCACTTTCGAGGCCTGGAGGAAGGCGGCGAAAATGATGAAGAGGATGATATAGGTCGAAGACACAGCCGTTGTGGGGCCCAAAATCCCCGCATCGGAATAGACATGGCCGAAAAACCGCTGCCAGCTATAGGCGTTTTGCACCGCCAAAATGCCGGGCAAGAGATGGGCGGTGAAGGTGTAGACCAGAAAGACCCCGGTGATGATGACCAAGGCCAGGCCCGCCACCCGGCGGGTAAGCTCGAGGATCATCGCCGAGCCCGCGGTCGCCGCAAAGGCCACCCCGATGGGCACGAAGGGCGTGCCGACGGAGTTTCGCGCGGCCGTGCCGTAAATGCCCACCAGATAGATCGCCACGACGATCCCAGAGACGGCCAAAACGATATCGGACATCGCGACCCGGTCGCGGGACCGGCGCTCAACCCAGCCGATCAGGATCGCGCCGAAGGTCGCGACCAAGAGGGGAATGCCGAACCAGGTGAGCTCCTCTTGGTAGATCTCGGTGCCTGCGAAAGCGGGCCAGGTGGTGAGCCCGCCCATTTCGGGCAATTCGCCGGAGGCAATTGTGTTGACAAACCCGATGGCCGTGGCCCCGGCAATGAGGGCCGGGATCAATAGGAGGGCCGCGACGAGTGTGAGGTTCCGCTCGGCCGTGTCCGTGTCGGATTGGCGGAAGGTGTGGGCGGAGAACAACAAAAAGCCGAGCCCCAAAGCCCCGGCAATATGGACGACGCGGAAATTCCACGTCTCGATAGGAAGGTTCGGCAGAAACCCGATCTCAATGCCGGTGAGCCCCGAGAGCGAGACGCCGTTGAGCGCCACCATGTGAAAGGCCGCGTAGATCGTGGCGATGGCGGCAATCAAAAGCTGGGTGCGGCCGGTAAAGATCCGGCGATTGCCTTCGACCGGTTCGTCATCGACCCCGTCGGCGATGACCTGGTCGCTTGCCTCTTCGGCTTTCTCGGCAGACATATCGGTCATCCGGACGCCCCTCCCTTGTCATCGGCCTTGTGCGGACCTGCCCCCGGGGGGCAGGTCCAATATCGTCACCCTAGCACGTTCATCACCCCAGCACGGGGGCCAGGATCGCCCTAAGGCGCTGAACTGGCTTAGTTCGAGTAAACCATGTCGGCCGGGATGTCGGCGCCGGCATTCTCGGTAAACCACTTGGCCGCACCTGGATGCCACATCAGCACACCGTTCTTGTCCCAGTTTTCGGGCAAGGTGGAGCGGGCTGCCTTGTGGATGTTCACCATCCGCTCGTTGTCCGACATGATCACGCCCACGACCGCCTCGACGAAGGTTTCGGGAAGGTCGCAATTGGCAATCGCGAAGTTCCACATCGAGACCGAACGCGCATCGGCTTCAAGCGTGGTATACGTGTCGGCCGCGATGGCGAAGTTCGACACCGGGAAGGCGCCAAGGATCTTGCCCTGCTCTTCTTCGGTGAACTCGATGATGTTCACATCCGTCTGCACTTCAAGCTGGCTCACCGCCGGCACCGGCACCCCAGCCGCGAAGGCGATGACGTCGAGAAGACCGTCCTGGAGCTGGCTCCCGAGGTCGTTCCAGCCGCCGTTCCGACGCTCGAAATTGACGCCGAGCTCTTCCATCATGCGTGGGAAGTAGGTGTCGGATGTCGAGCCCGCCGGGCCGAAGCCGATTTTGGCGCCGTCCGGGATCTGATCGATCGAGGTGATGCCCGACGACGAGAGCGCGGTCACGCTGAATGGCGTCTGATACATCGGGAACATGGCACAGGCCTTGTCCATCTGAAGGCCCGGCGCGATCGGGTTGGTGCCCGCAAGCGATTCCGCCGCCGGGCCCATCGTGGTCATGCCGAACTGGGCGTCGCCGGTGTGGACCAGCGCCATGTTCTGCATCGGCCCGCCGGTCACTTCGCCACCGCCCGAAAGGCCAAGCTCCTCGGCGACGAGGTTGGCCCAGCCTGAGCCGTAGGCAAAATAGGTTCCGCCCTGGGACGCGGTTCCGACGGTGAAGCTCTCGGGCCAGCCGGTCGTGTCGAGATGGCTTCCAGCGAAAGCGGGCGTGACGAGGGTCGCCGCGAGAAGCGCGGTGATCGAAGCTCTTTTCATACTGTCCTCCCAATGCTGCGGACCTATTCCGCAGACTCAAGACGCTTGTGGTAAGCGCTGGCGGAAGAAAGGCCAACCCAAAGCGGGGTTCCAAGGGTTTTCCGGCGGTAGTGCCCAGGAATTCGGGGATTTTTTCTAAAATGGGTAAATGCGGTGACGGGGCGGGTGATCTGGGGGTGGCAAACCACTCACGGCGCGTCTTCGGCGAAGTCTTCCCGCGCCAGCCCGTATTTCTGCATTTTGTCGTAGAGCGTTTTCCGCGAGAGGCCGAGGGCTTCGTAGGTCTCTTTGAGGCGGCCGCGATTCGCAGCAATCGCCGCCGCGATAAGCGCCTTTTCATGGGTCGCCATCCGGTCGGCAAGGGTCGCTGCGGCCGGTTCGGTGGCCGGGGCATCGGCGAGCCCCAGAACGAACCGTTCGGCGGCATTGCGAAGTTCGCGCACATTGCCGGGCCAAGGCCTGGCCGCGAGATCGGCCAGCAGGTCGGCCGGGACATCTGGCACAGGCTTTTCGTAGCGCCCGGCCGCTTCGCTGACGAGGGTTGCAAAGAGCGCAGGTATATCCTCGCGCCGCGCGGCTAGGGTGGGCATGTCGAGGGTTACGACGTTTAGCCGATACAAAAGATCGGCCCGGAACCGCCCTTCGACCACTTCCGTTTCGAGATTGCTTTTCGAGATCGCGATGACCCGGATGTCGAGGTCGACCGCGTCGTTCGACCCAAGCCGCGTGACGCGCCGGTTATGGAGCACATCCAACAGCTTGGCCTGGAGTGCGAGGGGAAGGGAATCGATCTCATCGAGGCAGAGGATGCCGCCGCGGGCATGTTCGAGCTTGCCGAACCGGCCCCGTGTCGCCCCAGGAAACGCCCCCGCCTCATGGCCGAAAAGCTCACTTTCGATCAGCGCATCGGGCAAGGCGGCGCAATTGATCTGAACGAAGGGGCCTTTGGCGCGCGCACTTCCCCTATGGATCGCCTGCGCGGCGATCTCCTTGCCCGTCCCAGTCTCCCCGGTGATCAGCACATCCGCCTCCGTACCCGCCACAGCTTCGATCGAGCGGCGGAGGGCCACCATGGGTGCGCTCCGCCCGATCAGCCGGGTGCGGATCGCATCACTCGCCTCGACCTTTTCGCGGAGCGCGCGGATCTCAAGGCTGAGACGGCGGCGTTCGAGCGCGCGCTCGACCGTGGCCACAAGCCGCGCGGGCTCGGTCGGTTTTTCCAGAAAATCATAGGCCCCGTCTTTGATGCAGCTCACCGCCAGCTCGACATCGCCGTGGCCGGTCACGAGGATCACAGGCAGTTCGGGGTCGATGGCCAAGGCCCCTTTCAACAGAGCGACCCCGTCGGTCCCCGGCATCCTGATGTCGGTGACAAGAACGCCTGCGAAGGTCTCGCCGAGCCTTGCTAGAGCCTCCTCTGCGTTAGTGAGGCAAAGGCATTCGATATCGGCCAGTTCAAACGTCTGGGCGGCCGCGATCCGAAGATGCTCTTCATCGTCGACGAAAAGGACCGCGGGCCCGCTCATTCAGCCACCAATTGCCCGGCCCCTTGGGCGCGTTGAAGATCCACCGTGAAGACCGCGCCGCCGTCGGGATGGTTTTCCGCACTCAACGCGCCGCCAAAATCCTCGACGATATTGTACGAGATCGACATGCCAAGCCCCATGCCCGACCCCGCCTCCTTGGTCGTGTAAAAGGCCTCGAAAACCTGGTCGAGCGCATCCGGCGGCAGCCCCGGCCCGTGGTCGCGGAGCGTGATTGCGAGGGTCGTCTCCCGTGCTGCCACGGCAATCTCGATGATGCGGTTTGGCCCGTCGGCCATCGCGTCGAGCGCATTGGTGACGATATTGACCAGGACCTGCTGGAGCCGGAGCCGCCCGCCGATGGCAAAAATCTCCTCTTGGGGTGGCTCAAAAACCACCACGGCGCCGGAGCTCCGCAATTGCGGATCGACCAGGGCGATCACGTCATGGATCACCTCGACCACCGGCACGGCCTTCAGCGCATCGCCCGGCCGACGCGCAAAATTCCTCAGATGCCGCGAGATGTCGGCCATCCGGTCAGCCATCTCGGAGATCCGCGCGATATTGGCGCCCACCGCGTCCATCCGGTCGCGTTTGAGGTATTGGGCGGCATTGTCGGCGTAGGATTTGACTGCGGCCAGGGGCTGGTTGATCTCATGGGAGAGTGCTGCCGACATTTGCCCCAACGCGGCGAGCTTTCCCGCCTGGACGAGGTCCTTTTGGGTCTTTCTTAGCAAATCTTCCGCACTCCGCCGTTCGGCCACTTCGCTCCGAAGGCTCGCATTGGCGTCGTCCAGATCGGCGGTGCGTTCGCGGACTTTCCGTTCGAGGAGCTGGCGCTGGGAGGCCTCGTCTTCCATCCGCTCCAGAAGCCGTGCGCGCCGTTGGAGAAGCACGAGAAACGCCAGCGCCGTGGCCGTGGCCGCCAGGGTCCAAAAGACCAGGGCACTCACGGCTTGCGATCGCACTTCGCTGAGGGGTGTCAGAACGATGGCGTGCCAACCGGCCAGCGTGAGGGGCTCGCTTTGGGAGAGATAGCTTACCTCGTCGCCGCCGAGACCCAGCTCGACCTTGACCGCACCGGCGGCGATGACGCTTGCGGAAAACGGCATCGGGGTGACCGTGCCCAGGGGGAATTGGCGGGTTTCGCTGATGCGGGCCAGGGTCCCGTCGGTGAGGGGGGCGAGGGTTCGGAGGCGATAGGCCTCGCGGCTGGCCAGAAAGGCCACGCCATTTTCATCGGCGACGATGATCTCGCGCCCGGCCCCCTCCCAAGCCTGCTCTATCTCCCCCACCGTCACCTTGACCGCGAGCACCCCGGCCACTTCGATCCCGTCGAGGACCGGGGCGGCGAAAAAGAACCCGCGCTCGCCCGACGTCGTGCCGAGGGCATGGAACTGGGCCACCTCTCCGGCCAGGGCGCGGTAGAAGTAGGGGCGAAATGAGAAATTCCGGCCGACGAAACTATCCGGCTCGCGGTAATTGCTCGACGCGACTGTAAGCCCCGCGCGGTCCATGATGTAGACTTCCGATGCCCCGATCGAGAGCGAGGTCTGGCGGAGCTTTTCGTTGACGAAGGGCACGAGCCCGGCATTGCCGGTCTCTCGCAGGAGGTCGAGAAAGATCGGATCGCCCGCGATCAGCGTGGGCAGGGGCTGATAGCGCCCCACCGCCTGGTCGACCGCCCCGGCCACGAGCCGGAGGGTCGACGCGCCCTCTTGTTGGGCCCGTTCGATGTAGGTTTCTTCGAGGCGCGGAAAGAACACCTGCCCTGCGATAAGGAGAATGAGCGCCCAGACCGCCACATAGGTGGCCGCCGCCAAGGCGCCAAATTTGCTCTCCCGACCGGTGACCATGGGCGGATGACTTTAGCCTTTTCTGCCAGAAACGGCGCTCTCACGCCGTCGGGCAGCGATTGTCGGCTTGAGACCGCGAGCCTGTCAAGAAAGTTGGCCTGCCGGGCTCAAACGGCGATGTCGAACCCGTCGTCGTCGCTGTCGTCGTCATCTACCGGCGCTTCGTCAAGGGGAATTTCGACGAAGGGGAGGCTTTCTGAGACGTCGTCATCCGGCACGGCCGCTGTTGAGACCGCTTCGTCGTTGTCGTCCCTCATGTCCACAAGGCCAAGGGTCAGAATCTGGACAAGCGTGGCGAGGACCTCTTCGAAAAAGCCCATCTCGTCGTCTTCAGCCTCGGCTAAAGTCACGGCTGGCGGTGCGTCCAGCATTTCCGGTTCGGGCGGCGCGACGCTCGCGGTAGGTACGACGCTTTGCGCGGGCGCGGCGGGCTGGGGAGCAGCAGCTGGCTCTGGCTCTGGCTCTGGCTCTGGCTCTGGCTCTGGCTCTGGCTCAGGCTCTGGCTCTGGCTCTGGCTCTGGCTCTGGCTCTGGCTCTGGCTCTGGCTCTGGCTCTGGCTCTGGCTCTGGCTCTGGCTCTGGCTCTGGCTCTGGCTCTGGCTCTGGCTCTGGCT
>JBCCTQ010000024.1:0-62346 GCA_039198225.1 Pseudomonadota bacterium
AGTGTTCCCAAATGAGGCGGCCCGTCTCGGACCGCCCGCTGATTGGAATATTGGAGGAGAAAACCGCTATTTCAAGGGTTTTTCGCCTGAAAACCGGCTGTTTCCGTGCCAGTTTCCAGGCGAATTGACGCGACCTTGAGGGGAGTCGTCAGCGGCGCCAATGGGCCGGGCTGTCCCAAATCAGGCGTTTGGCCTCCCGGCGCACCTCTTCCGGCGTCTTTCCGATGTCCGAAAGGAGGTGATCTGGCATGTTTTCGAGCTTATGGGCGTCGCGGTAGAGCGCCATGAAGGCTTGGAGGCGCTGGAACAGCGAGCGAGGTTGACGCTCGAGCGTGGGGCGGGGGAGGGCAATGCGACGGGCCAACATGGGGTCATCCTTTCCAGTTTGAAATCTAAACTGTCGCTTTCATCATTTCTGTTGATGAATTTGGTTTGGGCGGGTACAGAAGTAAAACGAATGTTTTTGACGACATGCATCACGGATATTGATATGCCTCGCAATCTCGATCTCGTCGCCCTCCGCTCCTTTGTCGCCGTTGCCGATACGGGCGGCGTCACCCGGGCGGCTGGCGTCCTAAACCTCACCCAATCGGCGGTTTCGATGCAGCTCAAACGGCTCGAAGAGGCGGTGGGGATCGGATTGTTGGACCGGAGCGGGCGCGCGGTGGCGCTGACCACCGCCGGGGAACAGCTTTTGAGCTATGCCCGCCGGATGATCGACCTCAACGACCAGGCCGTGGGCCGCCTTTCAGCGCGCGAATATGAAGGTGAGATGGTCTTCGGGGTGCCCCATGACATTATATATCCCGCGATCCCCCATGTGCTCCGCCAATTCGCCGCCGAGTTCCCGCGGATAAAGCTCCAGCTTTTGTCGTCCTATACGTTGAAGTTGAAAAAGCTCTTCGCCGAAGGAAAGTGCGACCTCATCATGACAACCGAAGACCGCCCCGAGCCCGGGGGGGAGGTGTTGATCGAAGAGCCGCTGATTTGGATCGGTGCGCCCGGAGGGTCTGCGTGGCGCGAGCGCCCGCTCCGCCTTGCCTTTGAGAGCGATTGCGTCTTCCGCCAGATTGCCCGCGATAAACTCGACCGTTCGGACATCCCTTGGGAACTTGCGGTCGAAGCGGGCTCGGCCCGGACCATCGAGGCCAGCGTGTCTGCCGATCTGGCCATTACGATCCAGCTTCAGGGCACGGAGACGCCGCAAGTGGCCGCGATCCCCCATGGCGGGGCGCTGCCCGATCTCGGTTCAACTCGGATCAATATGTATAGCCGGCCTGGTGACAAGCGCCCGGCGGTGACGGCGATGGCTGAAATGGTGCGTTCTGCCTACAGAATGGGCGGGGCCGGACGCTGGGCGCCAGCGAAGCGTCCGACGATGGTCGGCTTGCCCGCTCTCCCTGCTCCGAGCGTTGTCACGAATCCCGTTTAACGATAGTAAGCCCCGGCGAGGACGTTGAAACGCGTTCGGAAACAAAATCTCGAATATTAACCTAATATTCAGATTTTAAACGTCGAATGGACAAAAAACCAGTGCTACTGTCGAAAAATACAGGTTGTATTACTGATCGGGACGATGAATCCTTTCCCTGCTGTTTGAACGTAGTTCACCAAAAGGAGCAGCGGCTATGAAACACCCCGTTGACGTGCATGTCGGCAAGCGTGTTCGGCACCGCCGCTGGATGGTTGGAATGACACAACAGCAACTCGCCGAGAAGGTGGGTATCAAGTTCCAACAAATCCAGAAATATGAAACGGGCATGAACCGGATTAGCGCATCGCGGCTTTGGGATATCTCCGAAGCGCTGGATGTGGCGATCGGGTACTTCTTCGATGGGCTGACAGGGTCGGCCGAATCGTTGGAAGGTGCGGGTTTGCCGGCCGATATCTTGGCCGACAAAGAAGCGCTTGAGCTCGTGCGGTCCTACTATGCGATCCCCGAAACCCAGCGCAAACGTCTGTTTGAGCTGGCGCGGGTGCTCAGCGAAGCGGCCTAAAGGGTCGCCGCAACCTATTTTCCTACCGGTGCAGGAGGGACGGACCCCAGGGTCCGAACAAACAAAATTGGCCAACGGTAGGCACGTAGATTGGACGGAGGTGTGGGCCGTCGCCGAAGCACTCGCCGATGCAGCGCGGCCGGAGACTCTCCGTTATTTCCGAAATCCGGATTTGACCGCCCAGAGCAAGCGCGCCGATTTTGACCCGGTGACAGAAGCCGATCGGGCCGCCGAGCGGGCCATGCGCGCGGTCTTGGCGGAACGGCGCCCCGAAGATGGGATCCTCGGTGAAGAATACGGCGAGGACACCGGCACGTCTGGACTCACCTGGATCCTTGATCCGATCGACGGCACCAGGGGATTTGTGGCCGGGACGCCGACTTGGGGTGTCTTGGTGGCCTTGGCCGACGAGAAAGGCCCGAAGATCGGTTTGATCGACCAGCCTTTTACCAACGAGCGGTTTTTCGGCGGCGAGGGCCGGGCACTTCACCGGGGCCCCGGCGGAGACCGCCCGCTCGCAGTTCGTACCGGCCGGTCGCTTGAGGAAGCTCTCCTCTTCACTACATTCCCCGAGGTGGGGACGCCAGCCGAAGGAGCGGCCTTTCGGCGGGTGGCCGATCGGGTCCGGATGGCTCGCTACGGTCTTGATTGCTATGCCTACGCGCTCCTCGCCCTCGGCCAGATCGATCTTGTCATCGAAGCGGGGCTTCAGGCTTACGACATTGCCGGGCCGATGGCCGTGGTCGAAGCGGCCGGCGGGATCGTGACCGATTGGACCGGCGGATCGGCGGCAGAGGGCGGGCAAGTGATCGCTGCCGCGAGCGCCGAGCTTCACCGCGCTGCACTGGACCTGTTGGCAGGCTAGGGCGCTTCCTAGGACGTCCCGAAAAACCTCCTAAAGACAGAGCGTTGCAGTGACCTGCCCAACCAAACTCCGCGATCGCATCACATTGTAAACACTGTGGCCCCAGCTCCAGCCCGGAAGACAGGACTGCCGGGTTTGAACAGCCCGTCCCGAATGTGGCGCAAGGTCACCAAAATGGACCAGCGGGAATCGGCCGCACTTTTCCCCTGCGACATCGCGAGGAATTGAAGAGTTTGGGCAGAGGGCGCACGCTGCTTGCAAGGCACGAGACACGACCCACGAACGACCCACGACCCAGTTCTTCCGTCATTGATGGGACGCCTAATGGCTCCGCCGCCACCCGGATATATTTTGGATCCGGCCAATTCTGATGAAATGGCCGCCCGGAGACGACGACACCTCACCGAAAACCTCGTGACCAATTGTGTGCTTGATCAATTGGTGGAGCGGCTCCGGGCCAAAGGCGTCGTTCGGTCCGATGGGACCATCGCCGAGCCTATGGGGTCGGCGGCAAAACCCCGCCCCGACGGACGGGAACCGCGCTGAGGGCCGCGCCCGTCGCGTCATCGGTTTCCACCAAAAGCCCCGAGAGCGATCCTCGGCCACTGGCTGGCACGAACCGACCCTTAGACATGCCGGTCAGAAACCGCCGCATCGGCTCTTCCCGGTCCATCCCGATGATCGAGTTGTAGTCACCGCACATGCCCGCATCGGATTGGTAGGCCGTGCCCCCGTCGAGCACCATAACGTCGGCCGTCGGCACATGGGTGTGGCTCCCCACAACGAGGCTCGCCCGCCCGGCGCACCAATGGCCCATGGCCATCTTCTCAGAAGTTGCCTCGCAATGGATATCGACCACGCTGGCCTGGACGCGCCCGCCCCTGGGATGGGCTTTAAGGACCTGGTCGATGGCCGAGAACGGATCGTCAAAGGGCCGTTTCATGAAGACCTGACCCAAAACCTGGGCCACCAGCACCTTTTTCCCGCCCGGGGCGTCAAACACCCGCGCACCGACCCCGGGCGCTGTTTTGGCGTAATTGATCGGCCGGATGATCCGTGGCTCCTGCTCGATGGCCCCGAGCATGTCCTTTTGGTCAAACGCATGGTCGCCGAGGGTGATCACGTCGGCCCCGGCGCCAAGAAGATCTTGGGCATGTTCGGGTGAGAGACCGGCCCCGTTGGTGGCGTTCTCGCCGTTCACGACCGCAAAATCGACGTCCAAGTCGTCGCGAAGGGCAGGAAGGCCGTTTTTCAGCGCATCGCGGCCGGACCGCCCGACCACATCGCCGAGATATAAAATACGCATTCCTTCAAGGCCTAGTTCCAGGACAAGGGCCGGGCAAGGGGAAAGCGCCGTGAGACCAAAGGGCGCTTTCGCCTAGCCGAGGCTCATCGCAGCCGCACTTTCCGGGAGTTCCTCGTCAAAGCAGCGCTGATAAAATTCCGCTACGGTCTGGCGCTCAAGCTCGTCGCACTTGTTGAGGAATGTGAGGCGGAATGCGTATCCGACATTGCGGAAGATTTCCGCGTTCTGGGCCCAGGCAATGACCGTCCGAGGGCTCATTACGGTGGAAAGATCGCCAGCCATAAAGGCAGTCCGCGTCATGTCGGCTACGGTCACCATATGGCCGATCGTGGAGCGGCCTTTCTCTGTATTGTAATGCGGGCATTTGGCCAGAATGATCGCGGCCTCCGCGTCATGGCTGAGATAATTCAGCGTCGCTACGAGTGACCAACGGTCCATCTGGCCTTGGTTGATCTGCTGGGTCCCGTGATAGAGCCCGGTCGTGTCGCCGAGGCCCACGGTGTTCGCGGTCGCGAAAAGGCGGAAATTCGGATGGGGTGTGATGATCTCGTTTTGGTCGAGGAGGGTGAGTTTGCCGTCCGTCTCCAAAACCCGCTGGATCACGAACATCACATCAGCCCGGCCCGCATCGTATTCATCAAAGACGATCGCACAGGGATTTCGGAGCGACCAGGGAAGAATTCCCTCTTGAAATTCAGTGACCTGGCGGCCTTCCCTCAACTTGATCGCGTCCTTCCCGATAAGATCGATCCGCGAGATATGACTGTCGAGATTGACCCGCACGGTCGGCCAATTGAGCCGCGCGGCCACTTGTTCGATATGGGTCGACTTGCCGGTGCCGTGATAGCCCTGGATCATAACCCGCCGGTTATGGGCAAAGCCTGCGAGGATCGCGAGGGTGGTGTCGGGGTCAAACTTATAGGTCTGGTCGAGTTCGGGTACGCGATCGGTCGCCTCGGTGAAGCCCCGCACATTCATATCGCTGTCGATCCCGAACACCTCGCGGACCGAAATGTCCTCGCTCGGTCTGGCCCCGGTTTCCAAGCTGCCGTCCGGCATTTTCCCTCTCCAAGAACACCCAATATCGAGACTGCCGTGGGGTGCATCATTTGGCGAAGATGTGCAAGGGAAACGGGCTCGTGCCGACGCCGCGGTGGCGGGTCTTTGGTCTTCCCGACAACAGGCGTTCAAATCGGCGGGCCGGGAGATCGGCGGTGGAAGGGAGCGTTAACCAAATGGTGGTGGGCTCTGCCCCATGGAACAGAGCCATGTCCTTCGTTTTTCTCCGGGGTTTTCTTGGCTCCGCGCCCAAAGCCCATCCGCGAAATCTCTCCAGCGCCGCCCTGGAGGGGCCTTGGTTTCGCCGGGATCGCCCGCTAGCGATGTTTCCATGGCCGAGCCTCTCGATGCGAAAGATATTGACCGTTTGCTTGTCCGGATCGGATCCGGAGAACCGGGTGCGGTATTGGGGTTGATGCGGGCGGTTCGGTCCGACGAACTGGGCCGTGTAGAAGAAGCCCGTATCGTCGATGCGATTTACGCCGCGCGTGATCAGTTTCGAAGCCGACGGGTCCAGTTCGCCCTCGCTTTACTCTGCAGCCGCACCGGTTCGCGGGCCCGCAGCCGGGCGATCCTCCTCGAATTGGTGGCCGCCGATTATGCCCCGGCCCTACACTCCTTGGGCTGTGATCTCGTCGATAACGGCCGGGCGAGTGCCGGGCTCCGGCTTTTGGAACTCGCCAAAGACAGCGGCTACCGATTGGGCGACGTGGCCTATTGGCGTTACCAGGCAAAAGTCGCGCGGGGGCCACGCCGGGGCTGGGTCGCCGTCCGTATCATCACCGCCCGGCTCGGCCAGATCGGCCGACGGCCGACGCCGGAAGAACTCGACATCCGTTTCTGGCTGCCTGAGTAAGAGGTTCGAACCGGCGGACAGGAACCCGGGCACCAAAGATCAACTACCCCCTTGGGATTGATCCGCTCCACCGGTCTGATCACCCGCTGCATTGGCGTCTTTGCCGGTCACTGAGCTGGAGTTTTCTGTCGGCATTTGAGCCTCCCCTTGGGTATCCGTCGCTTCCGGTGTGGCTAGCTCCAAATCGATCACATCCGTCTCGATGCCTTCACCGGAGGCATCGGTCACGCTGACCTCCAATTCCGCGACCCCGTCCAAGTCTTCCGGGACCTCCAGCGTGAGAAGCGCTAGCGCTCCGGCCGCTTCGAATGTGGCTTCCGCGATCACCTCATCACTCCCGGGCTCCTCGAGGCGCGCAACGACGGTATAGGGCACCACCCCACCGCCGATGGTTGTGGCTATGGTAACAGTGCCGCCCGGAACAAGCGCGGCGGGCGTGACTTGCGGTGTCGTTGCGCTCAGCATGTCGGGCTCGTCGTCCGAGATGCCATAGTAAAAGCCTACAATTGCGCCGAGGACGGCAATCAGTGCAGTGAGCACCTGATTGGCCAGCCCGATGCGGTCTTTGAGATCGCTAGCTTGGGAGATGAATGTCGCGCTTATCATTGCCAAAGCCACACCGATCGTACCCATGGTCACCGTGAACGTGATCAAGCCGCGTGCGATGGGCACTTGGCCCAAAAGTTGAAGGATGTCGGGATCTGAGGTTGCTTCCCAGATGATGTAGATCAGGATCCCAATTAAAATAAGGACAAGCACCCCACCGAAAATAGGTGCCCACCGTTCAAGCGTACGCTCTGGTGCGGCGAGGGCTTGGCAGAGTGTATCGAACGCCTGCATGGCCGCATCGTAGGCCGCTTGGCCAGGCTGTCCGGAGAGTGTGGCCCCAATCTGTCGCCGCAGTTCTAGGAAATTCCCGGACGAAGATAGCGATGCCCGATTATTTCCGTTGCCTGAAGGAGCGCCACCGAACCGGCGTCTTGGTTTTGCTGGAGCTTTGCTTCGAGTAATCCGACGAGTTTTCTTACGTCGCCATTGGTTCCAATCAAACGTGATAGAGAGAGTTTAGCCATAATAAATGCCGCCAATGATAAATTGGAATGTCAGTCGAAATTGAAAATTCAAATAAGCAGTAGAAGGCATGCTAGCTTGCTGGAGTTCTGCCGCCAATGCTCTTGATGACGGAAGCCATTTGCACCCAACGGGACGTGATGCGAATGCAGTCGAAGGTTGCGGGTGACGTGCACTATCACTGTGTTGACTACTAAACCCGAACGCTCAGTGCCTCGGTCAATTGCATGGCCGAGGGTTTTGCTCCAAATGACGAAGGCTTCACCCGCCCGGCCTTAGCCGTTAAGGACGCGGCCGAACCTCTTTGGACGCCCCATGGCACGTATCCTCATCACCTCGGCCCTGCCATACATCAACGGGATCAAGCATCTCGGCAATCTCGTGGGCTCCCAGCTCCCGGCGGATCTCTATGCGCGCTACGCCAGGGCACGGGGCCATGAGGTCTTGTTTCTCTGTGCCACCGACGAGCATGGCACGCCTGCGGAGCTTGCCGCGGCCAAGGCGGGCCAACCGGTGGCCGACTATTGCGCCGAAATGTGGCAGGTTCAGAAGGATCTCGCCGATGGGTTCGGGTTGTCATTTGACCATTACGGCCGTTCATCTTCGTCGGAAAACCATGTGCTCACCCAGCATTTTGCGGGCCGTTTGGCCGATGCGGGGCTCATCGAAGAGGTCTCCGAGCGCCAGGTTTTTTCCAATGCCGATCGGCGGTTCTTGCCCGACCGCTACATCGAAGGCACCTGCCCCAATTGCGGGTATGACCGGGCGCGGGGCGATCAATGTGAAAACTGCACCAAGCAGCTCGACCCCACCGATCTCATTGAACCCCGCTCGGCGATCTCCGGCTCTACCGATCTCGAAGTGCGCGAAACCAAGCACCTTTATCTCAAACAACGGAGCCTCCGGGGCGAATTGTCGGACTGGATCGACGCCCAAAAAGACTGGCCCGTGCTCACCACATCCATCGCCAAGAAGTGGCTGAACGATGGAGATGGGCTCCAAGACCGGGGCATCACGCGTGACCTCGATTGGGGCGTGCCGGTCCGCCGCGGCCCCGATCCTTGGCCCGGCATGGAAGACAAGGTGTTTTACGTCTGGTTCGATGCGCCCATCGAATACATTGCCGCCGCCCAGGAATGGGCGCGGGGCCGGCCGGACGCCGATTGGGAGCGCTGGTGGCGGACCGATAAGGGCGCGGATGATGTCCGTTACTTGCAGTTCATGGGTAAAGACAACGTGCCGTTCCACACGCTGTCTTTCCCTGCCACGCTCATTGGGTCGGGCGAGCCGTGGAAGCGCGTCGATTACATCAAGTCGTTCAATTACCTGAATTACGATGGCGGCCAGTTCTCGACCTCCCAAGGACGCGGCATCTTTATGGATGCGGCCCTCGACATTCTGCCGGCCGATTACTGGCGCTGGTGGCTCCTGTCTCACGCGCCGGAAAGCTCCGACAGCGAGTTCACGTGGGAGAACTTCCAGTCGAGCGTGAACAAAGACCTCGCCGACGTCTTGGGCAATTTCGTCTCCCGGGTCACGAAATTCTGCCGCTCGAAATTCGGCGAGGCGGTGCCGGAGGGTGGGGCTTGGGGGCCAGAAGAAGACGCGCTTATCGATAGGTTATCCCAAGGTCTCTCGCGTTACGCCGCCCAGATGGATGCCATGGAGGTCCGGAAATCGGCCGGAGAGCTCCGCGCGCTTTGGGCGGCGGGCAATGAGTATCTGCAAGGGGCGGCCCCTTGGGCCGTGTTCAAGGAAGACCCCGACCGGGCGGCGGGGATCGTTCGCCTCGCGCTCAATCTCATCCGGGTCTATGCGGTCATCTCGGCGCCCTTCATCCCCAACGCTTCTGCCAAGATGCTTGGGGCGATGAATACGCTCGACACCGATTGGCCGGACGATCTTCGCGCGGCTCTCGCTGGCCTCGGGCCCGGCCGCAGCTTCACCGTGCCGGAGGTCTTGTTCCAAAAGATCTCGGATGAAGACCGCGAGGCCTGGGAATCGCGGTTTTCGGGCCAAGCCTAGGGGCCCTTGCGGCGCTCCGGTGGGCTCGGCAAAGTTAGGCCATGGCGAAGAAACCCCTGACCGACCGGGAAGAGGTGGAGGTCCTCAGCCGGGACGCGCTCCGCACTTGGCTCGCCGCCCATCACGGCCGGGCAGAGGGAGTTTGGCTCGTCCATCACAAGAAAGCCTCGCCCCATTACATCCCGATGGGGGAGATCGTCGAAGAATGCCTGGCGTTTGGATGGGTCGATTCGCTCGTGCGCGGCAAAGACGAGATGCGGTCCATGCATTGGATTGCGCCGCGGAAACCGGGCTCGAATTGGTCGCGGGTCAACAAGGATGCGATCGCGCGGCTAGACGCAGCCAGGCTATTGGCCCCGCCGGGTCGGGCAGCGGTTCAGGCGGCCAAGGCCGATGGGTCCTGGACGCGGCTCGACGCCGTCGAACGGCTCGACGTGCCCGAGGATCTTGCCCTGGCGCTAAATAGGGTGGGCGGCCGCGCCGCTTGGGATGGCTTTTCTCGATCGGCTCGGCGCGGGATCCTTGAATGGATCCTCAATGCCAAGCGCGAGGATACGCGGGCCAAGCGGATCGCCGAGACTGCGGAGATGGCAAAGGCGGGTCTCCCCGCCAACCAATGGCGCTGACGCCCGAGCGGGGCGCGATTTCTCCGCGAGAAATCGGCCCGGAAACCGATCGCGGTTTCCGGTTCCGACACACCCCCTCGACATTTCCATCCCTCGCGATCTACGCTCCTTGCAAAGGTATGCAAAATCCAAGGCCGGGCCGATGGCGCTTCCAAAAACACCCTCTTTCCGGCTGGATGGCCGGCGCGCCCTGGTCACCGGCGCCTCCCGCGGCGTCGGCCTCGGAGCGGCCACGGCCCTTGCCGAAGCGGGGGCGGGCTTGGTCATGGTTGCCCTCGGGAAGGACCGGATCGAAGAGGCGGCCGCGGCCCTCCGCGATGCGGGCCACAGCACCGAGGGTCATGGCCTGGACATCACCGACAGGGCGGCAACGGCGGCGTTTGTGGTCGAGCACGGCCCCTTTGACATCCTGGTCAATTCCGCCGGTATGGCGCGCCATGGGCCCGCTTTGGAGACAACCGAAGCCGATTTCGATGCGGTGGCCGGGCTCAACTTGAAAGCGGCATACTTCCTCGCCCAGGACGTCGCCCGCACCATGGTCGGGCGGGGCGGCTCGATCATCCAAATCTCTTCCCAGATGGGCCATGTGGGCGGGATCGACCGGGGCGTTTATGCTGCCACCAAACATGCCGTCGAAGGCATGACGAAATCCATGGCCATCGAATGGGGCCCCGAGAACATCCGCGTAAACACGATCTGTCCCACTTTCATCCGCACGCCCCTCACCGCATCGACCTTTGCCGACCCGGCCCGGCGCGCTTGGATCGAAGAGAAAATCAAACTGCCGCGCATCGGCGAGGTCGAGGACGTTATGGGGGCCGTCGTGTTTTTGGCCTCCGACGCCTCCTCCATGGTCACAGGTGCGGCCCTTCTGATCGATGGCGGCTGGACGGCCGGGTGAGACGGCGATGAGTGTCAAACGGATCACCAGCCAGGACGTGGCCGAAAAGGCCGGGGTCAGCCAATCGGCGGTCAGCCGGGTCTTCACCCCGGGCGCGAGCGTGTCGAAAAAGATGGAAGCCCGGGTGCGCGCGGCGGCCGATGAACTCGGCTACCGACCCAATGTGCTGGCCCGCTCGCTCATCACGGGGCGGTCGCGGATCATCGGACTGGTCGTGTCTTACCTCGACAATCAGTTCTACCCCGATGCGCTCGAACGCTTTTCTCGCGCGCTTCAGGAAACCGGTTATCACGTTTTGATCTTCATGAGCCGCGAAGGGGAAAACCTCGACCAGGTGATCCAGGAGATCCTCGACTACCAGGTGGACGGGATCGTCACGGCAAGCGTCTCAATGTCGGACGAATTGGCGGCCCGGTGCGCGGCGGCTGGAAAGCCGGTGGTCCTTTTCAATCGCGGTCAAGAGGATACGCATCTGTCCCAGGTCACGGCCGCCAACCGGGCGGGCGGGCGGAAGGTGGCAGACTGCCTCGTAAAAGCGAGCCACAAGCGGATCGCGCATATTTCCGGCTGGCTCGGCTCGATGACGGGGCGCGACCGCGCGGCGGGGTTTGCAGAAGGGCTCGCGGAGGCAGGGCTTGAACCGGTGGCGATGCAGGACGGTGCTTACCAATGGCACCGGGCCGCCGAAGCGGCGCGCGCCATCATGGCCGAGGCGAAACCGGACGCGATCTTTGTCGGCAACGACGTCATGGCCTTTGCGGTGATGGACACGCTCCGCTTCGAGCTTGGTCTCGACGTGCCGGGCGATGTGGCGGTGATTGGCTATGACGACGTGGCCATGGCCTCCTGGCCCGCCTACGACCTCAGCACCGTCCGCCAGCCCGCCGATGCCATGGTCGAGGCCACCGTGGAGCTCTTGCTGGAACAGATTGAGGCGCCCGGGACGCCGCCCCGCAAAATCGAAATCGATGGGCCGCTTATTCTTCGCGGCTCAACAAGACCCTTGGAGAAAACATGAAAGCAGGCGACAATCGCTGGGTGGATTTCCCCGGCTATATCGTTGGGATCACGAAGGAAATTTGGGAAGACCGGGGCCTCGGCCCGAAGATGAAGGAATATTATCACCCCGATTGCATCGTTCGGATGCCGGGGGGCATCTCGGTGGGCGAGCCGGCCTCAACCGAGGCCACGATCGCCACGCTCCACGTCTTTCCCGACCGCCAGCTTTTGGCCGAAGACGTGATCTGGTCGGGCGATATCGACGCCGGGATGCTTTCGTCCCACCGGATCTACAACACCGCGACCCATCTCGGCGAAGGCGCATACGGCAAACCCACGGGCCGTTTGCTCCACTACCGCGGCATCGCCGATTGCTATGCCAAGGATGGCCAGATCAGCGACGAATGGCTGATCCGCGACAATGGCGCGATCATCCGCCAGATCGGGACCACTCCTGAAGCCTGGGCGCGGGGGCTTTTGGCCGAAGGCCGGGCTGGCGTGCCCCTGACGCCGGAGACGGATATGGCGGGCCCCTATGGCGGGCGCGGCAATCACGCACCCGAAGGTGAGCGGCTCGCGGGGCTTCTCACCCGGATCATGGAAAAAGACTTCGCGGCGATCGGGGCCGAATACGACCGCGCGGCCGAGCTCTATTACCCAGGCGGCCTCGACGCCCGGGGGCCCGCGGCTGCCGACCGGTTTTGGCTCGGTCTCCGCTCGGCCTTTCCGGACGCGAAATTTGCGGTCCACCATGTCATCGGTCGGAGCGATCCCGATTTCTCGCCGCGGGCCGCGATCCGCTGGTCGCTGACGGGCGAACATGGGGGGCCAGGCCCCTTTGGTCCGGCCTCGGGCGCGACGGTCCATGTAATGGGGATCACCCATGCCGAGTTCGGCCCCTGGGGCCTCCGCCGGGAATGGACGCTTTACGACGAAGTGGCGATTTGGACTCAGATTTTAGCGGCGGGTGATTGAGCCGATTGCCAGGGGGGCGGGCCCCGTGACAGGGTGCTGAAAAGAATTGAGAAAAAGGTGAAGCGATGAAGCCGGAACGGCCAGAACACTTTCCCTCTCTGTTGAGGGCATCGCTCGGCCGCGGCTCGAGGAGGATCCACCACCCTGGGGATGCCCGGCAGTGCCCATCGAACGGTTCGCACGTGACCAGCCTCTGCCAAACCAGCGGTTCCGAGGCCAGCACATGACCAAAATCCAAGTCACCCATGTCGGCAGCCTCCCCCGTTCCCAAGAAGTCGTCGATTTCATCTTCGCCCGCGAACATGAAAAGCCCTACGACCCGGCCGATTTCGACGCTGCCATGGCCCGGGCCGTGGACGAGACCGTCCGTCGCCAGGTCGAAGCGGGGGTTGATATTGTCTCCGATGGCGAGACTTCCAAGATCAGCTACGCCACCTATGTCAAAGACCGCTATACGGGGTTTTCGGGCGACAGTCCCCGCAACGCACCGGCAGATCTCAAAGAATTCCCGAGCTTTCTCGAACGCCTCGCCAATGACGGGGGCACCCCGAAATATGCCCGCCCCATGTGCACCGGCGAGGTCGCGTCGAAAGGCCAGGGGGAGCTCGAAAAAGACATAGCCAATCTCAAAGCAGCGATGGAAAAGCACGGGGCCGAGCGCGGGTTCATGAATGCAGCCTCCCCGGGGGTGATCTCTCTCTTTCTCCAGAACGATTATTACCCTGACCGGGCCACCTATCTCGACGCGCTCGCAGAGGCCATGGCCGAGGAATACCGCACGATCGTGGGGGCAGGGCTCGACCTTCAGCTCGATTGCCCCGACCTCGCGCTCTCGCGGCACATGCTCTTTACTGAGCTTTCGGACGAGGACTTCCTCGCCGTAGCCGAGACCCATGTGGAGGCCCTGAACCGCGCGCTCGAGGGCATCGATCCGGCGCGGGTGCGGGTCCATATCTGTTGGGGCAATTACGAAGGGCCGCATATTTGCGACATCGATATGGGCACGGTGATGCCGACATTGATGAAAGCCGCGGCCAACCAGATCCTATTTGAGACCTCCAACCCCCGCCACGGACACGAATGGGCCACCTTCCGCGACCGGCAAGACGAGGTGCCGGGGGAGAAGATCCTGGTGCCGGGTGTGGTCGATACGACGACGAATTTTGTCGAACATCCCGATCTTGTGGCCGAGCGGCTCGGCCGGTTTATAGGTATTTTCGGGGCCGAACGGGTGGTGGCGGGGTCCGATTGCGGGTTCGGCACATTCGCGGGCTTCGGTGCGGTCGACCCCGAGATCGCTTGGGCCAAACTCGCCACCTTGGCCGAAGGGGCAAGGCGGGCTTCGGCGCGGTGATGGAACCCCTGGTCCTTCTTCCTGGGCTGATGTGCGATGCCCGGCTCTTTGAGCCCCAGGTCGCAGCGTTTTCCGGTGAGCGCCCCGTCCAAGTGGCCCCCCTCATCGGCGAGACGATTGAGGAGATCGCGGCCAGCGTGATCGCCAATGCGCCGCCCCGCTTTGCCCTAGCCGGGCTTTCCATGGGCGGGATCGTCGCCATGGAGATCCTCCGGAAGGCGCCCGACATGGTGGCCCGGTTGGCACTTCTTGACACCAATCACCTGGCCGAGACGCCCGAGGTGGCCGCCGCGCGCGAACCCCAGATCGCCTTGGTAAAAGCGGGGCGGTTGGAAGATGTGATGCGGGACGAGATGAAGCCCCGCTACCTTGCACCGGGGCCCCGGCGCACCGAAATACTCCATCTCTGCATGGAAATGGCCAAACATCTCGGCCCTGACCGGTTTGTCACCCAGTCCCGTGCGTTGATGCGGCGCCCGGACCAGAGTGCGACGCTGAAAGCGGCAGATTGCCCGGTCCTCGTCCTTTGCGGGAGCCACGACACGCTCTGTCCGGTCTCACGGCACGAAGAGATGGCCGGGCTTGTTCCGAACGCGACCTTGGAGATCGTCGAAGATGCGGGTCATTTGCCTACACTCGAAAAATCAGAAGAGACCAATGCCGCAATGGACCGTTGGCTGACAGATAGATTGCTCTTGAGCTGAAAAGAGCGGAAAATGCAGGCATTTTCCGGGTCGCGCCCAGCGGTGAGATGGCTTGCCAGGTGGGCAGTTCGGGGCCTCCGGCGGGAGTATTTTTGCCAGGATGAAGGGCGCTGGGGCGCGCCATCCCCTTTTTTGAGCCAAGCGGGACCGGTTTAAGGCGCCGGATGTCAGCTAAGTCCTTATTTTATCGTATATTCGCCTGCACACCCCCGAAATCGGCCCATCGAGGGCAAAAGCTCTGCCCCTTCATCCTGGGCAAAATACTCCGGGGGAGGCGCATAGCGCCGGGGGCAGCGCCCCCAGGCCCGCCCTCAATGGACGTTGACGGGTGCCAATTCGTGTTGACGCGCCAAAAAGAATGCCAGTTCTCGGTCTTTAACTAAGGCGAGGCGCTCGCCGTCCGTATTGTGGACCGCATAAATCTGTTCAAGCCCTTCGGCATGGGCCTGCACTTCCTCGGGCAACTCGATCACATTGACCGGGCGCACATAAACGATCTTGTCGTCCAGCGCGTCGAGGATCTTTGAATGACGTTTCATTGCTCTGCCTCCTTACCCACCATTGATCTCTATTGTCTTTACGACCGCCTCCTGCACGGACCGCATCAGGTCCACATGGAGAAGGCCGTTTTCCAAGGTTGCGCCGCTCACTTCGACGCCGTCCGCCAATAGGAAAGTGCGTTGAAATTGCCGCGCGGCAATACCTCGATGAAGAAACACTCTTTCGACGTCATCCTCGGCCCCTTTGCCGCGGATCACCAATTGGCGGTCTTCGATGGTGATTGCGAGGTCGCTCTCACGAAATCCCGCCACCGCCAACGTGATGCGAAACGCATGTTCGCCGCTCGCTTCGATATTGTAGGGAGGGTATCCGTTGTCGGACTTCGCCGTCCGCTCCACCAGCCGCTCAAGCTGGTCAAATCCCAAGAGATAGGGATGGGTGCCCAAGGTCAGTTTCGTCATCGACACGGTCCTTCATCGAGCGACAGTGTGGCAGGGCCCCATGCGGCGGCCCGTGGCAGAGATATGGGGAGGGAAGGGTGGTTTCGCAAGCCACCGGTCTTCCCGGACCGCAATTTATCCCTTATGTACCTACGCGCTTACGTCGCCGGGAGAGCCATGGGCCCCAACGTGAAAATGGAGACCGAAGAGGTTTTGCGGGTCAAACTCGAAGCGCTTCGGCGCGAGCACCGGGACCTCGACGAAGCGATTTCCGCCCTAGAAGGCAAGGGCACGGGCGATCCGTTCACGCTGAAACGGCTCAAAAAGCAAAAACTCGCCCTCCGGGACAGGATCCAGGCCATCGAAGACCGTCTCACTCCCGATATCATCGCTTGATTGCACCCCAGATCGGCGCTGCTATGGTGCCGCGCGAATTGGGGCCGGGGGCCAATGGCAGAGATCGGTATCATCATGGGGAGCCAGTCCGATTGGCCGACCATGAAAAATGCAGGCGCGGTTCTCGACGAATTGGGCATCTCCCATGAGGCGCGCATCGTCTCGGCCCACCGGACGCCCGATCGCCTCTGGGAATATGGCAAAACGGCCGTCGATCGGGGCCTCAAGGTGATCATCGCCGGGGCCGGGGGCGCGGCCCATTTGCCCGGTATGATGGCGTCAAAAACCCGCCTCCCGGTGATCGGAGTGCCTATCGGCACGACCGCGCTCCAAGGCCAGGATTCGCTCTATTCGATTGTCCAGATGCCCCGGGGCTTTCCGGTGGCCACCATGGCGATCGGCGCGGCGGGGGCCACGAATGCCGCATTGATGGCGGCAGCGATCCTTGCGGTCTCAGACGCCGATCTGGCCGCCCGGCTTGAGGCCTGGCGAGCTGCCCTGTCCGCCAGCGTTCCCGAAACGCCCGAAGGGTGAGCGCGGCCCCCCTCAAAGAAGGCGCCGTCATCGGCATATTGGGCGGCGGCCAAATGGGTCGGATGCTCGCCGTGGCCGCGAGCCGACTAGGCCTCCGCGTCCATGTCTACGATCCTGCCGCACACCCGCCCGCGGGCGATGTGGCTTGGAAAACGACCCAGGGCGACTGGGATGACCGGGGCGCCCTTGGCGCATTTGCGGACGCCGTGGATGTCGTGACCTATGAGTTCGAGAACGTGCCTGAGCCTAGCCTCGATGCTATCGAAGCCGCGGCACCTGTTTTTCCGCCGCGCCGGGCTTTGGCCATCAGCCAGGATCGGCTGACGGAAAAAGAGTTTCTGACCTCTCTCGGTCTCAGTATCGCGCCCTACAAACCCGTCGGGGCGGCCGGCGACATCCCCAGCGCCCTGGCCGCCACGGGCGCGCCGGCGATCCTCAAAACCCGCCGCTTGGGCTATGACGGCAAAGGCCAGGCCCCGGTGGCAGGCGCCGAAGGCGCTAAAGTAGCCTGGGCGGCCATCGGCGCTCAACCGGCCGTCCTAGAAGGCCGGATCGCCTTCGACTGCGAGATCTCCGTGATTGCTGCCCGGGGCCAAGGCGGCGCGACTGCCGCATTTGAGCCGGGCGAAAACCTCCACCGCGAGGGGATCCTTAGGACCACGAAAGTGCCTGCTTCGGTCAGCGCGGACACCGCTGCCCGTGCGGTGCAATACGCAGAACGCATCCTCTCAGCACTCGATTATGTCGGGGTGATTGGGGTGGAATTTTTCGTCCAAGACGGCGCGCTTTTGGTCAATGAATTCGCCCCGCGGGTGCATAATTCCGGCCACTGGACCCAGAACGGCGCGCTGCCCGACCAGTTCGAGGCCCATATCCGCGCCATTGCCGGATGGCCTTTGCCGCCGCCCCGGCGCATTGCCGATGTTGAGATGGAAAACCTCATCGGCGAAGATGTCGACCGGGCCGCCGAGCATGCCGCTGACCCGGGTACTGCGCTCCATCTCTACGGCAAGGCCGAGACCCGGCCGGGCCGGAAAATGGGCCATCTCAACCGGGTCTGGCCCAAGGGCGAGGCCCCGTGATCCAAACTGAGCGGCCTCCTCGGGTGGCGGTGCGCGGGCTTCTTTTGCGGGACGATCGGCTTCTGTTGGTCAATGCCTATCCCGGCGACGTCTCCGATCTTTGGTGCGCGCCCGGGGGCGGTGTCGAACGCCATGTCTCCCTGAGCGACAATCTCATCCGCGAGATGCACGAAGAGACGGGGCTCGACGTTGAGGTGGGCGCGCCGGTCTTGGTCAATGAATTCCACGCGCCGGACGACGATTTCCATCAGGTTGAGATCTTCTTCCGGGTGCGAGCGGAGGGAGATCTGCCGCCCCGTTGGACGGACCCCGAAGGCGTGGTGAAAACGCGCCAATTTTTCGGCCGTGAGGACGCGGCGGGTTTGCGGGTAAAACCCGACAGTCTCCTTGCGGCGGCCTGGGGCGACGGGGTGCTGGCCTATGATTCTCTTGAAAGGTTGGTGAAGTAGCGCGGGGCCGGTCTTCCGGCACCTTTGGTCCAATGTGCAGGCACCTGCCGGGCGCGCCGGCACATCGTGACCGCGCATTCCGCCCTTTAACTTCGCCGCCCCCCGCTCCTATAAATCCCCATTCCGCATCCGACCCAAGGACAGCCCATGACCATCCTCGTTTTCGGCCACAAATCCCCCGACACCGACTCCACCGGATCGCCGATCATCTGGGCTTGGTATTTGAGCGAAAAACTCGGCCGTCCCGCCGAGGCCCGACTTTTGGGCGAGCCCAACACCGAAGCTGCCTTCATGCTCGAGCGCTGGGGGTTTGAAAAACCTGAGATCATCGAGGATGTGAGTGCCGAAGACCGGGTCGTTGTGGTCGATACCAACAATGTTGCCGAGCTTCCGGCGTCGATCAATGAGGCGGAGGTGGTCGAGGTGATCGACCATCACCTACTCCAGGGGGGGCTGGCCACGAAAACCCCGGTTAACATCACCTGCCGCCCGGTGGCCTGCACGGCAACCGTGATGCACGATCTTATGGGCGAGGCGGCGGGCGACATGCCCGAAAATATCAAAGGTGCCATGCTCTCTTGCATCCTCTCTGACACGCTCGAGTTCCGCTCACCTACCACCACGGATGTCGACAAGGCGGTCGCCGAGAAGCTGGCCGGCGATCTTGGCATCGCGATCCCCGATTACGCCGCCGAGATGTTCGCGGCGAAGTCGGACGTGTCGGCTTTCTCAGATGCGGACCTTCTACGGATGGATTCGAAAGAATACGAAGTGTCGGGCAAGAAATTCCGGGTCTCGGTCTTAGAGACCACCTCGCCAGGCGTGATCCTCGACCGGAAAGAAGGCCTCGCCCAGACCATGGGCCAGGTCGCCGAGGAAGACGGGGTCGACCAGGTGCTGTTTTTCGTGGTCGATATTCTCAAAGAAGAGGCCACGCTCTTGGTGCCGAACGATCTCGTCAAAGAGGTGGCCGAGAAGAGTTTCGACACGGTTGTCGAGGGCGACAGCGTTGTCCTTCCGGGGATTGTCAGCCGGAAAAAGCAAATCATCCCGAATTTGACGCTTTGATGCCAATTCAGACCCAATTGGCCAGAGGTCGGGCCAAGTTGCATTGCGTCCTCCTTTGCGCTTCGGGCACCGCCGGGCAGCCCCAGACCCGCCCCCTCGCGGAGGGCGCTCCCACCCCGTTCCCCGAGGCTCGGGCGCTCCTCTCTGCAGAAGAGACCAACCCGAACCGATGAGCGCCCGGATCCTCGCCTCTCTCGCCGAGATCGCGGCCGACTACGACGCGCTGTTCTGCGATGTCTGGGGTGTCATCCATAACGGCTTTGCTCCGTTCGAGAGCGCCGTTGCGGCCCTTGCGGCTTACCGGCAAGGGGGCGGCAAGGTTGTTCTTTTGACCAATGCCCCGCGCCCCAGGGCCGATATCGAGGCCCAGCTTGACGGGATCGGCGTGGATCGGAGCGCATGGGACACGGTGGCCACATCAGGCGACGCCACGCGGATGGCGCTATTTTCCGGGCTCATCGGGGAGCGGGTGTTTTTCATGGGCGAGGAGCGGGATCTAACCGTGCTGAAGCCGATGAAACTCATCGAAAACCCGAAGGAGATAAAGACCGTGCCCCTGGAGGAGGCCGAGGGGATCCTTTGTGCCGGCCCCGAAGATCCGAAAGCAGATCCCGAGACATGGCGGCCCACGCTTTTGTCGGCCAAGGCAAGGGGGCTGAAGCTTCTCTGCCTCAACCCTGACCTCGTGGTCGATCGAGGCGCGTCGCGGGAATGGTGTGCCGGCGCGGTGGCGGCGATGTATGAAGAAATGGGGGGCGAAGCGCTTTACTACGGCAAGCCCCACGCCCCAATCTACGAATTGGCGCGCGCCCGTCTTGCCGCGATCGGCGCCCATCCAGACAGCGCCCGCATCCTCGCCGTTGGCGACGGGATCGACACGGATGTCAAAGGCGCGATGGGCGAGGGGCTTGATTGCCTCTTTGTCACCGGTGGGCTTTTTCGCGAAGAAACCGGCACCCGCGACGACCCCAAGGCCGACGCCCTCGAAGCGTTTCTCAACGGCCACGAAACCGCGGCAAAATACGCCATCGGGACCCTTCGCTAGAAGGAATTCTCTGGACTTTTGTAAATCTCGCCGCAATAAAGTTGCGCAATAACCTTTTTCGGTATTGCGAAGTTGCGCTGAGGGTCACTATGCTCGACAATATGCCCCGGGGAACAATCGTCATCGAAGAGATGGAGATTGGCATGTCCCGCCATCTGGAAAAGACCATAACCGACCGGGATATCGAGCTTTTTGCGGAAGTCTCGACGGACCGGAACCCGGTCCATCTCGACGACGATTACGCGATGGACACGATTTTCGAAGGTCGGATCGCCCATGGGATGTTGACGGCGGGGCTGATCTCGGCGGTGATCGGCGAGCAGCTTCCGGGCCACGGCGCGGTCTATCTTGGCCAATCTTTGAAATTCATGGGTCCCGTTCGGCCGGGTGACCGGGTGCGGGCCGAAGTCACCGTGCGCGAGATTGACCACGCGAAACGCCGGGTGACGTTAGACACCATCTGCACGGTAGCGGAAAAAGCGGTTTTGAAGGGCGAGGCGCTGGTTCTCGCCCCATCGGCGCGGTTCGACTAATCCCCCGCCATCGGCGCGGCCGAACCCTCCGCCTTAGACCGAGACGACCTTCTCTCGCCGTGGTCGGCCAGAATTGCTATCGATGAAATCGAGTACGAGGGGCCTGATCCGGGTCCGCCAGGAGCGTCCTGCAAATATCCCGTAATGGCCTGCACCCGGTTCGAGATGGGCGGCCTTTTTGTCGTCGGACAATCCGGTCAGCAGATCGAGCGCGGCCAAGCATTGGCCGGGTGCTGAAATGTCGTCGTTCTCGCCTTCGACCACTTTGACCGCGACCCGGTTGATCTTGCCGATATCGACCGGGACGCCGCGGATCGCGAATGCGTTTTCGGCGATCTCGCGGCCCTTGAAGATTCGCTCGACCGTCGAGAGGTAGAACTCCGCCGTCATATCCATGACCGCCAGATACTCGTCATAGAACCGGTTGTGCTTGTCGAAATCCTGGGCCTCGCCTTTGGCGGTCGCAAAGATCTGGTTCATGAAGGCCGCGCTGTGCTTTTCGGCATTCATCGACATGAACGAGGCAAGCTGGAGGAGGCCCGGATAGACCATCCGCCCAACCCCGGCATATTTGAACCCGACCCTCTGGATCACCAGCTCTTCGAGTTGGCCCATGGTCACCCGGCGGCCGAAATCGGTGACATCGGTGGCGTTGGCGTCCGGGTCAATCGGGCCGCCGATCAAAGTCAGGGTCTGGGGCTGGGCGTCCGGGTCTTCGCCGGCGAGATAGGCGGTGGCCGCAAGGGCGAGCGGTGCTGGCTGGCAGACCGCGATCACATGGATGTCGGGCCCCAGACAGCGCATGAACTCGACGAGATATTCGGAATAATCCTCAATGTCGAATTTCCCCTCCGATACAGGGATATCCCGGGCGTTCTTCCAGTCGGTCACCCAGACATCGGCGTCCGGCAAAAGGCTCGTCACGGTGGACCGGAGAAGGGTGGCGTAGTGCCCCGACATCGGTGCGATCAAAAGAACCCTTCGTGCAGATGGCGCGCGGCCCGCGACATCAAACCGGATGAGGTCGCCGAAGGGCTTGGTCATCACCGTTTCGACGGTCACCACATGGTCGCGCCCGTCTTCGCATACCATCGTGTCGATGCCCCAGCTCGGCTTGACCACCATCCGGGCAAAAGCCCGTTCAGTGACCGTGCCCCAGGCCGCCATCATTTGAAAACCAGGGAAGGGAAAGAGCCCCACGGCCGGGTAAGAGCCCATGGCCAGAGCAGTGGCGCCCAGCCATTGATTCGTATTCCGAACCGTTTCCATGAAATCGTACGTCGCCATATACCGCATGAGCGTGTTCCTTTGATCAGGACGGCAAGTCCGATCGTCGCTTTGCCTCCCGTACTGGCGACGGTAGAGTAGCCGAGCAGCGATTGCGCGATGCTGCAGTTGCAAACTAGAAGGGTAGCGCCAAAATGACAACCGATCCTGACAGTGACGGCGCAAATCTTGAAAAACTGAACGCAAATCTTGCTCGAATTGAAGATTTGTCTCAGCGGTTGGTGACAGCGGTGGCCCATAAGCGCGCCGTTCCGACGTCGCTCCAAGCGCCTGGCCAAGACCTCTTTGTCAAAGCGGCGGCGGCTTACATGGCCGAGGTGATGGCCAACCCGTCGAAGATCCTTGAGCATCAGATCAGTTATTGGGGCAAGGCGCTGAAGCATTACGTCGAGGCCCAACAGCAACTGACCCACGGCTCCCTTGAGCCGCCCGAAGATCTCAGCCCGTCCGACCGGCGTTTTTCCTCTGAGCTCTGGGAAGAGCACCCGTACTTCAACTTCATCAAGCAGCAATATTTGTTCACCGCAGAAGCCATGCAGCGTGCGGTGGAGGATCTCGAAGGGCTCGACGCCAAAGACAAACGCCGGGTCGAGTATTTCAGCCGTCAGATCGTCGACATGTTCAGCCCGTCGAACTTTTTGGCCACCAACCCCGAGGCCCTGGCCCGCGCGGTGGAGACCGATGGCGAGAGCCTTGTGGCTGGATTGGAAAACCTCGTCCGCGACGTGGAGGCCAACCAGGGCGATATCCAAGTCACCCTCGCCGACAAAGACGCGTTCCATGTGGGCGACAATCTCGCCACTACCGAGGGCGCGGTGGTCTTTCGCAATGAGATGTTCGAGCTCATCCAATATGCGCCACGGACCGAGACCGTCCACAAGACGCCCCTGATCATCTTCCCGCCCTGGATCAACAAGTTTTACATTCTCGACCTCAAGCCGAAGAACAGTTTGATCCGCTGGATCGTCGACCAGGGCTACACGCTCTTTGTGGTCTCTTGGAAAAACCCCGATGCCAGCTACCGGCACGTTGGCCTCGGCGATTATATCGAGAAGGGGTATTTCCAGGCCTTTGCGGAGGTCAAAGCGATCACCGGGGAAGCGAAGGTCAACGCGGTGGGCTATTGCATCGCCGGGACGACGCTGGCGCTGACATTGGCATTGATGGCCAAGCGCGGGGACACCTCCGTCAATTCGGCGACGTTTTTCACGACGCTCACTGATTTCTCCGACCAGGGCGAGGTGGGCGTTTTCCTCGACGACGATTTCGTCGACGGGATCGAACGCGAAACCGCCGACAAGGGGATCCTCGATTCCTTTTTCATGTCGCGGACCTTCAGCTATCTCCGTTCGAATGACCTGATCTACGGCCCGGCAATCCGGTCCTATATGATGGGCCAAGCGCCGCCCGCATTCGATCTTCTTTACTGGAATGGCGACTCCACCAATCTTCCCGCAACCATGGCGATGGAATACCTCCGGGGGCTTTGCCAGGGCGACGAGTTTGCCCAGGGCGGGATCACTCTTCTCGGCGAAACGCTGAAGCTCAAGGATGTGAAAATTCCCCTCTGCGCCATCGCCTGCGAGACCGACCACATCGCGCCTTGGCATGCGAGCTATGCAGGGATCAGGCAGATGGGCAGCCGGTCAAAGCTCTTTATCCTTTCGGAATCGGGCCATATCGCAGGGATCATCAATCCCCCGTCAAAGAAAAAATACGGCCATTACACCAATGCGGTCATGCCGCGGGCGGCCGCCGAATGGCGCGCGGGGGCAGGGTTTTACGAAGGCTCGTGGTGGCCCCGATGGGGCGAGTGGTTGGCCAAGCGGTCAGGCAAGAAAACGGACGCCCGTCTTCTTGGCGGTGCCAAGCACCCGGTGCTGGCCAAAGCACCCGGAACTTATGTCAGCGAGGTCCCGGCGATCGCCGCCGAATAATTTTGCTGCACTGCAGAAAAACCACTTGCAATGCTGCGGCGCAGCATTCATATGGATTGTGTTCGAGAGCGGCGTTGGCCGCCACAACGCAAACAACGGGAACCATGATTATGGCCGCCAAGACGCAAGACTACACGAAGATGATGAAAGACATGATGGGCGCTTTCCCGGTCGACCTTACCGCCGTCCAGGACGCTTTCAAAACCCAGGCCACATTCGCCGACAAAATGTCGAAAGTTGTGCTGGATGCCGCTGAAAGCTCCACCGAGATTTCCGCGAAATGGACCAAAGAGACCATCGGCAAATTCGGTGTTGTGACCAACGCCAAAGACGACCCGACAGATTATTCCAAAGCGATGACTGACTTTGCGTCTTCGCAGGCTGAAATGTCGGCTGAATCGGCTGCCGCCTTCGCCGAAGTTGCCAAAAAAGTCCAAATGGAATCGATCGAGCTGATGCTCGCCGCCGGCAAAGACTTTTCTGAAGACGCCACCGCGGCGATGAAGAAAGCCACCGCCGACGTGACCACGGCTGCCAAAAAAGCGACCGCCGCCGTTAAGTAAGCTGTCACGTAAAAGGTTCTCATCCCCGGACACCTCCCTGCCGGGATGAATAGACTGCGGGCCCTCGGGGCCCGCTTTTTTCTTTGGGCGGGTATCCGGACTTTACGGCGCGCTAAAAACGGAACTAATGCAAGGCTTTCCAAGTCGCGCGCCGGGGACTAGGCTCGCACAATTCGTCCGTGGAGGAACCGGTGGCCAAATCATCCGACGCGCTACTGATCAAGCGCTACGCCAGTCGGCGGCTCTACAATACCGAGACGTCAGATTACGTGACGCTTGAGGATATTGCCGGCTTTATCCGCGACGGGCGCAACGTCCAGATCCTCGACCTCAAGACCGGCGACGACCTGACCCGGCAATACCTTCTTCAGATCATCGCCGAACATGAAAGCCGGGGCGAAAACGTCCTGCCTCTGGGCGTGCTGACCGATTTGGTTCGCAGTTACACGACCCAGGCCCAATCGGTGGTGCCGCAGTTTCTGGCGATGAGTTTCGACATGCTCCGGGAAGGACAGTCGAAAGTCATGGAAAGCATGGCCAATCCGATGGCGGGCATGCCCGGCTTTGAAGCGATGCAGGCCCAACAGGCGGCTTTTCTGAAAGCCATGACCGGCGGGATGGCCAATTGGTCGGGCCCGGGGCCGGCCGAGGAGGAGGACGACACGCCGCCGGAGGAGAAAACCGAGCTCGAAGACATTCGCGCCCAGCTCGCCGCCATGCAGAACGAACTCAAAAAGATGAAGAAGTAGCCGCGCCGGACGGCCCCCAATCTAGGGCCGCGTCACCCGGAGCGTGTCCTTCAGCCACGGCATCTCGCGCCCGAGGGGTCCGACGATGCACTCGGTCAAAAGCTCCCGCAGCCGATGGGCGATCTCGCTCGGTAAATCTTGGAAGACGCCGCGGCGGGCGGTGAGTTGGATTGTGCGCGACAGGGGCGCGAAGGGCAGGGGATGGATATCGGCCCGGTCGCGGAACCTACCCGCTCGGAGATAGCCAAGCGGCGTCAAAATCGTCCAACCGGCGCCTTCCGCCACAAGCGCCATGATCGCGTGGTAACTGTCGAGTTCGAACCGGGGTGCGAACCGCACTTCTTCCCGCGCCAGATGGGCGGCGATTTGGCGGCCCATCAGGTGGCGTTCGGTGTATTGGATAAAGGGCATCGCGCCGACCGCCTCGGGGCCTGCACCCTTGGGCACAGCCAGAACGAACGGTTCGACGAGGAGAGGATGGATCTCCATCCACTCCGCTGGCCCCTCGCCGAGATCGGCCGCCACCGCGATGTCGAGGGCGCGCGCTTCGAGTTTGGCGATCAGGCGGTGGCTCGCGCCGGTCTCAAGAAGAAACCGCGTATGCTGCAATTCACCTGCCATGGCCCCAAGGAGCCGCGGCGTGACATCAGCGTCGAAGTCCTCAATCACCCCGAGATTGACCCGCACCCGATGGGCAAGATCGGCCATGGCAAGCTCGGCCCGGGCTTCGGCCGCCTCGGTCACGATCGCTTGGGCCCGGCGAAGAAAGAGCGTGCCCGCCGGGGTGAGAGCCAGGGGACGGGCCGAGCGATCCAGAAGCTGGGAGCCAAGGGCCGCTTCGAGGTTTGAAAGCTGTTGGCTCGCCGAGGACGGGCTCGTCCCGAGCCGTTTGGCCGCCGCCGAAATCGAGGCTTCTTCGGCCACGGCCAGGAACACTTCGATCCCCCAGAGCGTCACTTTTCCCGGCGTATCGACCATGGTGGCGGGAGGCTAGTGGCCCGACGGGGCGGGCGCAACGGCTGCGCGGACCCCGGTGGCAGGTCATATTGGTGGCGCAATTATCTGGTGAACGGGCGGGGTAGGATGGCAGTGGCGGAGAGACAGGGATTCGAACCCTGGGTGGGCTTGCACCCACAACGGTTTTCGAGACCGCCCCGTTCGACCACTCCGGCACCTCTCCGCGGGGTTTGGGCGTGGGCTCTACGGCAAGGCCCCCTATCGCGCAAGCCCTTTCCGGGCCCCCTTCCCGTAAGGGGTCGGGCACATTATGTTCTGGCAAACCTCCGTGAGGATAGATGATGGTGCAAAGAGTTCTGACCCTGACCCTGACCCTGGCCCTGCCGCTGGCGATTTGGATCGCGGCAAGCCTTCCGGCGCGTGCAAACGACGCCAGAGCGGTCTTTGAGGCGATGCAACTCGGCGAGATCCTCGGGATCATGCGCGAAGAAGGGCTTGCCTATGGCGATGAGCTCCAAACGGAGATGTTCCCAGGCAGCGGCGGGGCAGGCTGGCCCCGGGTCGTTCAACGCATCTATGCGCCCGAACGCATGGAGCGGGAGTTTTTCGAACCCTTCGCCGCAGAGCTCGAAGGCCAAGATATCCAGCCGCTCCTCGACTTTTTCGGCTCCGAGCGGGGCCAGGAGATCGTCAAATTCGAAATCGGGGCCCGGCGCGCGCTCCTCGATGAGACCGTCGAGGAAATGGCTCAGCAAATTTGGAGCGATCTCAAAGGCGAGTTGGACCCTCGCCACGTGCTGATCGAGCGCTTTGTCGAAAGCAACGATCTCATTGAAGAAAACGTGGCTGGCGCCATGAACGCGTCACTCGCTTTTTACGAAGGGCTTTCGACGGGGGAAGAATTCGAAAGCGTCTGGACGATGGACCGGATCCTCGCCGAAGTGTGGGACCAGGAATCGATCATCCGGGCCGACACGAAGGATTGGATTTTCCCTTATCTCAGCCTGGCCTTCGAACCGCTCCGCGACAGCGATATCGAGGCCTATATCTCGCTTTCGGAAACCGATGCGGGCCGGGCCTTGAACGCTGCCCTCTTCGGCGCCTTTGACGTCCTTTTTGTCAATATTTCACGGGATATGGGCGCGGCTGCGGCGGTCTACATGCAGGGCGAAGACATCTAGGGACGTATCCCTTCGGTGCTTGACTTGTAAGGCCTTTGACGACATACGTCGCGGCCTGGCCGCTGGGGTGGCCAAAAACGAGACATTCGCCCGAAAGGGTGCGCTGTCTGAGGCGGCGGATCGCCAAAACGCCCGGCACATTCCGGGGGCCACAGGACGCGGGATAAGAAGGAAAAAGAGATGTTTGCGGTTCTCAAGACCGGCGGCAAGCAATACCGGGTCCAATCCGGTGATATGCTTAGGGTCGAAAAGCTGGCCGCCGCGGCCGGCGAACAAGTCCAGTTCAACGACGTTTTGATGGTCGGTGCGACCGTCGGCACGCCCCTCGTCGAGGGCGCCGGTGTCCAAGCGGAAGTGATTGACCAGATCAAGGGTGACAAGGTCATCCACTTCGTGCGCCGCCGCAGGAAGCACTCCTCGAAGCGGACCAAGGGCCATCGCCAGAGCCTCACGCTTTTGAAGATCACGACGATCCTCGAAAAGGGCGCTGAAAAATCCGGCGTTAAAGCCGCCGTAGGTGCGGGCTCGTTGACGGCGGAAGAAGCCGCCAAGCTCGATGCCGCTACGGCAGCCGCCAAGGAGAAAAAGGCCGCGCCGAAGAAAGCAGAGAAAAAAGCCGAGCCGAAGGCTGAGAAAAAGGCTGAACCGAAGTCTGAAAAAGCCGCCGAGAAGCCAGCCAAGGCGCCAAAAGCGGAGGCCAAGCCGGCCAAGGCCGCGGCCCCCGCCTCGGACGGGGCGGACGATCTGAAGAAATTGTCCGGCGTCGGGCCGGCCCTTGAGAAGAAGCTCCTCGCCAACGGCGTGACGACCTTCGCTCAAGTCGCGGCCTGGACCGAAGCCGATATTGCCGACTTCGACGAAAAGCTGTCTTTCAAAGGCCGCATTGAGCGCGAAGGTTGGGTGGAGCAGGCGAAGAAACTCGCCGCAGACAAGGAGTAACGCGAGATGGCCCACAAAAAAGCAGGCGGATCGTCCCGAAACGGTCGCGACAGTGCCGGCCGCCGCCTCGGCGTGAAAAAGTTCGGGGGCCAAGCGGTCATTCCGGGAAACATTATTGTTCGCCAGCGCGGCACCAAATGGTGGCCGGGCGAAGGTGTCGGCATGGGCAAAGACCACACGATTTTTGCCACGACCGAAGGGGCGGTGACGTTCCGAAAGGGTCTCAAAGGCCGAACCTTTATTTCGGTGCTCCCGATGGCGGGAGCCGCGGAGTAAGCCGAACCTAGCTTTACGAAAAAGGGGGATCGGCGGAACCGCCGGTCCCCCTTCGACTTAGGTCGAACATTGCCAGGGAGGATGCGGGGTTACCGTCGAGATCTCCGACAAAGGAGAAGGCAATGAAGTTGGACGCACTGGTCGATCAGGCCAGCATAGAAACGGACCGTATGATCCTCCGCCCGCTTCGGAAATCCGATGCGGGGCTGTTGGGGCTCTATTCGGCCGATGTGCGGGTCGCGGAAGCGACCCAGAGCATTCCCCACCCGTACCCGCCCGGGGCGGCTGAGGCCTATGTGGCTCGCGCTATGGCGGCGGACCGGACAGAAGACGTCTGGGCGCTGGACGGGTCGCGCCACGGGCTCTCTGAGCTCTTGGGTCTCATTGTTTTGCAGCGGATGGATCGGGGGCAATCCGAGATCTCCTTCTGGGTGGCGCCAGCATTTTGGAAAATCGGGATCGCATCCGAGGCGATCCGGGCGTTAATCGCGGCCAATCCGCAGGAGGCGCGCACCTACTTTGCCTCCGTATTCCAGGACAATCCGGGGTCTGCCCGGGTGCTCACCAATGCCGGTTTCGAGTATATCGGCGATGCGGAAGCCTATGCGGTGGCCCGGGGTAAAACCGCACCCACCTGGACCTACATTCTCCGCCTCGGCTGACCGATGGGGGGCGGGGTGACATTCGAAACACCGCGGCTCACCCTACGCCCCATGGGTGCAGGCGATATCGACGCCATCGTCGATGGCATCGGCAATTACGATGTGGCCCGTTGGCTCAGCCAAGTGCCCTATCCCTACACGAAGGCCGATGCGGAGGAGTTCCTGTCCCGGCGCGCGGCCGATGGTGCGGCCTATTGGGCGATCGATGCCGGCGATGGGCTCGTCGGCGCGGTTTCTATCGACGACGAGCTTGGCTACTGGCTGGCCCGGCCCGCCTGGGGCCAAGGTTACGGGTTCGAGGCGGTCCATGGCGCGGTCACCCATTGGTTCAAGAACGGCCCGAAAACTCCTGTAAAAGCGCGCTATTTCCTCGGAAATGTGCGCTCCCGGCGGGTGCTCGAATGCCTTGGTTTCGTGCCCGCTGGCATCGAGACCCACTATGCCAAGGCCCTCTCCCAAGATGTGGCCTCCCAGGTGGTGGCACTTGATGGGGGGGCCTGGGCCGCGCGCCAGAGATTTGAGCTCGAGACCGAGCGGCTTCGGCTACGCCCCCTAGAGCGCCGGGACGCCAGGGCGCTTGCCGCGATCACCGCCCCCGAAGTCGTGCGCTGGTTGGCCGCCATTCAACCCAACATGACCGAGGCCGCCGCCAAAGCCTTCATCGTCAAACGCCGCTGGCAAGGATTGCCGGGGTTCTTTCTGGCTATCGAAGATCGGTCGGGGCGGCTGATTGGCTGCGTCGGCTGCGGCGGATCCCCGGTAACGGCGACGATCTTTTTCGGCCCCGAATATTGGGGCCACGGCTATGGCAGCGAGGCGGGCGGCGCCTTCGTGGCCGAGCTCTTTACTCGCTTCCCGATCGAAGCGGTGCGCGCCGAGCACTACACCGAAAACCAGAGCTCTGCGCGCCTTCTGGCACGGGTCGGGTTCGAGCGGATCGGTGAACGCCCCGCCTTCGACGATGGCCCCGGCGCGCGGATCTATACCTGGCGCCTGACGCGAAAGCGGGTATCGAGGGCGGCATGAAGTTCCTCGATCTCGCGAAGGTCTATATCCGCTCCGGCGCCGGCGGGGCGGGGGCGATGAGTTTCCGCCGGGAAAAATACATCGAATATGGCGGCCCCGATGGGGGCGACGGCGGACGCGGCGGCGATGTCTGGGCCGAGGCCGTGGACGGGCTGAACACGCTCATCGATTTCCGCTACCAGCAGCATTTCTTCGCCAAGAACGGCCAAGGCGGCATGGGCCGGCAACGGACTGGGAAGGACGGGGCAGGGATCACGCTTAGGGTGCCGGCCGGCACAGAGATCCTGGAAGAGGACGGGGAGACCATCGTGGCCGACCTCGTTGATGTTGGTGACCGGGCGCTCTTGGCCAAGGGCGGCAATGGGGGCTTTGGCAATCTCCATTTCAAATCCTCCACCAACCAGGCGCCGCGGCGGGCCAATCCGGGTCAGGAAGGGGTCGAGCGGACACTCTGGCTCCGGCTCAAACTCATTGCCGATGCGGGCCTTTTGGGCCTTCCCAATGCCGGAAAGTCGACCTTTCTCGCCGCAACGTCGAATGCCCGCCCGAAGATTGCCGATTACCCGTTCACCACGCTCCATCCCGGCCTCGGCGTGGTCGCGGTGGACGAGACCGAGTTTGTCCTCGCCGATATTCCGGGCCTCATCGAAGGCGCCCATGACGGCAAAGGCATCGGTGACAGGTTTTTAGGCCATGTGGAGCGCTCGTCGGTTCTTCTTCATCTCGTCGACGGGACGAGCGAGGACGTAGCGGGCGATTGGCAGACGATCCTCGATGAGCTTGCCGCCTACGGCGAAGGCTTGCTCGACAAGCCCCGGATCACCGCGCTCAACAAGGTCGACGCGCTCGCGCCTGACCTTTTGGATGCCCGCCGAGCCGAGCTTCAAGCAGTGGCGGGGCCGGTGCTCGAACTCTCCGGAGCCGCCGGGATCGGCATTGAGGCCGTCCTTCGCGCACTCCGGGCCGAGATCGACCGGGTGCGCCAGGAGGCCCGCGAGGCAAAGGAGCCCGTGTTGCCATGGCGGCCCTGAACAACGCGCGGCGGATCGTCGTCAAAATCGGTTCGGCGCTTTTGGTGGGCGAGGACGGGCTCCGGACCGATTGGATCGACGCCTTGGCCGAGGATGTGGCCTGGCTTCGGGGCGAAGGCGTCGATGTCGTCTTGGTCTCCTCGGGCTCGATCGCCCTCGGTCGCCGGAGCCTTGCTTTGGGTGCGGGCGCGCTCCCCCTTGAGCAAAGCCAGGCCGCCGCCGCCGTGGGCCAGATCCGGCTCGCCCGGGCTTATGAGACCGCGCTGGTGCCCCACGGGATCGTCACCGCCCAGATCCTTCTGACGCTCGATGACAGCGAAGACCGCCGCCGCTACCTCAATGCGCGCGCCACGCTCGAACAACTCCTGGCCCTGGGCACCGTCCCGGTGGTCAACGAAAACGACACGATCGCCACTGATGAGATCCGCTTTGGCGACAATGACCGGCTTGCTGCTCAGATCGCAGCGACTGTCGGGGCCGATCTCTTGGTGCTTTTGTCGGATGTGGACGGGCTTTATAGCGGCAATCCCCGCATGGACCCGGAGGCCCGCCATATCGGTGAAGTGACAGAGATCACGCCTGAGATCGAGACCATGGCCGGCGATGCGGGCACTGGGGCGGCCAAGGGCGGTATGAAAACCAAACTGATTGCGGCCCGCGCCGCCATGCGGGCCGGGGCGGTGATGGCGATTGCCGAGGGGACAGGGCTCAACCCGCTCCGCGCTTTGGACGGGGGTGCCCGCGCGACTTGGTTCCGGCCGAAAACCGATCCCGCAAAGGCGCGGAAATCCTGGATCGCGTCCATGAAACCTCGAGGCAAGGTGACGGTCGATGACGGGGCGGCGGGCGCCCTCCGGGCCGGGAAGTCGCTCCTTCCTGCAGGCGTGCGGGGCGTCAGCGGTGCGTTCGGACGGGGGGATCCGGTGGCGATCCTCGGCGCGGATGGGACCCGGCTGGCCATTGGTCTGTCGCGCTACACGGCAGACGAGGCGGTCCGGGTCGCCGGGCGCCGCACCGGTGAGATCGCCGAGATCCTCGGCCATCCCGGCCGCTCAGTTCTGGTGCACCGGGATGATATGGCACTTTGACCGGGCCCTGGCACCGGAAACCGGGCCCGGTTTCCGGCCCGATTTCCGCGATCGGAAATCGGCGCCGCTTCCATCGGAGCGCCCAGGCGATTAAGGTCGCATTTCCGTCGAGGAGAGCCCATGAAAGACGCCGCCGACATTCCAGAGATCATGCGCGAGATCGGCGCGGCTGCCCGCGCCGCCGCCGCAGAATTGGCCTTCGCCGCGCCTGAAGCCAAAGTCGCCGCCCTCAACGCCGCGGCCGATCGCATAGAGGCCGAGACCGAGGCGATCCTCGCGGCCAATGGCCAGGATATGGTCTATGGCCGCGAAAAGGGCCTTTCGGCTGCCATGCTCGACCGGCTCATGCTCGATCCCGCCCGCATTTCCGCCATGGCCCAAGGGCTCCGCGCCATCGCCGCCCAGGACGATCCGGTGGGAGAGGTCATCACCGAATGGGACCGGCCCAGGGGCCTTCATATCAAAAGGGTGCGCACGCCCCTCGGTGTGATCGGCGTGATTTATGAATCCCGGCCCAATGTGACCGCCGATGCCGGCGCGCTTTGCCTCAAATCCGGCAACGCGGTGATCCTCCGGGGGGGCTCGGAGAGCTTCCATTCCTCGGCCGCGATCCACGGCTGTTTGGTCCAAGGCCTCGCCGCTGCGGGCCTTCCCGAAACCGCGATCCAGCGCGTGCCGACCCGTGACCGGGCGGCGGTGTCGGAAATGCTCGCGATGACTGAGTTCATCGACGTGATCGTGCCCCGGGGCGGGAAGGGCCTTGTGGGCCTTGTGCAGCGGGAAGCGCGGGTGCCGGTTTTTGCCCATCTCGAAGGCATCGTTCACATCTATATCGACCGAGCGGCCGATCTTCAGACATCGATCAACGTGATCCTCAACGCCAAGACCCGGCGGACGGGGATTTGTGGGGCGGCCGAATGCCTCCTAATTCACGAAGATGTGATCTCTGAGATCGGCGCGCCGGTGATCGCGGCACTTGTCGACGCCGGGGTCGAGGTGCGGGGGGCGGGCGCTTTGACCGGGCTTCCCGGTGTCATCCAAGCCACCGACGAAGACTGGGGGCACGAATATCTCGATATGAAGATCGCCGCGAAACCAGTTCAAAACATTGAAGAAGCTATGGCCCATATCCGACGTTTCGGATCGGACCACACCGATTGCATCCTCACCGAGGACCAAGCCGCCGCCGAGACGTTCTTTGCCCGGCTCGACAGCGCGATCCTGATGCACAATGCCTCCACCCAGTTTGCCGATGGGGGCGAGTTTGGCATGGGTGCTGAGATTGGGATTGCCACGGGCAAAATGCACGCGCGGGGACCCGTGGGGGCCGAACAACTCACCAGTTTCAAATACCTCGTTTCCGGCCAAGGGACCGTTAGAAACTGATTTTAATGTAACTTTCGCGGATGTCGGTGGTCACGGTCCGCCCGGCATTCCGGGCCATTTCCGGCACCAAGGCGAACTGAACTTGGGCGGCCGTGATGTCGAGATCGGCCCGGGGGCTGACCAGCAATTCCCAGAGACTGGCGTCGATTTTGAACTTCTCGGCCGTGGCGCCCATGTACCAGGCCCCATCTGCCGAGGAGACATGGATCTGTCCGCCCCAGGGCATCGCCGTTTCGAGGCAGAGGATCAAAAGGAAGGCCAGTTTCACCTCGCGCCGCGGCATGGCACCGGCCGCATCCCATTCGATGCCGATCCGGCCGCTTTTCGTTAAATCCCTCAGGATTTCAGCCACTTCCGCCCGGCCGAGGCTTGCCTCTGGGCTCGCCGCACCGAAGGCGACGCGGAAATAGCGAATCCGAGCATTGGCGTTTTCCACCGATTCCGCGATCAGGGCGACTTCTGCGCTGGCACCTTCGGGGCTCATGCCCAACAGCTCGATCCCGTTGCCAATGGCGCCGAGCGGCGAAATCAGATCGTGGCAGATCCGGGACCCCAGCAGGGCGGCGATGTCGCGTTGGGCGCTCATGGGCCGTGCCGGTGGGGGCCCGGACCATTCAAATAGCCAACGAAATCCGGCGCAAGTCGCGGGGTCTGGTTCATAATCGTCCCTTAATCTGCCTGGGTTTTTTGCGCCGAGGCCGAAGCCTATATCCATAGGAACACGGTACATACAACTTTAAGATGTGTCAAACGCCCCGGTTGCGTCGCAATCGGGCGGCCCTTATGAGGCGGAAAAGGCAGAGATCGAGCACATGATGCGGACCGACGATCCGAATTTTATCCTTCGGCTGGCAAGGGACGAGGCCGATTTGGAGGCGGCGCAACGGCTGCGCTACCGGGTCTTTGTCGAGGAATTGGGCGGGTCGGGTGCGCTTGTGGACCACGCCCGCGGGTTGGAGCGCGACCGCTTCGATCCCCATTTTGAGCATCTCATCCTGATAGACCGCCGCCGGGATCCGTCGGCCGGAGAACATGTGGTCGGGGTTTACCGGCTGATGCCGCCGGAGCGGGTGGAAAAGGCGGGCGGGTATTATTCGGCCACCGAATACGACCTCGGGCCGCTCCGCCGCGGCGGTCGGCGGCTCTTGGAACTCGGCCGTTCCTGCGTTGACCGGGCCTACCGGACGAGCCCGGCCATGTTCCACCTTTGGAAAGGGCTCGGCCAATATGTCGTTGAGCGCGACATCGACATCCTCTTCGGCGTGGCGAGTTTCCACGGCACCGATCTCGATGCCCTGGCCGCCCCCTTGTCGCTCCTCCACCATCGCCATCTGGCCCCGCCCGATCTTCGGGTGACGGCCATTGGTCCCGATGCGCGGAGGATGGATCTTCTACCACCCGACCGGATTGACCGGGTCGCCGCGGCCCGCCAGATCCCGGCTTTGATCAAAGCCTATCTCCGGCTTGGCGGTTTTGTGGGCGAGCGCGCCTTTGTCGATTGGGCGTTCAACACGGTCGATGTCTGCTTGGTGATGGACACCCGGCGGATGAGCGACGAGGTCAAAGCCCAATACACGTCCCACTACCAGGCCGTCGGGTGAGCGCCACTTGGGTTGGCGATCCGCCACCGCCGCCCGCGCAGATCGGTCCATTGGGCTGGCTCCGGGTCCTAGGCAAAGGTGGGATCTTGGGCGTGGTGGTCTTCGGTGGGCTCGGCGTTCTTCTTCTCTTCCGCCTGATTGAAGCGCCGCTTTACGGCCTCCGCCGACCTTGGACCCCGTTCATTACCCAAGCCGTTTGCCGGTCTGCGTTCTGGATTCTTGGGATTGGATATAGCTGCTCAGGCCCGGTGCTGACCGGCGACGGGGTGATCGTGGCCAACCACGCCTCCTGGCTCGATATCTTCGCGCTAAACGCCGCCCGCCGGGTTTACTTCGTCGCCAAGGCGGATGTGGCCGGATGGCCCGGCATCGGTTGGCTCGCCCGGGCCACGGGCACGGTTTTCATCGAGCGTTCGACGGCCGAGGCGGGGCGCCAACGCGATCTCTTTGCCCGGCGCCTCGAGGCGGGCCATCGCCTGTTGTTCTTTCCCGAAGGCACATCGACCGACGGGAGGCGGGTCCTGGCGTTCAAGCCCGCGCTCTTCCAAGCGATGGTCGATGGGGGTTTTCCCGTTCAACCAGCGAGCCTTGCTTACACCGCGCCCCCGGGGGCAGATCCGAGGTTTTACGGCTGGTGGGGGGATATGGGGTTTGGGCCCCATCTTGTTCAAATCCTCGCGCAATCCCGCCACGGCAGGGTCGAGGTGACGTTCCATCCACCTTTGGAGGCCTCGTCCTTCACGGACCGAAAATCCCTCGCCCGTGCGGCCGAAGCGACGGTGCGTGACGGGTTCGAGGCTCGGGTTAATTCGGCTTAATCGTCCAGCGCGTCGCCAGATCGTCAAGCCCCGCGCGAATAAGCTCGCCCAACACGTCGAGATCGATGTTTTCGAGCCGGGTCGCGTAAAAGCAGGCTTTCCCGTGTTTGTGCTTGCCAAGGCGCGCCACGATGTCGGGGAAGGCCGTGTAGCCCGGTAAGATATAGAGGCTGATTTGGCGCGCCCCCATGGCGTAGCCTGTGGCGAGCGACGTACCAGAATGCCCGCTTTCATAGGTGTAATCGTAGCGGCCAAACCCGATCATGCGGCCCGACCAAAGTTTTGCCTCATACCCGCTCACCCGGCCGAAGAGCTCAAGAAGCGTCTCAGCTTCGGCCCGGCGCCTGGGGTCGGCCATGGCGTCGATATGGGCGCGCACCTCATCCATCAATGGGAGACCTTTGAAAAGAGGTTCAAGACAAGCACTCCGGCGATAATGAGCCCGATCCCAAGCCAGGCGGCCGGGTCGAGGCGCTGGCCGAAGACCAGCCAGCCGATGAAAGCAATCAGCACCATGCCGAGCCCCGACCAGACCGCATAGGCAATCCCCACCGGCACCGTTTTGAGCGTGAGGCCAAGAAAGTAAAACGCCGTCCCGTAGGCCAGAACCACGATCAGGGAGGGGCCGAGGCGGGTGAATTGCTGGCTTGCCTGGAGGGCGGAGGTGCCGATCACTTCGGCGGTGATGGCAAGGGCGAGAAGGAGATAGGGCATGGGCCAACTCTCTGCCGCCCCGCGCCACCGTCAAGCCCCTTCATCTCTTTTCAAATACGCAAAGGCCCGACCGGGCCGTCAGCGCCCGGATCGGAGGACGCGGAGGGGCCGCAAAAAGGAGGCCCCGGACCATGTCCGAGGCCGTGTGTTCTGGAGACTTCCGCCCGGTGTTGGTCCCAGGCCAGCGTTCTTAGGCGTCAGCTCAGCGCGGTTTGAAGGTTGGTATCGACCTTGTCGAGGAAGCCGGTTGTCGTGAGCCACTTTTGCTCTGGCCCAACAAGAACGGCCAAGTCTTTGGTCATCTCACCGCTTTCGACCGTGTCGACCACGACCTTTTCGAGGGTCTCGGCGAAGGATTTGAGCGCGTCGTTTCCGTCGAGCTTAGCGCGGTGCTTGAGACCGCCCGTCCAAGCGTAGATCGAAGCAATCGAGTTCGTCGAGGTTTCTTCGCCCTTCTGGTGCTGGCGGTAATGCCGCGTGACGGTGCCATGGGCGGCTTCGGCTTCGACGATCTTGCCGTCGGGTGTCATCAATTGGGACGTCATCAGCCCCAAGGACCCAAAGCCCTGGGCTACGGTATCCGATTGGACGTCGCCGTCGTAGTTTTTACAGGCCCAGACATAACCCCCCGACCATTTGAGCGCGGCGGCCACCATGTCGTCGATCAGGCGGTGTTCGTACCAGATCTCTTTGGCTTTGAACTTCTCTTCGAATTCGGTCTCGTAGACCTCTTGGAAGATGTCTTTGAACCGCCCGTCATAGGCTTTCATGATCGTGTTCTTGGTCGAGAGGTAACACGGCCAGCCAAGGTTCAGCGCGTAGTTCATTGACGCCCGGGCGAAATCGTAGATCGAGGCGTCGAGGTTATACATCGCCATGGTCACGCCCGAACCGGGCGCCTGGAAGACTTCGCGCTCGATAACCTCGCCGTCGTCGCCTTCGAACTTGATCGTGAGCTTTCCCCCGGTTGGGAATTTGAAATCCGTAGCGCGGTATTGGTCGCCATAGGCGTGGCGGCCGACAACGATGGGCTGGGTCCAGCCCGGCACGAGCCGCGGCACGTTCGAACAGATGATCGGTTGGCGGAAGATCACCCCGCCTAAGATATTCCGGATCGTGCCGTTGGGGCTCCGCCACATGGATTTGAGGTCAAACTCCTCCACCCGGGCCTCGTCGGGCGTGATCGTGGCGCATTTGACCGCGACACCGACCTCTTTCGTTTTCTCGGCGGCGTCGACCGTGATCTGGTCACCGGTGTCGTCCCGCGCCTCGATGCCGAGATCGTAGTAGAGAAGATTGATGTCGAGATAGGGCAGGATCAGCTTGTCTTTGATAAAGGCCCAAATGATGCGGGTCATTTCATCGCCGTCCATCTCGACGACAGGGTTCTCGACTGTGATCTTGGCCATGGGGCTCTCCGAGGCTTTTATTATGCTGGCCCGCCTATAGCCCCTCGCGCCAAGGCGGGCCAGCAGGTATGCAAATGTATACCGCGACATCTGGACGCCGGGCGAGCGCCCCTTGGGCCCCTGGTTGAGGGACCTGGTCGCGCGGCGCCTAGCGGGTCGTTTCGGTCATCCTGCGTTCGACGTAAGTGGTCACCTCGCCGATCATCTCTTCCATGTATGGGTCTTCGAAAAAGTGCCCCGCATTCTCGACTTCCGTATGGGTGATGGTGATGCCCTTTTGCTCGTGGAGCTTGTTGACGAGAGTATGGGTGTCTTTTGGCGGGGCGACCCGGTCGGCGGCGCCGTTTATGATGAGGCCCGAAGACGGGCAGGGGGCGAGGAAGGAGAAATCATACATGTTGGCGGGCGGCGAGACCGAGATGAACCCGGTGATCTCGGGGCGGCGCATCAAAAGCTGCATGCCGATCCAGGCGCCGAAAGAAAATCCCGCGACCCAGCAATGTTTGGCGTTCTGGTTCATCGATTGGAGGTAATCGAGGGCCGAGGCGGCATCGGACAATTCGCCCACCCCCTGGTCGTATTCACCCTGGCTCCGGCCGACACCCCGGAAATTGAACCGGAGCACAGTAAAACCCATTTCGAAAAAAGCGTAATGGAGGTTGTAGACCACCCGGTTGTTCATTGTGCCGCCGAATTGCGGATGGGGGTGGAGGATGATCGCGATCGGCGCGTCCGGCTCCCCTTGCGGGTGGTAGCGCCCCTCCAAGCGGCCTTCAGGGCCGGGAAAAATCACCTCGGGCATCGGTCCCCCATCTTAGTCTTCTTTGTGCCGATCCCTTCAGATCGCCATCTTGTTCTTCCCGCCAATCCCATTAAGTCGGCGGTGCCACTCTGTTGACGGGGCTCTTTGCCGTTCTTAGAATTATTCTAAATGACGGAGGCCGCCGACGCAGTGGTACCGGAGCGACGTAAAACCTCACTCCTTCGGCGTCAACATGGCTCAAGGCCGAGATTTAGGCAGGGTGATGGAATGAAACTATCCACAAAAGGGCGCTATGCGATGGTGGCCTTAGCAGACATCGCCAGCGCGGCCGAAGGAAGCCTGACCTCGCTCGGTGATCTTTCCAAGCGCCAGGATATTTCGCTTCCCTATCTCGAGCAGCTTTTTGTCAAATTGCGGCGGGCCGGTCTTGTGGAAAGCGTGAGGGGGCCCGGAGGAGGGTATCGGCTGGCGCGACCCGCCTCCGAGATCCGGGTGAGCGATGTGCTCGAAGCGGTGGATGAAAGCGTGAGCGCGATGGAAACCGGGGCAGGCGCCAGCGGTGCTACTTCTGGGAGCCGGGCCCAGTCGATGACGAACCGGCTTTGGGAAGGGTTGAGCGCCCATGTTTACGTCTTTCTCCACCAAACACGGCTGTCGGACGTGGTGGCCAACGATCTTGTGCCCTGTCCGGCGGTGCCGGCTCTTTTGACGGTCGTTGATGACGGATCGGTGTGAGGCGGCGCGCCTGCGGCGCATGACATTTTCTAGGTTGGGGCTTTGCCCCAAACCCCAGAGTATTTTGCCCAGGATGAAGCCATGATTGGGCAGCGGAGGACCTATCTCGATTGGAACGCGACGGCGCCTTTGCGGCCCGAGGCCCGCGAGGCGATGGTCGGAGCGCTGGATATTTTGGGCAATCCGTCTTCGGTTCACCGGGAAGGGCGGGCGGCCAAGGGAGTTGTGGAAGAGGCGCGGCGCGACGTGGCAGCGCTGGTTGGCGCGAAACCCGAAGAGGTGGTTTTTACATCCGGGGCCACGGAAGCGGCGGGGATCCTGGCCCGTTGGGCGCCCCTTGCGGCTGTGCATGTGCCGGCAACCGCCCATGACGCGGTTTGGGCCCATCGGCGGGACGGCAGCGTGGACGGGGCGATCCTCGCCATGGGGTTGGCCAATTCCGAGACCGGAATCCTCACTGAGCCCGAAAAAACGGAATCTGGCTGGCGCTTTGAGGACTTAAGTGCCCCCCATCTTTGCCTCGATGTGACCCAAGCGGTCGGGCGGGTGCCCTGGTCGTTTTCGTGGAGCGGGGCGGATCTGGCCCTTCTATCGGGCCATAAACTTGGGGGCCCGAAGGGCGTCGGTGCGCTTTTGGTCCGAGCCGGGCTCGATTTGTCCCCGCTCCAAAGCGGTGGTGGCCAAGAGCTGGGTCGCCGGTCGGGCACTGAAAATATCCCTGGAATCGCGGGGTTCGGCGCCGCGGCCCGGGCTGCGGCCCACGATCTAGAAGCGGGCGTCTGGGCCAGAGTTGAGAAACTTAGAAATATTCTAGAAATAACTCTGGCGGATGGCGCAGAAACGACTATTTTTGTCGGGAAAGACGCAAGACGGCTTCCCAATACGTCGCTCTTCGTCACCCCCGGATGGAAAGGCGAGACCCAGGTGATGCAGATGGACCTTCAGGGTTTTGCGGTCTCCAGCGGGTCGGCTTGCTCATCGGGCAAGGTAAAGTCGAGCCGGGTTCTCGGCGCGATGGGCCTCGACGCACGGGCGGCTGGAAGCGCGCTTCGGGTGTCGATGGGGCCCGATACGACAGAAGACGAGGTGCTGGCGTTTGCCGAAGCCTGGCGCGCCCAAGAACAAAAATTCCGCCAACGGGCGGCATAAACAAAGGCAAGAGATAGGGAATGGACATGGCCGCATTGGATGCAGGTATCGCAAACCCCGAGATGGAAGCCAAAGAGGGTGTCGATCAGGAAACGGTCGACGCGGTGCGCTCGCTTTCGGGCAAGTACAAATACGGCTGGGAAACCGAAATCGAGATGGAGTTTGCGCCGAAGGGCGTGAACGAAGACATCGTCCGGCTGATCTCGGAAAAGAACGGCGAGCCGGAATGGATGACCGAGTGGCGGCTTAATGCGTTCAAGCGCTGGCAGGCCATGGAGGAGCCCGATTGGGCGATGCTCAATTACCCGATGGTCGATTACCAAGAGCAATATTATTACGCCAAGCCGAAAAGCATGGCCGAAAAGCCAAAGAGCCTCGACGAGGTCGACCCAAAGCTTTTGGAAACCTATGAAAAACTCGGGATCCCCCTCCAAGAACAGATGATCCTTGCCGGGGTCGAGGGTGCGGAAAACATGCCTGCCGAAGGCCGGAAGGTCGCCGTTGATGCTGTGTTTGACAGCGTGAGCGTCGGGACGACCTTCAAGGACGAGCTGGCCAAGGCCGGTGTGATCTTCTGTCCGATCTCCGAAGCGATCCGCGAGCATCCGGAGCTTGTGAAAAAATACCTCGGGAGCGTCGTGCCGCCGGGTGATAATTTCTTCGCCGCGCTCAACTCTGCCGTCTTCTCGGACGGGTCCTTTGTCTATATCCCGCCGGGCGTTCGCTGTCCGATGGAATTGTCGACCTATTTCAGGATCAACGCGGAAAACACCGGCCAGTTCGAACGGACGCTGATCATTGCCGATAAGGGCGCTTATGCGTCCTATCTCGAAGGGTGCACTGCACCCCAGCGGGACACGGCACAGCTCCACGCGGCGGTGGTGGAACTTGTGATCCTCGAAGACGCAGAGATCAAGTATTCGACCGTCCAGAACTGGTTCCCGGGCGACGAGGAAGGCCGCGGCGGGATCTATAATTTCGTCACCAAGCGGGCCGATTGTCGGGAAGACCGGGCCAAGGTCATGTGGACCCAGGTGGAAACCGGTTCGGCGGTCACATGGAAATACCCGTCCTGCATCCTCAAAGGCAACGAAAGCCAAGGCGAGTTCTACTCGATCGCGATTCCGAACAATTTCCAGCAAGCCGATACGGGCACCAAGATGGTCCATCTCGGCAAGGATACGAAATCGCGGATCGTCTCGAAGGGGATTTCGGCGGGCCGGTCGCAGAACACCTATCGGGGCCTGGTGTCCATGGCCGCCGCCGCCAAGGATGGGCGGAACTACACCCAATGCGACAGCCTCCTGATTGGTGACACCTGTGGGGCCCATACGGTGCCCTACATTGAGGTGAAGAACCGGTCGAGCCGGGTCGAGCACGAGGCAACGACGTCAAAAGTTGACGATGACCAACTCTTCTATTGCCGCCAGCGCGGCATGGACGAGGAAGAGGCGGTAGCCCTCGTGGTCAATGGGTTCTGCAAGGAAGTGCTCCAGGCACTGCCGATGGAATTTGCCATGGAAGCCCAGCAGCTTGTGGCGATCTCGCTAGAAGGGAGCGTCGGCTAAGCCGACCGACCACGGGGAGGGGCCGGTCTGACACTCCGCTCACTGCGGCAGCCAACATATTTTCGCCCCTTGCAGGGTATCGAACCAAGACCGAAGATTGAGAATGATCCGCCCGCTTCTCCTCTCTGCATGTCTCACCGGCATCTTCTGCGCTGGCTTTGCCACGGTGATCGATACGGCGACCGATATGCTCGGGAGCGGCGAGATCATTGTGGTGAGTTTTATCAGCGGGTTTTTGGGGAGCATTTTTGCCCAGACCGTGCTCCGCAACTGGCGGGGGCGGGGGGAATGACGAGGGCGCGGAAAAAGCCTGGCCTCGGGTTTGCCCCGGGACCGCGTCGCGAGAAGCATGGCGTTGGACGCCAAGGACTGCCTCGTAGGGGGGCCACCCGGATAGAACAGCACATGACAGGAGCCCCTGGGGAGAGAAGACCATGATCATCACCACGACACCCACCATCGAAGGCAGTACCATCAAGGAATACCGGGGCGTGGTTGTGGGCGAAGCGATCCTCGGCGCGAATGTGTTCCGCGACATCTTTGCCGGGATCACCGACATTATCGGTGGCCGATCGGGCGCCTATGAAGCCTCCCTTGGCGAGGCGCGGGCCACCGCACTCTCGGAGCTCGAGGACCGGGCCCGGCAAGTGGGCGGCAATGCCGTCGTGGGCGTCGATCTCGATTACGAGGTGATCAATTCGATGATGATGGTCTCGGCCTCCGGCACGGCGGTGGTGATCGAATGACGGTTCGGTTCCATCTCGCGGTTAAGGGCGGGGCGCTGATATCGGCGGGATATACCCGCTCTTTGGAATAAATCCTCCCCATGAGGGCTCTATTGTTGACAGATTTCCCCGTTATCCCAGGCGGTTCGCCATGGTTTTGCCTCACTCGCAGGGCAGATAGGGCGAACACTTGCCAAGGGATTTTTGCCAATGTCGGATATGGCGAAGGCGCAAAAGGACGGGTTCTCGGATCGGATCGGACGGATCCAACGGGGCGACAGCCCGAACATGGCCGGCCGGATCGAGGTCGGACCGCGCGACGAGGTACGGGCCCGCGAGGCCGACAAGAGAGCTCGGCGCGAGGCGCGCCGGAACCGGGCCCGCGCCATGCGCCGCCCCCGCGAGAGCTTCGGATCGCTTTTGTTCACCCTGCCAACGGCCCTGGCCGTAGGAGCGCTCTCCTTTGCGGCGGGTCGGCTCGCGGCATTTCATCTTTTCACCGGCGAGGGGCTCTATCTTTACGAATTCCCCGGTTGGCGGATCGAGCTTTGGGCGGATTTCGCTATCGCTGGTCTCGTGGCGTTTTTCCTCGCCTGGAGCCTCCATCTCGGCCACGGTCTCCGGCGTTGGGGTCTGCTCTTTGGGTTCGCGGCGATGACCGGCGGAGAGAGCATGGTGATGGAGCGGTTTCCCGATCTCTTCGAGAAGGTTTATCCGGCCTCCTATGTGACGGCGACGGCAGCCAAGCCGGTCGTGCTCTTCTAGGCGGCCCGCAATGCATCGCGCGTTCCAAAACGCGGCAGGATGCTGACCGCCAAAGACCAAAAGGCAGTCTTCGCCGCGCGACTAGCGCGGATCAAGTCAAAGCGGGTCGCGTCGAAAGGCGGCCCGCCTCCGCAAATTCCGGCACGAATAGAGGGCCCGGGTGTCCTCATCGAGCCGGTTTTGCCCCCGGCCCGCACCGACATTCCCCCCGTCCCGCCGCTCCGCGAGAACCTCGGCTACCCGGCTGGCCTCGTGGGCGCTTTCTTGATTGGGATGGCGGCGGTGTTCGTGGCGCGCCTGGTGCGGTTTCACTATTCCGGGAGCCCGCTTGTCGGGGAGGATCCTGGCTCCACGATGCTGATCGACGGGGCCGTGGCCTTTGGGGTCGGTCTTTTCTTCCGGGCCGCCTTCAAGTTCGAAGCTCCGGTCTTCATTCTCACCAAATCCCTCGGGATTACCGTGATGCTTGTGACGATGCACAATTTCGTCCATTGGGCCCCGAAGACCTTCGAGGCCCTGTTCAGCCGCGAATATGTCTACGAGACACGCCAACAGACCGAGGTGAATTCGGTGTTTTTCCGCGGCGTGTCTTACGTGTTGATCGAAGAAGGGGCCGCCCAGGCCTCCGCGATGCCAACCCGAATTCAAATGGGCCGCTAACCCAACCCAATTCCGAAATCTGCGACCGGTTCAGCATGCCAGTCGCGTCCGCCCCGGACGCCGCCCCTGTGCGCGTCGGGCAATAGGAGATATCCATGCTTGAAATCAAAAACTTGCAAGTCAAACTTGAGGAAGAGGATAAGGAGATCCTCAAAGGTGTGGATCTGACGGTCGAGGCCGGCAAAGTCCACGCCATTATGGGGCCGAACGGGTCGGGGAAATCGACCTTGTCCTATGTGCTCTCGGGCCGCGACGGATATGAGGTGACGGGGGGCGAAGCCACTCTCGACGGCGAAGACATTCTCGACCTCGAAGCCGAAGAGCGAGCCGCAGCAGGGCTCTTTTTGGCCTTCCAATACCCCGTCGAGATCCCGGGCGTGGGCAACATGACCTTCCTTCGGACCGCGCTCAACGCCCAGAGAAAGGCCCGGGACGAGGAAGAAATGAGCGCCGGAGACTTCCTCAAACTCGTCCGCGAGAAGGCAAAGGCCCTCAAGATCGACGCGGAGATGCTGAAGCGGCCAGTCAATGTTGGCTTTTCGGGCGGCGAGAAAAAGCGCAACGAGATCCTGCAGATGGCGGTCCTTGAACCGCGGATGTGCATCCTCGATGAGACCGATTCCGGGCTCGATGTGGATGCGATGAAGCTCGTCTCGGACGGGGTGAATGCGCTCCGCGATGAGGGCCGGGCGTTTTTGGTTATCACCCACTACCAGCGGCTTCTCGACCATATTAAACCGGACGTCGTCCATATCATGGCCGATGGGCGGATGGTCAAAACCGGCGGGCCGGAACTCGCACTCGAGGTCGAGACCAATGGCTACGGCGATATCCTCGGGGAGATGGCCTGATGGCGAAACCGGCTTTGGTGGGCGGAGCAGGTCTCGAAGCGCGGCTCGACGCGGCGGCCCCGCCCGAAGGCGCGGCTTGGATCACGGCCGCCCGCAAAGGAGCGCGCGAGAGGCTTCTCAAACTCGGTCTCCCGTCGCGACGGGACGAATATTGGCGGTTTACCCCGCCAAATGCTCTCACCGAACCCGAACCTAGGGCCTCGGAAGCCTTCGAGGTCGATGCGCCGATTTTTTCAGACCGCGACCGGGTGCATTTGGTCTTTGTCGACGGGGTATTCGACGCCGAGGCTTCGGATGCGCTCGACCTCGATGAGGTGGTGATCGAGCGTTTGGAGACAGCCCGGTCGAGCGATATCCATTGGGCGAGCGATGTGTTTGGCGTCCTCGAAGAGCGGGGCCAGGCCCATGTCGACCGGCCCTTGGCCGCGCTCAACACGGCCCTCGCGGCCGATGGGATGGTGATCCACGTGACCGGGACACCGGCCAAACCGATCCACATTGCCTATAAGCAATCGGCGCCCAATTCGGACGTGGTGCTCCACCATTGCATCAAACTCGATGCCGGGGCCGAATTGACGCTTTTGGAAACCGGCACCGCCGGGGCGCGGGCCAATACCTGCCTTGAGGTTGAGATCGCCGACAGGGCGGCACTTCACCATATCCGCCCCCAGGGCCGGGCGCCCGGGCGCCATGGTGCCCATCATGTTTTTGCGCGCCTCGGCGCTGAAGCGACTTTCAAGAGTTTTACGCTCGCCTTTGACGGAAGGCTCAGCCGGAACGAATCCGTTGTCGAACTTTTGGGCGACGACGCGGTGGTCCATCTCGCCGGAGCCTTTTTGGGCGACGGGGAGGACGGCAAGGTCCACCACGACGACACGGTCTTTATTACCCATGACGCGGTCAATTGCGAAAGCCGCCAGGTGTTCAAGAAGGTCCTCCGGGCCGGATCCGTCGGCACGTTCCAAGGCAAGATCCTCGTCAAACCGGGGGCCCAGAAAACCGATGGCTACCAGATCAGCCAGTCGCTTTTGCTCGATGACGATGCGCAATTCCTCGCCAAGCCCGAACTGGAAATCTACGCCGATGACGTGGCCTGCTCCCACGGATCGACCTCGGGTGCGATCGATGAAACGGCGCTCTTTTATCTCCGCTCCCGCGGTGTGCCCCTGGCCGAAGCGCAGAACCTCATGGTGCTGGCGTTTTTGGCCGAAGCCATCGACGAGATCGAAGATGAGGGGCTTGGAGGGGCCGTGCTTGACCGTCTAACGGCTTGGCTCGAACGCTACCGAGGACGGCGGGCCTAGCGTGAGCGTTGCCCGGGATATCATCCGGACCTATTTCGCGCCCCGCGAAACCCTCCGGCGCAAAATCGGCGCCGGGGCGCGGGAGGATCGGGCTTTGGCCACGCTCTTCGGAGCCTGCATTCTGATCTTTATTGCCCAGTGGCCGGGGCTTGCCCGGGAAGCCCATCTAAATGAGGGGTCCGAACTCGACATGCTCATGGGGGCCGCCCTTTTTGGGTGGGTTTTTGTGGCCCCCCTTTTGCTTTACGCTCTGGCGGCCTTCAGCCACATCCTGGCGCGGATCTTCGGCGGCCAAGGCACGTGGTTCCGCGCAAGAATGGCGCTCTTCTGGGCGCTCCTTGCGGCCAGCCCGCTTTGGCTTCTTCATGGCCTGGTGAAAGGGTTCATCGGCCCAGGTGCTGCGCTCCAGGCGGTGGGTTTCCTTGCCCTCGGGGCATTTCTGGTGTTCTGGGGAACGGGCCTATGGGAGGCCGAAGGGCGGAAGGCCTAAGAATGACGTTCAGTTTGGATCAGTTGATGCGGCTCTGGTGGCAGGGCATCGTCGCCCCCCGGGACGCGGCGGCCGAAGTGATCGGCTGGCAGTTGCCCCGGGCAGCTTTGATGCCCCTTGCGGGGCTCATCTCGGTTCTGGCCTCGATCCTCCTCGTCCTCCAAGAACAGATTTCGGGGCCCATGGTGGTCCGCATGGCCGATGGGTCGCTCCAGGAGTTTCCCATAAGCCCGGTGATCCTGGCGCTGATTGGCTATGCTGCGATCCTTGGCGGGGCTTGGGCCATCGGAGCCTTCGGCCGAGCCATTGGCGGGCGGGGCGGGTTCGAAGCCTCCCTGGCCTTGGGGATCTACCTTCAGGCGATCCTTTTGGGGCTTCAGGCCCTGGTGCTCTTTTTCCTCCTTCTGGTGCCGCCGGTGGCGGCCCTGGTGGGGATCGCTTCGATCGTCATCCGGATCTGGCTCACGCTCCAATTTATCGACGTGCTCCACGGGTTTGGATCGCTTGTGAAGTCGTTCTTTCTCGCGATCGCTGTCCTCACGGCGGTCGGCCTTGCTATGATGCTCGTTCTCACGCTGTCGGGGGTGCGCCTTGCGGGATGATATTGAATTTGACGTTGCCCGGATCCGGGCCGATTTTCCGATCCTTTCACGGGAAGTGAACGGAAAGCCCCTGGTTTACCTCGACAATGCCGCGTCGGCCCAAAAACCCAACGCGGTGATCGACGCTGTGACGACCGCCTATTCGCATGAATATTCCAACGTGCACCGGGGCCTCCATTATCTCTCCAATCTTGCCACCGAGAATTATGAAGCGGTGCGCGGGAAACTGGCGCGTTTTCTCGGGGCCGAGGATCCGAGCCATATCGTAATGAATTCCGGCACGACCGAAGGCATCAACCTGGTGGCCTATGGTTGGGCCATGCCGCGGTTTGAGCCGGGCGACGAAGTGGTCCTATCGGTGATGGAGCATCACGCCAATATCGTGCCCTGGCATTTTATGCGCGATCGGCAAGGGACGGTGCTTCGCTGGGTGGAGATCGACCCCGATGGGAGCCTCGACCCCCAGAAGATTATCGATGCCATAGGGCCCCGGACGAAACTCGTCGCCGTGACCCATATGTCGAACGTTTTGGGCACGAAGGTCGATATCAAAGCCATCGTGGAAGCGGCCCATGCCAAAGGCGTGCCGGTCTTGGTCGACGGAAGTCAGGCGGCGGTCCACGGGCCGGTGAATGTGGCTGATCTCGGCTGCGATTTCTATGCGGTGACGGGGCACAAGCTTTACGGGCCGTCGGGCTCCGGGGCGATCTATATTCGCCCCGAACGCCAGGCGGAAATGCAGGGTTTCATTGGCGGCGGCGATATGATCCGCGATGTGACGCGGGACACGGTGACCTATGCCGATCCGCCTCTCAAATTCGAAGCCGGGACCCCGGGGATCGTCCAACAGATTGGCCTTGGGGTGGCGCTCGATTACCTCATGGATATTGGAATGGACCGGATCGCCGCCCACGAGGCGCGCCTTCGCGATTATGCGGAAGCGCGATTTGCCGGGTTGAATTGGCTCAACATCCAAGGCCAGGCACCGGGGAAGGGAGCGATATTCTCTTTCACCCTCGACGGGGGCGCCCATGCCCACGATATTTCTACAATTCTAGATAAAAAAGGCATCGCAGTGCGTGCGGGCCAGCATTGCGCCCATCCACTGCTGAGCCATCTTGGTGTAACTGCCACGTGTCGCGCAAGTTTTGCGATGTATAATACGGAAGACGAGGTCGATGCCCTCGTTGAGGCGTTGCAATTCGCCTTCGAGATGTTCGCCTAAAAACCGGTCAGCCCTCAAGACTTCCTTAGGCTATCGTCAGTACCCCTCCCGCCACCCGATTGATCTGCGATGGAGGAGTCTATGCGTTTCCAATTTGTTTTGCCTGCGTTTCTGGTGGCCGCCGCGTTGGCTGGCCCCGCTGCCGCCGGCATTGACTTCGGCACCGACGCCGAAGCCCGTGACATGGCCGCTACCATGAGCACCATCGTCAAAGAAGGCGGGATCGATGCCGCGATCGACGCCATGCACGACCCTTCCCAACCCTTCGTGGGAACTAAGATGGGTGTGCACGTGTTCGAACAATCGATCATTGTGGCCGATAACCGCGAACCCGAATTGATTGCTTCGAGCTATGCCGAAGTCGAAGACCTGACCGGGGAACCGATGTGGCCTCGGATCGTTGCGGCCGCCGATGCAGGCTCGGATGCGATCCTCGAGTGGTATCACTACGATACCGAGGCCGAATACACCTACAATTGCTACAGCGAATGGGCCGTGCCCGGCGATGTCTTGATCATGGTCTGCCGGTAAGGCGGACGGAAATGCGGGGGGCGGCAATGGGTATACTCAATAGCTTGGTCGGCAAAGCCACCGCGGTGTTTTGCCTGGCTATGGTGGTCTGCTTTGCCGCCCTCCTCGTCATCTCCCAAACGCTTTTTTCGCGTTACATGGAAGCGCAGTTCCATCTAAAGGCGCGCACGATCACCGCCTACATGGCCGATCAGGTCAATACGGGCACCCGCTTGAAGCGGGCCTCGATGGTGGAGCCGGTTTTGAACTCGGCCCTCTCAGGCGAGGATCTTGATTTGGCCGCCGTCCGGATCGTCCATGAAGATGGCACCGAAGTGATCGTCAAAACACGCGACGGTATCGAAACGGGTTTCCTCTCCGATATTCCGCCCCCGACCGCGTCGGAGACCGGCTTTTCGTCGCCTATTGGGTCCCTCCATTACATGGTCCGTACCCCGGTTTGGCTTGGAGCCGGCGAGGACAGGAAATTGGTCGGTGAACTCGTCGCCATTTGGGACCAAACCGACTTTGCGGCTCGTCTCAAGCAATTGGGGATCGCCTTCGGCGGCGTGATCGTATTGGCCCTCGGGATCGTGATGGCGGTGAGCATCACGACGCTTCGGGTCTTAATGGCACGTCCCCTGCATGCTGCGATCGAAGCGATGGAAGGGATCGCGGCGGAGAAAGACCTGGTCGAATTGCCGGCTGCGAATTCTTCGGAGATGACGCAGATGGTTGCGTCGCTCAAAGCGTTTCAATTGGCCGCGGAGGAACGTCGCCGGCTTGAGGCCGCAGAACAAGAACAACGTATCGAAGCGGAACGCGAGCGCGAGGCCCGCGCGGAAGAAGAGGCCCAGCGCCAAAGGGAAGAACAGGAAACGGCCGAGGCCGCCCGGCTCAAGGCAGAAGAAGATTCGGGTCGCGCCAAGGCAATGCTGGGTGACCTCGAAGCTGTGCTCGACAAAGCTAAGAGCGGCGATTTTTCAACACGGATGGAGTTGAGTGGGGCAGGGGAAGCGGCCGATCGTGTGCGAGATCTTATCAACGACCTCATGGCCACATTTGATGCAGGGATCACCAAGACCCTCGATGTCATCGATGACTTGTCCCAAGGGGATCTGTCGGCGCGGATGGAGGGGGAATTCAGCGGTGCATTCCAGCGATTGAAGACAGACGTCAACTCGATGTCATCAAATCTCGAAATGGCGATTGACGGGGTCTCGATCTCGACGGCATCCCTGTCGCAAAGTGCGCGCGAGCTTGACGCTGCGGCCAAAGATCTTGCCAAGCGCACCGAGGGCACGGCAGCCGGTTTGGCCGAGACGACGGCAGCGGTCGAAGCGTTTGCAACGACGGCCAAGTCGTCCGCCAATGATGCGGGGGCCGCGAAGACCCACGTTGGGACCATTCTCGACCAAGCCTCGCGGACCGACGAGGTTGTCCAAAACGCTGTGACGACAATGGAGGAGATTTCGACCGCCTCCGATCAAATGGCGACCGCGGTTTCGGTCATTAATGAGATCAGTTTCCAAACCAATCTTTTGGCCTTGAACGCAGGTGTCGAAGCGGCGCGCGCCGGAGATGCGGGGCGTGGTTTTGCTGTGGTTGCCTCGGAGGTTCGGGCACTGGCACTGCGCTGTTCGGACGCGGCCAAAGAAATTGAAGGTTTGATTTCTCAGTCGACAGACCGGGTTTCATCGGGCGTCCGTTTGGTGGGAGAAGTGAGCGAAGCGCTCGCTACCATGTCGACTTCGATCAATGGAATTGCCGATCTCACGACAAACATCAGCAGTGGCGCGGAAAGCCAATCGGCCAGCGCCCAAGAGATTTCGGTTACGCTCTCCGAGATTGACCGAGCGACCCAACAGAACGCTGCTATGAACGAAGAGGTGGTGGCCGTGGCGGCGTCCCTGTCGGAAACCGCATCCGATCTTATGGGTCACGTTGGGGCATTCAGGACAAACTCTACCGACGGCATTGCCCCCGCGGCTCAATCCGATGCCGCTTGAACCGCGAAATATTTGGCTCTTCGGAGATGGATTGTCGCTCGGCGGCGTGGTCCCGGGGCCTTCTCGACTTTGCCGAGCCCGAGCGCTGCACCATCGACCGGTTGCGAAGCCGGGGCGCGGCCGCTATCAGAACGCTCGGCACCCGTAGCTCAGCTGGATAGAGCGCTGCCCTCCGAAGGCAGAGGCCAGAGGTTCGAATCCTCTCGGGTGCGCCAAATTGCATTACCATGGTACGGCCACTCTGATCTTGGCCGGGTGCCCGCCGCCCACAGCAAGTATCGCGTGCGATGCTCTCGCGTGAGAACCAATACCTTGGGATGTGGCACATGGCTCTTGTCTGAACGTTCGGCATCACTGGAGGGGAACTAACCTGGAAGGTGCTCTGTCGCGGCGGCGTCAAAGCTCTGCGCCGATGCGCAAATTCCTAGGAGCATTCCCCGATGCTCTCTGCGCATTTCGGAAACCGCCCGGCCTTATCGGTGATCAACACAACCTAAAGGAAGCGCCGGCTGCAAGTTAACCGAGTCTTTTCGAACCAGAACGAATTCAGTCAAGCTTTACGGGCCCACCGGTTCTGTCTGGACAGTAGGATGGGCAGCAACCCCACTGTTTCCGAACCGCGGGCCTTTAGCGGCCAGACTTTGACCATAGCGATCAATTCGTCCGAAATTTTCCCTGCAGCAGCCCAAATCGGGCCCGACCAAAGGACTAACAATAGGGTCAAGACAACGCGACGAGTGAGAGTTCCTATGTTTGATCAAGTGACACCGCAGATTGAGTTCCAAGCGCTCCTATCGGCAAGCGAATGGGCAGACCCCGCGACGCTCCGGTTTCGCGATATACTCTGGCGGATGAGCGATGAGGAATTCGAAGCACTCGAAGACGATTTGATGGCATGGGAAGAGACCGGCGAGAAATCGCCCTGCATTTCCTGGCTCGAAGGTTTCTTCCAGCGCTGCGGGGGGCTCGCTCTGGCGGCTTAACCTAAGTGATAGTCGCGAAACGAGGCGGCGCCCCGGGCGCCGCTTTTGTTTTGGGGCCTACCCAACTCGCGCACACCACAAGGTCGATGTCGTCCCGTCGTATTCCGAGTTCGTTGAGGTCGCGGTCGGCATTGGCGCGGAGTTTGGCCTGGACGCCCACTAAAACGCGGCCCGGTGCGCGAGGGCAGAAGACCGGGCCCCACCAATGTGCAGGATCGAGGCTGGAAGGGTTTGGAGCGTTGCAAAAGGCTCAGGTGCAGAAGTCATTTGGTCCCCGCGTTTTTCACCATGGGAATATTGATGGTTTGAGTTCAGATCACGCCTTTGAGCGCAGTTCAGAAATGCGCCTAAGGCATGGGTTTTCTGGCCTAATCGCAGGGGCTATAGCAGCCCATGGCGCGTGCATTCCCTTCCTTGGTCGATCTACTTGATCACGGTTTCGACACGGTGATCGATGTCCGGGCACCCGGGGAATTTGCCGACGACGCGGTACCGGGTGCGGTCAATCTATCAGTCCTCAATGACCAGGAGCGGGCGCGGGTCGGCACGATCTACAAGCAAGAGAGCCCGTTCCTGGCCCGAAAAATCGGTGCGGCCCTCGTGGCGCGGAACGCAGCCTCCCATATTGAAAGCGCCCTTTCTGAAAAGCCCGGCGGTTGGCGCCCGCTGGTTTATTGCTGGCGGGGCGGCCAACGCTCGCGCGCTTTCGCGTCGATCTTGAGCGAAATCGGCTGGCGGGTTGAGACCCTCGACGGGGGATACAAAAGCTATCGCCGCCTTGTGGTCGACATGCTCTATGAGCGTCCGCCCCCGCCAAAGATCCTCGTTCTTGATGGCAATACCGGCACGGCCAAAACCGAGTTGTTGTCACTCCTCGGTGAGCTCGGAGTCCAAATTCTCGATCTAGAAGGCCTGGCCAACCACCGGGGATCGCTTCTCGGCCGGCGAGGCCCCCAGCCGAGCCAAAAGGGGTTTGAGACCGGACTTGCAGCGGCCATGGCACGTTCCGACCCTTCAAAGCCCCTCGTGGTCGAGGGGGAATCGTCAAAGATTGGCAAGCTCGCTTTGCCGCCGCCGCTCTTTCAGGCGATGCGGGCTGCCCCGCGGATCGTGATTGAGGCGCCTGTCGACGCCCGAGCGAGCTATCTTTTGGAGGCCTACGGGGACGCGCTGGCGGACCGGGAGGCGTTTGCCGACCGGATCCTTGTGCTAAAGCGTCTCCGGGGCGGGGAGCGGGTGACCCAATGGTCGGATATGGTGCGGCAAGGCGCGCTCAAAGAGGCCGCGGCGGCCCTGATCACAGAACATTACGACCCGGCCTATGCCAAGTCGCGGGCGCGCCAAGGCGGGGTGCCTTTGGCGACGCTCCATGCGAAAGACCTCGGGCCCGAAGCCTTGGCGCAATTGGCCAGGAAGATCGCAGACTTGGTCAGAGAATATCGATCCTGCCCGGCTGATCGGTGATCCGGCCAATCACCGCGGCAGAGCGATGGCCGCGGCGGTGAAGTTCAGCGATCAGGTCGCGAGCGCGCTCCTCCGGCAGGGCGGCAAGAAGCCCGCCCGCAGTTTGCGGATCGAAGAGGAGATCGGCCCTGGGACCGGTGGCCTGCAATTCCGGAACGCCCGACCGGTTGGCGGCCAAGAGCGAGGAGCGCTGGCCATTCGAGGCGGCCCGCTCGGCACCGGCAAAAACAGGTATCGCCCCAAGATCTATCTCAGCTCCCACGCCGCACGCAGCGAGCATGTTGCGCAAGTGTCCTGCAAGGCCAAACCCCGTAACATCGGTCATCGCATGGGCCTCGCCCAACAATGCTGCGGCATCGCCCTGCGATGTTGTGAGCGTGGCAAAAAGCGCAGCGAGATCGTCGCCCTTCGCCGCAAGATCCATATCGGCGGCCAAAAGCACACCGGATCCGATGGGTCGCGTCAGGAGAAGCGCGTCGCCGACCTTAGCCCCGGCGAGGGTGATGGGCGCGCCCTCCGCCCGGCCGGTGACGGTAAACCCGATGGCAAGGGCGGGACCTTGGCTCGTATGGCCTCCGGCTATCTCGGCCCCGGCTTCGGCAAAAGTGGCGCCTGCCGCGGCAAGGATCTCGTCGAGCCAGCGGGTTTGAAGGGCGGCAGCCATCCGGGGGAGCGTGATTTGGGCCAGGGCGAGCTCGGGCTTGGCCCCCATGGCCCAAATATCGCCCATCGCATGGAGGGCTGCGATCCGGGCCATGGGATAAGGATCACCCGTGAAAGCGGGCAGGTGATCGGTGGTGAGGATCTGGCGCGCGCCGCCGATTTCGAAAATTGCGGCGTCGTCGCCTATGGGGCGCGAGACATCTTGGGCCGGTGGCAGCTTGTCGAGGGCGGCCGCGAGGGCGCCCGGGCCCACTTTGGCGCCGCACCCGCCGCAAAGGCGCGGCGCGCCGCTCAACTCTTCGCGCACCCCGTGGGCCACGGGACCTTTCAACTGCGGGGTCGCCATGGGGCGGAGCGCGTCGAGCTTTTCCATGAAAGCTCGGTCGATCCGGTCTTTCCAGCGCCAGACCCAAGGCCCCGAGACGGCGAGCCCCGAGCGTTCGCCAATCGCGTCCTTTCGGCCGAGGGAGATGAGTTTGAGGTAGTCGCGTTGGGGCCGGAAGGACCTTTTCGGCCCGCCCGCGACCGCAGCGACCAGGTTTTGGTAGAGCACCGGCGCGGCCCGCACCGCATAGACCCCGGCCTTCGGCCGGGGATCAGGGGCGAAATGGGCGCAATCTCCTACCGCGAATATGGCCGGATCGGACGTGCGAAAATACTGATCGACCGCCGCGTAGCCCCCTGAAAGATCGAGCCCGGTCTCCGCCAGCCAAGGAAACGGCCGCGCCCCCGCGGCAGAGACAGTGAAGGCCGAACGGATGGGGGCGTGGCCGTTGAGAAGAACCTCCTCGCCCGCGATGCTTTCGACAGCGACATCTTCCAAAAGATCGACACCGCCCGGTTCCAGGCGGGCGCGAAGCCGGCGCGCCGTGGCGGGTTTAAGAGCGGACATAGCCGTGGCCCGCTCAAGTAGTGTCACCCGCGCGTCCGCGCGCGTTTGGCGAAGTCGGTGGGCCATGGCAAAGGCGAGCTCGACGCCCGCCACACCGCCACCGATCACCGCGGCACGGTCGGCGCCGCCTTCGGCGAGGAAATCGCGCCACCGGGCGGCGAGGGGCCCTAAAGGTTTCGCCGCAACGCCGTGCTCGGAAAACCCGGGCAATGCGGGCAAGTCCGAGGTGACGCCGATATCAAGCGAGGCGATGTCGTAGGCGATGGTCCGGCCCGAGGCGAGGTCGACGGTTTTCGCGTCTCGGTCGATTGCCACGGCCCGGTCGACAAGAAGCCGCCCTTGGGCGAACCGGGCGAGGCGATATAGGTCGATCTCGAGGGCCTCGCGCGGGTAATGGCCGGCGATATGTCCAGGCAGCATGCCCGTATAGGGCGCGGTGGGCCCGGGATTAATCACCGTGACGGCAAGACCTGCCACCGGGCGCATGCCCAATTGGCGCAAGACCAGCGCGTGGGCGTGGCCGCCGCCGATAAGAACAAGATCACGGGTGAGGGGCGTGGGCGTCATGGGCGCCGCTTAGCGCGGATGGGCCGCGCTCGCCAGTCGAGTGCTCAAGGCACAAGCCATGCGCTTCGGCCCTCTCGGAAGAGCGCCCGGCGATGGCTGTCCCGTCCAAGATGTAGCGTTTCGATCTCGAGGATCTCTCCGGTGAGAACGGCAAACCGTTGGGCTTCGGCGCCGGGAACATGGTCGCTGGGCCAGGCGATCTCCGCGCCGGGCGGGGGTGCCCCGCCGTAAAGCGACCGGGCGCCGTCGGAGAGGCGCTCCCAGATCTCCGGGGCGGTGCCGATCTCAAACCGAACCCGAAGTCGGATCTGGAACCTGGCTTTTTGGTCCCAAACGAGAAGACTTGCCCGGGGCTCGGCCTGAAGTTCCGTCACTTTCGACGATTGAGCGTCGGTGTAGACCGTGAGCTGACCGGCCGCCCGGTCCACGGCCCGGAGGACGACCACCCGCGCTTCGGCTCCGGCCGCGCCCACTGTCGCCAGTACCGGATGCCGAGCCGCGGCTTTCGGATCAGCCACCCCCCGGCCGAGACGCTGCCAGACCTGTTCGAGTGTTGCCTCGAGATCGTCGAACGGCTCACTCATAGCCGGTCATTTCCAGATATCCGATGCCAGGATGGCTCCCGGCCACCCGCACCGGACCTTCCCAATAGGCAATTGCCGTGTCCATCCATGCCCGGGGATTGATCGCGGCGACGGTGATGTCGAGGCCCCGTTCGGGCAGTGACAGCGCCCAGGATGTGGGCACATCGCCACCGCCTTCGACATAGGTTGTGGCCTCGGGCCGCATGGCGATTTTCCCGGGTGGGATGGGCTCGGGCGTGCCGTCGGCGGCAATCCAGGTGCCGTTGATATAATCGGGTGCGGCCTCGTGACGGAGCCGGAAGGCCATCATCTTTTCGCCGTCGGGGAAATTGAGCGCGAACCAATCCCAACCGATCTGATCGCCCGAAAGCGGTTGGGAGGACCATTCCCGGTCGAGCCATGCGGTTCCGGTGACGGACACCTCACCTTCGGGTAAGGTCAGCGCGCCGCTAACGGTATAAAAAGGTTGGGAATAATAGTAACTCGCCTGACCTTCGGGAGACTTCACCGAATAGCCCGCCGCCCCTTGGGGCACAAAGGGGCCGTCGGCCTTGGCCTCCAACCGATAGGCAAAGTCCGATCCCCGTGCGGTCAGTGTGACCTCCGAAAGGCTCGGCCCTGCCATCGCCCAATCGTCGATGAAAGCGTTGAAGGGTTCAGCTGTGACGCCCGCGGTGCCGATCCCGCCCCGGGCGAAACGTTCGGTTGAATAGTGTTCTGTTTCCGTCGTCAGCCCCGCATGGCCCATCCAAATCTGCGGCGTGTCCCAACCCGTCCCGTCTTCGGGAGCCAGGGCGTTGCGGAAGAGCGTCCATTGGGCGCCGTAGGTCTTGCCGTCTGCGCCTTCGAGATTGGCGGTCAGATACCACCATTCGATGCGAAAATCCGGATGGGGCCCGTGGTCTTCGGGGAATTGGAACACCGGATCTGGCGCCGGAAGGCTGAAGCCCCCCGGGTCTTGGCCGAGGCCCGCAAAGCCCTGGGCGAGGGCGGAGCCCGGCCATGCCAAGAGGAGAACGGTAAGGATCCTAGCGTTCATGGGCGAAGACCTTGATGAGATCGGCCGCCGGGCGACGGGCGAGGCGACGGGCGGGCCAGAGCCCGGCTAGGAGGGCCGCACCCATGGCCGCACCACCGAGGGCCGCCCATTGGCCAGGGAAAAGATACATCGGAAGCTTCCATCCGAAGGCCTCCACATTGATGACCGCCAAAAGCACCCAGGCGAGAATGAGCCCCACGGGAAGGGCGACAATCGCCGTGAGAAGCGCCAAAAGCATCGCTCTCACAAGCTCGATCCGAGCCAGTTGGGCGCGGGTCAGCCCCAGGGCCCAAACCGGCGCCAGGCCCGGCAAGCGCATATTGGCCAGGGTCAGGAGGCTTGTGAGGATTGCAAAGCCCGCCACCGAGAGCGTGAGAGTATTGAGCGCTCCGGTTACGGTGAATGTCTGTTCGAACACTTGGCGCGACACCCGTTTGATCTCGCCTTGTTCGAGGATCCGTTGGGGCGAGAGGCCGATCTCGGTCGCAAGGCTCTCGCGGATGGCCGCCACCTCGCCCGGCGCGACGCGGAGGCCGAAACTTTGTCTCGGGGCGTCGGGGAAGCGCCCGGCGAAAGCGTCCGGGGCGATCAGCACCTGGCCTTTCGGGTTGCCGTAATCGGAATAGATCCCGGCCAGGGTGACGGGCCCGCCTGGAAGATCCACCATATCGCCTGGACGGAGCCCTTCCCGGCGGGCCAATTGTTCATTGACCATGGCCGCCGTCCCGGACGCCACGGCGTCCCAGGCGTCCGGGAGCGCATCGAGGAGGGGCCAGTGGTCGCGGTAGGTCGCATGATCGGCCGCGGTCAGCACCTCACCCGGTGCGCCTGCGATCACCGTGTCGGTCTGCCAATTCGGAAGCGCTGTTGCCCGCCCGTCCGCCCACTCAAGAAGTGCCGCCGCCTGGGCGGGGCTTTCGACGGTGACATAAAGCTCGGCCGCGAGGCGTTGGTCGAGCCAGCCGAGAAACGTCAAACGGAAAGACGAGACCATCGTGCCCACGCCGATATTGGCCGCAAGGGCGAGAAGGAGCGCCATCAAGGCGAGGGAGAGGCCGGGAAGCTGCTGGCCCGTATCGGCCCAAAACCATTGGGCGAGGGGCCGTTTTGCGAAGTGCGCGCCAAGCGCGAGGGCGCCAGAAAGAAGGCCCGGGAGGGCAAGGGCCGCCGCCAAAAGGAGGGCGCCCAAAAGCGCAAAACCGCCGATGAGCCCGGTGCCAAGGAAACCAGCGCCGACCGCCAACACGGCGAGGAGGCCTGAAGCGGCCAATTGCCAGCGAAGCGCGGCCATCGAGGCTCGCGCCCAGGCCCGGGGCCGCGCCGGGGCCAAAAGGGGAAGCCGCGCGACCTTCCAAAGCGTGCCCGTGGCCGCAATTGCTGTGCCGAGAAACGCGATCAAGAGCCCCGCCGCCCACCAAAGCGGGGAGATTGACAGGGTGCCCTCCACATTGGCCCCGTAAAGCCCCCGGAGGGTGGCGGCCACATCCGGTAATAGCGCAGCCGCGATCAGATATCCCAAACCGACGCCCAAGATGCCAGCCACCAGGGCGATGGCGAGAAGCTCGGCCAGAAGGAGGGCGATCAGCGTCGAGACCGGGAGGCCCAGCGTGCGGAGGGTGCGAAAAACAACGCGGCGCTGCTCGAAGGCAAGACCAACTGCGCCGTTGACGATAAAGAGCCCGACCGCGAAGGAGAGAAACCCGAACGCGGTGAGGTTGAGGTGGAAACTGTCGGTGAGCCGGGCGAGATCGGCCGCGGTCTGGGGTTCTTCGCGAGTGATCCCCGGCACGATCTCGGCCGGATCGGGGAGGCCCATCGGCTGATCGGGATGGATGAGCATTCGGTCGATCTCCCCCGGCCGATCGAGAAGGCGCTGGGCGATACCGATATCGGCAAAGGCAAAACCTGGGGCGAGGCCCCGCGCGGAAACCGCGTCAAGGGGTACCGTACCTAGGCGGTCGACCGTAGCGGGTGCGGCGAGGATCTGACCGGAGCCAGTGAGAAAATCCGAAGGATCGCCGATGGCAATGGCGGCCGCCTCCGTGCCCGGCGGCGCGGTCAAAGGGTCGAGCCCGATCAGGCGCACCCGTCCCCGTTCGGCGGCGATCCAGCCTTCGATGACCGGCGAGACCCGCCAGCCAGCCCTGCGGAGGGCTACGAAATCTGCGTCTTGGAAGCCGACGCCGTCGCGGAGAAAGACATCGACCGTGCCGCCGCCCAAAGCGCCCGCCGCGCGGTCGTAGGAGGCGCGGGCTTCGGCGTTAATCGCCTGAACCCCGGTCCAAAGCGCCGTGGCGAGGGCCAGACCCAAGATCATCGTCAAAAACTGGCCGGGCTGGCGCCGCCAATGGGAAAGGATCGCGGAAAGCGCGGGCCCGGTCATGCGAGACGCCCATGGCTGAGATGGGCCCGACGGTCTGCGCGGGCGGCCAGACGCGCCGAATGGGTCACGAGAAGAAGCGCGGCCCCGGCTTCGGCGACGAGCTCAAACATCAGGTCGAGCACCACATCGCCCGTGGCTTCATCGAGATTTCCGGTGGGTTCATCGGCGAGAACAAGGGCTGGACTCGGGGCGAGGGCGCGGGCCACGGCGACGCGTTGTTGCTGGCCGCCCGAAAGCTCTTCGGGGTACTTGCCGAGATGGGCATCAAGGCCGAGGCGGCGGGCGAGGTCGTCGGTCCATTCGGCGTCGTACCGACCGGCCAGGCGGGCCTGGAAGGCGATATTGGCACCCACATCGAGGGAGGGAATGAGGTTGAATTGTTGGAACACCACCGCGAGCCGGGTCCGCCGGATTTCAGCCCGCCCCCGGTCGTCCAAGGCACCGATCTCTTGGCCCGCCACTCGGATTTCCCCGGCATCGGGCGTCTCAAGCCCCGCCGCACAATGCAAAAGCGTGGATTTTCCTGAGCCGCTCTCCCCGGTGAGCGCCAGGGTCTCGCCGCGCCTGAGGTCGAGCGATACGCCGTCCAGAACGGTGACCCGCCCACCCGGCCCGTCGAAGGATTTCGACAGGCTCGCGATGGCAAGCACCGGGGGCGGTGGATCAACCGCGGCCGCTTCGGGGTCATTGATGTGGGAGGGCTCCGTCACGGAGCGCAAAATAGCGGCGTTCCAAGTGAAGGACAGGCCCTGCGGACAGCCGCGGCGAAATGGGCCAGGCCAAGCCGCCCCGCGGCCTTGTCTGGCGGGGCGTTTTCCTGGATCTTTTGTGAAAGGCGAGGGAGGTTAGGCATGCCAAAGCGGAAATGGGTAAAGTCGATCACGGTCGGGGCGGTTTTGCTCGCGAGCATCTCCGTCCCGGCGGGGGCCAATGTCGCGGGTCTTGCCACGGCCAAAGCGCATATGGATGAGGGCCGGTTCGACGAGGCTATGGCAGGGTTCTTGCCCTTGGCGCGGTCGGGCGATTCCGATGCGGAAGAGTTCATCGGCGTGCTCTACGCGATGGGGCTCGGGGTCGAGCAAGATTACGAGCGCGCCTTCGAATGGTATCTCCGGTCTGCCATGAAGGGCCATGCGGGCGCGCAATCGGGGGTGGGCTGGTATTATGAATTGGGTCTCGGGATGCCGGCACCCGATCTGGTGCGGGCCTACCTATGGTACGGGCTCTCGACCATTGGCGGTGACCCCGATGCGGCGATCTCTATTGAAGAAGTGGTCAAAAAGATGAGCCGGGCTGAGATCGACCGGGGCAATATCCTGATCAACGATTACAAAACCTGGATGTATCCTCCGGCCGAGTGAAAGGTGGCTCCCGAGGACGCCTCCGGCGGGAGTATTTTGGCCAGGATGAAGCCCCGCGTGCCTTACGCGTGGCCTTTGGCAATCGGCTGTTCGTTGCTGGCTTGCTTCGTGAGCCCCAGCGTTAACGCTCTCTTAATCAAGGCGACCAAAGCGGGGCGGTCTTGCCTGGCGGAGCGGCGATTCGAACGCTTCGGCTTAAAAAATTTCGGGAAATTCGGATAAAATTCGCTGAAAAACAAACTGTTCGCCCAACGGCACCAATGAATTGAGACCAAATGTACGGAATTTCTGCGCCGTCCATTTGGGCCCATTTGTCCTGTCACTGGGAACAATAGGGGCCGGTCTACGCTGCTTTCCAAGATCCAAGCGGAATTGCCCAGATTATTGTTGCCATTTTTGACCCCTCCCGTCCGCCCCGCAATAGTCCCGCCCATGGCGCGGGTCACAATTCTGACCCGGGGTCGTCGCCAAGCGTCCAAACCCGCCCGGATGTGGTCACGGGACTTGGGTTTCTTAGTCGGCGTAGTGGCGATCCTCCGCGATGTGGGGGCGTCGTGTAGAGAGTGTATCAGTCGTGGGGGGGGGGGGGGGCCCCCCCCCCCCCCCCCCCCCCCCGGAAAAAGAAAAAAACCCAAAAACCCCCC
>JBCCTQ010000025.1:0-60035 GCA_039198225.1 Pseudomonadota bacterium
AAAGGAGAAAAACTAAGGAAAGAACAATGAAACAGCGACGCTTGCTCAATCTCGGGCGCGCCGCATAACATCACAATCGATGAGACAGGCCGTCCTCAACGCAGTCAGCTCAATTGGACCACTTCATTTGATGACGGACACTCTATCTGTTCCCTACTCGCCGAACTGAAGCGCCGTGGCTTCCGCAGCCGGCACGGCCGCCCGATCACCAAAGGATGCCTGGAGAAGCTGCTCAATAACCCATTTTATCATGGGCAAATCCACATCAAGCGCACCGGGCAAACCTATCGAGGCGTCCATATCCCGCTCGTTGGCCGGGCGTTGTTCGACCGGGTCCAGGATATCAAAACGGGAAAGCATAAGCCCAAGGCCACGCGGCACAGCCACACCTACCGACGCCTGCTGACCTGCGGCCACTGCGGCCGTTCCCTCTATGGCGAGCGGCAAAAGGGGCGGGTGTATATGCGCTGCCAAACCAGCGGATGCCCGACCACGACGATCAGAGAAGATCGGCTGGACGGTGAAATCTCGCACCACCTTCTCGCGTTGCGGCTAAGAGCAACCGACGAGCGCCGACTGCAGACTGCAATGCGGTCTTGGATCGGCAAACGCACCAGGGCGTCTGATAGACAGGCGCTCGACCTACAATTGGCCAACCTCGAAAAACGCCAAGCGAAGCTGACGGATGCCTTGGTGGATGGTCTGGTTGACAAGTCGACTTTTCAGTTGCGCAATGATCAACTTGACGACGAACGCGCGCAACCAAGCGCTGCCCGTGGACAACTGGGACGAATTGAAGGTGATAAACGCCTTGCGCAGAATTTTCTCGAACTGGCGAAAAACGTTCACCTAACCTACCAAATCGCTGATCCGCAGAAAAAGCGCCGCCTCACCGAAATCCTGTTCTCGAACCGCACGCTAACGGGAAAAAACCTTTGCCTAGAGCCACAAAAGTGGCTGTTCGACAAAGCGTGGACACTGGGTGTCCTGTGTGGTGGCCCAGACCGGGACACAGCTCGAACCCGCGACGAAATTATGCGCTTTGTGGAGGAGTTCGGCAAACCCGACGGATTGGATTTCAGAACTGAACGGAAGAACGGGTCTTCAGACCTACCGGGCAGCAACGTGGACCAAGTCTTGGAAGACCTAGAGTACACCCTCGACTGCACAAGAGATGAGAAGCCGACCCACTACTGAACATACAAAAACGCTGCAAAACAGCGTGATTTCTGAGCCTATTTTGAGCCTGAAGCCGCGGTCAACGAACGAAAAGACGCGATAAATATTTGATTTGATTGGCTCCGGCGGTAGGGATCGAACCTACGACCAATTGATTAACAGGCAATATGCTGATCTCTTACACAACTGTTATAAAGTGAAAAAATTGATTCGGTAATCACGTTAATTCACACATTCATGTGACAAAAGCCAAAAAACAAAACTTGACAGCCGATTTCAAAGGCGGGTGTGCGGCCTCATCTCAACGTCATCCGCGCTGCTAAATCTTGGCCATCATCTTCGAACAAATGCCCGTAAATATCCATCGTGAAGCTGAACTTTTTGTGGCCCATGTAGCGCTGTAGTTGCTTAGGTGTTGCGCCAACCGACACCGCCCACGATGCATAGGTGTGGCGAAATCCATGAAAGGCCGCGTCCCTTCGCGGCGATGCGAACTTTGGGTTCTGCGCGGCCATCTCATCGGCCTTGTCTTTAAGGACTTTGAGAAAGCGAGGATAGAGAGTTGTGAGGCTGACGGGGCGGTCGTTTGCCGACCCGAAGATGTACCGGCGATCATGTGACGCCATCCACGGTTCCAAGATTGGCGCAAGTTCCGGGTTGAGTGGCACCCAACGCCTTCCCGCAATCGTTTTTGTGCGATCATCGCCAGCGCCTTCGGGTGCGGACTCTCGAATGTGTATCCGCCCTCCCGCCGGGTCATAGTCTTCACGGCGAAACGCGCGTGCCTCAGATATCCGCGCGCCGGTGTAGATCAAGAACGCGAGCATCGGACGGTACTTTGCCCATGCCCAACTGGTGCGTTGTACTGGGCTCTCGGCTAAGGCCTCTGCCGCCTCCATCATCGTAAGAATTTCCGCCAACGGATAGTACTTTCGCTCCGCCGCGTCTGCCTCTGCTTCGATTTCGGAGCGGGTCCGTTTCGCCTTGATCGGATTCTTGGGGCCCACATCGATATGGCCTTGCATCTCACCGTGCCTCAGTACCGCCTCAAACAGACGCAACGCCTCAGACCGTGTGCGCGGAGAAATTGGCTTTCCGTTTTTCGATCTTGTGTTGTTGATCCGGCGGTAGAGTTCCTTGAAGTGGTCGGATGTAATGTCACGCAAGCTGGTCTCGCCAAAATGCGCAGTGACATGGTTGTTCATTACAGACCGATATCCTTTGAGTGTTCCGGGGCTAGGCGGGTCTTCTCCCGGTTCGGGTTGGGTCAGACTTTCGAGATAGGCTTTCGCTACCTGTCCAACGGTCGCTTCATCAAGAATGTAGCGCTTAAGCTGACGGCGCTTGCGAGGTTGTTCTTGTAGCAACTCGGAATAGCGATTGAAGGCGTCGTCTTTGCTCGCAAATGACTCTTGGCGCGTTTTGATGCGCCCGGCAGCGTCACGCAAGGGCTGTCCATCAGACCCAATCTTCGGGGATCGAACAGCCCATCTGATGGGGGCGTAAGGCACTTTCGTCGGGAGTTTGAACGGTCTTTGCACCAGTGGAATCACGCGCTAACAATTGGTCGTTATCACTTACTTGGCTTCGGTTGGACAATCAACCTTCATGGTCGCAACGGTTCGGTAGCAGAGCTTTGAAGCTCGAAAAAATGTTCAGTAACAATTTGTTAACCTAGGCGCGATGCGCGCTAAAAAACCGCACAAGCTAGAATTCGAGGCCGTTTTGTGTTATCACGGCATTACTGGGCAAATTGTGCCCAAATACATCTTCTCCAACATAGGTGATCCGATGGCTTTTGACGCTGTTCGCTACGGCGACTCTGCGACCGTTCCGGTCCTTGCAACCAACACTCAATTCGCTCGGCCCGTTACCGGTGCCCAGAGCGACGAAAACCCCATCCGCGTTCGTGTCGTCTCGGACGTTGAATTTCATGTTGCGTGGAACCGGCCCGCAACGACGTCGGACGCCCGCGTGCCCGCCGATCATGTCGAGTTCTACGACCTTGGCCCGTTTGACGACTTGCACTTTGTGCGCGCCGCCGCTGATGGCACGGCTTGGGTGACGGTGATCTGATGCAAGACAAATTCACAAAAATGGTGAAGTCATCCACGCACCTGACGAAGCGGCACGACTCATTGCTTAAAGAAGTGAAGGCTCGCGCCCTGTCGCTTGGTGTCCGTCTGTCCGATGACGACGTGATTCAATCCGTCGAATTCCGGACGGCAGTCTACGGTTCGCATGACCCGGACTTTGACCAGATCATCGCAAACCTTGAGCACATCCCCGCCGTTGTCGAATGGCGTGCAGTACAGCGTCTTGTTGAGCGCCTTGAAGCCGGTGACCCTGACGCCGCTGACGAGATTGGTGGAACGCCAGTGGAGAAAATGATCTTCGCACGCGAAAACGGATTGACCGGGCACGCAAAGATCGATGCCAAGATGACCGACGAACAGATTGCGGAAATCCGCGATCCGTCCCGGCGCGTCGCGGCCTATCGTGCGAAGCACCAACAGGTGAACGAAAATATCCAACAGGACCCGAATTTCATGAGTCCGGCAATGAAAATGGCGCATGCCCGCAAGATTGCGAAAGGTGCAGCAACATGACCGCGAGACAACCAAAACTTTTCGTCACGCTTTCGGCCATCGCCGATACGCTGGCGGTTTATCCGGGAGACGCAGCTAAATTCCTGAAATGCTGCAATATTTCCCACATTCCCGCCGAACGTGTCTTGCACGACAACGCGACCGGTTCGACGCTCAAGGCATGGCATGTGGACCCAATTATTGACCTTTTGAAGCGTGCTGTGACTGGCTTCGATGATGACCAAGAGGATTACCTGCGCAGTCGCGCGCGGCGGTCATGGCGCGATGTGAAGCGAGGCGTCCCGGCGTGAAGGATAAGCTTAGTCCGCGCCTTGAAAGGTATGCCGCCTGCCTTGCGGCGGAACGCGGGACACAGCTTGAATGCTGGTGCAACACCGCCGACAACGGCCCCTTGCCCCAAACGAACGGACGCCAAGTGTCCGCATCAAGAGCGGCAAGGCGTGTTGCAGACCGTGTCATTCAGTTGAAGGCGGAACTGGCTAAGGCGAAAGCACCGCCGCCGCCGCTGAACCCCGAAGAGATTTCGGCGCTGATGCGCGATATCAGCAACGGGCTACTGAACGCCGCCCGAGTGGTCGCGGCGCACGGTCATGAGAGCCTCGCCAGCCGCATCAGAAAATCTGCCATCACGCATTCGGGGCGGCGTATGCGCACATCGAGATTCATTGGTGAGATTTCGAAAGCGCAGAAGGTTAATCTTGATGAGGCTTTGGACCGCCTTCCCGTGTGTGATTGTTCATGACCAGTGTTGTAAATGACCTGATTGAGATTGCTCAGATTGAGCGCGCCCGCTTGGTGGAACTGACTGAGCGCATGGATGAATGCGCAACGCATGAAGTTGAGAACGTCGCGCGGAAGATCGAGGAGGTTTCGACAAACCTGTCATCGGCGCTGACGCGCCTCGCGAAACACATCGACGTTCTGCCCGCCTCAGAAAGTTCTGGCGGTGAACCGGACCAAGACGAACGCATTTTGGAATTGGCTGCCCGTGTTGGTGCACTTGCCAGATTTGGCCTTTGCCCTTGCGGAAAGGGAGTCACAGTCGAGGCCGTAGACGCTTACCTTAAAGAAGTTCGCAGGCCTGAATACCCGCCCGAAGTTATCTGAATTTGCGTATCCCGAAGCGCAACTAACTGCCCCCGTCAGGGGGCGAACAACTCTAATCCTCTGATCCCGACTAGGAGTCTTCTAATGGACCACTAACCTTCATGCTCACACACTCACTCTCAAAGCCCGAACAGGCTTCTGCCTACCTGAAAATCCTTGATGCTCTTGGCGCACCGACAAACCGGCGACCAGAGAATTCTTTGGAGGCGGCAAGCGCCGCCATTGCAGAAGCAATCGCCTTCGCAAACGAGTTCCCATTCTCCCTCGCCGACGTCTTCGATCTTTCGGAACGCCTGACGCTCTACCGTGACGAAGTATGTGGCGGTGGCGAACCCGCCGTCATCGATATCAACGCACTCGCCATCGTCGAGGGATGCACACGTGAAATGGCGCACCTAGCTGCCCGATTGGCGGGTGTATGGAACGACGATGGGACTTGGCGCGATGATGGGATCGCGAGCACCTCGCCGATCCTTCTTTCATTTGACGATTGGAACGATCATGACAACCACGACGACGATTGAGGCGCTCATTTACCCACGGAGTCGCGTTCACTACGCGCCGTCCCCCGCCGTCCTGAAATCAGAGGCGGCGGGCGTAGACATCTACTTTGACCGCAACGCGCCGGACGCCGAACGGGTGCTTAACAAAGTATTCAAAGCGCACGCGAAGGCTTCACCGGGATTTTGGGAAGCAGACATCCCAGCTTGGGTCGAATGGTGCATGGATCGCCCACAAACAAAGGCGGGTGCGCGTATCTGCAAGCGAGCGCACGACGGCGACCGGAAGCGCGTTTTTGACTGGGGAGCAACCTTCGAAGGTTGCTAACAAATGGTTACCCTATCGGGCGGCAAATGTTAAGTTGCGGTAATTTTTTATTAGCGATTGCAATGGGTTATGGCGATTTGATACAAGCCGACCGACGACAAGATTCCGCCGCAGGGAATGTAACTACGCGACAGGCCCAAAAGAAGATCGGCGGACTGGGTTAAAGAGACTTTGCAATGGACACAAATGTAAGCGACGCCAAAGACGCGTCAGATCAAGAAAAACGTGCCACGCGGCGCGGCGCTTCGACCAAGCGTGTAGAGTCTGTTTTTGATCGGATTGATCGAAAGAAGAACCCCTATGCGAAGGATAAATACAAAGAGGATTTCAAGCGGGAAAGTTTCCGCATTCCAGTGGAGTTTCGTCAACAGGCGACGGAAGCTCTTGCCGCTGTTGCGCCTATCGAGACCATCCCACACCACAATCAGGGCACGCTTGCCATGGCGCTTGCCTGCGCCGCGTGCGGAATTCCGGTTGTCGATAGCCATGCTCTGGACAGTCGAGGCAAATCAACTGGCGCGAATGGTGATTGCAAGAACCCACGCGGAAAAGCTTGGGGCGAAGAAGCGTCAACCGACCCGGACAAGATCATTTCGCGGTGGACCGGTGATGGGCACTACCCTGCAAGCGATGACGGCGAACGGTACCGCTACGCGGACATTACCAAGGTCCGTAATGTCTCTGCCGTCACCGGCAACGGTTTCTTCATCTGGGATTTGGATGGGGAGTCCGGCGCAAACTCACATGAGGAGTTGATCGGAGAACACGGCGAATTGCCTCCAACGCCCGTGACCATCTCTGGCAGTGGCGGTCGTCATTTCTATTTCCGATGCAATCGGACCATCAATAACACCGCGTCAGCGGTCGCGCCCGGCATTGATGTGCGCGGCGTGGGGGGGCAAGGCCTCTTGCCTCTCTCAATCCACAAATCCGGCAACATCTACGTTTGGGCAAAAGGGTGTGCACCATGGGAACTGTAATGGCCATCGCGCCTGAATGGATGGAAGACGCGGCATTCTTTGCGTCAAAGAAGAACCAGCAATCAGAAACAAAGAAACGCACGCCCAACACCGAGAAGAAAAAGCGTCCCCCTGCGTCAGCGACTAAGAAGAAGCAGTCGTCTGACGTTCGCGGTCTCGATGCTCACTTGGAATTGATCGGTGATGGTGAAGGACAGGACGGGTTCAATGCACCGATTTACAGCGCGCTATGCTCCTACTTCGGTAGACATGGCGCTGACGCACCTGTCGAACCAATCTTGGATAAGGTGACGCAAGCAATCGCGAACGCCGAGCGTGATCCCAGCAGAGACCGCTCCAAGTACGACGACGAAGACTACTTGCTGGAACAGGCCGAAAAGGCACGTGAGTTCATTCAGGACCAGCCGAATGCGATGGCAGACGACCCGCTTGAAGATTACAGCACAGATGGCATCAAAGCTGCCCTCGCTGACGCGAGCATCAACCAAGACTCCGACGTTACAGACATTGAAGCTATCCTCCGACGCTGTCTAGACGGCGGGGCGGACGCGGCGGCGCGGGCGCGTATCACGGATGCGCTTGTTGAGGTGACGCCGCTGGGGAAGCGGGAATTAAATCGGCTTTGGAACCCTCTTGTGAAGGAAGAAACCGCGCGTCAGCGCGAGGCCAAACAGCCTTCTGAGAGTGATGCTATCAACACCAGTTTTGGCTTCGATCTGGTGTTTTCCGAGGCGCTTAAGCGTCTTCACGCGGCGAACATCGCAGATCCTTTCTTGTTTGGAATGCGCGATGAGCTTTTTGAATGCCGTCAAACACCGAACGGGCCGAAGTTGAAATTGCTGGACTACGATGGCCTCTCAGAAGTCATTTCTCGTCGCATCAAATTTGAGAAAACTGAAAGCGACAGTACGATTAGCACCGCGCCGCCGATGAATGTCGTGAAGCACATCTTTCATCGCGACCGCGCGGACTATGCATTGCCGCTGGTCGCGATCTCCGAGGTTCCGTTCTTCGACAGAGACGGCAACCTCGTTGATGAGAATGGATATGACGCCGGTAGTGGTATCTACCTCGCCATGCCCGAAGGCTTTGTCCTGCCTCGCGTCAGCGAGGTTCCCTCAGAGGATGAACTGGATCGCGCCTTCGATGCCTTCATTGAAGTCTTTGGCGAGTTTCCTTTCGATGCGATGACACCGGATGAGATTGCGACAAACCAAAGCGCATCCTTCGCCAACACAATCGGCCTTGCCTGCCTGCCCTTCATGCGCGCCATGATTGATGGGCCCACGCCCGGTCACCTCGTGAACAAACCGACACCGGGCACCGGGGCGGGGTTAGTACTTTTTATCCTCCACATGATTTGGACAGGGCGTAAGCCCATTGTGATGAACATTCCAAAACGTCAGGAAGAAATTGCTAAAACGCTCATCGCGAAACTTCGTTCCGGTGCCTTTGTCGTCATCTTTGATAACATCCCGAAGAATTTGGACTCGGATGATTTGGCCACGGCGGTGTCAGAAGGTGTCTTGGATGCCCGTGTCTTTGGTAGGAACGATGCAGGTGCAACGGACCCGGTGGAGGTCACCACCGTTTGGGTTTTCACTGGCAACAACGTGACTATGAGCAACGAGCTTTTGCGCCGGATGACACTGATTGATTTGGATGCACAAACGGATGAGCCGGAAAAGCGCACCTTCACCAAGTCGGAGAACGAACTGAAAGCATGGGTGCGGGACAATCGGGGGGAATTGGTTTGGGCGTGCTTGACGCTCATCCAGAACTGGATTGCGAGTGGGCGTCAGCCCTTCAAGTCTGAACTTGTGAAGGGGACGTTCAGTGAATGGCTTGCCGCCGTAGGCGGTATGATGCAGGCTGCTGACATCCATCACCACTTCTATGCAAACGAAGACAAATTGCGTGAAGTGTCTTCGTCCTCTGGCAGTGATGCAACGTTCACTCTGTCCAGTGTTCTGTCAGACTATCCGCCGGGACATGTCTTCTATGTCGGTGGTAGCGATCCAAGTTCGATCATGAATATCCTGAACAAAGGACCGGATGGTGGTCCCATTCCTATTCCGTCATGGGGATATTCTGATGAGGATGGTGCCTACCACAGTGCAAACGCTGTTGGTCACCATTTCAAGAAGTACGCAAGGTCCCCGCACAAAGCCCGGCGCACGTTCGGAGAGGACTATCTTGAAGTCGAGATTGGCTTTGAGCGTGAATACGACGCCAAACAGAAAGTACACACCTACCGGATCAAGTTCCGTGCACTGGGCACCCGGGAATGGATCGAGTCCGCGACAGATAAGCGCTGGTCGGCGCTGATTGACGGGTAGGATGGCGGGTAAGAAGCCGGATTCGGCGGGTAGGATGGCCTAAAACGGCGGGTAGGACTTGGAAATAGTCCTTTCTTTTCAATGCCCGGCGGACAAGGCGGGTAGGAATCTTCGGTCTTTAAGATGGAGAATAACATTTTTTCAAAGACAGGAATGAATGAAAAATATTTTGTATTTGGACCGCCGCGCACGCAAATTCCTACCCGCCTTACCCGCCACAAAAAAATAATACGGTTGGTAACTCCCAATTCGCCCCAATCTCGCTTGTTACTCTTTTTGTTCTCACTTTCCCCGATCCCGTTAGGGGTATGATAAACTTTTTTCAGACCAATGATGTGCCATTTCGTAAAGGCACCCGCTTCAAACCACTGAAAACAAAGCCGAACTTATGTGCCATTTTGCACCAAAGAAATTTACCGTATATCTAACAAATTCAATAGGTTGACGGACTTTCTTGCCATGACTAGTTGCTTCGTATTGGTAACTGAACACAGGAGGTTCAATATGAATAACGAAGCATATCATCAAACGCTGGAAGACGCGCTTCTCGCATCGTTTGACGTAGTTGTCGCTGCATTAGAGGCTTCTGACGCGCTCGATAGAGACAGTGCACCCCTCACCTTGGAGAACGCCGGACATCATTTCGCCAAGCGCATGCAAGCCGCAGAAGAAGTGTGGTGGTCAGCCTACGAAGAGTTGGCGCAACAAAAGCACCGCCTGAAAGCCTCTCCGGGGGACTGCGCTGCTGCTGATGTGGCAATGAAGGCCTCAAAAGCGTGGGGGGATGTCATGGAACCCTTCGACGCCACGAACTTTGAAAGCGTCACCGAGAATTACATCGAGCGCTGGAACGCAGCAGAGAATGTTTGGAAGGATGCTTATGTGGTCATGTATTTTCGACTGCGCGCGGTGCAGACCGAAGCGGCCTAAACTTCGCTTTCCCTGAAAGAAAAAGGCCCGGCGATTGCCGGGCTTTTTCTCTATCAGAACCTGCAAGCGTTGATGACAGATTAAAAAATAAGACATAGCTACTGACCTATTTCTAACCATACAGAAACCTACTGTTTCCCTCTAAACAATTGATTTGACTCCACGAATCGACCTCCCTTGTTTACATTTTCCGCAGGGGGCCTTAGGCGAATTTGGAAAATGCGGATTATCAGTTACAGTCGTGTATCAACCGGTAAGCAGCAAGCATCAGGTCTTGGCCTTGAAGCGCAACGCACCTCGATTGAAGCCTTCGCTGAGCGTTCAGGTAGTGAGATATTGGAGCACTACGTTGAAGTAGAGTCCGGTCGTAAAGACGACCGCCCGGAACTTGAGAAAGCACTGCGGCATGCACGCGTTACAGGAGCACGGATTGTAATTGCGCGCCTAGATAGATTGAGTCGAAACGCTGCCTTCCTGATGAACCTGCAAAGCTCAGGAGTAGAATTCACGGCATGCGACATGCCTCATGCAAATGAAACGACGGTAGGTATCATGGCGGTCATGGCTCAAGCGGAGTCGGAGCTAATCAGCGTCCGCACAAAAGAGGCGATGCAGGCAGCAAAGAAGAAGGGAAGAGTCTACGGAAACCCCAATGGGGCAAGGGCTTTGCGCCTTGCCGACAAAGGAAACAAAGACGCCTTGAAGGCTATCAAGCACCGGGCTGACGCCCGCGCCTCCGACCTCTCAGACGTGCTAAGCCACATCGCCTCAGAAGGTCACGTAACCCTTACCGCACAAGCGAATGAACTCAACGCACGGGGCATTCGCACGGCCCGTGGCGGGCGTTGGCATCCATCCAGTGTATCGAACCTCAGAAGACGAATAGAAGGCCTGCACGCCACGACCTGACGGGGGCCATCTACCAAATCAACAACACCGCCCATGCCCCGCCCTGACGGGCGCATCTCTCTCCCTTCATCCCTTCCTCAATCATCTCGCTTACAGGGCACGGAAGCCTTGTAGTGTTGGCTGCTGAGGGAAGGTTGCTGGTTTGGATGGAGTGGATATGGCCGCGTCAGCGGGTCAAGTCTTCTGCTCTTAGGGAGCCTCTATATTTGATGTCCGGGGACCCTTCATGGCTTACCCCTATGGGGTATACCTAGCCGCGCAGTAGCTGACTCTACCCCAGATACCGGTATTCCTTAGGCATTCCGCGAGCCAGCGCCGGAGCAGATTCGTTAATCGATTTTTAATAAATGAAGCGATTTCGACAATCATAGCTTTTTCCGACTCTGGCATAGCTTTTCTATAATTCAGAGCACTACTTCTTTGCCAAACATAGCTTGTCTAGTCCAAATGTTAGAAACACGGTAAATTATTTTGCCACTCAATGAATTTCTAATTCTACGACCGCATGCGCTTTGTCGAGTTTCTCACATGTGATATATTGCATTTGTTCATTCCCAAGCGAACACGGGCATGAAGGGCGGTGGCGGCATTTGGCGCTCTTTTGCCGTCACTGGTCCTTTTTCTAATTCACGCCCAAACCAGAATTATAATGTCGGTTTCCAATCCGATATTTGAACAGAGCGCGAAAAGAGTGCAATCCATGATTCACAATCAACGACCGTATGCGGTCAAGATCGCAATTCCTACGGGTTCGCTTGACGCGGCACTGGCTAGGCTGGTTTTCGGCGACGACTACCTGTGGGGCGAAATGTATTTCAGCGATGGAACCTATGTTCGTCGCATCGTCTTGGAGGATGAAGCGCGCACGGCGGACTTACGTTTTTATTTTGATGGCAAGCCATGCCGTCATGGACACATCGCACCCCGAAAACTCCGGCGAGGACGACGGCAGACAGAATGCATGGAGTGTCGCAGAATTAACCGCAAGCGCGCCGCCGAGCGCAGAACCAAAGAGGCAGCATAGAATGGCAACGCAATCAGTAGCTCAGAACATCACCACAAACGGGGATACTCAGATGGCCCCGACCGTTGTTGAAGGTCAGTATTTGCTGGCCGTAGGGTCCGAAAACTTTGATGGCGCGCAGATTGAGATTCTCGCCAATGTAGGCATTGCCCGCAGCGTCCCACTCGACTTGACCTTCACTGCGCCCGGTTCCCGGATTATTTGGCTGCCAAGATGTAGCTTGGTGGTCCGCACGACCTCGGCAGGCCCGTCTACAGAAATTGACGTCGCACTCGCTGAGCTTAGCTCGCAAATGCATCGCTTTAACTGACCAGACCAATGGCGTTCTCACGCTCCCAAAACTACGACACTGATCGCACCTCGTATTGGTCTTTTTCGCCGGTGATCCCATCCGATGGCACCTACCTGAGCCATGTTTTCATTTTTGGTGTTGATCCCGGATCCCCGACGCCGCCCGACCCTCCTGAACCGCCGCGCGTCATTGCTGGGTTCAACAGCGCAATGTTCAATGCCGTGATGTTCGACGGCGACAAGCCCCCGCACAACTGATCAATGGTCACTCAGAAACCCCGACGAAAACCCGGCCCCAAGCCGTATCCGAAAACGTTTGTGCTCGAGGATTTGGTAGCAGATGCCAACAGCCGTGCGGTTGCTGACGCCAATACTGTCGAATGCGCAGCAACGGGCGAAGCGATCATCTTCGACCGCAAGGATGCATCGTTCAGGAGCCGCCTCACTGACTTCCTCAAGTGCGCCGCACATGCAGGCGCAATCCTAGCGTCAGATGTACCGGCGTGGGCGGATTTCTTGGAGGACGATGGCTGGGGCAGGGGAAGGGACCCAGAGGCGAGAAGGTACCGGGCAAAGCGCAGATCGGGGCGCAATCCACAGGTCTATGACTGGGGGCGCTACGACTTTGAGGCGTTCTAACTGATCGCGTTGACAATATCGGTTCAAACTGCCGCTTTGCGGACTTTGGGGGCCTTCGGTGTCGCCAGTGTCACAGGGCTGAGGGACACAAAGGTGAGGCACGTGATGCCGATTGTAGAGTACCATGCTTACCGTGATTGTCGGGTTGAACGATAAGGTATCGCCTACAGCGCAACGGTAGCAACCAAGGTAAGCACCATCAGAGTAAGTGTCAGAATGTCGTAGTTTCTCTTAAGAAACTTGGTGATTTTATTGATCATATGGTTTGCCTCATCAATCTGAATGCGACGAGAATTCGTCAGTATTGTGTTCAGAATGTGACGCAGAAATCGGGCGAGAATGGGGAAGCACCCCGACAATTAGCCGGTTTCATCAGGAGTGTTCTGGTCGCGAATATGTGCAGAAAGAGATCGAAGTGGACATTTGGACCATGTGGGCTGATCATCCAGTATGAGTGGTATCAAAGGCCAGTGCGCAGAGTGTGGTTGGACTACTCGGCGCAGCCTCAAAAACATGAACAAGAAGCCCTGCCCAAAATGCGGAGGGCCAGTCTATGTGCATGAGGAAGACAGGGGACCGGCCTTGCTTATCGTGCTGGTCGTCGTTGTTTTTGGCTTGTTACTTGCCGTCCTGAATGGCGAATTCAGCAGTGGAAGGTAGTGTCTCTGGGACCGCTCAGAGTGCCTCAAATTTGCCTCCTAAACCCCTAACAAGTAACGTTAATCACACATAGAGTAGCTCCCAAACGGAATTCTTGCCGCGTCAGCGGCACCACACCGGCAGTTCACTTTTTGTGTACCTGATTGTGGATTTATCTGAGGAATACTATTTGTATGCCTTGAGGAAGCCTAGAATCACCATGTCGTACAATCCGCAGAAAGCAGCACAAACTGTAGCTTATCTGAGCTTGAAGAATAACCGGCGTCCGCTGAATATTCTCAAGGCCGTCAAGCTTGTCTACTTGGCGGATCGTGAGAGTGTGCGTCGCTTCGGGTTTCCGATTCAGGATGAAACTCACTACTCTATGCCGCAAGGACCGGTTAACTCGACTACCTATCGACATCTACGTGGCGAAGTCCCGCCCGACCAAGAAAACGGTTGGGGTGACGTTCTGTCAGATCGTCACAATCACAAAGTCGGGCTGGCAAACGACGAAATCGACGCCGACGATTTGGATGAACTTTCTGATGCCGACATCGCGGTGCTGGACGCGGTTTGGAACGAATTTGGCGGGATGAACCAGTGGCAGCTAGTTGACTGGACGCACGACGCAAACAATGTTCCCGAGTGGGAAGACCCGAATGGCTCATCCAATCCGATTCCACTTCGCAGGATGATGGACGCGTTGGGCATCGAGAATGTTGTAGAGCAAGAAACGGTCGTTCACGACAGCCAAAGAGCATCCGCATTTTTGAAAGCGCTCTGAGCAAGTGCCGGTCTGTAGAAGGGCGGCACTACTCGTGCCGTCTGGCACCTACCACGACCCGGACCGAAAGCACCTTCATATCGTTTGTTGTGACCCGGACAATGACGGAAATGTTCTCCTAGTCAGCATCACCAAGTACACAAACGATCTTTGCGACCAAACATGCATCTTGGAACCGCACGAACACACTTGGCTACGCTACAGATCATACGTTCTTTATCGAAAGTCCGAAGTTGTTCCAGCCGCTGCACTGCAGGCCAAAATCAACAGCGGTGACGTGGTTGAGCGTGACGACATGAATGCCCAAGCATTTCTTCGCGTCGTCAACGGCATATGCAATTCCGCTCAAACGCCGCGCAAGATCAAAAAGTACTTTGGATGCAACCAACCCGCACCACAGGTTGACCCCGCCGGTGAAGGCGAGGCCTAGCTTATTCGGGTTAAGCAGACGCTGACTCTGGGTCGGGATCATACCAGTAGTCATTGTGTGCGCCACCAACGTGAAAATCGTCTTCATGGAAGCATGTACGCCCCGCAACCCGATCCAAAGTGGCTGTTACGCTAATGTCTAGCTTGTCACCCGCGAACATCCTATCCGGGTCACTTGTCCCATTGAACTCACCAGTGGCGACAATACTCAGCGCAGTGTCGCTAAGGTCTATTGCAACCTCTTCGATATATACCTCATCAAACTGAGCATTGGTTTCGGCCATAAGCCCAGACAGGTCTTCAAGCATCTGGTACTCGCGATCATACACATACACTTCTGCGAAGTAGCTTTCGATAGTGTCATAAAGCCATACGTTCCCTGCGAACCAGCCCTCATCAACTATATGGTCCGTGAGCGACTGGGCAATCTGCATCGCAGTCGGCATGTCTGTCGGAAGGTTATTGAGGCGCGCTAAGCGGCCCTTAATTCCTGCAACATCAGGAATCATAATCGCCGCGTCGCCTATGTTGTCTATAGGGAAGGCGCTGTCAGACTGTCTGGCTACATTGCTCTTGTAGCCGAAGTATGCAGCTACAATCTCGTACGCATGTGCTTGACGCAATCCGGGGACAGTCGAACGCAGGTGGTCTACAGTATTGTTCAGAATAGGCATAAGAAAGCCTCCTGTGCATCGCAGGGCTAATCGGGGCAAAAAGCGTTTAAGTGCCACCATGCCTGCGGTTCATAGGAGTCGCTTCAAAGGTAGCTTGTTCGTCACCGATTTTTAGGTCGCTAGTAGCCAAGGCAATCGACAGCCTCGCATGACCTAGTCTTTTGGGAGTCCGAATTCAATAGGTGACGACATCTATGCAGTCGAAACAAACAATCGCTATGCTGCGCCAGAATAACTAGCTAAATCTGAATGGCTATTGCGGCGCTCGCATAACCTCGGCTTTCTTGCCCTTCACGCTAACAAGAAACGTTTCCCCATCTGCATCAAACTTGAACAAAAAGGTTGGGCGTGAATGCAGTCCAATGCCAAACTGTTGGTCTCTGGGCGCAATCTCATTCAACTTCGCAATAACTTCAAACGCCGTGAGGTTCTTTTCGCCTTCGACGTACGGCGCGTTAACGTCATCACCCCATGTCCAAGCAACAAGCCTCACGTTGGTTGTTTCGGTGGCTTCGAACACTGCATTCAGGGCAAGTATCCCCGCCCCATTCATATCGGTGAACCCACGTTTCGGAATGAGCGCAACGAGTTCAGCCGCCAGCCGACCCCATGCCCGCAAACTCTTTTCTACTTTCTCACCGTAGAAGAGGACGGCGACCACGGGCGCGAGGTATTGAGCTTTGTCTGCGATTTCGTATGCGACTGCAGGCCAATCGGCACCGCCACCCACATCAACTTCGTAAGCGGCATTAAACTGCCCCCGGTCGAAATCTTTGAGCTTGAGGCCTAGCGTGTCTTCGAACAACTCGGAGTCGTAGTTCAAATCGGTATCGAAAACCGTAATCGAATTTTCGTCGAAGAGCGGATTTCCATAGCGATCTTTGAACATTGCTGACCTCTAATTTGAATCGACTACCTTTGCAGTCTCCCAATTCGACGGGTCAGCAGCCTTGTCGAGATAATGGTGCGAATGGCCCTTCTTCCGTAGGTAATCGACGGCAGCCGCATGCGCCTCATCCAGACTATCGAACCATCCCACTAAGCCGTCCAAGGCTGAAACGTTCACCTTGCCGTCTGGGGTAACGCCCATCCCGAGGCTGTCTGGATTGCCGGGCAGGCGTTTCAGTGTTTCAAAGGGTTGTTCCGAAGCTTTCATACTGGGTCTCCAACTCAAGGCTCACATACACACTAAGCGTAGTCGTTCGGTAGTGTAGGCGGTGTTGTCGGCTATGACGAATCAAGTCGCTAGGCGTGCCTCGATTCAATATGGCACACCGCGCTACGGATTCACGCTTATTCACGTTTCGATGTGCCAAAAGGGTAAAATCGGGTGATTTTGTGTGGGTTTCACGCAATTGACGAATTATCAATGAATTTATTTTTCAGTGTTAAGTATTGAAAAATAGGGGACTTTTTGGCTCCGGCGGTAGGGATCGAACCTACGACCAATTGATTAACAGTCAACTGCTCTACCGCTGAGCTACGCCGGAATACCGGCGGCGGATATACCAACGGCACTTCTTCCCGTCCAGGGGGGAGCGCGGAAATTTACGCCCCGCTCCGACCTAGAAAAGCGAGCCCTGATCGCCCGGATCGGATGGAGTCTTAGCGCGGGGTTTTTTGGTCGGCGTCGGCGCGCTGGGTGCCGTGGGGGCGACCGGGAGGCGGCCATCGGCGAACTCAATTTCGAGGGCGAACGCCCCTTTGGCGGCCTCGGCGCGGTCGACCAAAGTCTTACCGTCCCAGACCACGGCATAGCCCCGGGCCAAGGTGGCACCGTAACCAAGCGTGTCGAGCACCCGCGCCTGGGCCTGCAACGCCGTCCGGGCGGCCTCGAGGCGCCGCTGGCCCGCCTGGGCGAGGCGCATGGCTTCCGCGCCAAACTGTTCTTTCGCAACTTGAATGGCCCGGCGGCGGGTTTCGGGCCGAAGCCGTTGGGCGAGGGCGTCGAGGGCCCGACCGCGCTCGAGGAGGCTCCGGGCAAGGGCAGGGCGGAGCCGTTCACCCCGCACGGCCAACCGGTCAGCCCGGGCTGCCAATTCAGCCCGGAGACGTTGGGGCTGGAGGGCGGCGCCGGTTTCAAAGAGAGCCGCCCGCCGCCGGGCGACAAGCGCATTGAGGGCGGCTGGCAACCGGGCCTCGGCGAGATCGAGGCGCTGGCGGGGGTCGGCGATGAGCATCTCCGCCCGGGGCAGCGCCCGGGAAAGATCGCTGAGGCGCTGGCGTTTTTGCGCCAATCCCCGGTCGAGGCCAGAAAGCGCGCGCGCGCCGAGCCCGTCGAGCCCGGCCTGGAGTTCGGCCCGGACGGGCACGGCCATCTCAGCGGCGGCGGTGGGCGTTGGTGCCCGGCGGTCAGCGGCAAAATCGATGAGCGTGGTGTCGGTCTCATGGCCCACGGCCGAGATCAAGGGAATGGCCGAAGCCGCTGCCGCGCGCGCCACCGCCTCTTCGTTAAAGCCCCAAAGATCCTCGATCGACCCGCCCCCCCGGGCCACAATCAAGAGATCGGGCCGGGGCAGGGCGCCCCCGGGTGTCAGCCCGTTGAACCCCTCAATCGCCCGGACCACATCCGGCGCACAGCGCTCCCCTTGAACCGCCACCGGCCAGACCAGCACCTTCCGCGGAAACCGCGCCCGGAGCCGGTGGAGAATGTCGCGGATCACCGCGCCCTGGGGCGACGTCACCACGCCAATAATGTTCGGCAGATAGGGCAGGGGCTTTTTCCGCGCCTCGTCAAAGAGCCCTTCCGCGGCGAGGGCTTTCTTGCGTTTCTCGAGCATCGCCATCAGGGCGCCTTCACCGGCGATGGCCACCCGTTGGGCGTTGAGCGAGAATTTCGATTGCATACCCGAGGCGGTCATCCGGCCTTCGGCGAAGACTTCCATGCCCTCTTCGGGAACCGTGCCGATGTCGCGGAGCTGGCCTTTCCAGGTCATGCAGGAAAGGACCGATTTGTCGTCCTTGAGATCAAAATAAAGATGGCCGGAACGCGCATGGACGACCCGGCCCACCTCGCCGCGCACCCGGACCCAGCCGAGTTCGCCTTCGATGACCTTTCTCACCCGCCCGGCAATCTCCGAGACGGTGAATTCCGGCGCATTGGTGCCCGAGGGCGCGTCGTCTTCAAAAAGATCGCTCATGGGGCGGAGGCTAGGCCCCAGCCTCGGGAGGATCAACCGCTTGCCGGGCCGCGCCCCTTTGGCTAGGCCCCTCGCCGAGGGGGCAGGACGACATGAACATTCTCATTCTTGGGGGCGGCGGCCGGGAACATGCCCTGGCCTGGGCCGTGGCGCAGAACCCCAAATGCGACCGGCTGGTGGTGGCCCCGGGCAACGCGGGCATCGCCGAGATCGCCGAATGCGCCGCGCTCGATCCGATGGATGGGGCGGCGGTGGCTGAGTTTGCGGCCGAGGAAAGCATCGGGCTCGTGATCGTCGGGCCAGAGGCGCCCCTGGTGGCCGGGGTGGCCGACCGGGTCCGGGAAGCGGGCATCGCTGTTTTCGGACCGTCGGCAGCGGCGGCCCGGCTGGAAGCGTCAAAGGCCTTTACGAAAGACGTCGCCGATGCGGCGGGCGTGCCGACGGCCGCCTGGGCCCGGTTCGATGCGGTTGGCCCGGCCAAAGCGTATCTTGCCGAGAAGGGTGCGCCTATCGTCGTCAAGGCTGACGGGTTGGCCGCCGGCAAGGGCGTCGTCGTGGCCGAGACCTTGGCCGAGGCCGAGGCGACGGTGGACAAGCTCCTTGACGCGCCGGGTGCCGAGATCGTCATCGAAGAGTTCATGGCCGGGGAAGAGGCGTCCTTTTTCGTTCTTGCCGACGGAACCGATATTCTCCCCATCGGCACGGCCCAAGACCATAAAAGGATCGGCGAAGGGGATACCGGGCCCAATACTGGGGGCATGGGGGCCTATTCGCCGGCACCGATCCTCGATGACGCCATGGTTGCCCGGACGGTGGACGAGATCATTCGGCCCACTTTGGCTGAGATGGCCCGGCGGGGCGCGCCTTACCAAGGTGTCCTCTATGCTGGGCTTATGATCGAGAATGGTGCGCCACGGCTCGTTGAATATAATGTCCGCTTCGGCGACCCGGAAGCGCAGGTCTTGATGATGCGCCTCGGGGCCCAGGTGCTCGACGCGGTCCAGGCATGTGCCGAAGGCCACCTAGGCGAGGTCCATCTCAACTGGGCCAATGACCATGCCATGACGGTGGTGATGGCGGCACCCGGCTATCCCGGCGAGGTCGAGAAAGGCGCTGTGATCGGGGGGCTCGATGGGATGACAGCGTCGAGTAAAGCCGCGCTCTTCCATGCAGGGACCGCGCGTGACGAAGGCCGGGTCGTCGCAAATGGCGGGCGGGTTCTCAATGCGACCGCGCGGGGGGCGAGCCTGACCGAGGCCCGGGAGGCGGCCTACGCGCTCGTCAAGGCGGTTGACTTTCCGGGCGCGCAGGTCAGGCGAGATATCGGCTGGCGCGTCTTAGGCAAGCCCCTTGACGTTGAATAACCTCAAACAAAATTCGAGATATTGAGATGAACTATATATTATAAATTACATATAATTATACAGTTTAATTGATGTGTTACATGAAGTTAGAAGATCTACCGCGGCCCGAACCTGCCCAGTCTTTGCGGTGTCAGGGCCTCGGGCCAGCCAAACACCCGCTCCACGGCGAATAGAACCGCGCAGAGGGCGATGATGGCGAGGACGAATTTGACCTGACCCGCGGAGGGTGGCCGCCTGGCCCAGCGCGCCATCCGCAAAAACCAGATCATCCCGTGAAGCGGACCTTGCCGATATAGGGGAGGTTCCGGTTCCGTTGGGCGTAATCGATCCCGTAGCCCACGACGAATTCATCCGGGATCTCGAACCCTGTCCATGTCGCCTCGATCGCCACTTCCCGGCGGCTCGGCTTGTCGAGAAGCGCGATCGTCTCGAGCCGCTTCGGTCCCCGCGACCGCAAGAGCCGCGCCACATGGGAGAGCGTATGCCCCGTATCGACAATGTCCTCGACCACGAGGACGTCCTGGTCAGCGATCTGTGCCGAGAGATCTTTCAAGATCCGCACCTCCCGGCTCGACGTCGTCCCATCCCCGTAGGAGGAGGCTTCGAGGAAGTCGACCTCCACGTTCATGTCGAGCTCGCGCACCAGATCGGCGATGAAAACGAAGGAGCCTCGGAGCAACCCCACCACGATCAGCTTGTCGCTGCCGGTGAAGGTTGCTTGGATGTCGCGCGCCAGGTCCTCGATCCGCGCGGCGATGGTTTTGGCCGAGATCATCCGGTCGATGACGTAAGTCCCGGTCACGGCGCGGAATTCACTTGATTTTGAGCATTAAAGGGCAACATCAAGCGCGACCCTAACGGCGAAGCAGCGAAATGACCACGCATTCCGAAACCCGTCGGCTGCCCTACACGCCCGACCAAATGTACGAACTTGTCGCCGATGTGCCGTCCTATCCAAAGTTCCTCCCTTGGGTCGCCGCTGCCCGCGAACGCCGGCGTTTTGCCCAAGGCGAGGCGGAGGTGATCGAGGCCGATTTGATAATCTCTTTCAAAGTGTTCCGGGAAAAGTTCGGCAGCCGCGTCACGCTCTGGCCAAAACAGCGGATCGAAACCGAATATATCGACGGGCCGTTTAGCCACATGCGCTCGATCTGGGACTTTGCGGCCCCCGACGGTGGCGCAGGCGTCGATGTGAATTTCTTCGTTGATTTTGAATTCCGGAATAAGGTGCTCGACGCCGCGGCGGGGGTGTTTTTCAATGATGCCATGCAGCGGATTGTGCGCGCTTTTGAACGGCGTGCGGCGGAGCTATATACCTGAGGTTCATTCCGTAAGGGATTGGAATATTGAGTTTAACCCATGAAGCGTGGCGGCGCGGCGGACCTTAGCGCGCCCCATTGCTCCAAACTCGATGGTCTCGCTCATGGGAGGGGCCCCGCTCCGCGCCAGACTAAAGCAGACCCGGCCTTCGGGTTTGCTACCTGAGCCCCCGGGCCCGGCAATCCCCGTCACCGAGAGCGCAAGGCTGGCGGATGATCGATCCAGGGCGCCGAGGGCCATTTCCCGCGCCACCTCTTCGGAGACCGCCCCGTGGGCGGCGAGTGTCTCGCGCTTGACGCCCAAAAGTTCGCATTTTGCGCCGTTAGAATAGGTCACGAACCCCCGGTCGAGCACCGCTGACGCCCCGGGTACATCCGTGAGCGCTGCGGCAATCATGCCGCCTGTGCAGCTTTCAGCCAGGGCGAGTTTCATGCCTTTTGCCCGGGCCGCCGCGATCACGACCTCGGCCGTCACGCGCCGAGGATCCGGTGGGATAGAAAGGCCAGGGCCAGCACCGCACCGGCCGCCCCGACCCCGGCCAAAGCGTCGTCGAGCATGAGCCCCAACGCATCGCCCCGCCGGTCAACCCGGCCGATCACCGAAGGTTTCCAGATATCGAGAATGCGGAACGCGACAAAGGCGGTCACGATCCCGGGCCAAAGGGCGAGAAAAGTCACGCCCATCGAAGAGGCGCCGAGCGAAACCGGCAGGAGCGCGATCCATTGCCCGATGACCTCGTCGACCACGATTTCGGGCGGGTCGTCTTCGCCTTCGCTGTCGAGAAGCTCCTGCTCACTGGCCCAAAGTCCCGCAGCGAAGAGCCCGATCGTGGCCAAGGCAAGGCCGATCGGACCCGACAGCCAATGGACACCCAAGGCCAAAGGAATCGCAGCCAGTGCCCCCCAAGTACCCGGGGCGGGGCTCAGGAGACCAACAAAGCCAAAGGTCGCGATCAGGCGCGAAACGGGGGGCCGCGCTTCCATGGGTTTCGTCTAGGCGGTGAACCATCCGCTGACAATGGGCAGCATGGGGGCCGAAGGCCGCCTAATTTTTAGGCGTTGTAGATATGCCATGCGATTTCCGGCCGGTGAAATTGCACTTTGCCCAGTCCCAGCTTACCTCCACCGGGAGTGTGCACAAGGTTTGGGCAGTTGACTATTCAAGTGGCAAGTGAACGGCTCGACCCGCCGGTGGCCCTGGCGCCCATGGCGGGTATCACTGATGTGCCTTTCCGCCGGATCGTGGCCTCCTTCGGGGCTGGGCTCGTTGTCAGCGAGATGGTGGCCAGCCAAGAGATGGTCCAGGCAAAACCTGGCATGCGCGAACGGGCCGAGCTTGGCTTTGATGAGGCGCGCACCGCCGTCCAACTGGCCGGGCGCGAGATCCACTGGATGGCCGAGGCCGCGCGGATGGTTGCCGCCAACGGAGCCCGGATCATCGACATCAACATGGGGTGCCCCGCCAAGAAGGTCACCGGCGGGTTCTCCGGCTCTGCGTTGATGAAAGACCCCGACCACGCACTTCGCCTCGTTGAGGCCATGACCTCGGCCGTCGATGTGCCGGTCACGCTCAAAATGCGCCTTGGCTGGGACGACGGGCGCCTGAATGCGCCCGAGATTGCGGCCCGCGCGGTCGAGGCCGGGGTGGCGATGGTCACGGTCCATGGCCGGACCCGGTGCCAGTTTTTCACCGGGGCGGCCGATTGGGCAGCGATCGGAGAGGTCGTCGATGCGGTCAATGTGCCGGTCTTGGCCAATGGCGATATCGTGGACGGGCAAACCGGGCGGGATGCACTGCGGGCGTCCGGGGCGGCGGGTGTTATGGTGGGGCGGGGCGCCCAAGGGGCACCTTGGCGCCTGGCAGAGATCGCGGCCGAGCTCTGGGACGTCCCCGCGCCCGAGATCCCCGAAGGCGCGGATCTGGCAGATCTGGTGGCCCGCCACTACGAGGCGGCGCTTTCGTTTTACGGGCGCGATCTCGGGGCCCGGGTGGTCCGGAAACACCTCGATTGGTACATGGACACCGCGCGCACCGCGCCGGCGCTCCGTCGCGAAGTTCTGACCGCGCCGCCCGAACGGGTGATCCCCCTCATCCCATTGGCCTGTGTCAGCCACGGGATTGCCGCATGAGCGGTTTTCTCGGGAGCCTTTGGCAATCCTTGCCGCAACCAGCCTTCGTGATCGACTCTGCCGATGTGATCGTTGAGGCGAACCCGGCGGCCGAAGGGTTTTTTAACACGTCCGCCCGGGGGCTCCGCGGTCAGCAAAGCCTCGAATTTCTGGCCATCGACGCGCCTTTGGAAGATGCGTTCGAACGGGTCCGGTCCCGGGAAGGCTCGTTCGCCATGTCGGATGCCGATGTGGGCACGGGCGCCGCGCCGCCGGTGCTCTGCAACCTCCACATCGCCCCGCTCGCCGGTATGCCGGGTTTTCTTTTGTTGATGTTCGAGCCACGCCAATTGGCCGATCGGCTCGAACGGGCCCATTCGGTCAAAACGGCCGCAAAATCCGCCATCGGCATGGCCGAAATGCTCGCCCATGAGATCAAAAATCCCTTGGCCGGGATCACCGGCGCGGCCCAGCTTTTGTCGATGAACCTCGCGGGCGATGACCGCGAACTTACCGATCTGATCGTGGCCGAGACCCGCCGGATCCTGGCCCTTCTCGACCAGGTCGAGCAATTCGGCAATCTTCGCCCGCCCGAGCGACGCGCAGTCAACATTCACGACCTTCTCGATCGGGCCCGGAAATCGGCGGAGGTGGGCTTTGCGGCCCATGTGAAGTTCATTGAGGAGTATGACCCCTCGCTCCCGCCCACGGATGTGGACGGAGACCAGATGCTCCAGGTCTTCCTCAACCTCTTTAAAAACGCCGCCGAGGCCGCCGCAAAAGAGGGTGGCGAGATCCGGATCCGTACGTTTTACGATCTCGCCCTCCGTCTCCGGCGGACCGACGGCACCCGGGGCTTGCCGCTCCAGGTCGAGATCATCGATGACGGGCCGGGCCTGCCGCCCGATCTCGCCCAAGAGATCTTCGAACCCTTTGTGTCGGGTCGGGAAAACGGCACCGGCCTCGGCCTCGCCCTGGTGTCGAAGATCCTGTCGGACCACGGCGGGATGATCTCGGTCGATAGCGTCCCGGGGCGCACCGTATTTCGCATATCGCTGCCCCTTGCCGGGCGGAGCCAAGACGATGATGGAGACGATTGATGGATGGCACGATCCTGGTCGCGGATGACGACCGAACGATACGCACCGTACTGACCCAGGCCCTGACGCGGGCGGGCTGCAAAGTCCATGCCACGTCGTCATTGGTGACGCTCATGCGATGGGTTGAGGAAGGCAAAGGCGACCTGGTGATCTCGGATGTGATCATGCCCGACGGCAACGGGCTCGACCAACTCCCTCGGATCACCGCCGAGCGCCCGGGCCTCCCGGTCATCGTGATCTCGGCACAGAACACGATCATGACCGCGATCCAGGCCGAAGAGGCGGAAGCTTTCGACTATCTCCCGAAACCCTTCGATCTGCCGGATCTGATGAAACGTGCCTCAAAGGCCCTCGACGTCAAGCGCCGGGTGCCGCTGCGCGCGGTTCCAGACGAGGCGGCGAGCCTCCCCGACGCGGCTGGCGAAGACCTTCCCCTCGTGGGACGCACCCCGGCGATGCAGGCACTTTATCGGTTGGTGGCCCGGGTGATGAACACCGACCTGACGGTTCTGATCTCGGGCGAAAGCGGGACCGGGAAGTCGTTGATTGCCAGGGCGATCCACGACCTCTCTGACCGGCGAAGCCTGCCTTTCGTCGTAGCGACCTCGGGCGATCTTGACGCGCTTGAAGGGCCGGCCTCGTTGATCTCGCGGGCCAAGAATGGCTCGCTTCTTTTCGACGAGGTGGGAGACCTCTCTGAACAAGCCCAGGCCCGGGTGGTCCGCATGCTCGACAGTTTCACTGACAACGCGCCCCGGGTCATGGCCACGAGCCAGGCCAATTTGGCCCAGAAGATGGAAGCCGGAGAGTTCCGCCAGGATCTGTTCTACCGCCTCGGCGGGGTGACCGTGTCGGTGCCAGCACTCCGCGAACGGGTCGACGACATCCCGCTCTTGGTGGATTATTTCATCGCCCGGGCCGAACGCGAGACCGGCTCCGTTCGCCAGCTCGACGGGGAGGCCATGGATCTTGTCCGCGCCTATTCCTGGCCCGGCAATGTGCGCCAGTTGGAAAACACCGTGCGCCGGCTCCTCCTTGCGGGGGGCGAAATGGAAGTGAGCCGCGCCGAGGTGGAGGCCGCTTTGGGCAACCAGCCGGCCATCGAGCCTCTCACCGGGGGCGGGCAGGGCGACAAGCTCTCGACCTCCGTGGCCAAGCACATCCAGCGCTATTTTGACCTTCACGGTGAAGTGCTGCCGCCGCCGGGGCTGTACCAACGGGTTCTCCGGGAAGTGGAGCTTCCGCTCATCGAAATCGCCCTCGATGCGACGGGCGGAAACCAAGCCAAATGCGCCGAGCTTCTGGGCATCAACCGGAATACGCTCAGAAAGAAGATCACCGACCTCGATATTCGCGTGACACGCCGCCGCAAATTGATGTAAAAGCGCAACATAGAGTGGCCGAACTGCATGGTTTAAGGCCACCAAAGCAGGCAAAAGCTGCGGTGCAGCGTAACGGGCGGGGTGTTCGGGTGACCGGACGCGTGAACTACAGTATCCTCCAGAAGGTTCTCCGCCTGGCGCGGCAAAAACGGGTGCGAAGTGCATCGACGGTCGGCCTGGTGATCCTCGGCCCGCTCTTGGCGCTGGCAACCTTCCTTGTTTTAGGTCCTATGGATCAAGGGGTTACGGCGCCTGCGCTGCGGCTCGTGATATTGGCCGACTTTATCTACATCCTCCTCGTTGCCGCTTTGGTCTTCACCACGATTGCCCGCATGGTCGCGGCCCGGCGGGCACGTTCGGCGGGCTCCCGGCTCCATTTGCGGCTTACGGGCGTCTTTGCCCTGATCGCGATCCTGCCGACGATCACCGTCGCTATTTTCGCCGGGATCACCATCAATGTGGGGCTGGAAGGCTGGTTTTCGGACCGGGTCCAATCGGCGGTCGGGGCCTCAATCACCGCCGCCCAGGCCTACCGCGAGGACGAGCGGCGTGATCTTGCCGAAGATGCCGAGGCCCTGGCGGCCTATGTCAATAACGCCCGGCAAACCAACGCGTTCATTTCCGGCGGCGAGTTGCGCCAGGTCCTCTCCCAAGGCCAAACCCTCGTCCAACGGGGTCTCTCGGAGGCCTATGTGATCGACGGGACCGGGGCGCTCCGGTTCCGGGGCGAGCGGTCCTACGAATTCTACATGGAACCCGCCGCCCAGTCCGACATTGCCCGCTCTCGGGACGAGACGGTCATCGTCGAGGATCTCGACCAAAACGAGTTCCGCGCGTTGATCGCGCTCACCGCCTATCCCGACCATTACCTCTATGTCGCTCGTAACGTGGATGGCCGGATCCTGGCCCTTCTCGATGACGCCGAAGAGACCGCCCGGTTCTATACCGATCTTGAAAGCGAACGGGCGCAGATCGTCCTCCAATTCGGGCTTCTTTATATCGGTTTTGCGATCAGCCTTGTGCTCGCGGCCATCTGGTTTGGGCTTTGGTTCGCCGAAGGTCTGTCGCGCCCGGTGGGCCGGCTCGCCGGCGCTGCCGAACGGGTCGGCGCCGGGGATCTCGACGTGCGCGTGCCCGAAGAGCAGGGCGATGACGAGATCGCCATGGTGGGGCGGTTCTTCAATCGCATGACGCGTCAGCTCAAAGGCCAACGCGAGGCGCTTTTGGCCACGAATGCGCAGATTGAGGAACGCCGGCGGCTCTTCGATTCCGTCCTCTCCTCGGTGACGTCCGGGGTGATCGGCCTCGATACGGACGGGAGTGTGAGTTTTATCAACCGCTCTGCCCGGGAGATCCTAATGCTCGGGGAAACCGGCGGCGAGACCGCACCCCTCGGGCGCACCGTGCCGGAATTCTTGCCGCTTTTTGAGCGCATGCGGGCCGGGGGGCGGGAGATCGTGCAAGGCGAAGTGCGCCTGTCGCGCGGCCGGTCGATCGAGAACCTTCTCGTGCGGATTGCCCGGCGACGGAGCCGGGACGGGGGCCCAGAAGGTTTCGTGATCGCGTTTGACGATGTCACCGACCTCGTCTCGGCCCAAAGGATGGCCGCTTGGGGCGACGTGGCCCGCCGCATCGCCCACGAGATCAAAAACCCACTGACCCCGATCCGGCTCTCGGCCGAGCGGATCAAGATGAAGTTCCGCAATCTCCCCGAAGACGAACTGGCCTCGCTCGAACAGCTCGTAGGCATGATCGTCCGTCAGACCGACGGGCTCCGCCGGATCGTGGACGAGTTTTCGCGCTTTGCCCGGATGCCCGAGCCCCAGCGGAGCGAACAGGACCTGAAAGCGCTGATCACCGACGCGGTCACGCTCCACGAAGACGCGATGCCGGGGATTGCTCTGTCGATGGACCTGCCAGAAGATCCCGTGCCCCTCGATGTGGATGCCAATCTGATGGCGCAGGCGCTGACAAATCTCATCAAAAATGCCGGGGAAGCCATTGATGGGTTACAGAAAAAAGGCGCGCCCGAGGGCCACGTGCCGCAGATCGAGGTCCGGCTTTACCGCCAGGACGGCCGGGCGATTGCGACGATTTCCGATAACGGGATCGGGCTCCCCCAGGACCGGGCGCGGCTTTTTGAGCCGTACGTGACCACGCGAGAAGAAGGCACCGGCCTTGGCCTCGCGATCGTGCGGAAGATTATCGAAGAACACGGGGGAACGCTGGCACTTGTCGATGCCGACCCCCTCGACGGGTCGGGCCAGGTGGGCGCCCGAGCCGAAATCACCCTGCCATTGGTGGCAGACAAAGACAGCAGCGAAACCGTGCCGCTCAAAGTGGCCGAATAAAACAGGATTGGAGGGCAGAATGGGCGATATTCTTATAGTCGATGATGAACGCGATATCCGCGAATTGATCTCGGACATTTTGAAAGATGAGGGCTACGGCACGCGCCTGGCGGGGACCTCGGACGAGGCGATGACCGAGATCAACCGGGTCGCTCCGGCGCTCATAATCCTCGATATCTGGCTCAAAGACAGCCAGATGGACGGGATCGACATCCTCAAAGCCACCAAGCGCGACAATCCGGATGTGCCGGTGGTCATCATTTCGGGCCACGGCAATATCGAGATCGCGGTGGCCGCGATCCGGCAAGGGGCCTACGACTTTATCGAAAAGCCGTTCAACATGGACCAGTTGATGGTCGTGATCCGGCGCGCCATGGAGGCCTCGCGTCTCCGCCAGGAAAACGCCTCGCTCCGCCGCCGCGACACCGCACCGTCCGAACTTGTGGGCTCGAGCCCCGCCTTCCGCACCCTCAAAGGCAATCTCGACAAGGTCACAAAGTCCAATGGCCGCGTGATGCTGCGAGGTCCGTCGGGCGCGGGGAAAGAGATCGCCGCGCGCTATATCCACGCCCATTCGACCCGGGCGGACGGGCCATTTATCACGGTCAATTCCGCGTCGATCGAGCCCGACCGGATGGAGGACGTGCTCTTTGGCCGGCTGACCTCGGAACGCGGCCTTGAATCGGGTCTTCTCGAACAAGCCCATGGCGGCATGATCTTTTTTGACGAAGTGGCCGATATGCCGCCGGGCACCCAGTCGAAAATTCTCAGGGTTCTGACCGAGCAGCAATTCCAGCGCTCCGGCGGCACCGACCAGGTGCGGGTTGATCTCCGCGTGATTTCCTCGACCACCCGCGATCTCGACGCCGAGGTGGCGTCCGGCCGGTTCCGCGCCGAGCTTTACCATCGGTTGAATGTGGTCCCGATCGACGTGCCACCATTGGAGGAGCGGCTGGAAGATATCCCGATCCTCGCGCGCCATTTCATTGCCCAGTTCAATGCTGACCAGGGTCTCCCGCTCCGCGATCTCTCCGAAGAAGCGGTCGCTCGGCTCCAGACGATGGCCTGGCCCGGCAATGTGCGCCAATTGCGCAATGTCATCGAAAGGGTGCTTATCCTCGGCGACGGCTCGGGTGCCATTGAAGCCTCAGAACTCCCGGAAGCGGGCGATGCCTCACCCGATACCGCGGGGCGGATGGCGCTTCACGGCTCCTTGGCGACCCTACCGCTCCGGGAAGCGCGGGAGGTTTTCGAGCGGGAATATCTTCTGACCCAGATCAACCGGTTCGGGGGCAACATCTCGCGAACGGCATCCTTTGTGGGGATGGAGCGGTCTGCCCTTCACCGGAAACTGAAGTCGCTCAACGTGGTCACCTCGTCGAAGGCCGGGGCCCGGGTCGCCCGGGTCGAGACCGAGGAGGTCGAAGAACCACCGGAGATGAAGGCGGCGGCGTCCTAAGCGGAAAGGCCGCTCCCCGCGCCGGACTTCTGAGATCGAAGGCCACGGGTAACGCAGGAGGCCCTGGAATGGGTCCGGGGCCGTGGTCCTTTGACCGAGGTCCCATTCGACGTGTAACCCGCGCCCCTTGGGCCCTATCCGCAGACGATCTGCTGGGTCGCGAAGGCGGCCTCGTAGGCCCGTCCGGCCGCCTCATAGGCTGCTTTCTCCTGTTGGCAGTTTTCTTCGCCTGGCCAGGAGCCAGAGCCCCCTCCACCGCCTCCGCCCCCTTCGGGAAATGGTTCGTCCTCGTCGTCTTCTGGAAGAAAGGGCATCGAGAACTCGTCCGGATCGCTATCGCCCCCATCGTCGTTCATCACGCAGTCAAAGAACAATTCGAAGGCCGCCGCGAGCGCGTTAATGGTCGCCACAACGGCGACTGTGGCCGCGGCACAGGCCCTTTTGTCCGACCTCCGGCCATGCGTAGAGTACTCAATATCTTCTTCTTCAAACCATTCGGCCAGAGCTATCCCGAGATCAGCTTTCCCGAAATACGCCTTTCGAGGCACCAGCTCGAGAGCGATGAGGATCGCGTCGAGCCTAAGCACTTTCCCGGCCTTTTTGGTCCGGGTCCGTGTGCTGACCCGGCGATGGGCCTCGAGCGCCCGGGCGAGAACGGTATCGGAAACCTTATGTTTTGGGCCAAAAAATCCGGCAAAGACCTCCTTCGGCGCGCCCTTTTCAAGTTGCGCGGCCATGTCGTCGCCGAGGGCGAGCAATAGATCAGCAGTATCGGAATTCATTCTATCCCCCGTGTTTCTTATGAAAATAAACAGTTTTCCTTTTCAACACGCCCAGCCTAGCGGCCAATCCAGGGCTGTCTAGCGCTTGAACGCGGTCCCGGCCCATGTCAGACCAAAGCCCAACGGGGCGAGTTCGGGGAGCCCATGAAGGTCATCATCTGCGGGGCGGGCCAGGTGGGGTGGCAAATCGCCCGCCAGCTCTCGGGCGAGAACAACGACGTGACCGTGGTCGATTACAACCCCGACCTGGTGCGCCGGGCCACCGATACACTGGACGTCACGGGGATCGCGGGCCACGCGTCTTACCCCGACATCCTTGAGCGGGCTGGGGCGCGGGACGCGGATATGATCGTGGCCGCCACCCATTCCGATGAGGTCAATATGGTCACCTGCCAGGTGGCCCATTCGGTGTTTGAGATCCCGAGAAAGATCGCGCGGCTCCGGGCCCAGGCGTATCTCACGGTGGTCTATTCCGACCTTTACCGGCGCGATCACCTGCCCATCGACGTCGTCATCAGCCCCGAAAAGGAAGTGGCCGAGGCCGCGCTCCGCCGGCTTTCGGCGCCAGCCGCCTTCGACATCCAGTCCTTCTTGGGCGGCGAGGCCCAGCTCGTGGGGCTCCATCTTGACGCTGATTGTCCCGAACTCGACACGCCGCTCCGCCAACTCACCGACCTTTTCTCGACGCTCAAAGCCATCGTCGTCGGTGTCCGTCGGGACAAGAAACTCTTCGCGCCCAATGCGGATGTGCGGCTTGAGGCTGAGGACTCGATCTATGTTTTGACCCAGACCTCTGATCTCGAGAGAACGCTTGAGGTCTTCGGCAAAACCTCCAAGCGCCAGGACCGGGTGGTCATCATCGGGGGCGGCAATGTGGGGCTCGCGGTGGCAAAGGCCCTTGAAGCGCGGACCGAGCGGGTGCGGGTCAAGGTGGTCGAACGTAACCGCGAAGCGGCCGAGAAGGCGGCCGATTCCCTCGAGCGTACGGTGGTCTTGAACGGCGACGGGCTCTCGGCGGAACTTCTTGACGAAGCGGGCGTCGAGCGGGCCGACGCGGTACTGACCGTCACCGACGACGATAAAACCAATATCCTCGCCGCGGTCCGCGCCAAAAGCGAAGGCAGCCCGATGACGATCGCCCTCGTCAATGACCCGACCTTGGAGCCCATGCTCTCACCCTTGGGGATCGATGCCTATATCAACCCCCGGGCTTCCACCGTTTCCTCGATCCTCCGCCACATCCGCCTTGGCCGGGTCCGCGGGGTTTACTCGATTGGCGATGCCGAGGCCGAGGTGATCGAGGCCCAGGTTCTCTCGACCTCATCGATTGCAGGCAAAGCGATCCGCGATATCGACTTCCCCGACGGCGTCCTCGTGGGCGCTGTCCAGAAAGACGGCGAAATGGTCCGGCCCACGGGCGCGACGGTGATCGATGACGGCGACATCATCGTGGTCTTCGCATTGGCCGAAGATGTCCGCGAGGCCGAACGGCTGTTTCAGGTCTCGATCGATTATTTCTAATGCTCGCCCGTATCGCGGCCCTCCCGATGTTTGTCCTGTTAATCGGGCTCTCGGGGCTCGCCATGGCCGTGCCGACGGTTCACGCGCTCATTGTGGGCGACGGGGTCTCGGCCCGGGGTTTCGGCTACACCGCGCTTTTGACCCTCGTTCTCTTCGCTTTCTTGGCCGTGGCCACGGCCAACCGAGCACCCCGGCTCGACATCAGAAGCCAGCTTTTGACGCTCTCGGGCACCTATGCAGCCCTCCCCTTTCTTTTGGCCTGGCCCATGGCCGAAGCGATGGCCCAGGACCTCTCCTATTGGCGCGCGGTCTTCGACATGGTCTCGGCCATCACCACCACGGGCGCACCGACCCTTCCCTTGAACGCCACCCCGTCGAGCGTCCATCTTTGGCGGGCCGAAGTGGCCTGGCTCGGCGGGTTTTTCATCTGGGTCACGGCCATCGCCGTGCTCGCCCCCCTCAATCTCGGTGGGTTCGAGGTTACCGGCACCGGAGCGCCTGGCCGCGGGTCAGAACGGTTCGTCCAATTCGGCCAGGGCCCGGGCCCCGGCGCGCGCCTCAGGCGCTACACCGCGCGGCTCTTCCCGGTCTATGCGGGCCTGACAGGCGCCCTTTGGATCGCCCTTATCGCGGCCGGCGATCCGCCCCTCGTGGCCTTGATCCACGCCATGTCGACCCTGTCGACGTCCGGGCTCTCCCCCCTTGGGGGGCCGGGCTCGGCCGCGTCGGGGATCGTTGGCGAGGTTATCATCATCGTTTTCCTGATCTTCGCCCTGTCGCGGCTCACCTTTGCCACCGAAGAACGCACCGACGGTTACCGGACACTTCTAGGCGACCCGGAGCTTCGGCTAGGGCTCACGATCATAGCGGTCTTGCCAGTGCTTTTGTTCCTCCGCCATTGGGCAGCCTCGTTCGATGCCGATGAAGCGGGCACGATCCTCGAAGGGCTCTTGGGCCTCTGGGGGACGATTTTCACCACTGCCTCGTTTTTGACCACGACCGGTTGGGTTAGCGGGGATTGGCTGTCGGCTTTGGCCTGGTCGGGGCTCGAAACACCGGGGCTCATCCTCATGGGATTGGCGCTTTTCGGCGGGGGGGTGGCCACGACTGCGGGCGGCGTGAAGCTCCTCCGCGTCTTTGCGCTCTATAAGCACGGTCTTCGGGAGATGGAGAAACTCGTCCAGCCCTCGTCGATCGGCGGCTCGGGTCAGACCGCGCGTCGGTTCCGCCGCGAAGGGGCCTATATGGCCTGGATTTTCTTTATGATTTTCGCGCTCACCATTGCCGTGGTGTGGCTTGCCCTGGCCTTCACCGGTGTGGGCTTCGAGGAGGCCTTGGTCCTCACACTGGCCTCACTGACCAATTGCGGGCCCCTCATCGATGCTGCCACGGCCCGCCCCATCGATCTTGAAACCCTGGCACCGGCGGCCAAAACCGTGATGGCTGCGGCGATGGTGCTCGGCCGGCTCGAGACCCTTGCCCTCATCGCCCTTCTCAACCCCGATTTTTGGCGTGGATAAGCAATTGACGTGCTGCGACAATTTCTAACTTCCGTCCGAGCCAAGAGCAGGACAGAGTGTCGCCAACAGGGAACCGCGTCGCTGAACGGGCGGCGTCAACAAGAAAAGGGTAAGTCAAAATGGCTTCCGACCGACAGAATTTGCAGGACGCATTTCTTAATCACGTTCGCAAAACCAAAGTACCCGTCACAATTTTCCTGATTAATGGCGTGAAACTCCAAGGGGTCATCACGTGGTTTGACAATTTTTGCGTGCTGTTGCGCCGGGACGGGCAATCGCAGCTTGTTTATAAACATGCAATTTCCACCATCATGCCGTCCCAGCCCATCAGCCTTTATGAAGGCGAAGAGTGAGCGAAGGGGTCGGAAGGGAGGGGTCCTGGCCCGCCATTCCTAGTTTATCCAAAGGGTATTGGGCAGATGGGCTCAGCGGGGCCCGGCCCATGGGCCATGGCTGATCGGAGCGAGAGCGAGACCCGCGCGCTCATCCTTCACCCGGCCATCGATGCCAAAGGACCGCGGCGCGATCCCGATTTTGCCCTGGCCGAAGCGGTGTCTTTGGCCCGGGCTCTCCCGGGGCTCGATATTGCGGGCTCCGAAGTCATTCGCCTCGCCCAGGCGCAGCCCGGAAGCCTTTTTGGCAAAGGCAAACTCGAAGAAATCCACGACCGTATCCACGCCGAAGACATTCAACTTGTCCTCGTTGACGGGCCGGTGACCCCGGTCCAGCAGCGCAATCTCGAGAGCGATTGGGAGGTCAAACTCCTCGACCGGACCTCGCTCATCCTCGAGATTTTCTCCGACCGGGCGCGCACCCGGGAAGGCGTACTCCAGGTCGAAATGGCAGCACTCACCTACCAGCGGACAAGGCTTGTGCGCGCCTGGACCCACCTTGAACGTCAGCGGGGTGGGCTTGGCTTTGTGGGCGGGCCGGGCGAGACCCAAATTGAGGCCGACCGCCGGGCCATCGACACCCAACTCGTCCGCCTCAAACGCCAGCTCGACAAGGTGGTGAAAACCCGAACGCTCCACCGCGCGGCAAGGGCCAAGGTTCCCTATCCGCTGGTGGCCCTTGTGGGTTATACCAATGCGGGGAAATCGACGCTCTTTAACCGCACCACCGGGGCCGAAGTCATGGCCAAGGACATGCTTTTTGCGACCCTTGATCCCACCATGCGCGCCGTGCCTCTGCCGGGGGGCGGAGAGGCGATCCTGTCCGACACGGTGGGCTTTATCTCCGATCTCCCGACCCAGCTTGTCGCGGCGTTCCGTGCGACCCTCGAAGAGGTGCTCGAGGCCGATCTCATCGTCCATGTCCGCGACATCGCCCATCCCGAAGCCGAAGAACAGGCCGATGACGTGGCCGCGATCCTTGCTGAGCTCGGTGTGGCCCAGGAAACCCCGGTCTTTGAGGTCTGGAACAAGGTCGATCTTTTAGACGACGCGGCCCTCGCCCGGGCCGAAACCCGCGCGGCGCGAGGCGAGGCGATCTTTTTGGCCTCCGCCCAAACCGGCCAAGGTCTCGAGCCTCTCCTCCAAGCCGTGGAGACAGCCCTTCTCGGTGCCCGCTCCGAGGTTGTTCTTACCCTTGACCCGTCCGATGGCCGCCGCCGGGCCTGGCTTTACGAGCAAGGCATCGTCCGCGCCGAACGCCAGACCGATGGCGGCCCCGAACTCACCGTGTCCTGGACCGCCGGCCAAGCCCGCCGCTTCGGCCGCCTCTAAAGACAAAAGGCGCCTTCATCCTGGTCAAAATACTCTGGGGGAGGGCCGGAGGCCCGGGGGCAAAGCCCCCGAAAAAAGAAAGTGATGGGCAAAGCCCCCGAAAACTAAACGGCATGGGCAAAGCCCCCGAAAACTAAAAGGCATGGGCGAAGCCCCCACAACAAAAGGGCTTGGGAGCAGCCCGCGATTTGAAAAGCCTCAGGGCGGTGAGATCTCGGTTATTCCCACGGCCGCGGCGCGGGCCAGGTCCGGATCGAGGCTCATCGGCACATATTCGCCTCTCCGCCAGAGTTCGCCCAAATCGTCGTAATGGCGCGACAATGGATGGCCCGACTGGCCCGTGGCGGTGACAAAGACCGAAGAATCCGGGTCGGCAAAATCATAAACCCCGCGGTAGCCAGCCCCGTGGGTATTCAAGAACGGGTTTTCTCCGGTCCCGCTGCTCTTGCCGCGTTGGAGGGTAAAGTCCCCCCCCGAGGTCGATTGGCGGACATTCACGATCCAGTTGAGCCCCGGAACTTCGCCCAAAACCGGGTGGTCATGGGCCGCTTCATGGGCGTCGCCCCAACGCAAGGATTCGAGGGTCTCGCCCCAGGTTTCTTCGATGAAAAGTAGCGCGTCATCCAAAGCGAGGCTCGCAATGTCCTGGCAGGTTTCGTTCGGGGCCGATTGGATAATGTCGCACCAGGCCGCCGCCCCTTCGATATCCCGGAACACCCGTTCAATGAAAACCGGCTCGATCGAGCGAAACTCAGCTGCCATCGGACCCAATTCGTCGCGGATGAGCCGGGTTTGGACCGCGCGGATCCAAGCCGAATAGATCAAGGGCTCTGGGAAATGCTCGTTCATCTCCCCGTTCCACTCGGCCAGAAGATCCAAGGCGCGCTGGCGCTGGCGCTCGCGGCTCCCTTCGGGCGCGGCTTCGCCGGTGAACCAGAGATCGCGCGCAATCAGTGGCAGTAAGGCCCGTGCGGTGGGTGAGACCGCGTCGAGCTGGGCTTCGATGAAGCTCTCGCGGGTGTGGACCTGGCGTGAGCCCATCAGCCGGGTGAGGCGCTGGATCCTCTGGGTGTCGCCCCAAAAAAAGCTCACATGTCGCGGAAAGGACCGCTCGACGCTTTTGTTGTTGGTGTTGGCGATGATGCCGCCCACCGGGTCGACGAAACGGGGGTTCCGCGAATAATCAAACATCCCCTGCCAACGGTTCTGGGCCCGCCAGGCGGGTACGGGAAGGCGCCCCGCCGATTGGTGTCCCGTCGCCCGGATCGGCAGATTTCCAAGGACTTTCATCGCGATCCGTTCGCGGTCTGCGAGAACGAGGTTCACCGACGGGGAGACGACGAAGGCGCCGGCCTCCATCGCTTCTTCGATCGTGCCAGCCCCCATGATCGTGATAAGGCCCGACATCGTGGTGTCATCGTCCGAAAGCCCCGCCCAAGCCAGCGCTGCCACGTGGCCGGCGGGGATCACCCGGTCGAGCCCCGGCACGGTCGGGGGCAGCACGGGGCCCGTTTCGGTCCAACGAAGATCGAGGGTTTCGGGCCGTGCGTCCTTAATATTGAGGATCGACGGCCGGGTGCGGAACCTCTTCCACCCTTCCGGCGTTTCGAATTCCGCCGGATTGTCCGGATTGAGCCGTTCGATGAAGAGATCCTGGTTGTCGGCATAGGAGGCTGTAAGCCCCCAGCCGAGCCGGGCCGAGCGGCCATTAAAGATCGCCGGCACCCCGGGCACCGTTGCCCCCACCACGCCGCCTGTCTCAAGCTCTATCCGAGCGAGATACCAGATCGCGGGAGCCGAAAAACCAAGATGGGGATCGCTTGCTAAAAGCGTGCCACCGGACGCTGAGCGCGTTGGATCGGCCGCCCAAGCATTGGAAGCTCCCGAGGCTTGGAAATGGGGCAGGGGCGTCTCCCAGGCCGCATACTCCCGGCTCGGCGCCACGCCGGGAACCAGCGCATCGTAGCGCGGCAAGGCCGCGACCCCCGCCCCGGGATTGTCGGGCATGAGGTCTGCCACCCGCTCGGGTGGCAGCAGGAGCGAGATCCGCGCCCTCAAGATCTCATGGGAGAGATGGGGCGAGAGGTCGAGGCCCAGCAACTTGACCACGGCGATGGAATCCGTGGCCTGCCAGGGCGCAATCGAGGGCGGAAAGATCCAAAGCTCCGGCGCGCCCCGGCCCCGCGCGCCTTCATTGACCTCCGTAAGCCAGGCATTGACGCCCCGGGCATAGGCCCGGAGCGCGGCTTGGGTCTCAGGGGTCTGGTCGGCCACAGACCGGGCGGCGGCATTGTAAAGATCGAGGCTCCGAAACAGCGCATCCGTGTCGCGGGTCCGCGCCCCGAAAATCTCGGAAAGCCGCCCTTGGACCGCGCGCCGAAGCATAAGCATTTGCCAAAGCCTGTCCTGGGCATGGGCAAAGCCTAGGGCAAAATAGACGTCCTCATCGCTCTGGCCGAAGATATGCGGAACATTGGCGCTGTCGCGAACGATCTCGACCGGAGCGCTAATCCCGTCGATCGTGAAATCTTCGTCGTAATTGGGAAGCGAGCGGACAAAAAACCAATAGGACAGGGTCAAGCCCAGGACAGTGAGGGCGACGAGGCCGATCGAGATCCGCAATAGCCAACGGAAAGCGCGTAACATCGGAGCGTTGACGTCCCTTCGGAGCCGGTTAAGTAGCGCCCGGTCTAGGCGATTTGGCCAGGCGAGGAAAGAAACCGAGGGGGCGTTGCATGGCAAAGGTTGCGTTTTTGGGACTGGGAGTGATGGGCTACCCGATGGCGGGCCATCTCCAGGCGGCGGGCCACGGGGTCACGGTCTATAACCGGACGGCGGCGAAGGCCGAAAAATGGGCCGCCCAACATGGCGGCGCCACCGCTCCGACACCGGGCGAGGCCGCCCAAGGGGCAGATTTCGTGATGGCCTGCGTGGGCAACGACGACGATCTTCGCGCGGTGTGTTTGGGCGAGGAGGGGGCCCTGGCAGGCATGGAATCTGGAGCGATCTTTGTCGACCACACGACGGTCTCGGCGGCGGTGACGCATGAACTTCAACCTGTATATGCCAAAAAAGGCGTGGGTTTTGTCGATGCGCCGGTGTCGGGCGGCCAGGCGGGCGCCGAAAACGGCCAACTCGGGATCATGTGCGGCGGCACCGAAGACGATTTTGCCCAGGCACTCCCCGTGATGGAGGTTTATGCCAAGGCGTGCCGGCGGATGGGCGAGAGCGGTGCGGGCCAACTGACGAAAATGGCCAATCAGATCGCGATCGTGGGTCTTTTGCAGGGCCTCTCTGAGGCGCTCCATTTCTGCGAAAAGGCCGGGCTTGATGGGCGCGATGTGATCAGCGTGATCTCCAAAGGGGCCGCGGGGTCCTGGCAGATGGAGAACCGCTACGAGACCATGCTCGACGGTGAGTTTGATCACGGTTTTGCGGTCGATTGGATGCGCAAGGATCTCGGGATCTGCCTGGCCACGGGCAATGAGAACGGGGCGAGCCTGCCGGTGACCGCACTGGTCGATCAGTTTTACAAGGACATCCAGAAGATGGGCGGCGGGCGTTGGGACACGTCGAGCCTGGTCCAGCGTTTGCGCGCGATGGGCTAGGGATAGTCATCGGCGCGACACGAAGCCGTGGTAGCGTCGTTCCGGCGGGGGGCGAACCGGCGCTTGAACAGCGCACTTTATGGCACCCACCATTTTTGCGCGGTCTGGCAAGTCTCCGACGACCCCAAATCGCCGCCCCGAGGGGCGGGACGGCGATGGCACCGCGCCTCTGGCGTGGCGGCCGGTTCCGACCTCTAGGGAATGATCCGGGTGTATTTCGTGCCTTCCACCGAGGCGCCCGCCAAGAGCCCTGCCTGGCCAAAGACCACCCCAATAACCGGGGTCAAAACGGTCGTCGTCTCCGCCCCAAAGCTCTCGCCCTGGTCATTCAGCGCATATTCGACGTCGGCCCCAGCCGCCCATCCGGGCGAGGTGCGGAACTCCGATAGGGCCTCTTCATTCATGAAAAATAGCACATGGGCATATTGTTGGGCTCCGATCTGGAGCCCGAAAGACCCCTGGGCTTGGGAGTAGTAATCCACCGTCGCGCCCCGGACCAAAAGAGCGCCCCGCCCGAAACTGCCGCCGAAGCCGAAACTCGCCTCCGTCACCACTGGCATCACGAGCATTCCCGCCGAGACGTCGCGGAGCTCCCGGGTGGCGGGTAGGTTTTCGTCCATAAAGTCGAGCGTCGCTTGGACCCGTTGGTCGATAACGGCGCCGCCGTTTGACCCCACCCCGTTGCCGCAAGCGGCCAAAACGGGAAGCGATGCGGCCAGCGCCAACGCGGCGCGGCGAGAGATACGTGCCATGGGAATGCCCCTTTACCTGTGGTTGCCTCCAGATGCGGGGTCTTTGCCCGCTTACCCCTAAGTATAGGGGGTGCGACGGGGAGAGTCATCACCCCTTGTGTGGGTTGGCGAGAGTTAACTTTTGTCGAGCGCTTCGGCCTGGCGGCGCACCAGGACGCTACGAAGGTCGTGCAAGGCAAGGTAGAGATCAGTGGCCACCGCGTCGACTTCCGCATCGGAGGCCTTGGTCTGGGCCCAATGGGCCGCCCGGTTTATCGCTTCGATCGCCGCGGCGATCTCGCCGGCCTCCCGGGCACTCAATTCTTCCTGGCGCTCGGCGATCCAGGCTTCGATTTCGCCGCGCTCTTCCGGACTGATCTCGCGCCCGCCCTGGACCCGGATCTCGCCGGTTCTCACATTGGCGAAAGCCAAAGGCTCGAGATGGAGCCGGGCCTGGCGGTTTTCGCTGTCAACGCGGAACACCGCCGCCCCGTTATCGCGGATCCGGAAGTAAAGGCCCGGCAGCGTCATGCCACCCCCGCCACAAAGGTGCCGATCCGCTCCATGGCCCGGGCAAGGTCTTCGTCGGAGGCCGCATAGCTCAAGCGGAGGTGCGGGCTCAGTCCAAAGGCCCCGCCAAAGACCGTCGCTACGCCCACCTCTTCGAGAAGTGCTTCGGCCACGGCCCGGTCATCGACCAAATTGGCCCCGCCCGCCGAGCGCCGTCCGATGAGCCCGGCCACCGACGGATAAACGTAAAACGCCCCCTCGGGCACCGGACAGCTCACGCCTTCCATGGCGTTGAGCGCCGCCACCACCCGGTCGCGCCGGACCAAGAACGCCGCCCGCGCTTCGGCGAGGTAATCTTGGGGCCCGGTCAAAGCGGCCAGGGCGGCCCATTGGCTGATCGAAGAGGGGTTCGTCGTCGATTGCGACTGAATTTTCCGGATCGCGGCGATCAAAGGCGCGGGACCTCCCGCAAAGCCGATCCGCCAGCCGGTCATGGCGTAGGTCTTGGACACCCCGTTGACGGTGAGCACCCGGTCTTTGAGCGCCGGCACGACTTGGGCCAGGGTGGCGAACTCAAAGCCCGGATAGGCGATATGCTCATAGATATCGTCTGAGAGAACATGGATGCCCGGATGGGCCAGCAACATATCGCCGAGCCCTATGAGGTCCTCGGCAGCGTAACCCGCCCCGGTCGGATTGCCGGGAGAGTTCAGGATCAGCCATTTCGTCCGCTCCGTGATCGCGCCCGCCAGCGCCTCGGGCGAGATCCGAAACCCGTCCTCCGGTCCGGCCGGCAAGATCACCGGCGTGGCCCCGGCAAAGCGCACCATGTCGGGATAGCTCACCCAATAGGGGGCAGGCACGATCACCTCGTCGCCGGGGTCAAGGCTCGCCAGAAACGCATTCCAAATGACGTGTTTGCCGCCCGCGCCCACAGAGATCTCGTCGCGGGTGTAGTCGAGCCCGTTGTCGCGGCGGAACTTCTCGGCGACGGCTTCTTTGAGTTCGGGGATCCCATCGACGGCCGTGTAGCGGGTATGTCCGCGCTCCATGGCCTCGACAGCGGCGGCGCGGATATGGGCCGGCGTGTCAAAATCCGGCTCCCCCGCGGCGAGAGCGATCACGTCTTGCCCCTCGGCCCGCATGGCCGCCGCCCGGTTCGCCATCGCCACCGTCGGTGAAGCACCGATCCGGTCGAGTGTCGCGGATAGAAACCCCATGGTCGCCTCCGACATTGCCCGGCGGTGGGCTTTCCACATTAAATGCAGTAGGTCCAGGGTCAGCCCCAGGAGTATTTGATGAGCGATCTATCCCAAGCGAATGCCGAATGGTTCGGTGAAGATGCAGCGACCATGGGTGACCGGCTGACGGCGGCGCGCGAAGCGGCTGGGCTGACCCAGGCCGATCTCGGCGCCCGGCTCGGCGCCGATGACGGTGCGGTGGCGGCCTGGGAGCGGGATATGGCCGCGCCGAGTTCTGACCGTTTGTCGATGATTGCCGCGGTCCTTTCGGTGTCGGTGGGCTGGTTGATGAACGGCGAGGGCGACGGGGTGGCCGCGCCGGTGGTCCAGCCAGCGAACCCTGATCCAGGCGCGGTTCTTGCGGAAGTGCGCGCCCTCCGGGCCGATGCCGAGCGCACCGCCAAGCGTCTCACCCGCCTCGAAGCACGGCTTACGGCGGCTGTCTCGCCCAGCCCATGAGTGAGCCTGCCGTACATCTAAAGCGCCTCAAGATCCGCTCGTGGCGGCGCGGCACGCGGGAGATGGATCTGATTTTAGGCCGCTTTTTTGACGCGCGCGGGGCAGGGCTCTCGGACGACGAACTCGCCCTTTACGACCAGCTTCTGTCGGAGAACGACCACGACCTTTACGGCTGGGTGGCCGGCCAAGCGCCGCCGCCGGACGCCTATGTGGATCTCGTCCAGCGCATCGCGGACCACGGCGCCCGGACAGGTTAGTCAGGATTTTTCGCGACTTTTCCTCGCTTTAACGAGATGTTGGGCTTTTTGCTTCAAAGATCGTGCGTCTTGTTCTGCGCGGAGGCGCTCGATGTCTATATACCAACCCCTCAGCGGTGAGACCGAACCCGGTTTCATGGGTGAATATCTTGACTGTCTGGCCTTGGTCGAACGGCTCCACCGGCTGCTCCTTGATGTGGTGAAAGATGAATTTGAGCGGCTGGGGGTCTTGGAGATCAACGCTGTCCAGGCGCTCCTTTTGTTCAATATCGGCGATAACGAAGTGACGGCTGGCGAGCTCAAATCGAGGGGCTACTACCAGGGCTCAAACGTTTCGTACAATCTCAAGAAGCTCGTCGAGATGGGCTACATGCACCATCAACGATGCGAAATTGACCGCCGATCTGTTCGGGTCAAACTCACCGATAAGGGCCGGGAGATCCACGACATCGTCGCCAAACTGTTCCGCCGACACGCGGAAACGTTGGAGAATTCGAGCGCCTTGGGCGAAGGTGGGATAACGCCGATCAACACCTCTCTCAAACGCATCGAACGGTTCTGGGGCGACCAGATCCGGTACATTTACTAGGGATGTGAGGCCCTAGCTCCCGCGCGCGGGAGGCCTTTGGTGGGGAAACCGGAGCCTTACCAATGGCCGGTATTTTCCATGCTGGCCCAAGGTTCGGCCGGGGCCAGGGCCTCGCCGCGTTGAAGAAGTTCCACCGAGACATTGTCGGGCGAACGCACAAAGGCCATGTGCCCGTCCCTTGGCGGGCGATTGATCGTGACCCCGGCCGCTTGGAGCTTGGCGCAGGTCTCATAAATGTCGTCGACCCGGTAGGCGAGATGGCCGAAATGTCGGCCATCGGACGGCAGACCCTCGTCGCCATCCCAATTATAGGTCAGCTCCAGGTCGGCATTGCCCTCGTCTTGGCCGGGCGGACAGAGAAAGACCAGGGTGAAACGGCCCACTTCGTGGTCGCGCCGACGTCGCTCCTTCAAGCCCAAAAGCTCATAGAACGCGATTGATGCTTCGAGATCCTTCACGCGGACCATTGTGTGGAGATATTCGATGCCCATTGCCTTGCCCTTATCCACAGAATTCTTGGGTTCACCCATCATTTAGGGTTTTGCTTCGCCGTCATCCCTATATGTTGAGGGAAGCGCCTTTGCGAGAATAGGCCATTGGGACCTTGCCAGCAACGCCGGGGGAGTGAAAATGAACGCCAACATGACTGATTTCGAGAGCCCCGAAGACGAGATTGCCGCGCTGAGGGCCGCGTCGACCGACACGCTCCGGGCCACAGCGCCCGGCATGGAGGCCCATCTCTATCTCGCCCATCAGGTGCTCGACCACGGATTTGTCCGCGTGATCGATTATATGGGCGATGACGCCGCCATCGTCCAAGCGGCCCGGGTGTCTTACGGCAAAGGCACCAAATCGGTGTCGAACGATGCCGGGCTGATCCGTTACCTGATGCGCCATTGGCACTCGACGCCCTTCGAGATGTGCGAGATCAAGCTCCATGTGAAACTGCCGATCTTTGTGGCGCGCCAGTGGATCCGCCACCGCACCGCGAACGTGAACGAGTATTCTGCGCGCTACTCGATCCTGGACCGGGAATTCTACATTCCGGCACCGGAACATCTGGCCGCCCAATCGACCACCAACAACCAGGGCCGGGGCCAGGTCTTGGAAGGCAGTGAAGCCCAAGACGTGCTCGACATGCTCCGTGACGATGCGACCCGGGCCTATGACCATTACGAGGCGATGCTATCCCAAGACGGCCAGCGCGGCCTTGCCCGCGAATTGGCCCGGATGAACCTCCCGGCCAATGTCTACACCCAATGGTATTGGAAGGTGGACCTCCACAATCTCTTCCACTTCCTGAGGCTCCGGGCCGACGCCCATGCCCAATACGAGATCCGCGCCTATGCCGAAGCGATCGCGTCGATGGTCAAAGACTGGGTGCCGCTGGCCTACGGGGCCTTCGAAGACTACCGCCTGGGCGGAGCGACCCTGTCGGCCAAGGCGCTCGATTGCGTGCGGCGCATGGTGGCCGGAGAGGAGGTGAGCGAGGAGAGTTCCGGCATGTCGAAGGGAGAGTGGCGAGAGTTCCAAGCGCTCCTTAAGAACAGCGGCTAAATACTATCTGAAAAACAAAAGTTTAGCATTGGGTATGGCAGGAGAAAAAGGAATTCGGCCCGAGCTGTTCGGCTTCCGTTCCTGGGCGCACACCCAATTCAACGGTGTCAGAGAGTGTCTCGCCGGGCGGTGCCGCGGCCGGTCGAGGTTCTTTTTTAGCGCGGCAATACGAGCCGACCGCCGCACCGGTCTTGTGTCAAAGGAGCTTCAGATCGCCTGCCAATTGACGGCCGTCACGGCCTTCAAGCATCTCGTAGCTGACCTTTTGATTGTCTGCGAGGCCCGTAAGGCCCGCCTGTTCTACGGCTGAAATATGGACGAAAACGTCCTTGCCACCCTCATCGGGGGCAATAAAGCCGTACCCCTTGGTCGTATTGAACCACTTAACGGTTCCGGTAGCCATATCGTTGGTCCTTCAAATTGCCCGCATGAATTGCGGTCTTGCCGTCGAAAAGATCAATCTCCGGGCGAGTGCTGCCGCGAAATTCGATCGTTTCATGGCCTAGAGGTTTGGGGCGAAATCGTAAAAAGACAAGGGCGGGGCCGCCTGATAGGCCAGCCGTCGGGCGGGATGCCGCAAATGTGAGGGCAGATGAGGATATACGGCTTAAAAACATGCGATACCTGCCGCAAGGCGCGAAAAATGCTCGAAACTGCCGGGCAAACGGTTGAATTCGTGGATGTTCGCGATGCCACACCCGGGGCGGCGTTTTATGCGTCCATCCTCAAGGAATTTGGGGAAGAGGTGGTAAACCGTCGCTCTACGACCTGGCGGGGTTTGGATGAAAAAACCCGCGCCATGGCGCCTGAAGCGCTCCTCGCCGCCCATCCGAGCCTGATGAAGCGACCGGTGATCGAGGCGGATGGGGCGCTTTATCTCGGGTGGAGTGACCCGGTGCGTCAGGCGCTTTTGGGGCGCTAGGCCGCTGAGAGGGCCGCGACAATAGCGCCGAAATCGGCCGCTTTCAGCGAGGCGCCGCCCACCAAAGCGCCGTTGACGTCTGCCACGGCGAAAATCTCGGCCGCATTCGACGGTTTGACCGAGCCCCCATAGAGGATGGGAGTGGCGTCAGCGGTGCCGAGCCCAACGTCAATCGTGAGCCTTTCGCGGATAAAACCGTGCACCTCGCCGATCTCTTCAAGCGTCGGCACCTTGCCCGTGCCGATGGCCCAAACCGGTTCATAGGCGATCACGGCCCGGGCCAGATCGGCCGGGACCGAGCCTTTGAGTTGGCGTCCCACCACCGCGAGCGTCTGGCCCGCCTCCCGCTCTTCCAGAGTTTCGCCGATGCAGATGATCGGGATAAGCCCCGCGCCCTCGGCGGCTTTGGCTTTTTCGGCCACCAGGCTGTCGGTTTCGCCGTGGTCGCTCCGGCGTTCGGAATGGCCGACGATCACATAGGTCGCCCCGGCTTCGGCCAGCATTTCCGCGGAGATATCGCCGGTATGGGCGCCAGACCCGGCCGTGTGGCAATCTTGGCCGCCCACATGGAGCGCGCCGCCTTCGGCCTTACCGGCGAGACGGGAAACCAGAGTGGCGGGCGGGCAGATCAGCATGTCGCAATCCGGCGCGGGATGGGCTGCGATCAAAGCTTCGATTTCGACCAGCGCGGCGCCGGTTCCGTTCATTTTCCAATTGCCAGCGGCGAGGGGGCGCATTCAGGTCTCCAAGGCGGTGAGAGCGTCGAGCGCCCATTGGCAAGCCAGGGCCGGATCGTCAAGGGCCGCATCGGGCAGGCTCATGTACCCCATGGCGCGGATTTTGCCGTCTTTTTCCATTGTGAAGGGCTCTGCGCCTTCCTCGGCCAGCCGCTCGGCAAAGGCGTCCTTGGCTTTGAGATAGAGCCCACCCGTGCTGCGAAGGACCGCGAAAATCTGGCCATCGGCATAAAGGGCGGCACCGCCGAACATACGCCGGGTGGAAATGTTCCCTAAATCTTCGAAAAGTTCGACGGCCCGGGCGATATCCTGGGCCGAAACGGACATGGTTCAGCCGCTCCGCTCGGCGGAGAGCTCCTCGACATCCTTGAATTTGATCGATTCGCCGCACCCGCACGCATCGGCGACATTGGGGTTGCGGAACTTGAAGCTCGATTCGAGAAGCGAGGTTTCGTAGTCGATCTCTGTGCCGAAAAGAAACATCTGGGCCATGGGGGCGATCATCACCCGGGCGCCGCCGGCCTCAACGACCTCGTCCATGGGATCGATCTCATCGACATAATCCATGGTATATTCCATGCCCGCGCAGCCGCCCTTTTTGACGCCGATGCGGAGGCCCGCCTTGCCGCCCCGTTCCATCAGCCGCCGGATTTGCGTCTCGGCGGCGGTGGTGAGCGTGACGGCCTGTTTGCCAGGGATCGCGAACATGGGGTTCCTTTGGTCGTGCCTCCTCAACGTAGGTCAGGGGCGCCTCCGGCTCAAGCTTTGTGCGCCTCCATGGGTTCGGGGTGCTGCCATTCGGCCAATTTGACCGCGCCGTAGGCCCGGGCGAACTCCTCGCCGAGGATCATGCGGAGCTTGTGGGCATCTCCGAAGGCCGCAAGCGCCCGGCCGAGGTCCCGGGGCAAGCCTTGGGCCGGACTTGCGGGGTCGGTCGGTTGTCGGTCCTCGATCAGGCCGAGATATCCGGCCGCCAAAAGGCCCGCGATCGCCAGATGCGGCGTGGCCGTGGCATGGCTGAGCGCGGTCTCAAAACGCGCCGGCGCACCGCCAGCACCCCGGACCCCCAGCCCATGGTCGATGCCTTTGCCCCAGGTCAAATTGGCGCCGGTCCGGCCGAAGGCGCCATAGGCTGCCCGGTCGGGGACCATCAGGGGCGCAGCCGCTCCCAAATGGGCCTGGAGCCCGCCAAGGAACCGGCCGAGCGCGCCTTCGCCGGCGGTTTCAATGGGTCCAAAAAGGCTTTGGCCGGTGCGGGTTTGAACCAAGGTGAGGCTGAGCGCCAAGGCCGCTCCGGGCCGCGGCGAGGGCCCCGCTCGCCCCCCGGTCTGCCTTGCCGCTTCGCCGACGAGCCGCCTTAGGTGGTAAAGTGCATCGGCCTGGGCCAGGGCTTCGGACGGCGCCAGGGTCAACCGGATTTCCCCTGGCATTGGTCGGGCTTCGATCCCGTCAAGGATAAGCCCCATCTCCTCGGCATAGGCCGCGATTGCCCGGGGAAGGCCAGCCAACGTGTCGAGCCCACCAAAGCCCATGCCTTGATTGGGCCCAGCATCGGTGGCGGCACCGTCAACCTCGATATCGATTGCAGCGCCCACCACCGCATGGAGACCCTGCTCGCCGTAATGGGACAGGACGCGGCGCAGTACTTGGCGGGGCGCTTGGGCGGCGGGCCGACCCTCGCCATCCATCGGTTGATGAAGAATATGGAGCGCACCGCCTTCGGCCCAGGGAAGGGGGCGGGCGGAGGCCATTTCCGCTTGGAGCGTGAGGGTTTCGGCCTGCCGGGCCGCTGGCCCGCCGACGACCTCTCCCGAGGACTTTTGCCAAAAAAGGCTGCCGGGGATTTGGAGGGGGGACCTTTGCCCAAACCGACTGGCCGGGACGAGATGGCCCCTCGGATGGCCCTGAAAATCAGGCGTTGCGCATTCTATGAGGGCCGGTGGCCCGGCCTCCCAAGCGCGGGCAGCCAAAGGCGGCAAATGGCCGGTCCACCCAAAACCGCTATCCATGGGCGGACAACGCCCCGACGTTCAGCCTTTGGCGTCCCGAAAGAACGCCCCGATCCGGTCGGCGATCGCCTGGCTGTCGACCGGTTGGCTTTGGCCGGCCGCAGCACCCTCGCGCAGCGCTTCCGGAAGATCGGGCCCACGGCGTTTCAAAAGCTCCGCAACCTCCGCCACCCCATGTTCGGGATGGGGCTGATAGGTAAGGATCCGGTCGCCATAGGCCAGTGCCGCATTGGTGCAAAACTCCGACTTGGCGATAACCTCCGCACCCGGGGGCAAAGCGACCACCTGGTCTTGATGCCAAGCGTTGAGGGCCAGAGCCTCGCCTTCTTTGCTTTCGTAGACATGGCGCCCCACCGCCCAACCACCCGAAAATTTCTCCACCCGACCGCCCAAGGCCTGGGCGATGATCTGGTGGCCGAAGCAGATCCCGACCATGGGCGTTTTGGCTTCCGCTGCCTGGCGAATGAAGTCTTCGAGGGGCGGAATGAATGGAAGATCCTCGTAGGCCCCATGGGGGGAGCCGGTGAGGAGCCAGCCGTCGGCGGCGTCGATCTTTGGAAAATCCATATCGATCACGCTCCAGGTCTGAAACCAGAGCCCTTGGCCTTGGAGCAGCCGGTAAAACGACCGATCCACGTCGATGCCGCTCGTCTCGTAGCCGGGGAAATGGCCGCATTGTAGGATCCCGATCCGCATCACGCCTCCTTTTGGTCCATCGCTCGCATAAAGCCGGAGGCACGGCGGAGGCAAGCCGCACCTGAGAAGGCTCTGCCAGATCGAGGTTACCGCCGGGTTGATGGCCCCTTTCTTCAGGCTGGAACGGCATCCGGTGGGCGGTGGGACGCCGGCCGGTTGAACCGACCCCGGTGACCTTCTAAGGCGGAGAGATAACCGGGCGGCAAAAGGGGCCAGAGCGTGATTGCAATCCTCGGGGCTGGGGCGTTCGGCTCGGCCTTGGCATTGGCCATCGAAAGCGAAATCCGCCTTTGGGGCCGGGGCCTTCAACCCGGTGCAAAAACCGCGCCGCGCCTTCTGGGATATGACCTCCCTGACCGGATATCGGTCGTGGCCGCGCCGGACAAGGCGCTCGCGGGTGCCGACTTGGTGCTTTTGGCCGTACCGATGGCTGCCCTCGATGGGATGGCCGCGGGGCTCAACGCCGATCCGGACCTCCCTTTGATCGCCTGTTCGAAAGGCATCGAACCTGGCACGGGGCGAGGTCCGAGTGCGGTGTTGAACGCCCATCACGCGGGACCTGTGGGGGTTCTCACAGGTCCGAGTTTTGCCAGCGAGATCGCGGCCGGCCGCCCGACTGCGCTGACCCTAGCGATGGAGGATGTGGCCCGAGCGGAAGCGGCCCAACGCCTGCTCAGCGGAAAGACCTTACGGATCTACCGGAGCGACGACGTCAAGGGCGCCGAACTCGGCGGGGCGCTGAAAAACGTCCTCGCGATCGCGGCCGGAGCGGTGTTGGGTGCGGGGCTCGGCCAAAGCGCCCAGGCCGCCCTCCTGAACCGGGGGTTTTCAGAGATCCAAGCCCTCGCGGCCCAGGAAGGGGCGCGGCCCGAGACATTGGCGGGGCTGTCGGGCCTCGGTGACCTCATGCTCACGGCGTTTTCTGAGACGAGCCGGAACTACCGCTATGGCCTGGCCTTGGGGCGGGGCGAGCGGTTTTCCGAGGACGTGACCGTCGAAGGTGTGGCCACGGCCCAGGCGGTGGCCGAACTTGGCGCCCGGCGGGGGCTCGATCTTCCCGTGCTCAGCGCGACCCATCTTTTGATTGCGGGTGATCTCACGATTTCCGAGGCGGTCGAGGCGCTGATGTCGCGGCCCCTCCGGGAAGAGTAGGGCGGTTTAGGGCGACTTCCGGAGGTGTGGCTCTTAGCGCATGAGCAACGGACGGTAGCGCACCGTTTTGCGCCGCTCTTTCGGAAGATGGGAGTTGAGCCGTCGGTTGACCGCTCCGAAGCCCCCGATGATCACTAGGGTGGCCAGGATGAAATAGATCGCCACGATTGGGTAAGGGACGAACGGATTGAAGGTTTTGTCGGCGAAGTACTGGGCATAGTAGAGCGCGTCGCCCCTTTGCTGCCAGGCAGGAAAGCCCGAGAAAAACACCAGGGCCGTGGCGTGGAAGAGAAAGATCGCCTCGTTGGTATAGGCTGGCCATGCGAGCCTCAGCATGGTCGGCCAGGTGATGCGGCGAAATTTCTTCCAGCCGGTGAACCCATAGGCATCCGCCGCGTCGAGATCGCCTTTGGGGATCGACCGGAGGGCACCCGAGAAGATCTCGGCAGAATAGGCGGTGGTGTTGAGAAACAAAACGATCAACGCCCCGGCCCAGGCCCGGGTGAGCCAGCGGGTCTCGGCGGTGATGCCAAAAATCTCGATCCCTTCCCGGGGCAAGAGCACCAGCGCCTCATAGGCCAGGAAAAACTGGATAAAGAGCGGCGAGCCCCTGAAGACGAAGATAAAGGCCTCGGCCGGGCGCCGGAGGAGAGCGCTTGGCGAAAGCCGGGCCAGGGCCAGGCCCGTGGCGGCGAAAAATCCACCCACCATGGCGAGGGTGCCGAAATAGATGTTCCAAAGCATGCCCGAACCGATGAGGACGACTTGCTGGCAAAGCGTGAAGTCGGTTGTCGGAAGGAGCCTTGGGCCGATCCCAATGGAACGGAGCGCGTATTCGGCAAGAAAATCCCAACAGGTCATGCCGTCGCCGCCCGGCCGAGTTTGGCGCCCGCGGCGGTGGCCTGACCTCTCGACAGCCGCCGGCTTAACCTTTGGAGGACCATCTCGCTCAACCGGGTGAGGCCGAGATAGAAGACAAGGAGCGCCAAAAAGTACCAGATCCGCCAGTCGGGATGGGGATAATCAAACCGCGGCCCCTTCGTGCCGCCAAGCTCACGGGCCCAGTAAACGATGTCTTCGACGCCGAGAAGAAAGAGGAGGGGCGTGGCTTTGATGAGGATCATCCAAAGGTTCGAGAGCCCCGGCAGGGCGTAGATCCACATTTGCGGCACGAGAACCCGCCAGAAGGTCTGGCGCGGGCTCATCCCATAGGCCGCAGCAGTCTCGATCTGGGCTTGGGGCACGGCGCGCATCGCACCGGAGAGCACATTCGCCGCGAAGGCGCCAAAGACAATGGCGAAGGTCAGAACGGCAAGGGCAAACCCGTAGCCCTCATGGACCCATTGGGGCGCGGTCGAGAGGGGCATTTTCGCTTCTGGGCACACGACAAAATCCGCCCCGCGCCGGATCGGCTCGGTCCAATCGGGGCAAAGCGCCCGGTGGCGGAGCCATTCGATGGCTTGGTCGAGGGCGATGACGAAAAAGAGGAAGAAGACGATATCGGGAACGCCCCGGACAATCGCGGTGTAGAACTGGCCGATCCAGCGGAGGCCCATCAGGCGCGAGCGCATGGCCATGGCGCCCAAAAGGCCGAAGGCGAGGGCGGTGGGTGCGGTGACCGCGAGAAGGATCAGGACCGTGCCGAAGGAGAGATAGGCGGTGAGATGTTTGCCGTTCGTGAGGTAACAGGCAAACCAGCGAAAAGTATCCAGAGCCGACGGGTCTTGGCAAAAGGAAAACATCGCGCTCCCGTTCGGATCTCAGCGCGCCCTGGGCCGCCGGGATTTGAGTATTTTTGCCAGGATGAAGGGGCCGGGTTTTCGCCCAGCCCCCGACAGGGTCACCAAAGCGTCGAGACTTCCCATTTTTCGATGAGAGCGTTCAAAGACCCATCTTCCTTCATCGAAAGGATCGCTGCGTCGAACTTGGCTTTTAGCTCGGGGTCGCTTTCGCGGAGCCCCATACCGACGCCGCCGCCCAGGGCCACGGGCTCGCCCACGATCATCACGCTCGGATCGGCGTCCATGGCGGTTTTGACAAAGGCGTCATCGGCCAGAGCGGCATCCGCTTCGCCATTTTTGACCGCTGCGACCATGTCATCGGGGGTGGCGAATTCAACCAATGTCACACCGGTTTCGGCCAAATAGGCCGAATGGATCGTGCCCACCTGGGCTGCGATCACGCCGCCTTCGAGGTCCACATCGTCCGAGAGCGCCATGTAAACGGAGGGATCGGGCGGGGTGTAAGCTTCGGTGAAATCGATCACCTTATCCCGCTCGTCGGTGATCGACATGCCCGCGATAATGACGTCGTAATTGCCGGACACGAGGTTCGGGATAATCGAATCCCAATCATTGGTCACCCATTCACAGGACAGCTCTGCCCGGGCGCAGAGCTCGTCGCCGAGTTCTTTTTCGAACCCGTCGATTTCACCGGAATCGTTTATGAAATTCCAAGGCTCATAGGCCCCTTCCGTCCCGAGGCGGACCACGGAATGGCTGCCCGCGACAGCGTTTGTCGCGGCAAAAGCCGCGATCGCGGCGGCGGTGATGAGGTGTTTCATTGATCTTTACTCCCTAAGGTTCATGCGGCACTGGCGGAGAGAAACTGCTGGAGCCGTTCGGATTGCGGTGCTTCGAAGAGGGGGCCGGGCGGGCCTTCTTCGGCGACCTTTCCTTGATGAAGAAACATGACATGGTCGGAGACGTCCCGCGCAAGCCCCATGTCATGGGTGACGATGACCATCGTCCGGCCTTCCTCGGCCAAGGCTTTGATCACCCGGATCACCTCTTGCTCGAGTTCAGGATCGAGGGCGGAGGTGGGTTCGTCGAAAAGGATTGCTTTGGGCTCCATGGCGAGGGCCCGGGCGATGGCGGCGCGCTGCTGCTGCCCGCCGGACAATTCGGCCGGATAGGCATCGGCCTTATCGCCGATCCCGACCTTTGCGAGGTAAGCCTGGGCGGCGGTTTCCACTCCGGCCCGATCGCGGCCAAGCACCGTGACCGGGGCCTCCATGACGTTTTCTAGGATTGTCATATGGGCCCAAAGGTTAAACTGCTGGAAGACCATGGAAAGATGCGTGCGGATCCGAGTGACCTGGGCCCGGTCGGCGGGCCTTCGATCGGCCCCGGCCCCGCGCCAGGCCACCGCCTCGCCCTCAAAACGCACTTCGCCGTTCTGGCTGTCTTCGAGGAGGTTCGCGCAGCGGAGAAGGGTGGATTTCCCGGACCCCGACGAGCCGATCAGTGAGATCACCTCGCCCCGCCGTGCGGTCAGGGTGACCCCCCGGAGCACATGGAGGGTGCCGTAGGATTTATGGAGATCCACGATCTCCAAAACCGGTTGGGGTTCTGCTGTCACGTAAGGTGCCAGGCTCTGGTTCCGCGTCGCGGTATTAAAAGGAAATCAGTCTTGGCTGCCAAGGCTTACCTCACGAAACGTGAGCATTGGGGGCCAGAACAAGGGGTGCGTGCGACCGACTTGCGCGAAAACGCGTCACAAAATGAACGAAACGCCCTCCATCCCCTTTAGGAAAGAAGGGCTGCCCCACGGCGAAAAGGATGAGGGTGGGCTCTTTGCCCACCCGGTGGCCGTCTTAGCGGTTCTCGACGTCGACGTAGTCTCGCTGGGTCGGGCCCACATAGAGCTGGCGCGGGCGGCCGATCTTGAGCTGGGGGTCAGAGATCATCTCTTTCCACTGGGAGATCCAGCCGACGGTGCGCGCCAGGGCGAAGATCGGCGTGAACATCGAGGTCGGGAAGCCCATCGCGTCGAGGATGATGCCGGAATAGAAATCCACGTTGGGATAGAGCTTGCGCTCTGCGAAATAGGGATCGTCCACCGCGACCTTTTCAAGTTCCTTGGCCACCTGGAGTGTCGGGTTGTTGTCGATCCCGAGAAGGTCGAGCACTTCGTCGGCCGATTGCTTCATCACCCGGGCACGGGGGTCGAAATTCTTATAGACCCGGTGGCCGAAGCCCATCAGGCGGAACGGATCGTCCTTGTCTTTGGCGCGGGCGATAAACTCTGGGATCCGGCTCGGCTCGCCAATCTCGCGGAGCATTTCGAGGCAGGCCTGGTTGGCACCGCCATGGGCTGGGCCCCAAAGGCAGGCCGTGCCAGCGGCGATGCAAGCAAACGGGTTGGCCCCCGAGGACGAGGCAAGCCGCACCGTGGAGGTCGAGGCGTTTTGCTCGTGATCGGCATGGAGCGTGAAGATCCGATCCATCGCCCGGCTGAGAATGGGGCTGACCACGTAATCTTCAGCCGGCACCGCGAAACACATTCGAAGGAAGTTCGACGCGTAATCGAGGTCATTTCGCGGATAAACGAAGGGCTGACCGATGGAGTATTTATAGGCCCAGGCCGCGATCGTGGGCATTTTCGCGATCAAACGGATAGAGGCCACTTCGCGCTGCCAGGGATCGGTGATGTCGGTGCTGTCATGGTAGAAAGCCGACATCGCGCCCACCACGCCAACGATGATCGCCATAGGATGAGCGTCACGCCGGAAGCCACGGAAAAAGTTCACCATTTGCTCGTGGAGCATCGTGTGGTTGGTGACCCGGTTTTCGAAATCTTCGAGCTGCGTGGCCGTGGGCAATTCGCCGTAGAGCAACAGATAACAGACTTCGAGGAAGTGCGACTTCTCCGCCAATTGGTCGATCGGATAGCCGCGGTGCAGCAACTCACCCTTATCACCGTCGATGAAGGTGATGGTGGAATCGCAGGCCGCGGTCGAGGTAAAGCCCGGATCGTAGGTGAAAATATCCCCTTGGCCGTAAAGCTTGCGGATATCGATCACATCGGGGCCGGCGGTCGGGCTGAGGACGGGCAATTCGAGGGTTTTGTCCCCGAAGCTCAACGTCGCGACTTGGGCAGAATTATGGGTATCAGGCATAGCGGTTCCCTCAGACAGGGCCCGCACGCCAGTGGCAGGCCAAGGTGGCTCAGGCTGCTGAGTCTTCGATCCGGCTTACGGATTCCTCGCGGCCAAGGATCAGCATCATATCGAAAACGCTGGGCGACACCGTTCTTCCCGCCAATGCCGCCCGGAGCGGCCCTGCGAGTTTGCCCATTTTGATGCCGTTCTCCGCGGCATGGGCGCCAACGATCTCTTCCAGCGTATCGCGGTCCCAGCTAGCAGTTTGCAGGTGCGGCGTCAATTCAGCCAGTATGCGACGGGATGCCGTCGTCAGCTGCCGGGACGCATCCTCATCCGGCGTGATCGGGCGCTTCTTCAAAACAAATTGCGCTTTTTCAAGGATTTCCGCGAAGGTCTTGGCGCGGTCTTTCAGAGCATACATTGCCCGGTGCAGCGCCTGACCTTGCTCGTCGGTCAAATCGTCCTGGCCAGAGGCGGCAAGGTATTCGAGGATTTCGGCCACCAGGGCGCCGTCGTCGGAGGCGGCGATATGTTGGCCGGAGAGATTGGCGAGCTTTGTCAAATCGAGCCGTGCCGGGGCCCGGCGCACGTCTTTGAGGTCGAACCACTCGGTCGCCTGTTCAACGGTGAAAAACTCGTCATCGCCGTGGCTCCAGCCGAGGCGCGAGAGATAATTGACCATGCCGGCGGCCGAATAGCCTTCTGCCTGGTATTCCTGGACGCTGAGCGCGCCGTGGCGTTTTGAGAGCTTTTTGCCGTCTTCCCCGTGGATCAACGGGATATGGGCCCAAACTGGCTCGTCCCAGCCCATGACGCGCCAAATCTGGCATTGCCGCGCGGCATTTGTCAGATGGTCGTCGCCCCGCACGATATGGGTCACCCCCATGTCAAAATCGTCGACCACCACGGCAAGCATATAGGTGGGCGAGCCGTTTGAGCGCAAAAGGATCATATCGTCCAATTGCTCATTGGTGACCCGGACCCGGCCTTGAACCGCGTCATGGATCACCGTTTCGCCCTCGCGGGGTGCCTTTAGGCGGACCACGAAAGGCTTTTCGGGATGCCGGTCAGGGGTGACGTCGCGCCAGGGCGAGCGAAAGAGTGTCGAGCGGCCTTCGGCCCTGGCGGCCTCGCGGTAGGCTTCGATCTCCGCCTGGGTCGAGAAGCACTTATAGGCATGGCCTATTTCGAGCATCATATATGCAACTTCCGCGTGGCGGGCGGCCCGGGCGAATTGGCTGACCGCATCGCCGTCCCAATCGAGGCCAAGCCAGGTCAGACCTTCAAAGATCGCCTCGGTGGCTTCGGGCGTGGAACGTGCCCGGTCGGTATCTTCGATCCGGAGGAGAAACGTGCCCCCATTGCGCCGGGCATAAAGCCAATTAAACAGCGCGGTCCGGGCGCCTCCGATATGGAGATAGCCCGTGGGCGAGGGGGCAAAGCGCGTCACGACGGGGCGGTCGCTCGGGCTCTCGGACATGGGGCGGATTGACCTTCTGTTAACTTTTAGTCGGCTAGCAGGGGGGTGTGGATTACGCAACCGGTTCAAATAAAGTAATCGGGAGCCGTGTTTGGCGGCCTTTGGCGGATCTCCTCAACGAGCAGCGGGGGCATTTGCTGCCTTGGCTGCCGGTGTTTTACGGCGGGGGGATCGGGACGTATTTTGCCCTGGGCTCTGAGCCGGAGCCCCTGCACTGGGCTGGACTGGGGCTCGCCGCACTTCTGATTGCAGGCCTTCTTGGCGGTCCCTGGCGGGGGGCGCTCTTGCCATTGGCGGCCTTGGCCTTCCTCGCGGGGATCGCCATGGCTGGTCTTCGGACCCATGCGGTGGCCGAACCGGTGCTGGGCTTTCGGTACTACGGGCCCGTCGAAGGCCGGATTGTCGGCATTGACCGCTCGGCGTCCGACAAAGTTCGCCTCACGCTCGACCGGGTGGTCCTGGCGCGGATGGATCCGGCGCGCACCCCGGCGCGGGTGCGGGTCTCGCTCCACGGCGATCAAAGCCATTTCACGCCCGTTCCCGGCCAATTGGTGGGGCTCACAGCCCATTTGTCGCCGCCCCAGGGGCCCGTGGAGCCCGGCGGGTTCGATTTTCGCCGACAGGCCTGGTTCAAGGGCCTGGGAGCGGTCGGCTATTCCCGGGTCCCTGCCGTGAGTTTCGCCCCACCCGAGGCGGGGACGAGCCTCTGGCTCTGGCGGCTCCGGATGGCGATCTCGACCGAGATCCGAACGATTTTGCCGGGCGCGTCGGGGGCGGTGGCCGCAGCGCTCACCGTGGGCGACCGCGCCGAGATCCCACGGCCCGTCCTCGATGACCTTCGGGCGGCGAATCTAGCGCATCTTTTGGCCATTTCGGGGCTCCATATGGGGCTCTTGACCGGCTTTATCTTCGCCGCGTGTCGGTTTGGTATCGCGCTGGTGCCCGCATTGGCGCTCAGGATTGACGCCAAAAAGCCCGCCGCTTGGGCCGCTTTGGTCGCCGGTGCACTTTATCTCGGGCTGTCGGGGGGGAATGTGGCCACCGAACGGGCCTTTATCATGGCTGCCGTCATGCTCGGGGCCGTCCTGGCAGACCGGCGGGCACTGACACTTCGCTCGGTGGGGCTCGCCGCCCTCGTGGTTCTCACACTCCGCCCCGAAGCCCTGACAGGGCCGGGTTTTCAGATGTCATTTGCGGCCACCACCGCACTTGTGGCGGTCTTTGCCTGGCTCCGAGAGCGGGGGACGGGGCCAAACCGCGCGCCCCGGTATCTCAGGGGCGTGGCCGCCCTTTTGATCTCATCGGCCGTTGCCGGAGCGGCCACAGCCCCCATTGCGGCTGCCCATTTCAACCAAGTGCCCCATTACGGGCTGGCGGCCAATTTGCTGTCGCTGCCGCTCATGGGCAGCATCGTCATGCCCGCCGCCGTCCTCGCGGCCCTTCTCGCTCCGTTCGGGTTGGCTTGGGTCGGGTTGAAACTAATGGATCCGCCGATCCGCTGGATACTCGCCGTGGCCGAGGAGATCGCTGGATGGGAGGGAGCCTTGTCGTTTGTCCCAACCCCGCCGCCGGGCGCATTGGCACTTCTTATACTAGGCTGCCTTTTCGTGATCCTTTGGCGCCACCCGTCCCGCGGTCTCGGGTTCGGCGCGGTGTGCGCCTCTCTACTTATATGGAGCGCAGCCGAACGCCCGCCGGTGCTGGTCTCGGCGAGTGGCGGGCTCGTTGGCGTGATGACCGAGACGGGGAGGGTTCTGTCGAAACCGCGGGGCGATGGCTTCTCAGCCACAAGCTGGCTTGAGAATGACGGCGACCCAGTCGAGCAGGCATTCGCCGCCGAACGGGCAGGGCTCGGCGGTGTTCCTGGGATGCAGGTTTTCGATATCGGCGCCCACCGGGCCATCCACCTCACCGGCCGCGGGGCCAAGGACCGGATCGGAGAGGCCTGCCGAGCGGCCGATCTCGTGGTGTTTTCAGGCGAGAGCCCTGAGACGCGAAAGGGGTGCGACTTCTACGACCGGATCCGGCTACGCGGTACCGGATCGCTCGCCCTCTCGCCAGGCGAAAACGGGATAGAAGTCGTCAAAGCCGCTGACCGGGCCGGGCGGCGCCCCTGGACGCCTGACTGAGCGATGTGCTTGTGCCGCGCGCCCGATAGCCCCATATCGCTTCCATGTTTGCCGATCTGATCCGTGCCCTCACCCAGCCCGAGCCCGAGCGCCTTCCCGAACCCGATGCGCGCCTCGCTTTGGCAGCACTCCTCGTTCGTATCGCCAAATCCGACGGCGATTATGCCGAGAGCGAGCGGCAGATGATCGACCGGATCTTGGTGTCGCATCATGGGCTTTCGGCCTTTGAGGCGACCGCGCTCCGCCGTGATGCGGAAACGCTAGAGGCCGAAGCGCCCGATACAGTGCGCTTTACCCGGGCGATTAAGGCGGCGGTGGCCTATGAGGACCGGGCCAAGGTCGTCGAGGCTTTGTGGGGCGTCGTTTTGGCCGATGGCAAGCGGGACGACGAGGAAGATGCGCTGTTGCGAATGGTCGCTCCGATGCTTGGCATCAACGATCGCGATTCGGCCCTGGCGCGGCAGCGGGTCGAAGCCAAAGGCTAGAGAGTTCGCCGAAACACACTTGGCCCACATCTCTACTTCCCCCGGAACGCACTAGTCGCTATGACCGCGTCCGTCGGGGCGTGGCGCAGCCTGGTAGCGCACCTGTTTTGGGTACAGGGGGTCGTGAGTTCGAATCTCGCCGCCCCGACCACCACATCTAGTCGTTGAAATGAGCGCGCTTTGGGCGCGTCACGGCGCGTCGGCTGCGCGGCTTCTGTCGGCGGATTGGCGCTGGAGGGCGGCCCCCGCGCCCGGTTGTCAGGGGAGAGATGTGGGAAAAGCCGGTTCTACCGACACCCGCGCTACGGCCAACCGGAAATGGAATTATCCCCCACATTTAGTGTTGTCCGAAAGAAGTTACACTCAATTTACACATCGAGCTTGCCAATCCGCCGATTCTTGACGAATGTCAGATTAATCTGACAGCCCTAGACACTTTGTCAGGCATAAAAGGGAATCGCTCCGAGGCACGACCCACCGAATGGTGGGATCGTCAATTAATTTATCTTTCACTTCCGCGATATTTGCAGTTGACCCTCTATGGGTGAACACGGCAAGTTGTGTGTGCCGGTGGGATACACACAATATGTTGTGGCCGGCGCAGTACCGAAAGACCGCTCTGGTGCCTTTGGCGCTTAGTGGGCTGCCGATAAGGCCGGCAGCTTCCGGGATCCTGCGCTGTGTTCTCAGTCCAACCAGGGAAACAAAGGTGCCCGCGTCAAGACGGGGCTCTGATAATGGAGGCGCAAGCCAAATGAAGATTGAACGGCGGTTCACCAAGGCAGGGCAGGACACTTACGACGGAATCGAGTTCGCCACGACGAGTTCGGAAATTCGGAACCCGGACGGCACTATCGTTTTCCGGCTCGACGAGATCGAGGTTCCCGCGTCTTGGAGCCAAGTGGCCTCCGATGTAATCGCCCAGAAATATTTTCGCAAAGCCGGCGTGCCGAGTGCGAAAAAAACCGTGGCCGAAAAGGGCGTGCCGTCGTTCCTCCGCCGGTCGGTTCCAGCCGAGGGCGCCGAGATGGGCGGTGAGACCTCCGCCCGCCAAGTCTTTGACCGGCTCGCAGGCGGTTGGGCCTATTGGGGCTGGAAGGGCGGCTATTTTTCCTCCGAAGAAGATGCCAGCGCTTACTATGATGAGATGCGCTACATGCTCGCTACCCAGCGGGCCGCGCCGAATTCTCCCCAATGGTTCAACACCGGCCTCCACTGGGCCTACGGGATCGACGGGCCGAGCCAAGGCCATTTCTACGTCGATTGGAAAACCGGGAAGCTGACGAAATCTTCGTCGGCCTACGAACACCCCCAGCCCCATGCGTGCTTCATCCAGTCCTGTGCCGACGATCTGGTGAACGACGGCGGCATCATGGACCTTTGGGTTCGCGAGGCGCGCCTGTTCAAGTACGGTTCCGGAACAGGCACGAATTTCAGTCACTTACGTGGCGAA
>JBCCTQ010000026.1:0-58743 GCA_039198225.1 Pseudomonadota bacterium
AGTTTGCCCAGCTTACGGGATCCGGGACCGGTCGATGAATTTGCGCAATGCAAAGCGCGACCGGACCACCCGGAGCCCCGGCAGACGCATCAATTTCGTCTGAAGAAAGCTCTCAAATTCCTCGAGGCTTTCGACCACAACCTCCAACAGGAAATCCTGGGCCCCGGTCATCAATGATCCGGTGACCACTTCTTCAAAGCGCGCCACCTCCTTTTGAAAGCGCGCGATTTCGTCCGTGCCCTGGCGCTCGAGTTCGACCGAGACAAAGGCGGTGATCCCAAAGCCCGCGATCTTCCGGTCGACGCGGGCCGTGTAGCCCGCGATCAGCCCGCTGTCTTCGAGCCGACGGAGACGGCGTTTGCAGGGCGTGGGCGAGAGCCCCACCTTTTCGGCAAGATCGACGAGCGCGATCCGGCCGTCTTCGCCCAAGGCGCGGATGATCTGGCGATCCACATGGTCAGTAGCGAAAGACACTCCAAAATCCTCAAAAGCCAATCATATCCACTAAATCACAGTTCTAGAGGAACCGATAAGCACTTTTTCAGCCAGATCCCCGCGATAAACTGCTCCTTGTGGGGAAGAGCCGAATGGAGTGTGCCGATGCCACTGACATTGAGCGAGGAAACACCGCCCGGATTCGAGCGTGTTTTATCCGTGAAAGATCCTGACGCTGGCCTCGACGCCTATATCGCAATCCACTCCACCGCCCTCGGCCCTGCCGCGGGCGGTTGTCGTATGTGGGCCTATGAACACCAGGAGGCGGCCAAGGCAGACGCGCTGCGTCTGGCCGCAGGTATGACCTCGAAATGCGCGCTGGCGGGGCTTCCCTTGGGGGGCGGGAAATCGGTGATCATCGCCGATGCGAAGACCCAGAAAACGCCGGACCTCCTCCGCGCCTTTGGCCGGGCGGTCGACCGGTTGGCAGGGCGTTATTACACCGCCGAAGATGTGGGGATCTCGCCCGACGATATGGCGATTGTCGCCGAAGAGACCGAGTATGCGGTGGGTCTCAACGGTGGAGCGGGCGATCCGTCGCCCTTCACCGCCGAGGGTGTCTTTCGCTGCATGGAAGCGGGCGCGGAGGTCACATTCGGCACGGGCGATCTCCGGGGGTGCCGGGTGCTGGTCCAAGGCCTCGGCCATGTGGGCATGGGGCTTGCCGGTTGGCTGCACCGGGCCGGCGCCGAGCTGATCGTCACGGATATCGACCCAGACTTGCTTGCCCGAGCCAAGGCTGAATTCGGCGCAGAGATCATCGCGCCAGAGGCAGTCTTTTACACAGACATGGATATTTTCGCCCCCTGCGCCCTAGGCGGCATCCTCACCGAGAGCAGTGCTCAAAAACTCACGGCCAAGCTCGTGGCCGGGGCGGCGAATAACCAATTGGCCACACCCCTTGTGGCCGACCGGCTTCGGGCCCGGGGCATCCGGTATTTGCCGGATTACGTCGTCAACGCAGGCGGCATCATCCACGTCTCGGCGGACATTCTCAAAACCGATCCTGCGGCGACGCGGGCCAAACTCGACGGCCTGGCCCAGAGGATGCGGGACCTCCTTAAGGCGAGCGACCGAACCGGCAAAAGCACCCTGGCCGTGGCCGACGGGATGGTGGCCGAGATCCTTAAGAGCGCGCGCCTGGGGGCGGCATGACCGACACCCCGCCCCTCTCGCTCAAAGTCCCCGAACCCCAATGCCGGCCCGGCGACACGCCGGATTTTTCCGAAATGGAGATCCCCCGCGCCGGGGCGGTGGGCCGCCCGACCGTAGACGTGGACCCCGACGAGATCCGCGATATGGCCTTTTCGATTGTCCGGGTGCTGGCCAAGGACGGGTCGGCCAAAGGGGAATGGGCAGACGCCCTCGGCGGAGACGAACTTCGCCTCGGCCTCCGCCACATGCTAACGCTTCGGGCCTTCGACGCGCGCATGCTCAATGCCCAAAGGCAAGGGAAAACAAGCTTTTACGCCCAGCATTTGGGAGAAGAGGCGATCTCATGTGCCTTTGCCCGTGCGCTCCGCGACGGTGACATGAATTTTCCGACCTACCGTCAAGCGGGCCTTCTCATCGCGCGGGATTATCCGCTCCTGACGATGATGAACCAGATCTATTCAAACGCCGAAGATCCCCTCTGCGGGCGGCAATTGCCGATCCTTTATTCGGCAAAAGATCACGGGTTTTTCTCGATTTCGGGCAATCTTGGCACGCAATTTATTCAAGCGGTGGGGTGGGCCATGGCGTCGGCGATCTCGGGCGACACCAAGATCGCGGCCGGCTGGATCGGGGACGGCTCGACGGCGGAGAATGATTTTCACGCGGCGATGGTTTTTGCCTCGACCTACAAGGCGCCGGTCATCCTCAACATCGTCAACAATCAATGGGCGATTTCGACCTTCCAAGGCATCGCCCGGGGCGGGGTTGGCACATTTGCGGCAAGGGGCCACGGGTTTGGCATCGCCTCGATCCGGGTCGACGGGAATGATTACCTGGCCGTCCATGCGGTGGCCTCCTGGGCCGCCGAACGGGCCCGGCTCGGCCATGGGCCCACGCTGATCGAACACGTCACCTACCGGGCGGGCGGGCATTCGACGAGCGACGATCCGTCCGCCTACCGGTCGCAAAACGAGAGCGCCGCCTGGCCCCTTGGCGACCCGATCGACAGGCTCAAGCGCCATCTCATCGCCATTGGCGAATGGAGCGAAGAGCGTCACGCCCAGGCCGAGGCCGAAGCGCTCGACGTGGTCACCTCAACCCAGAAGAAGGCCGAAGCCGTCGGCACCCTCGGTGGCGGCAACGGGCCGAGCCCAAGGGATATGTTCGAAGGGGTCTACGAGACCATGCCGCCCCATCTCATCCGCCAGCGCCAGGAAGCCGGGTATTGAGATGGCACAGATGACCATGGTCGAAGCCATCCGCGAAGCCCATGACGTGGCCATGGGGGCCGATGAACGGGTGGTGGTCTTCGGCGAGGATGTGGGGTTTTTCGGCGGGGTTTTTCGCTGCACGGCCGGTCTTCAAGCCAAGTACGGGACGTCGCGGTGCTTTGATGCGCCGATCAACGAAAGCGGGATCGTCGGCGCGGCCATCGGCATGGCCGCCTATGGGCTCCGGCCCGTGGTCGAGATCCAATTCGCCGATTACGTCTATCCGGCCTATGACCAGATCGTCTCGGAAGCGGCCCGGATCAGGCACCGGTCGAACTCAGACTTTACCTGCCCGATGGTGATTCGGATGCCCACGGGCGGCGGGATATTCGGCGGCCAGACCCACTCCCAGAGCCCGGAAGCCGTGTTCACCCATGTGTCGGGCCTTAAAGTCGCGATCCCGTCGAACCCCCAGGACGCCAAGGGGCTTCTCTTGGCGGCCATCGAAGACCCGGACCCGGTGATCTTTCTCGAACCGAAGCGGCTATATAACGGGCCCTTTGATGGGCACCACGACCGGCCCGTGACCTCCTGGAAGTCCCACCCACTGGGTGACGTGCCCGATGGTGGCGATATTGTACCCCTGGGCAAAGCCGGTATTCGGCGCGAAGGCAAAGACGTAACCGTGCTGGCCTACGGCACCATGGTCTATGTGGCCGAAGCGGCCCAGGCCGAAAGCGGGATCGATGCCGAGATCATCGATCTTCGGACCCTCCTCCCGATCGATATCGATGCGATCACGGCTTCCGTCGAGAAAACCGGGCGCTGCGTGATCGTCCATGAAGCAACGCGCACCTGCGGTTACGGCGCCGAGTTGATGGCGCTGGTCCAGGAGCATTGCTTTTACAATCTCGAAGCGCCGGTCCTCCGGGTCACCGGTTGGGACACGCCCTACCCCCACGCCCAGGAATGGGAGTATTTTCCGGGCCCTGCACGGGTCAGTGAAGCTCTGAAAAAAGTGATGGAGGCCTGAGGTGGGCGTTTTCGCAATCCGCCTGCCCGATATCGGCGAAGGCATCGCCGAGGCGGAACTCGCCGAATGGAAGGTCAAGCCCGGCGACATCGTCCGGGAAGACGATATCCTGGCCGAAGTCATGACCGACAAAGCCACCGTCGAAGTCCCCTCGACGGTGGACGGCACAGTTCTGGAGCTTGGGGGCGATCCGGGCGCGATGCTTGCCATCGGCTCAGTTTTGATCCGGCTCGCAGTCTCGGGCGACGGCAATGAGAGCGACCCGCCGCGAGAAGCGCCCAAAATGCCGGCCCCGCCCAAAGAAGATGCAGCCCCTCCGCCGCCTCCGACAGAGCCCATTGAGACGGTCGTCCCGGCCCGTCCGAACGGGGCCAAACCCCTGGCAGCCCCCTCGGTGCGGGCCCGGGCCAGGGAGGCCGGCGTCGATCTTCGCCAAGTGCCGGGATCCGGCCCCGGAGGCCGGATCTCCCACGATGATCTTGACGCCTGGGTGGCATCGGGCGGCATCACCCAAGGACATGTGACACGCGCGCCCAATACCGGTGTCGAGGACATCCGCGTCATCGGCATGCGCCGCAAGATCGCCGAGAAAATGAGCCTGGCCAAGCGCCAGATCCCCCATATTACCATCGTCGAAGAGGTGGAGATGGGGGCCCTTGAAGATCTCCGCGCGGCGCTGAATGCCAAACATGAAGGCGAGCGGCCAAAGCTCACGCTCCTCCCATTTCTGATGCGCGCCATCGTGGAAGCCACCCGTGAACAGCCAGGGCTAAACGCCCGATACGACGATGAAAAGGGCGTCATCCATCGCTACGGCGCGGTCCATATCGGGATCGCGACCCAAACGCCCCAGGGTCTGAGCGTGCCCGTGATCCGCCATGCCGAAGCCGGAAGCCTTTGGGACAATGCCGGCGAGCTGGCCCGTCTTGCCGAGGCCGCACGGACCGGAAGCATCAGCCGCGAGGAACTCACGGGCGGCACGATCACGATCACTTCCCTCGGCCCCCTCGGCGCGATTGCGACGACACCGATCATCAACCATCCCGAAGTCGCCATTGTCGGGGTGAACAAAATGCAAGTGCGTCCGGTTTGGGACGGTCAGCAATTCCAACCGCGAAAGATGATGAACCTCTCCTCATCGTTCGATCACCGGGTGATCGACGGCTGGGACGCGGCCCTCTTTGTTCAGAAGCTCAAAACGCTGCTCGAAACCCCCGCCATGCTCTTCGTGGAGGGCTGAATGACCGATAGAACTTGCAAAGTGCTTGTGATTGGCGCTGGCCCCGGCGGCTATGTGGCGGCCATCCGCGCCGGTCAGCTCGGCCTCGATACGGTGGTGGTCGATGAGGGGCGGCCCGGCGGGACCTGTCTCAATGTGGGCTGCATTCCGTCGAAGGCGCTGATCCATGCCGCCGATGAATTCCACCGGATCACCCATGGCGGTTTGGGAATAAAGGCCAGCGCGCCCGAAATCGATCTCGGCGAGACCATGGCTTGGAAAGATGGGATCGTGAACCGGCTGACCGGTGGTGTTGCGGGCCTTTTGAAGAAGGCCGGTGTCGCTTTTGTGCCGGGCCGGGCGCGATTTCTCGACGGAAAGACCGTTGCCGTGACCGGCGACAGCGGCGAAGAAAAGATCCGTGCCGAATATGTGGTCATCGCTTCCGGTTCAGCCCCGGTCGAACTGCCGGACCTGGCCTTCGGCGGCCCGATCCTATCGTCGACGGACGCATTGGCGCTCACCGATGTGCCAAAAAGCCTTGCGGTCATCGGCGCGGGCTATATCGGCCTCGAACTTGGGACAGCGTTCGCCAAACTCGGCGCCCACGTCACCATCGTCGAAGCCCAAAACCGGATCCTCGAAAGCTATGATGCGGCCCTCACCCATCCGGTGTCGAAGCGCCTGGAGAGCCGGGGCGTCAAGGTGATGACCGGGGCGAAAGCACAAAGCCACGACAAGGGCAAACTGCAAACCGACCAAGGCGAGGTGGCGGCAGAAAAGGTCTTGGTCACGGTTGGGCGCCGTCCTCGCACCCTGGGCATCGGCGTCGAAGAGTTGGCCCTCACCCTCGACGGGCCTTTCATTCGGATCGACCAGACCTGCCAGACATCGATGCGCGGGATCTACGCGATTGGCGACGTGACCGGCCCCCCAATGCTTGCCCACCGCGCCATGGCCCAAGGCGAGATGGTGGCCGAACATATCGCCGGAAAACCCGTCGAATGGGACAAGCGCGTGGTCCCGGCAGTTTGTTTCACCGACCCCGAGATCGTCGTCGCCGGTGCGAGCCCCGGCGAGATCGAGGGCACGAAATCGGCCGAATATCCCCTCGCCGCCAATGGCCGGGCCCTCACAACCGCACGCGAAGACGGGATGGTCCGCGTTGTCTGGCGCGAGGCGGACCGGGCGGTCATGGGGATCCAAGCGGTTGGCGCGGGGATCTCCGAAATGGCGGCCAATTTTGCCCTGGCCATCGAGATGGGCGCGCGCCTCGACGATATTGCTGCCACGATCCACGCCCATCCAACCCAGGCCGAGGCCTTGCAAGAAGCAAGCCTCCGCGCCCTCGACCGGAGCCTCCATATCTGAGACCTTTACGCCATCGGGTCGGCGAAAAACCGGCGCCGGGATTGAGTTTAGGGCCGGGCATTGTAGAAATAGCCAGAGGCGCGTGGCGAGGACAGCCATGGAAGGCGGGGCAGAAGCGAAAGAAGAACGGCGGGTCGTCGGCATCCGCCTCGATACCGAGACGCCGCACCGGCTCGACGGGAAGGAACGCGCCAAAATTGCCGGCGCGATCGAGACAGTTGTGGCCGATGATACGATTTCCGGCGTGGTTCTGGCGGCCAGCGATGGCCGCTTTCCGGTGGCCAATGATCCCACAGGCGAAGGCCCATCCCTAAGCGCACTTTGTGCGCTCATAGAAAGATGCCCAAAACCAGTTGCCGCCGCCATCGGAGCAAGCGCCCAGGGGCCGGGGCTCGACCTGGCGTTGGCAGCCCATTTCCGGCTTGCCGCGCCGACCGCAACCATCGGCTACCCCGATGTCCGACTGGGCCTCGTGCCCGAAGGCGGCGGCACCCAGCGTTTGCCCCGCATCCTCGGCGCGAGCACTGCCCTCGACATTCTCCTATCGGGTCGCCCCGTCCCGGCTGCGGCTTTGGCGAAGTCCGATCTTTTTGACGAGATCAGTGACGGCGATCCCCTTGAAGCCGCCATCGGATTTGTGACCGTGCGGGCCGCGTCAGGACCCGCGCCCGAACCCACGCGTTCCCGCACCAAAGGGCTCCGCGACGCGGCGGGGTTTCTCTCCGCCTGTCGGACCAAGCGCGAGCAGGTCGACCTAGGCCCCCTCGAAGCGCCGCGACGGATGATCGACTGCGTCGAAGCAGCCCTTCTTTTGCCCTTCGACGAAGGCATCGCGCTTGAGGCCCAAACCCGGGCCGAACTGATGGCCGGGCCCGAGGCAAAAGCCCTGGCCCAAATGTCGCGCGCCGAAGCGATGCGGGTGGCGCCCAAGGCCCTCACCACGGCCACAGCCCGCCCGGTGGAGACGATCGGCGTCTTCGGCGCTGGCCGTTTGGGCACCGAGCTGGCGCTGGCATCCTTGACCGCGGGGTTCCACGTGATCTTAGCAGAACGCGACGAAGCCCGTCTCGAAGAAGCGGTCCTCACCATCATCGAAGCCAATGACGCCGAAATCGAAGCCGGTCGGATCACCGTCGAGGACGGCAAAGCGCGGATCGCGCGGCTTTCGGGGGATTTCAATCTAGATGGGCTGGCCCGTGCCGATCTCGTGGTCGAGGCCCTGGCCGATACGGGCCGGGATCCCGACGCAGAAATCGGCGCCCTCGACGCGGCCATGAAGGCTGGCGCCGTTCTTGCGCTGACCAGCACTGGCGCGGCCTTGGGCGAAATGGCCGCGCGCACCACCCGGTCGGCGGATGTGGTGGGTTTGCGGTTCTTTCCCCCACTCCGGAAATTCCCGGCCGCCGAGCTTCGCCAAGCCCGGGAGAGCGGGCCCGTGGCCGGGGCAACGCTCTGGGGAGTTTTGAAAAAACTCAACCGAATGACGGTGATCAGCGGCGGCCCAGCCGTGGCCGATGCTCTGGCCGCCGCCTGGTACGGGGCGGCCGATTGGTGCCTCATGACCGGCGCCGGCGTCGAAGAGATCGACGGGGCCTTCCACGATTGGGGCGCTCGGATGGGCCCGTTCGAAGCCCGCGATCTCGCCGGCCACGGCCGGGTGACCTCCGCCTTGCCTGGCGGGCTCGATGCCGCGCTTTGGCAGGCGGGGAAGCGCTATTACACTTACCGACCCAACGGCACCCGTGGCCCGGCTGACGCAGGCGTGGCCGCGATCCTCGATGCGGCCCGTGCGCGGGGCGGGTTCGACCGGCGCACCGTACCCGCCGATGAGATTGTCGCGCGCGGCGTCGCCGCGATCGCCAATGCCGGGGCAAAGGCCGTCCGCCAACGCCAGATCGCCCGCCCCGCCGAAGCTGACCTTCTCGCCGTCCACGGGCTTGGCCTTCCCCGGTGGCGAGGCGGCCCGTTAATAGCGGCCGATATCGAAGGGCTTCTCAAGACTAAAAAGCGCCTCGACGCCTTCGCCTATGACGTGGCGACACTTTGGGAGGCGGATCTCCTCTTTGAGACGCTGATGAAAAACGGAAAGAAGTTCGCGAACCTGAACGGCTGAGCCAGAGCACCAGCCGAGCGCGAAAAAGGCCCCTTTATCCTGGTCCAAATACTCCCGCCGGAGGCACCGAAATCTTGCCGGGCCGCAATTGCGGTCCGGCCGCGCGTTGACGGCCGAGGGCGGCGTGATAAACCCCGCCCACCATCCCCCGAGGCCGCCATGAATATCTTTGCCGAGATCCGCACGTCCCTTATTGAGACCCTCGACGCCCTCGTAGCCGAGGGCCGGCTGCCTGCGGATCTCTCCTGGGGAAATGTCGCCGTCGAACCGCCGCGGGATCCATCCCATGGCGACATGGCCACCAATGCCGCGATGGTCCTGGCAAAACCGGCCGCGACGGCTCCACGAGATCTCGCCGCTCTTTTGGCCGAGCGGCTCGAAGATGATCCGCGCATCGCAAGCGCCGAGATTGCGGGGCCCGGGTTTCTCAATCTCCGCCTGGCCCCGGCGGTTTGGCACGACGTGGTGGCCGAAGCGGTGGATGCGGCCAAGAGCTTTGGCCATTCCGGCCTCGGGGCCGGGATCAAGGTGAATGTGGAATTCGTATCCGCCAATCCCACCGGTCCTCTCCATGTGGGCCATACACGGGGCGCGGTTTTCGGCGATGCGCTTGCGCGGCTCTTGGCCTTTTCCGGCTATGACGTCACGCGGGAATACTACATCAACGACGGCGGCGGCCAGGTCGACACGCTCGCCCGTTCTGCCTATCTCCGCTATCTCGAAGCCCATGGAAAAGCAGTCGAATTTCCAGAAGGCGCCTATCCGGGCGACTACCTAAAACCCCTCGGTGAGGCGCTCAAATCGGAGTTCGGCGATGCCTTTGTCGACGCGCCTGAAAGTGCCTGGCTCGAGAAAATCCGTGCCGTCGCCATCGAGGCCTTGATGGAGACGATCCGCACCGATCTGGCCGCCCTCGGCGTCGAGATGGATGTCTATTTTTCGGAAAAGAGCCTTTATGGCACGGGCCGGATCGAGGACGCGATCGCCCATCTCGACCGGAAAGGGCTGATCTATCGGGGCACGCTTGAGCCTCCAAAGGGAAAAACCCCCGACGATTGGGAGCCCCGGGAACAGACGCTTTTCAAAGCAACCGAATACGGCGACGACGTCGACCGGCCGATCCAAAAGTCTGACGGATCTTGGACCTATTTTGCGCCCGACATCGCCTACCATTACGATAAGGTCGAACGGGGCTTTTCGGAGCTAATCAACGTCTTCGGCGCCGACCACGGCGGCTATGTCAAACGCATCGTGGCGGCAGTGGCGGCACTGTCGGAAGGCCGGGTGCCGGTCGATGTCAAAATCTGCCAGCTCGTCCGGCTTCTCAAGGACGGCCAAGAGATGAAGATGTCGAAGCGGTCGGGGAGTTTTATTTCACTCCGCGATCTCATCGGCGAGGTCGGGCCCGACGTGGCGCGGTTCGTGATGCTCACGCGGAAGAACGACGCACCGCTTGACTTCGATTTTGACAAAGCGGTCGAGCAGTCGAAGGACAACCCGGTCTTTTACGTCCAATACGCCCATGCGCGGATTTCGTCGGTCATGCGCAAAGCCGAGGCGATGGGGCTCGATTGGTCAGACGACGCGCTTTTGGAGGATCCGGCCGAGTTTGCCGTGGCCAAAAAGATCGCCGAATGGCCGCGACTTGTTGAAATCTCTGCAAAAAATCACGAACCGCACCGCGTGGCGTTTTACCTTTATGACCTGGCCAGCGCCTTCCACGCGCTTTGGAACAAAGGCAACGAGGCTCCGGATTTGCGCTTCCTCCACGAAGGCGATGCCGCGGCCACAGGTCGCAAAATCGCCTTGCCCCGTGCCGTCGGCGTTGTGATTTCCAATGGATTGGGTATCTTGGGCGTAACTCCGGCGGAAGAGATGCGCTAACGCACCGCCGTCCGGGGCCAAGAGCAGGTGAGACCGGCCAAAAAGGTCGGCGAGCAATGAGGCAAGGCAATGGCGGATTTTACCTTTAACGGGGCCAGTCCCCCCTGGATGCAAGACGACGTCACGGAGCATTCCGACGTCACCCAGTGGCTGAACTGGGCGGGGGCGCTGGTGTCGCTCGCGCTGCTCGTCGGCCTCGGGTCCTGGGGCTGGCAATTGATGAAACGCGACGTCTCGGGCGTCCCAGTGGTCCAGGCGTTGGAAGGTCCGATGCGGATCGCGCCGGATGATCCGGGCGGGCTCTCGGCCGAACACCAGGGCCTGGCGGTCAATCGGATCGCAGCCGAAGGCAGTGTGGAACCCCCCGAAGAAACCATCGTTCTGGCACCGGCACCGGTGGGCTTGGCCGAAGAAGACAAACCGGCCGCCGCCCTAGAACCGGAACCTGTTGCCGCCGCCGCAGAGCCCGCGATCTCAGCCATGCGGCTCGACAACAGCCTCGCCCAGGCGGTCGAAGACGTGGCAACCGCTCCAGCAGAAGGCGAAACCGGCATTGCCATGACGGCCACACCGGCCAACCCGACGGATATGGCCGTGGCCGAAGCCTTGGCCAACATTATGGCCGGAGAACTCGACGGTACCCCTGGGGCGACCGATGCCGTTGCCACGGCGCCAGCCGCAGATGGTTTGGCCGCCTCGCCGCTTCCGAAAGCCCGGCCGGGCACGACGGCGGTCGTTGAAAACGTGGCGGCTCTCACATCGGCGAATGTGCCGGCTGACGCGATCCCTGCGGGCACCCGGCTTGTCCAACTTGGCGCCTTCGAGAATGCCATTCTTGCGGAAGCCGCTTGGACCGAAACCGAGAGCCTTTTTGCCGATTACATGGTGGGCAAGGCCAAGGTCATCCAAGAAGCCGAAACCGGAGGGCTCACTTTCTACAGGCTTCGAGCGGCTGGGTTTTCCGATCTGGCGGATGCGCGGAGGTTTTGTTCGGTCCTCGTGGCCGGCGATGTGAACTGCATCCCCGTCGTCCAGCGCTAAACCATGGCGGCGGGGGCTTATATCCTCGCCCCCAGCACTACTTCGCTCCGCCCCGAGGAAGCAGCCTTTTTCCGCCAGGCCGATCCTTGGGGCTTTATCCTTTTTGCCCGGAACGTGGACACACCTGAGCAGCTTCGTCGGCTGACGGGTGATCTTCGCGCGGCGGTCGGCCGGGACGCCCCGATATTCATTGACCAGGAAGGCGGCCGCGTTCAGCGGATGACCCCGCCGATCTGGCGACAATGGACGCCACCGATGGACGATTGTGTCCGATCTGGCGACAATGCCGCCCGCGCAATCGCACTCCGCTATCAAATTATCGCCGAAGAGCTGAGGCAGGCCGGCATTGATGGGAATTGTGTGCCGTGCCTCGATCTCGCCTTTGAGACCACCCATCCTTTCTTAAAAAACCGATGTTATGGGTCGGATCCGGAAGAGGTCGCCGCCATCGGGCGCGCCGCGGCTGAGGCCTGTCTGGCCGCAGGGATCCTTCCGGTGATCAAACACATGCCGGGCCACGGCCGGTCGGAAACCGACAGCCATGAGGCGCTACCTAGAGTGAAGGCAACGGCTGAAACCCTTCAGAACAAAGACTTTATTCCCTTCCGAGAGCTTGCCGATTTTCCCCTTGGGATGACTGGCCATCTGGTGTTTGAGGCATTCGATGCCGCGCCCGCCACACTCTCAAAAACGATGATCGACCTCATTCGGAACGAGATCGGGTTTACGGGGCTTTTGATGACCGACGACATATCGATGGGCGCCCTCACCGGCCCCATGGCTGAGCGTTGCTCCACCTCCATCGCCGCCGGATGCGATCTGGTCTTGCATTGCAATGGCGAGATGGGTGAAATGGAGGCAGTGGCAGAGGCCACTGGGCGGCTAGAAGGCGTGGCAAAAGACCGGGCCAATGCCGCAATGACGGCTCGAGGCAGGGGGCCGGCTCAAGGGGATGTCGATATCGAGGCGCTGATGGCGTTGTTCGAGCAGATCATGGAAGGCGGCAGCGATGCCTGACGGCGATACCTTCGGGTCGCTCGACGCCCGGCTGGCGGCCGAGGCGCTGATCGTCGATGTGGAAGGCTTTGAAGGCCCCCTCGACGTCCTTCTGACCCTTGCGCGCACCCAAAAAGTTGACCTTCGGGCCATATCCGTTCTGGCCCTCGCGCGGCAGTATTTGGCGTTTGTCGAACGGGCCAAGACGCTCCGGATCGAGCTTGCTGCCGATTACCTGGTGATGGCGGCCTGGCTTGCGTTTCTCAAATCGCGGCTTCTTCTTCCGCCCGATCCTGAAGACGACGCCCCCTCGGGCGAAGATCTGGCCGCCCACCTCGCGTTCCAACTCGAACGGCTCCAAGCCATGCGCGACTCGGCCGCCCGCCTTATGGCCCGCGACCAAAAGGGCCGGGATTTCTTCCAGCGCGGGATCACCGAAGATGTGAGCCGAGTGCGGCGGATCAAATACACTGCAACGCTCCTCGATCTTCTCCAGGGCTATGCCAGGATCCGCACCAAGGACGAGTTCCGCCCCTATTCCATGGACCGCGAACACGTGATGACCATGGAACAGGCCCTCGATCGCATGCGGGGGCTTTTGGCCTTCGGCGGAGAATGGGCGGATCTGTCGACCTATCTTCCCGACGGTTGGGACGGCAGCCCCTCGCGGCGACGTTCGGCCACGGCGTCTCATTTTGCGGCAGCACTCGAACTCGCCAAAGCCGGCAAACTCGAACTTCGTCAAGGCGAGACATTCGGGAAAATCGAAATCAGGAGGGCCGGGAGCGATGGCCAATAGCCATGGACGGTGAGATCCGCGACACGCTCTTTGAAGCGCCGCCCATGGCCGAACAGGAACGCATGGTCGAAGCCATCCTCTTTGCGACCGCCGAGCCGGTGACCGTGGCCGAGCTCAATGCGCGGATGCCCCATGGGGCGGATGCCAAAAAGGCCCTTGCCCATCTTGAAAAGCGCTATGACGGGCGCGGCGTGGCGGTGGTGCGTGTGGGCGACGCTTGGGCGATCCGCACGGCACCTGATCTTGGGTTTTTGATGCGGAAAGAAACCGTCGAGACCCGCAAACTTTCTCGGGCGGCGATAGAGACCCTGGCCATCATTGCCTATCACCAGCCGGTGACCCGGGCCGAAATCGAAGAGATCCGGGGCGTGGGCGTGTCGCGGGGGACGGTGGATCAGTTGATCGAGATGGGTTGGGTTCGCCTTGGGCGGCGCAAGATGACGCCAGGTCGACCGGTAACCTTCGTGGTCACCGAAGAATTCCTTGACCATTTCGGGTTGGAGAATGCGCGGGATTTGCCGGGCCTGAAAGAGCTCCGGGCTGCGGGCCTCCTCGAAAATCGACCCGCTCCGGATGCACCGACCGAAGACGAAGATGATAACGAGCAGTCGGACATGTTCGAAGAGGGACAGGCATGAATGCAGAACGGTTGATCCGGATGGTGATGCGGATGCTTATGCGCCAGGGCATGCGCCAAATGGCCAAACGCGGCGGCTCGGGCGGGCAGTCGAAGGAGGCGCAAGCCCTCGCCAAACGCGCCAACCAAGCCGCCCGCGTCACCCGGCGGATGTAGCGCCGATTTCTGGACCAGAAATCGGACCGGAAACCGAGCCCGGTTTCCGGCGCCCTAGTCCCGGCCCTTTCCGGTTTTGTCGAGGGCAAGGGTCGCGGCCATAAACCCGTCGAGATCCCCGTCGAGCACGCCTTGGGTGTCGGAGGTCTCAAAACTCGTGCGGAGGTCTTTGACCATCTGGTAGGGCTGAAGCACGTAAGACCGGATCTGGTTCCCCCAGCCCGCCTCGCCTTTCGCCTCATGGGCCTCCTGGATCGAGGCGTTCCGCTTGTCGAGTTCGAGTTGGTAGAGCCGGGATTTCAGCGCCTTCATGGCGATGTCTCGGTTCTGGTGCTGGGATTTTTCCGACGAGGTCACCACGATATTGGTGGGAATATGGGTGATCCGAACGGCCGAATCCGTGGTGTTGACGTGCTGGCCGCCCGCGCCCGAGGACCTAAAGGTGTCGATCCGAATATCGGAGGGGTTCACCTCGATCTCGATATTGTCGTCGACCACGGGGTAGACCCACACACTCGAAAACGATGTATGTCGCCGGGCGGATGAATCGAACGGGCTGATGCGCACCAGTCGGTGCACGCCGCTTTCGGTTTTGAGCCAGCCATAGGCATTTGTTCCCGAAATCTTATAGGCCGCCGATTTGATGCCCGCCTCGTCGCCCGCGCTTTCGGATTGGAGCTCGACCTTATAACCCTTCGCCTCGGCCCAGCGCACATACATCCGCGCGAGCATTGAGGCCCAGTCGCAGCTTTCGGTTCCCCCGGCACCGGCGTTGATCTCAAGAAACGTGTCGTTCCCGTCCGCCTCCCCATTGAGAAGCGCCTCGATCTCGGCGGCAGCGGCCTTTTCGGCCAAAACCTTTAGCGCCCCTTCGGCTTCCGTCACCACGTCGGCGTCGTCTTCGGCCTCGCCAAGCTCAATCAGTTCCACGTTGTCGGAAAGCTCTTGGCGCATCGAAGTGTAGCGCTCCAGCGCATCCACGAGCATCTGACGGTCGCGCATCAGCTTTTGCGCCCGCACCTGGTCGTCCCAGAGCCCCGGATCCTCGATCATGGCGTTGAATTCTTCGAGCCGGTGCTCGGCGGTGTCCCAATCCATCCGCTGGGCGAGGAGTGCGAGCGACTTTTCAATCGCTTGGACCGCGTTTTCCGCCTCCGCCCGCATGGTCGTCCCCGCTCGTTTCGTAGAGCGCCGGTGATAGCAACGCCGCCCCCGCGCGGCAAGGAGAGAGGCTAGTAGAGACCGCCCGAAGAGACCTCACCGAAGGTCGCCTGTTTCGGCACGGTGATGACTTGGCCGTCTGCGGTCTCAACCAATGTCCCTTCCGGTAGGTCTGCGAAGTCTGGCGTGACCAAGGGAAGGTTGGCGCCCATGGCGAACCCGCCATCGAAGGCGATGCCGAAAAGGGGCTCTTCACCCGACCGGAAGTATTCGGCGACCACATCTGGGCCAAAGGCATCGTCCGAAAGGCGTTCGCCGGTGAACCGGTTGATCTTGATGAAGCGCCCGCCCGGTGGCACTTCGAAAGGACCACCTCCGTAGCGCGCAACCGCCTTTTCCATGAAGGCCTGGAAGACCGGCGCGCAGAGCTTGCCACCCGAAGCCCCGCGGCCCAAGGGCCGGGGCTGGTCGTAGCCGATATAGCAGCCTGCCGCGATGTTGGAGGTAAAGCCCACGAACCAGACATCGCGGGCGTCGTTGGTCGTCCCGGTTTTCCCGGCCGTGGGCACCGGGAGGTTCACCGCCGAGGCCGCCGTTCCCCGATCCACCACACCCTGCATCATCGACGTCAGCTGATAGGCTGTCACCGCGTTCATCACCCGCTTCCGGTCAGAGACGATCTGAGGTGCGAGGCCGCCTTCAAGGGCCACGTTCCCGCAATCGACGCAATCGCGTTCGTCATGGCGATAGATCGTCTGGCCCCAACGGTCTTGGACGCGGTCAACCAGCGTCGGCTCGACCCGCTCGCCGCCATTGGCAAACATCGAATAGGCCGCAACCATCTTGAAGAGCGTGGTCTCTTCGGAGCCGAGGGAATTGGCCAGAAACTGGCCCATCCGGTCATAGACGCCGAACCGCTCGGCATAGCCCGCCACTTGGTCCATCCCAAGTTCTTGAGCCAGCCGCACCGTCATCAAGTTTCGGGAGAACTCGATCCCGGTCCGGAGCGGCGTTGGGCCGTAAAACTGGTTGGACGCGTTTCGTGGCCGCCAGACATCACCGCCGCCCACATCGACCTCGATCGGCGCGTCAATGAGGATCGTCGCCGGGCTGAAACCGGAATCGAGGGCCGCCGCATAAACGAAGGGTTTGAAGGCCGATCCCGGCTGGCGGGTGGCTTGGGTCGCACGGTTAAACACCGAATGCTGGTAGGAAAACCCGCCTTGGATTGCGATCACCCGGCCGGAATTGACGTCCATCGCCATGAACCCGCCCTGGACTTCGGGGATCTGGCGGAGCGACCAGCGGGGGTCATCTTCGGGCCCGCCGTTGCGGGTGACGTAGATCACGTCGCCCGGCGCCATAATGTCAGAGGCGCGCCCCACCCCCCGGATCCAGCGGAGATCTTCGGCCTGGATCCAATCGCCGTCATCGTCGACGGGCTGGTCCTCGATGCCGATGGTCGCCGCCGTCTCCGTTGTTGAGAGAACCACCGCGAGGCGCCAACCGTTGATGTCCCGAGGCGCTTCGACCTCTGCGAGCGCTGCGCGCCAGGCGGCTTCGTCGGAGAGATCGGCTTCGATCTTGGCTTCGAGGGGACGGAACTCCCCCTGCTCGCGGTCATAACTCTCAAGCGCTTCGCGGAGGGCGCGCGCCGCAAAAAACTGCATTTCAGGATCCATGGTCGCGCGGACCGTTAGGCCGCCGCCAAAAAACTCGCCCTCGCCAAAGTCGCGGCTGAGTTGGCGGCGGATTTCGTCGGTGAAATAGTCCCGCGACGGGAGCTGGACCTGGAAGGCTTCATAATCGCCGCCTTGGACTGAAAGGATCGGCTGAGCTTTGGCGGTCTCATAGGCCTCCATCGTGAGAAACCCGTTCTCGCGCATTTCCCTCAGCGTATTGTCGCGCCAGAAAATCGCGGTTTCGCGGTTTCGTACCGGGTGCCGGTTCGACGGGCTCTTCGGCAGCATGGCCAGGAATGCCGCCTCTTCGGGCGCAAGCTCCGAAAGCGTTTTGTTAAAGTACGTCTGGGACGCGGCCGCCACGCCGTAGGAATTCTGCCCGAGGAAAATCTCGTTGAGGTAGATCTCGAGGATCTTTTCCCGATCGAGCGAGTTCACCATGCGGGTGGCAAGAATGATTTCCTTGATTTTTCGCTCAAACGAACGGTCGGCCCCGACGATGAGGTTTTTGGCCACCTGTTGGGGGATGGTCGATGCGCCGCGGATATTCGCCCCACGGCTGCGGAACGCCTCGTAGGCCGCCGCGGCGATCCCGCGGGCATCGAAGCCCGAATGCTTGTAAAAATTCTTGTCTTCGGCCGAGATGAACGCCTGTTTGACGAGATCTGGAATGTCGTCGGCTGGCGCATAAATCCGCCGCTCCCGGGCAAATTCATCCATGATCCGGCCTTCGGTCGAGTAGATCCGGCTGAGCGTGGCAGGCTGGTATTGGGCCAGCTGCTCATGGTCCGGAAGATCACGGCCATAGATGTAAAACACCGCGCCCACCGACAAAACGACCATAACAAGGCCGAGGGTGACGAGGCTGAAGAGCGCTCCGATAGCGGAGAGAATAAACCTGAGCACGTGGCGTTCCTCTGTGGATCCAGCCCTACATAAGGCAAAATCTCCGCCGCCACAAAAGATCCGGTTAAACAAGCGAAATTCGGCCCGGAAGAGGCGTCAACAGCGCAACAAATCGGAGCGGCCTTAACGCCGGAGCAAACGGGTCCGCGCCGCGTCTTCAAGGGCCCATTGGCCAAGCCCTGACATCAAAGCCCGGATCGCGGCCTCCCGCCATTCAGGATCCACCAGTCGCGCCCTATCGGCGGCGGACGACAAAAACCCAAGTTCGATCAGGACCGAGGGGATATCGGGCGCCCTTAGGACGGAAAACTCGGCCGACCGCAACGGGCGCGGCGCCATCGCCAAACTCTCGCCCTCGAAGGCCGTGCGGAGCGTTGCGGCGAGCGCTTGGCTTCGGGGCTGGGTGTCTTGGCGGGCCAGATCCATCAAAAGAACGGCGATTTCGTCGCCAGGTTCCGGGAGGGTGACCCCTGAGAGGAGATCATCCCGGTCATGGCGCTCCGCAAGGCGTTGGCTCACCTCATCCGACGACGTGGGCCCAAGGGTATAAACCGTGATGCCGGAGACGTCGGGCGTCCCTTCGGGCACTTCATCGGCATGGAGGGAGACGAAAACATCCGCACCGGCCGCCCGCGCCCGGGTGATGCGCCGGTCAAGCGGGACAAATTCGTCCCTGTCCCGGGTAAGGGCAACATCAAAGAAGCCGGATCGGATGAGTGCCTCTTCAAGCTCCCGAGCAAAGGCAAGCATAAGCTCTTTTTCGTTGAGGCTGCCTGCCTCGGCGCCGGGGTCGAGGCCGCCATGGCCGGGGTCGAGCATCACGAGCGGGCGGGATCTCTCCCGAGGCTGGGGAGCGGTGCCCTCCGTAGCGGGACCTCTCACGTTGGCCGCGAACGCCTCTTCCGTGGTTGGAATCAAGCGAAGGGACAGGCTCGCCCCCGACGGCGTGCGGTTCAAAGCGGCTGTTTCGACCGCCGCGGGACCTGTGAGCGTGAACACCAGGCGGGCCCAGCCGTCTTCGGCCAGCCCGCTCTCTACCCCGGCGATAAGATCCGCACTTCCGGGGATATCCCCGTCGACCCGCAATGTATTGAAATCGATCGCCAATCGTGGCGGATCCTCCGCCGTCACGAGCCGCCAGGGCACGGGCTGGCTGAGTTCAAGCCGTATCTCTGTCGCGGCTCTGTCCGCCGATATTTCCGACCGGGCCCCGTCAAGACGGGCCAGTGCGCCGGCATCGTCGGCCAGCGCTGGGATGGCGAGGCAGAGGAGGATGGGAACAAAATGCTGCACTAGTCTTTGGAACATTTTCCTATCCACGGTTCGCTGACTGCAAAGCCCCTTCTCTCGCAGGCCAAATCGCCAATGCCCTAGCGCCGCCCCATAAACGCCGCGAGACGCGCAAGCCCCTCCTCGATATCAGCTGTCGCGGCCGCATATGAAAACCGGAGCGTGCCCTTGCCTCTCTCAGGATCGAAATCGAGGCCCGGTGTGACCGCAACGCCCGCCTCGGCCAGGATTTCCGCAGCCAGGGTTTGGGAATTGTCCGTCAGATCGCCCACATCCGCATAGACATAAAACGCCCCATCCGGTGGCGCGATCTTCGAAAACCCGGCCTTCGGCAGTGCGTCGAGCATCAGTTCGCGGTTCTTGGCGTAAACTGCCCGGTTGGCCTCTAATTCTTCGCCGCACTCGAACGCGGCCAAGGCCGCCACCTGGCTCGCATGGGGTGCGCAGATGAAGAGGTTCTGGGCGAGGCGCTCAACGCTCCGCACCGCGCGCTCTGGCACCACCATCCAGCCCACGCGCCACCCCGTCATCGAAAAGTACTTCGAGAACGAATTGATAACGCAGAGATCGTCGGAGATCTCCAGGGCGCTGACCGCTGGCTGACCGAAATCGAGCCCGTGATAGATCTCGTCTGAAATAAAGGACGCGCCGATCTCTTGGGCCCGGGCGATCACAGCGCTGAGTGCAGCCCGGTCGAGCATCGTGCCGCTCGGATTGCCGGGGCTTGCCACGATGAGCCCGGCCACATCCCCGGGCAAAGCGGCAGGATCCGGCTGGTAGCGACTTGCCATGTTGGTGGCGATCCCCAACGGTTGGAGGTCCATCGCCCGAAGGATTTGGCGGTAAGACGGATAGCATGGCAGCCCGAGAGCCACCCGGTCGCCGGCGTCAAAAAGCGCTGAGAACGCTAGGATGAAAGCGCCGGATGCGCCTGCCGTGACGATCACCCGGGCAGGATCGAGATCGAGACCGTGGCGCTCGGCGTAGTGCCGCGCGATCCGGGCTCGGAGTTCGGGCAAGCCGAGCGACGTCGTGTAGCCCAAGGGCCCTTTCTCCATGGCCTCGGCCAAGACACGCCGTGCTCCGGCCGGTGCCGGAGTGCCGGGCTGGCCCACTTCCATATGGATGATATGGCGCCCGGCCGCTTCGGCGGCGCGGGCCGCCTCAACAACATCCATCACCAAAAACGGGTCAATCTCAGAGCGGTAGGAGATGCGCATGTCTCCCCCTGCCAGGAGGTGCATTCGACGTCAATTGCCGCAGGCCCATCACAATTTGAGCCCCGTGCCTTGCGCGGCGGGTCAGGCCTTGGGATGGTCCCAAAGAACCGATTGCCAGGACGTATCTCATGCTCCGCTTTGCCCTTATTGCCGCTTTCGCTTTCGCCGCGCTTCCCGTGGCAGGTTTCGATATCGAAGCGATGACCGACGATGAGCGCGCTGCATTCCGGGCTGAAATCCGCACGTACCTTCTGGAAAACCCGGAAGTTCTCCTCCAAGCGATCAACACGCTGGAAGACCGCGAAGCCGAAATGGCCGCCCTCGCCGATGCCCGAGCCATCGAAACCCACAAAAGCGCGCTCTTCGAGGACGGTCACTCTTGGATCGACGGCAATCCCGAGGGTGACATCACCGTCGTGGAATTCCTCGACTACCGCTGCTCATTCTGCCGACGGGCGCATCCGGTGATGGGAGAACTCCTCGAAAAGGACGGCAATATCCGACTGGTCGTGAAAGAATTCCCAATCCTTGGCCCCGAATCCGTGGCGGCCACGCGCTTTGCGCTGGCGGTCAAAGCAGCCCATGGCGACGAGGCCTACGGGGACGTGCATGACGCGCTGATGACGGCGCGCGGCGGCATGAACGAAGCGACCTTCTCGCGCATCGCTGAAGCCGCCGGCCTTGATCCGGAGCCGATATTGGCCGGTATGGAGACGCCTGAAATCTCCAGAATCATCGAGTTAAACCGTGCCCTTGCCCAAGAGCTCGGCGTCAACGGCACCCCGGCTTTCGTGGTGGGCGAGCGGATGGTTAGGGGCTTTTTGCCCCTTGAGAACATGGAAGAAGCAATCGCCGAGGCGCGGGGCGGCTAGGTCACGGGCCCTATTCCTCCCGGCGGATCCGGGCGAGGATATTGATCGTAACGATGTCTCCGACGGCGCTCGCCCATCCATCGGCCCCGAACTCAGACCTGGCAATCGCGGTCGACATGCGAACCAAAAGCCGCGAACGATCACCGGCCCCCTGCCCGGCTTCCCGGAAAATCTCAGCATTGAGGACCACCGGCCGCGTTACCCCTCGGATCGTAATCAGACCCGCCACCTCCGCCCGGTTCCCCTGGGCCTCAAACCCCGTGCTCTGAAAGCGGATCGACGGATGGGATGCGGTGTTGAGCACGCTGGGGCCGCGAAGGGCCTCGGTGGCAAAAGGGAAATTCGCCCGCGCGCCGTTAGCTGCGAGAACGACGCTCACTTCGCTGTTGGACGCACGGTCAAAGTCGAGGGCGAGGTTTGCTGCCTCGACCGGCATCGTGCCAGAGATCTCGCCCGATCCAAACGCGACCCGGAACTGAACCTGGGACCCTTCGGTCTCGAGGGCGTAATTGACCGGGACCGCCAGTGCCGCAGTCGACGAGACAACGCACCATATGAGGAATATCCAGAACCACCGCATGGCTTCAGCATGCCCTGCCCGCGCGCCATTGCAATTGCCGTTATCTCAACTTCGCGAAATCGGCATGTGATCGAGGGGCCTAAACGGAGTGGTACCGCCTCCCCGGCTTGAACGGGGGACCTCTGGATCCACAATCCAGCGCTCTAACCAACTGAGCTAAGGCGGCACGGGGTTCCAGCCAACATTGGTCGCTGAAACCATCAGGACGGCTAGCATGGGGCCTTTGTAGCTACAAGATCAAAGGCGACTGAGCTTGGTTCGTTTCCCGCTGGAAATGCGGCTTGGATGATGCTCGCAATCCGTGCGCAGGCATTACCTCCTTTAAGACCGATACGGCTGCTCCCACTGCGGATGGCGTCCGATCCGATCCAGCAGAAAATCCATAAGGAGCCTCACTTTCACCGACAGCACGTTGGATTGGGGGTAGAGCAGCCAGAGCGCGGTCTGTTCTTTCATGCTCCAGTCCGGGAGGACCCTAACGAGGGCACCCGAGCGGAGATCGGCGTGAATGCTCCAGAGCGAGTTCGCCGATATGCCTGCACCTGCAATCGTTGCCAATTTTTGGCTCCTCCCGTCGTCGATGATAAGGCGGCATGTCGCCTCCTCCGCCGAAAGCACGTGATCGGGTCCGCCTCGGCGCGTGAGATGGAACGTACGCGTGTCACCGAATGCAATGAGCTTGTGCTGGCGAAGATCCTCTGGCGTGCTAGGGGAACCGTATTCGGCAAGATAGTCCGGCGCGGCGCAGAGGATGCGTTTGTCATCGGCCAGCTTCCGACCGCGCAGACTGCTATCGGCGAGCGGAGCGTTGCGAAGGGCAAGGTCGAAGCTCCCTTCGATGAGGCTGAATTGCAGGTCAGACAAGTGCAGGTCCAGCGTCAGGTCGGGGTGATCTGCCATGAAATCGGTCAGGATGGGCACGATGTAGAGTTGCGCAAAGCTGCTCGGGGCGGTGAAACGGAGCGTCCCCGACACGCTGGCCTGGCGTTGCCCCAAAACGGCGCGGGCCGCGTCTTCGCGCGCAATGATCTCCCGCGCATAGGGCAAAAACTCCGCACCCTCGGTCGACAGGACGACTTTCCGCGTGGACCGGTGGAGGAGGTCGGCGCCGATGCTCTTTTCGAGCTTTGACATCCAGGCGCTGGCCACTGAGGGTGCAAGGCCGAGTTCTCGGCCCGCCGCGCTGATATTCAGCTTGTCGGCAGCGAGGACGAATAGTCGGAGAGCGTCCGTGTCCATATTATATCCAAAATCCGAATTCTGATATCCATCTAGGCCTATTTATTCCGAATATCAGGCACTCCATATGCGGGTCAACGCAATCATTGGAGCAGCCAAATGGCCTATTATTCCGTACTCGCCGTCACCCCTAAGAGCGACGAATGGATCCCCGATTACCTGCCCACGGCAAACAAGCTTGTTGCTGCCCATGGTGGGACATACTTGGCGCGAACGGCGTCCCATGACCAAATCGAAGGCGACGACACCCCCGCGGCCCTCCGCATCGTCATCAAGTGGCCGTCCAAAGAGGCCGCGATGAATTTCATGAAGGACCCCGATTACGTGCCGCACTTAGCCGCGCGCCATGCGGGGTCCGAGAGTTTTCACTTCCTGATCGAAGGCAAGGACGATCTCGCTTAAGGAGAACGGGAATGTTGGACGAGACAAAACTCACCTTTCCAAAGCTCAACCGCGCCTACGGGACGGTGTTTCAGCCCGGCGCGCTGACGCTGGGACTGGTCGTGCCGCTAGAGGCCCACGGCAACAGCCCAACGCCTGATATGGAACGCCATGTGGCGCGGGCAGAGCTCGCGGACAAACTGGGCTTTGCGTCGCTTTGGTTGCGTGATGTCCCGTTCAACGTCCCGAGCTTTGGCGATGCCGGGCAGATGTTCGATCCCTTCGTCTATCTTGGGTTTCTGTCGGGGGCGACGCGTGACATCGCCCTTGGCGTCGCGAGCGTCATCTTGCCCCTCCGCCATCCGGCCCATGTGGCCAAAGCCGCGGCATCGGCCGATCAATTGTCCGGCGGGCGGCTGCTTCTCGGAGTGGCGTCCGGAGATCGTCCGGAGGAATACCCTGCCATGGGGATGTCATTTCCCGATCGGGGCGCGCGGTTCCGCGAAAGCCTTGCCTATATCGACGCGATGGCAGGGAGCTACCCAACCCATGACGGTGCCCATGGCCATCTCGACGGATCCATCGACATGCTGCCAAAGCCCAGCGCCGGCCGCGTGCCGATCCTGATCACGGGCGGCGCGCAGCAAAGCCCGGATTGGGTGGCCGAGCACGGCGATGGCTGGATGACCTATCCCCGCGATACGGGAGCTCAAGCGCAATTAGTGGAGACGTATCGAGCCCGGTCGCGCGCCGCAGGATCAGCGCAAAAACCTGTGATGCAATCGCTTTATGTTGATCTCGTGAGCGATGCCGACGCCGAGCCGCGCCCGATCCATCTTGGCTTTCGCTCGGGTGTCACGTTTCTCAAAACCTATCTCGAGGCTTTGCAGGACGCTGGTATCAACCATGTGGCACTCAACCTCCGTTTCAATGAAGCGGATGTTGAAGACACGATGAAACGGCTGGCCGACACCCTGCTGGCTGACTTCCCGACCCAAAGGGTTACCCAATGACCAAAACCATTCTCGTGACCGGTGCGACAGACGGCATCGGCCGTTTGACCGCGAAGATGCTCGCCGCGAAGGGCCACAGCCTCCTTCTCCATGGTCGGAGCGCCGAGAAGCTCAAAGCAGCGGCGTCGGAGATGGCAGGCGACGCCATGACGTTTCGGGCAGACCTCGCCTCGCCCGAAGACACGGCGGCCATGGCCGACGACGTTCGCGCCAAGGTCGGAACGCTCGATGTCCTCATCAACAATGCGGGCGTGTTCAAGACGCCGAGCCCAATCCTCGCCAACGGGCAGGACGTGCGGTTCGTGGTCAACATGCTGGCGCCCTATGCCCTCACCAAGGCGCTATTGCCGATCATCCCAAAGGACGGGCGCATCATTAACTTGTCGTCGGCCGCGCACGCGCCGATCGACTTTGCTGCCATGCGGGGAGGTGCCCGCCTCGATGACATGTCCGCCTATGCGCAAAGCAAACGCGGCATAACGCTTTGGTCTGCGGCCATGGCGCAGGACTTCCCCGACGGTCCGACGTTTTTGGCCGTCAATCCCGGGTCGCTCCTTGCCTCAAAGATGGTCACAGAGGGGTTTGGGGTGGCCGGGAACGATCTGCGGATCGGCGCGGATATACTCTGTCGGCTGGCGCTTGATGACGCGTTCGCATCCGAAAGCGGCCGGTATTGGGACAACGATTCCGGTCGTTTTGCCTCCGTGGATCGGTCCCAGGCGAGCGCGGTCATGGAAGCGCTCAAGGAACTCACCTGAGGATCGACGCCATTCGGGGCATTGGGTCGGGTCAAGACTGCGAGGGGGTGGCACTCTGGCCAGCACCTTTAGCGTTGAGGGTGCTATTCTCCGGCGATGTCGAGTTCAGAAACTGGGGCGTCCCGGAGCGCAAAGCCGCCGCTGGTGCGCACTGCGAGGGCACCGCGCCGATTTCCGGCCGCCAGGCAGGTCTGCGGCGGGGCGCCCGAAAGCCAACTCGACAGAAACCCAGCATTAAACGCGTCGCCGGCACCGGTCGTGTCCACGACATTCGCTGCCACCGCCGGAGCGGTGAGTGTTTCGTCCCGTGACAAGAGCGTGGCCCCGAGATCGCCGCGCTTGATCACGGTGACCGGCGCCATTTCCTCGCCGAGCCCCCGGCTTCTCAGCGCCTCCATTTCCGTTTCATTGGGCAAGAACACGTCGATCATGCCAAGAAAAGGCCGCAACGCGCTGGGGTCAAAATCGTCATCCCACCCGCAATCGGCGGATATCGTGGCCCCTTGAGCTCGCGCCAAAGCAAGGATCTCCGGTTCGGCGACAAGGCTCGCAATTTCGCCGATATGGAGGTGCTTGAAGGCGTGTTTGGAAAGCTCGTCGTTGGTGATTTTTGGAAACGCGCGTCCCGCGCGGCGGGTCAGAAAAGATCGGTCCGCGGCTTGGCCCATGGCCACCGTGATCTGGGGGCCTTCCGCCGCAGGAAGCGGCGCACAGAGCGATAGATCGACCTTCGAGGCCTCAAGATCGGGGCGCATCAGGTCGCCAAAAGGCGAGGCCGGCAGCATTGCCGCCAGTGAGGAGGGATGGCCGAGGTCCGCAAGATGAGCCGCGGTGATAAACGCACCTCCCCCCGCATGGGCGCCAAACCCCTCGGTGAAAACTTCCGTTCCCAACGTCGGCATCCGCGGCAGGTCGGTGAAAATGAGATCGCAGTAGAGGCGACCAACCGAAAGTACCGGGAACTTTTCGGAAGGGTTAGTCACCGGAGGGCCGCTCCGCTTTCAGGATCGAATATGTGGATGTTCTGGGCGTCGGCCCCGAGATTTACGACGTTCCCCACATCCGGCGGCGTCCGACCATCGGCCTTGGCGATCACATCGCCATGGGCTGTGCCCACATGGATGAGGGTTTCATGGCCCAGGGGCTCGCGGACATTCACTGAACCACTGATGAGGGCCGGACCGTCAACGGGCTCGAGATCCTCCGGGCGGATCCCCAGCATCACTTTGCGGTCGCCGCCGAGGGGCGTTCCAAGCTCGAGATGCGCTCCTCCCTCGATCCGAAGTCGACCGCCTGCGACGGTCGCAGGGATCATGTTCATGGCTGGCGAGCCGATGAACCCAGCAACGAATGTGTTTGCCGGCGCGTGATAGACCTCGGACGGAGTGCCGACCTGTTGAATGTAGCCCTCCTTCATGATCACGATCCGGTCGGCCATGGTCATCGCTTCGACCTGATCGTGGGTGACGAAAACGATCGTTGCTCCAACGCGTTGATGGAGTTTCTTAATCTCCAACCGCATCTGGGTTCGCAATTGCGCATCGAGGTTCGACAGGGGCTCGTCAAAGAGAAACACCGCCGGATCACGGACCATGGCGCGGCCAATGGCAACGCGCTGGCGCTGGCCGCCGGACAATTGGCTCGGTTTGCGACCGAGAAGATCGGTCATACCGAGGATTTCAGCGATCTCGTCGATGCGCTTTTCCTTGTCGGCGCGCGGCATCTTTGACGACCGGAGACCAAAACCGATGTTCTTTCTCACCGTCATATGCGGGTAAATCGCGTAGTTCTGGAACACCATCGCGATGTCGCGTTCCTTGGGCTCGAGGTTGTTTACGACCCGCCCCCCGATCTCGATGGTTCCGCTCGTAACCTCTTCGAGCCCTGCGATCAGGCGCAGCGTCGTGGATTTGCCGCAGCCTGACGGGCCCACAAGGACGACGAATTCACCGTCCTGGATGTCGAGGTCGATGCTGTGGAGCACTTCAGTCTGGCCGTAGGTTTTGACGAGTTGTCTCAAATTGAGGTTCGACACGTCTCAGGCCCCCACAAGGTGGGCAAAGTCCGTCGCCAGTGTCTGCGCGGCCTCGGCATGGCGGGTTTTGCGCGCAGTCTGGCGCGCCACGAGATCGTCCAACGTGCCCGCATACGAATTCAGCGCGGGCAGGAGCGCGGCCTTGGCAGGTCCCCCGGGCCGGTCCCGGCGCGCCACAAAAGTCTCCGCGGCCACCGCGGTCTTAAACGCGGCTTCGTCAAGGCGGGCTGGGCGCCCGGTGGCCTCTGAAAAGGCTGCGGTGAAGGCCGCATATCCTTCGCCAAGGGGCGCTTCTTTGGCGATCACGGCTTTGGCCACCCACGCCGCGATGTGGTGGGCCTGACGGAAGGTCAGCCCTTCATCGCGAACGAGCGTATCGGCCAATTCGGTAATCGTGATGCAGGAAGCATCGGTCGTTCGCGACACCCGCGCGGCGTTGATCCGGCAGGCCGGAACGAACGCTGCCAAGAGCCGCAACACGCGCGATCCGCTGTCAAAGGCAGCATAGCCCGCCTGCTGCACTTCGCCTTCGCTGTCATTCATGTCGGTGAACGGCGTGTTGTGCATGGTGCCGACCACCGTGTCGCAATGCCCAACTGTGACGCTTGCCAAATGGCGCAAATGCTCGATTGGGACCGGGTTGCGCTTTTGCGGCATGATCGAACTGATCTGGACGAGGCTGTTCGGGACATAGATCTGGCCGACTTCGAACGCAGACCAAAATTGGAGGTCTTGGATCAAGCGTCCGAGGTGAACGAAGATGAGCTTCATCGCCGAATAGAGCCCGGTGACGTAGTCAACCGACGCGATACATCCGTAGGAATTCAACAGCGGCGCCTCAAACCCGAGAAGCTCCGCCACGCGCGCGCGGTCGATGGGAAACCCCGATGTCGTGATGGCCGCAGCCCCCATGGGGCAATGCTCCAAACCGTCCGCGGCGGCATCAAGGCGCGCGGCGTCGCGCAGGATCACTTCGATGATTGCACCGAGGTAATGGCCAAAGGTCGTCGGTTGCGCGGGCTGGCCGTGGGTGTAGGCGACAATCAACGTCGCGGCTTCGGCGCGCGCCTTTTCGATGAGGACCGATGCGAGGGCGTGGAGTTCGTCGACAGAGTGGGACGCACGCTGGCGGAGCGCCATTTTGAAAAGCGTATGGTCCATGTCATTGCGGGACCGGGCCGTATGAAGCGATCCGCCAAGATCGCCCAGCCGCGCGCGCAACTCAGCCTCCACAAGGAAGAAGTAATCCTCGTATTCCCCGGTATAGGCGAGGGCGTCGTGGTCGATCTCTTTATCAATGGCGGCCAGCGCTTTGGCGAGGGCCGCGGCGTCTTCCGGGGGTAGAATTCCGGTCTCGGCGAGCATCAAAAGATGCGCGCGATTAATTGCGGCCATACCGGCGGCGTAATGGGTTTTGACACCTTCAAAGAGTGGCTCGAGGACGGTCTCGCGGTATACCGGGTCGGGGAAAACGGAGGTGTCGGTCATGGGCGGGTCTGGTCCTTGCCGTTCAACCAGCCACGGACCGGCGTATGGTCGTACGTGGTCAGTTCCAGATGATTTCCGTCCGGGTCCTGGAAGTAGTAGGAGAAAGCCAGATCGTGATCGGCTGCCTCGTCGGGGCGCAGAAGCTCTCCCTTCCGTCCGGACACATCTTGGTGCGGCAACTGCTCCCCAAACTCGATGAAGATGCGGCCTGGAACGCGAAACGCTGTCGTATGGTCGCCGTCCGATGGCGGCCTTCCGGGAAAGATCGTTGCACAATATTGGCCGCGCGGTGTGGCCATGTATTTGCCGCCTCGAAGGCGATTTGAACTCGGCAAAACCTGGAGCCCCAAGACCTTACCGTACCACTTGGCTGCCGCCTCCGGGTCGGCCACGTAGAGATGTACATGGTCTAGGGAAGATATCTCCACGATCGAGGTCATCCTTTGAGGCCCGCCATGACGACGCCGCGGATGATAAACCGCTGGAAGATCAGGAACACGATCAAGGTCGGGATCGTCGAGATCGCCGCCCCGGTCATAACAAGCTCCCAGGCGACGTCGGCTTCGTCGGCGAAGGTCGAAAGGCCCACGGGCAGCGTGTACATGTCCCAACTGTTGGTCACGATCAGCGGCCAAATAAACGCGGTCCAATTCCCCAGAAATACGAAGATCGCGAGGGCGGCCAGCGCAGGTTTGACCAGAGGCATCGCGACCGTCCACCAGATCTGCAATTCGTTGAGCCCATCAATCCGCGCCGCCTCGATAAAGTCATCGGGCACCGTCTCAAAAAACTGCTTCATGAGGAACGTCCCGAAGGCCGTCATCAGACCCGGGAACATAATGCCCCAATAGGTGTCGAGCCAACCGAGGCTCTGGCTCATCAAGTACCACGGGATCACCAGCATCTCCGTTGGGATCATCAACGTCGAAAGGATCGCAATGAAAATGATGTACCGGCCCGGGAAGCGGAATTTGCAAAGCGTGTAGCCGACGAGGCTGTCGAAAAGGACGTTCGAAACGGTCGTGATGATCGCGATAATCAGCGAATTGATAAACCAGCCGTAAAACCGCCCGTCTTCGAGGACAAAGGTGTAATTCTCCAAATGCGGTTCTTGGGGGATCAGCGAGACATCGTAGATCTCATGGGGCCATTTGAGCGACGTCGACAACATGTAGACGATCGGCATGACCATAAGGATCCCACCGAAGAACAGGATACCCCAGCGGATATACTGGCCCATATTGGCCTTCCGCTTGGGCGCTTGGGCCTCAAAGAGTGCTTCGGAGGAGGCGCGGATATCGTCGACGGCCGCCATCAACGATCCCTGAGAAGATAAAGCTGGAAGAGCGACACGAAAAGAAGGATCAGGAACAAGACGACGGTTTGCGCGGCGGCATAGCCCATATCAAAATCCGTAAATGCGCTTTGGTAAATCAAAAGGACCAAGGGTTTTGAGGCATTGAGCGGCCCGCCGGGATCGTTCGTGGTCATGTTAAAGACTTGATCGAAGATCCGAAGAAAACCAATGGATGAGAAGACCACGAGAAAGACGATCGTTGGGCGCAAAAGGGGGATCGTGATCTCAAAAAGCGTTGCCGTCTTTGACACGCCGTCGATGCGGGCAGCTTCGTAATAACTTTGGGGTATTGCGCGGAGACCGGCCATGAAAATGATGATTTGAAATCCAAGGCCAGCCCAGACGGCAGGCGCCAAAATGGCCGGCAACGCATTGGTGGTTGAGCGCAGAAACTCAATTTGGGGAATACCAAATTGGGCGAGAAAGTTATTGAAAAGCCCAATGGGGACCGGCTGATAAAACCACCGCCAGACCCACGCCATGGCCACAGCGCTGGTCATAAAGGGTAGAAAATAGAGCATCCGGATAAAGCCGTGCATGAAGCGCGTCTTGTCCAGGTGGTAGGCCACGAAAAACGAGATCACGAGGCTGATCGGCGTGCCGAGGATGAGATAAACAAAGGTGTTCCGAAAGACTTGCCAGAATACCGGGTCATTCCAGAGCTTTTGGTAATTCTCCCAGCCCGCCCATGTTCGGTCGCCCAGGAGGTTCCAATCTTGGAACGAGATCACCATTGCATTGCCGGTCGGATAAAACCGGATCACGACATAGAAAATCACCGGCAAGGCAAGGAACGCCCAGGCCCAGACGATCTGTTTCTGGCGGATGGAGAGGTTTTTGTACATCAGCCTGCCCGCAGGGGAAGGAAAAGGGGGGCGCGACCACGCGCGCCCCGCTCTCATCAATTCGACGCGTAAAAATCGTCGAGGAGTTTTTGTTCGGCCTCCGCCGCAATGGCGACGGAATCCGCAACCGACATGCCTTCGAGTTTCACGCGTTCAACCGCGTCGATCAATAGCTGGCGCTGCGCGCTTTCATTCACGAACTTTGTGGTGTTGGCATAGGCCAAACCACGGATAAACGGACCGAAGGTCTCATTATTTGCATTGGCTTCCGTCATGCCCACCGAGGGTTTTGCCGGAAGCTCGCCCACCACATCGAGCCAGATCTGCATGGCTTCGTCTGAGGTTACATATTGCATGAACTTCACCGCAGCCTCGTATTTTTCGCCCTCGGCTTTCGTGGTGATCGCATTCACCCAATAGGACGAGTAATTCGAACGCATCCCTTCGCCGGTGGCTGGCAGTTCAGTGACTGCCCATTGCAAGCCGCGGGTATTGTTGAGCGATCCAATGCGGAATGAGCCATCGATATGCATGCCCGCACGACCGGCTTTGAACGCGGCCTGGGGTTCATCCATAAAGCCAATCGCACCGATGCCGCCTTCCTCGCCGAGGCCGACATAGAATTCCATCGCTTCGATGCCCTCGGGCGAATTGTAATTCACCGTTTTATAGTCATCGAGATAAGGCTCACCGCCGAATTGGCGCACGAGGCCCTCGCGGAACCAGTGGTGGTCTTGGGCGGTCATGCCCATCGTCAGACCCGCTTGCGTGATGTTGCCGGCCCCGTCCCGTTCGGTCAGTTGGGCGCCAATCTCGAGCATTTCGTCAAGCGTCTCGGGCGGGCCTTCGATGCCGGCCGCGTCGAAAAGGCGCGTGTTGTAGAAGAGGGCCAGCGAGCGCACGGCCGTGGGCAGCGCCCAATAATTGTCGCCCTCGCGCATGGCTGCGACCATGGGGAAGAAATCAGAGTCGATCTGGTCAGCCGGGAACGCATCTGCCGGAAGCGGCTGGATCAGCTGGGCGGCCTTGTAATCGTTGAGCCAGCCGTAAAAGAGCTGCACAACATCAGGCCCTTCCCCCGCCGGGATCGCTGCGGCAACTTTGGTGCGATAATCGGCATAGGGAAAATGCGTCATCGTCACGGTGATATCGGGATTGGCCGCTTCGAAGTTCTCGATGAGTTGCTCCATCGCAGTCACGCGCGCGTCAAAGAAATACTGCCAGTATTCTATTTCAACCGCATTGGCCGCAGTGGAAACGAGCGCCAGGGCGCTGGTCGCCATTGCACATGCCAGCGCCTTCACTTTGGTGAATTTCATGTCGGGACTCCCTGTTGGATTACGCTGGCTTCTTGCCAGTCGAAATGCGGGGACAAGCCGCGGATGAATCAACGCTAGCCCAGCCATGTTGAATCATCAAGAAACTTGAGTTAATGCCCGAATATGGCCATCCCGACCCAAACCGTCGGCGCAAATGCCGGGCGTGCGCGCAGCCACAACCGGCAAATGGTGCTCGACCGCGTGCGCCAGGCGGGCCAAATCGGGCGGGCCGAAATCGCTCGCGGATCCGGTCTGTCGACCCAGGCCGTGTCGAATATTATTTCGGACCTGATGTCCGACGGGCTGATCTCAGAACAAGGACGCAAAGCCACCACACGCGGCCAACCTCCTGTTCAATATGGATTAAATCCGTGCGGCGGGTATGCAATCGGGATTGAGATCCGGCCCGATGCGATCTTTGCCGCGGTCTTAGATCTCTGTGGGAGACCGTTGGCCTCTCTCCGGCGCGCCCTGAAGGCCCGCGATCTGTCAGGCGTCACAAAGGCGGTCGTGGCGACAAAATCCGCGGTTGCCGACAAAGCAAAAGTGCCCGCGACGAAGATCCTCGGCGCTGGCATCGTGATGCCGGGTCCGTTTGGGCGAACCGGGCTCAGCGGAACCGGATCGGAATTCTCGATCTTCCACGACGTGTCGCCGACGCTTTGGTTTGCGGAGGCCCTCGGCCTTCCGGTGGTGGTCGAGAACGATGCCAATGCAGCGGCAGTCGCCGAACGGGTTGCAGGCGTGGCCGGAGAACTCGACACGTTCGCCTTTCTTTATTTCGGCAACGGCATCGGGTTGGGTTTGATGCAAAGCGGTCGGTTGGTGACCGGCGCTTTTGGCAATGCCGGCGAGATCGGCCACATCCCCGTTGTGTCAGGGGGGCAAACACTCGCATTGGAAACCGTCATCAGTCGGCTTTCGGTGCAAAAACACCTTGCCGAGGCAGGCGTCAATGTAGACAGCAGCGACGGCCTCGCGGCGATCTTTGACGCAAGCGAACCCGCCTTGATGACCTGGCTCGACGGGGCAGCGGAGCCCCTATCGCATGCGATCACCGTCGTTGAAAACATGTTCGACCCCGAAGCGGTTATCCTCGGCGGAGCGATGCCGGATGCCATTTTTGACCACCTGATCGGTTCGGTGACATTGGCAGAACGCTCGGTCTCAAATCGGCCGGGCCGTCTGACCGCGCGCATCTTGCGTGGCGCATCGGGCCGGATGACCGGAACCCTGGGGGCCGGGGCACTGGTGATCAACCGCGCCTTCACGCCGCGCATCGCCGCTGTCGTCTGACAAAGGACCCGTCCATGCCGACCCCCGACCAAATGCGCATCGACCATGACCGGGCGAGACCACGGCTGATGGAGCTTTGGTGGGCCCTCCGCCCGCTGACATCCGTTGTCCGCTTCATGCAGACCGGGGCGCATCCCGACGATGAGATTTCCGGCATGTTGGCCGCACTCGCCTTTCGGGACGGCATCAATATCTCCTATGCCTGTTCGACGCGGGGCGAAGGCGGTCAAAACGATATCGGGACCGAGGCCGGCCTCGACCTCGGGGCCCTCCGCACGCGCGAAATGGAGCGGGCCTGCGATGTTCTCAGCATGCGGATGTATTGGCACTCCACCCATCCCGAGGACACGATCACGGATTTTGGGTTCTCTAAGAGCGGAGAAGAAACGCTCGGGCGCTGGGGGCGCGAGCGAACGATGCTCCGCTTTGTCGAGATCATCCGGACGGAAAAACCCGACATCATTTGCCCGACCTTCCTAGATGTGCCCGGCCAGCATGGCCATCACCGCGCGATGACAGAGGCGGCCCATGCCGTGATGGCCGCCGCGGCAGACCCTCAACAACCCACAAACCTCCCGCCGTGGCAGGTCAAAAAGCTCTACCTCCCGGCTTGGTCGGGCGCGGGCCAAGCCTATGACGACGATCTTCCGCCGCCGGAAGCCACGCTCTATGTGACTGGGACCGACCGCGAGCCCATGACGGGCTGGAATTGGAACCGAATTGGGCAGCAGTCGCGCGCCTATCACCGGACCCAAGGAATGGGCCGGTGGGAACCGGCCGGCGACGGCCATGACTGGCCCCTGCATCTGGCGGAGAGCCATGTGGCCGCGCCGGATGACGCGCTTTGGTCGGGCCTGCCAAAGACGCTTGGCGACCTCGCCTACGTTCCTGGGGCCGAGCCCGCGGCCAAGCCCCTCAAAGAGGCCCAGGCGGCGATCGATCGGGCGATTGCTGATTTTCCTGACTTTCCGCGCGTTGCGGATCACGCTTTGGAGGCTCTTCAGAACGTGCGTGCGGCCCGCGAGGCATGCCCGGTCGCGTTGGCCCATGATCTCTCCCATCGGCTCGACGCGAAAATGGCCCAGCTCTGTCACGTCCTGCGGTTGGCATTGGGCGTAGAACTCCGCGCCAGGACCGGGGCGGCCTATGTCGAAAAGGGCGGGTCTCTTGCGCTCACCACCGAGATCGACCCCGGCGCCGCGACGTCGGTTGAGGTTGTCCATGACTTGCCAAAAGGCTGGTCTTTAAAAGACGACACCCTGTCGGTCGGAGAAGAGGCGGAAACCACCGACCCCTACCGGGCGCATTACGACCCGCTCTTGCCCGACGCCCCTCGGATCTCGGCCGAAATAAAGCACGGGGAAGCGGCCTTCACTGTTCCGGTGGCCTATGAAACCGAACCGGTGGTTTTGCCACGCGAGCGGGTCAGCTTGACCCCACCGGCCAGCATTTTCAACATCAACGCCCCCAACCGCGAATTGGAGTTGGCCGTCTCCGACGTCTCGCCGAAAGGTGCCTCGGTCGCGCTTGCCCTGCCCCAAGAATGGCATGCGAGCTCTACCGAGACCGGCTTTGTTGTGACGGCACCCCAGAACGTCGCGCCGGGCCCTCACCAGATCGAAGCGCGCTTGAATGGCAAACCGGCCGAGACGGTTCGCTTGATCGAATACGACCATGTGGGTCCAACGGCCCGGGCGCGCCCCGCCACCGGAACCGTGGGCGTCTTCGAAATCGCACTGCCCGATGTCAAAGTGGGCTATATCGGCGCCGGGAACGACCGGGTGGGCGACTGGCTTGCGGCCATGGGCGCTGATGTTACTCCGTTGGACGCCGAGCATCTGTCGAGCGCCACCGCCCTCGCGGAGTTCGGCGCCATCGTCGTGGGCATATTTGCCATGCGGTTTCGGCCCGGTTTGGTCGACGCGCTCCCTGCCCTTCATCAATGGACCGAAGCGGGCGGCACACTCGTTACGCTCTATCACCGGCCCTGGGACAATTGGGACCCGGACAGGGTCCCGCCGAAGCGGCTCGAAATCGGTCAGCCGTCGCTTCGCTGGCGCGTTACAGATGAAACTGCAACGGTCACCCATTTGGTCGACCATCCGATCCTCGCGACACCAAATAAGATTGGGCCCGCAGATTGGGAAGGCTGGGTCAAGGAACGCGGCCTCTATTTCGCTCGGGATTGGGACGAGGCCTACACCCCGCTCCTGTCGATGTCGGACCCGGGCGAAGACCCGCTGACGGGGTCACTTCTGGTCGCCGATATCGGCGAAGGGCGCCATATCCACACGTCGCTCATCCTCCATCACCAGATGGAGCATCTGGTATCGGGGGCATTCCGCCTGATGGCCAACCTCATCGCTCCCCGACGATGATCGACGGGCCGCCGCGGGACAATCTGCGAGGCGGAGCGTGGTTGATTGCTGATATGTCGCTGAATATATGGGCCCTTTCCATCGTCAAATGGCTCGGCGCCGACTATCCGGCAACACAAGTGGTGTTCATAAGAGCGGCCGTGGGCCTCATCTTGATCTTGCCTTTGATCTGGATCCGCCGCGCGGAGTTCAGACAGATCGAGCACCTCCATCTCCACATCCTTCGCGTGGCCCTGTCCGTCGTCACCCTGACGGCGAGTTTTTTCGCCATCTCCCGCGTCCCGCTCGCTGTCTTTACGGCCATTAATTTCACAAGACCCATTGTGACTATGGTCATGGCGGCTCTCGTTCTTAGTGAGACGATCGGGCGGCGGCGTTGGACGGCGGCTGGTGTGGCCTTGGTGGGGGTCCTCCTTGCGGCCAATCCGCGGGAAGTCCCTTGGTCAATCGGCTTCGCCGCATTGTTGCTTGTCGTCTTTACGGGCTCTGCCGCGATCATAGCGACCCGCCGCCTCCGCGCCGCCCCTCCCATAGTCCTGATGGCGTTCTACACCGCAGGCCTTACGATCTCGACCGCTCCGCTCGCTATCGCGTCTTGGGTCAGGATCGAGCCCAGCCATCTCTGGGCGCTCCTCGCCGTCGGCGCGTTTTCCCAAGCCGCGCAGCTGTGCTTCCTCCGGGCCCATTACCACGGCGAGGCGGGGTTTCTGTCGGTTCTCGGCTATTTGAGCCTGGTCTTATCAGTCGGAGTTGGGGTCGTGATCTTTCAGGAAACGCCGGGTCTTGGTTTCGCTCTCGGAGCGGTGCTCGTTGTCGGTTCGGCACTTTGGGTAGTGCTTCGGCCGGGCAACGTTGGCCCGTAACGGGGTCGAACCGTGTAATTTTGGTTTTATCGGGCCGGGCGTAGCGTGCCGCGTTCGACCACTTGGCACGGAAAGAGCCGCGCTTCGGGAAGGCGTTCCGGATCTTCGATCATGGTTACGACCAGGTCGACCGAGCATTCAATGATTTGGCCAACGGGCTGGCGGATCGTGGTCAGCGAGATGTTTTGCCAGCGCGCCATCTCCATGTCATTCAGCCCCATGACACCCACGTCGTCCGGCACCCTCAGACCTAATGACTGAGCCGCCGACAGCGCCCCAATCGAGAGCACGTCGTCACCGCAGAAATAGACTTCCGCCGGGTCGACCATCAGCTGATTGGTCATCTCGATCCGGCCGGCATCGAACGAATAGGCGCTAGCGAACGAAATGCTGAAATCGACATCCGATCGCCCCGATAGGACCTCGCTGAACCCGGTCAGGCGGTCCTGGGTCGTGGTGGCCTCTTCCGGCCCACCAAGAAAGGCAATCCGCCGATACCCCCGGCCGAGGAGCGCTTCACCGGCCATACGGCCGCACTCGACATTGTCTATTCCAACCACGTGGATTTCGGTCGCCGCATCAAAACGCCCGAAGGAATGGACCACCGGTAGCCCCGCATCGCGGAAGGCTTTGGCAAAGCCGGCCGGCAATGTCGACGACGCCACGATCACTCCGTCCACAGAATATTGCCGCAACAGCCGGATTGCGGATGTGGGGTCGTCACCGTCGGTGAGATTGATCAAGAGCGGGCGGAGGCCGCGATCCTGGAGCGCTCGGGTAAAAAGATCAAAAACCTCGAGAAAGACCGGATTACGAAAGTTATTGGAAATCAGACCGATAAGCTTCGTTCTCCCAGTAGTTAAGCTGGAAGCAAGGGCGTTTGGCCGAAAACCCAGCGCGTCGGCGGCCTGTTCCACTTTACGCCGTGTTTCCGGAGAGACCGAAGCCCCTTCGGTAAACGTTCGCGACACCGCCGAAGCCGACACACCCGCCCGCTCGGCCACGTCTTTCATCGTTACTGGCATGCCACCAAGATCCTTTTAAACGTGAACGTAAACCGGGTCGTTTCGCCTCTGCAACTGGTTGCAAACACCTAGTGTCAGTGAAGGCTGAGAGCGTGGCGTAGGCGCAATTCAGTTGACCGAGCCTCACTCCCGCGCCTAGACTTTGGGCATTGGTAAAGGTTAATGGTGGGGACGGTATGAGACAGATTTGTCTGGCCCTCGGGCTTGTGTTTGCATCTGCAATCGCTGATCGCGCAGATGCGGCTGTTGTTGAATTCGACATCACTTTCGGCGGGGCAACGGGTCAGTTTTCGGCACCCGAGGCGGGCGGGCTTTTGACAGCCTTCAACATTACCGTCTTCGGCATCACCTTTGATACGCTCGGCGTTGGGTCGGTCGCCCCAACCTACGATGCGGTCGCGAACGACATTCGGGGCGCGGCCTCGACTTCGGGTACGGTGTTGAATTCGGCTGCAGGGGGCGGATGCACGCCGCTTGAATGCGTACTCGACATTGAAGATTCCGTCGATCCGGGCGTGATCCCAGGGCAATACGCGATCTTTCCCCTGGAAATGGGCGTTCCGGGCACGGTGCTCTTTGGCGGGGATTATGTAATCACGCCGCCCGAAACCGGCGGCGGTGGAACGCCGGACGGCATCATTCCTTTGCCGCCCGCTTTGGCCTTATTGCTGGGTGGATTAGGATTGCTCGTTTGCCAGGGGTTCCGCAAACGGTCCTGACCCGAGCGGCGACACGGGCAATGGAAACCGGGCTCGGTTTCCATCCCGATTTCTCTTGGGAGAAATCGGGCCCCGCTCAGACGAAACGATTGACGATATTTTCGAGCCGCTCTTGGCGCCCCGATCGCGGCTCAGGATTAATCGGCCTTGCCATGACCCGCTCATAGGATCCTTCGAGGGTCCCGGACGCGAACACGTCACGTTCGCTGTCCCAGCCTTTGTAGCGCTCGGCGCGCATCGCTTCGAGCGTGCCATCTTCGAGCATGGCCGCCGCCGCTTTGAGCCCTGCCGCGCAGACATCCATCCCGCCCACATGGGCGGCCACGAGATCGATGGGATCGAGGGACTGGCGGCGAAGTTTGGCGTCGAAATTCGTCCCACCGGTCGAAAAGCCCCCGGCTTTTAGGACTTCGTAATAGGCCAGGGCCACTTCCGGCACCGAATTGGGAAACTGATCCGTATCCCAGCCCGATTGGTAATCGTTTCGGTTCATGTCGATCGAACCGAGGATCCCCATGGACGCGGCCAAGGCCAATTCATGCTCAAACGAGTGTCCTGCCAAGATCGCATGGCCCTGCTCGATATTCATTTTCACGTCGTTTTCGAGGCCGAATTCCTTCAAAAACCCGTACACCGTCGCCACGTCGTAATCGTATTGGTGTTTTGAGGGCTCCTGGGGCTTTGGCTCGACAAGGATCGTCCCATCGAACCCAATCATTTTTGCATATTCCACCACCATGGTGAGAAACCGACCGGCCTGCTGGCGTTCCCGGCCGAGGTCGGTGTTGAGGAGCGTCTCATAGCCTTCGCGCCCGCCCCATAGGACGTAATTCGAGCCGCCCAATTTATGGGTCGCGTCGATGCAGGTTTTCACGGTTGCGGCCGCGTAATGAAATACGTCCGGATCGGGATTGGTTGCAGCACCCGCCATGAAGCGGCGATGGGTGAAAAGGTTCGCCGTGCCCCAAAGAAGTTTGGTCTTCGCTTCGTCCATTTTCTGGCCGATGTAATCGACCATTTCTTCGAGATTCCGAGTGCTTTCAGCGAAATCCGCACCTTCGGGACGGATATCGAGGTCGTGAAAACAAAAATAGGGCTGGCCGAGGATCGCAAATAGATCGAACGCCGCATCGGCCTTGGCTTTGGCCGCCGCCATCGTGTCCCCAAACCAGGGTCGCTCGAATGTGGGTCCGCCGAATGGATCGCCCCCGGGCCAGGCGAATGAATGCCACCAAGCCACGGAAAACCTCAGATGGTCTTCGAGACGTTTGCCCATGACCACCTCCTCGGGGTCATAGTGGCGAAAGGCGAGTTCTGTCCCGCTCTCCGGACCTTCGTAGCGGACCGGGCCGATCCCATCGAAATATCCTGTCATGACAAAGCTCCTAACGCGTTACGGGCTTGGGTGTATCGGGCATGGGCCTCATCGAACTCTGCAACGAGCCCCGCATCGGGGGCAATCCGGGTCTCGACGGGCGGCCGGCTCAAGGTATCTGCGCCTGCTCCGTCGGCCATCATCGCCAGGCGCGCGGCACCAAAAGCGCCGCCGAAATCGCCCGCAACCGGGCGATCGAGCGGCATGTTCAATGCGGTGGCCACGACCGTCAGCCAATAATCCGAACGGGACCCACCGCCCACCGCGAGGAGCGAGGTGATCTCGGTTCCGGTGGCGGCCAGCGCGTCTCGGCAATCGCGGATCGCAAAAGCGACCCCTTCGAGGACTGCACGGGTCGCGGCGAACCGGTCGGTCGCGTGTTCGAGCCCGAGAAAGGCGCCACGGATCTGGGCATCGTTGATCGGGGTTCGCTCTCCGCCAAGATACGGAAGAAACAGGGTTTTGCCGGGGGCCACGAGGGGCCCGAGGTCACCCGTCAGGGCAGCGGGCTCGTCCCCAAGAAGCCCCGCGAACCAATTCAGCGCATCCGTTGCGGCGAGGACCACCCCCATCTGATGCCAGGTGTCGGGGAGCGCATGACAGAACGTATGGACCGCAGTGGCCGGGTCGGGCCGGTACGCGTCATTGGCGGCAAAAAGCACGCCTGACGTGCCGAGCGACACGAAACCTTCGCCCGCCCGGACCACGCCTGTGCCGATGGCCGAGGCCGCATTGTCGCCCCCGCCCCCGGCCACCGGGATGCCCGCGCTCAATCCAAAACGGAGCGCCACCTCGCTGCGGAGCGTTCCGGACACTTCAGAGCCTTCAACGAGCCGCGGCATCTGCTCGACCGACAGGCCCGCCTTCGCAAGAAGCGTGTCCGACCAGGCACGCGCACCGGTATCGAGCCAGCTCGTCCCGGCCGCATCCGACATCTCGCCCACATGTTCGCCGGTGAGCCAGAGCCTAAGGTAGTCCTTCGGCAAAAGCACCTTGGCGATTTTCTCAAACAGCGCCGGTTCGGCCGATTGCATCCAGGCGATTTTCGGCGCCGTGAATCCTGGAAAAACGATATTGCCCGAGATCGCCCGCCAGGGCGGATCGGCGTCCATTGCGGCCGCCTCTTGATGGGAGCGCGTATCATTCCAGAGAATGGACGGGCGCAAAACCTCGTCACCGGCATCAAGGCAGGTTGCGCCGTGCATCTGCCCCGACAATCCGATCGCTTTTACGGCTTTGAGGTCGTGATCCGTCCCAAGTTCGCCCAGTACTGCCTCGGCCGCCGCGATCCAATCGGCCGGATCCTGTTCGGACCAACCGTCTCGGGGCCGAGACACATCAAGCGAGGCCGTGGCTTCTCCGAGGACGGATTGGTCTTCGTCGATGAGGATGCCTTTGAGGCCGGACGTTCCGAGGTCTAGCCCGAGATACATGGTTGAAAATTCACTTTGTTATTCAGAGGATTCCCGCCACGGCATCTGCGCAATGGCGCCTGGGACGGTCGCTCCGCAAGCTGGGGGCGGCATGTAACGCGGCATGCAACACGGACCGTCATGCCGCCAAATGCTCGGGGTATTTCCCGAGGATGATCATGCCCAACAGGTCATCTTCGCTCACCTTGTCGACATCGACCGTGCCGACCAGTTGGCCGTTCTTCATCACGCTTGCCCGATCGCAAAGTTCGAGAACGGAATGGATGTCGTGGTCGATGAGGAATATCCCGATCCCGTCGCGTTTCAGCTCACCGATAAGATCGGCCACCATTTTGGTTTCTTGGACCCCAAGGGCGGCGGTGGGCTCGTCCATGATGAGGATGCGGGCGTTGAAATAGACCGCCCGCGAGATTGCCACCGACTGACGCTGGCCACCGGAAAGGGCGGAGACCGGGGCGTTGAACTTCCGGAAATTCGGGTTGAGCCGGCCCATGATCTTGCGGGTCTCGGCTTCCATGGCCGCATCGTCCACAAGACCCGTGGCCGTGGTGATCTCGCGACCCAGAAAGAGGTTCGAGGCGGCGTCGAGATTGTCGGCCAAGGCAAGCTGCTGATAGATCGTCTCGATATTGTAGTCCCGCGCCTCACGGGGATTGGTGATCGCAGCGGGTTTTCCGTTGATCAGGATTTCGCCCGCATCCTTTTGGTAAGCGCCGGAGAGGCATTTGATCAGGGTGGATTTGCCCGCGCCGTTATGGCCCAAGAGCCCCACCACCTCGCCCGGATAAAGATCGACCGACACCCGGTCGACCGCTTTGATCCCTCCGAAAGAGATGGAGATATCGCGGAGTTCGACGAGGGGTGTGCCGGACCGGTCTACATCGTCAGCCATGGCTCAATCCCCCGTCCGGCGGCGATAGATAATGTCGACCCACACCGCCACAACCAGAACGATGCCGACCACGATATTCTGATAGGGCGCATCAACACCGACCATGGCCATCCCCGATTGCAGTGACTGCATGATCAGGGCCCCGAGGATTGCGCCGTAAATCGTGCCCACCCCGCCCGACAGCGCCGTGCCGCCGATGACGGCTGCGGCAATCACGCGAAGCTCATCCAACGTTCCAATATCGTTAGAATGGAAGGTCTGGCGGGCGGACGCCACCACCGCCGAGACCGCGCAAAGAAGGCCCACGATGGCGAAGATCTTCACCGTCAAAAGCCGCGTGTTGATGCCCGAGAGTTCCGCCGCATCGGGGTTGCCGCCGGTCGCAAAGATATACCGTCCGAGCCGGGTCTTTCGCGCCACCACGGTCATGATGATGGCGATCACGATCAACAGGATCACCGAAAACGGCAATCCAAACCCGGCGGTGAAGCCTTCGGGCATGGTCTCGCCGCGGGCCTCAAACATCCGCTCCAGGCGCCGCGTAGGGATCTGGTTGGAATTCAGGATCCAGATAAAACCCAGAATGGCCGCGGCAATGATGGCCGCGAGGCTCAACTCGGCCCAAACAGGTTTGACCGGAAAATCATGGGCGAGCTTCGAGCGCCTGGCCGACCAAAGCCCATAGATCGCCCCGACCACGGCGATGCCGCCGAAAACCCATGACCAGGTCTCGCCCAATGTGCCGTTGATCCCGCCGAAGACTTGGAAATTGGCATCGAGGGGGCCGATGGTCTGCCCGTTGGTCAAAAACCAAGCAACGTTTCGCCAGACCAAAAGCCCGCCCAAGGTCACGATAAAGGCCGGGATCGTGAGATAGCCAATGAGCCAGCCATGGAAGGCACCGATGGCGACCCCGGTGGCAAGGCCCACTATGATGGCCATCGGCGCAATGAGGGGGCTGCCGAGCTCGAGCCCCAGCCAGCCCGGTGCCACGGCGGTCTGAACCATCGCCATCATCGCGGAGCATGTCGCCAAAAGTGAGCCAACCGAGAGGTCGATATGACGGGTGACGATGACGAAGACCATGGCCGTGGCCATGATCGCCACCGAGACCGTCTGGATCGTAAGGTTGAAAATGTTGCGCGGTGTCAGAAACCGCCCGTCCGTGAGAATGTTGAAGACCACACACACGATGATGAAGGCCCCGATCATGCCCAAAAGGCGCGTATCGAGTTCCAGCGTTTGGACCAGGTTTCGCTTCCCGGTGTCGCCTGCGCCCTCGGGCGCGCTGTCGGTGATTTCGGCCATAGCTCTCAGGATCCGAGGCAAGGATGGCCCCTCCCCGCCACCGCGAGGAAGGGCCCTGTTGTGCAGGTTTCGGCCTAGTTACAGGGCATTGGACCGCCGGACACACCCTGGCAAAGCGCGTCCTGTTCGATCCAGCCTGCATCGACCACCACATTGAGGTTCCGCTGGGTGATCGGCACCGGCTCAAGGAACGAGGCGTTGACCACATTGCCACCGGGCGTGGTGAACTCAATCCGGCCTGGCATGTCGGCCATGGCCGCGTCCCCGGCAAGCTCGACCGCGATTTCACCGGCCACCCGGCCAAGATCGCGGGCGTCTTTCCAAACGCTGACCGTCTGGGTGCCGAGGGCGACACGGTTGAGTGCGGCGTGGTCGCCGTCCTGGCCGGAGACCGGAATGCCTTCCATCCCTTGCGCCGTGAGAGCTGCGACAACGCCGCCCGCCGTGCCGTCATTTGAGGCGATCACAGCATCGATCTTGTTGTCGTTGGCGGTGAGGATCTGCTCCATGTTCCGCTGGGCATTCGCGGGAAGCCAGCCGTCGGTATAGGCCTCGCCGACAATGGTGATTGCGCCGCTGTCAACGGCGGCTTGGATGATCTCACCTTGGCCGCCACGGAGAAAGTCCGCGTTGGGGTCGGTGGGCGACCCTTTGATCATCACGTAATTGCCCTCAGGCTGGGCTTCGAGCACGGCGCGCGCTTGCATCCGGCCCACTTCGACGTTGTCAAAGGTGATGTAGTAAGCCCGGTCATCTTCGATCAGACGGTCATAGGCGATCACCGGGATCCCCTCATCCGCGGCGTTCTGGACTGCCGGAATGATGGCTTGGGTATCTTGAGCCAGAATAACCAGCACGTCCGCACCCTGCGCAATCAAGCTTTCGACGTCGGAAAGCTGCTTGGCCGAGGACGATTGGGCATCGGTTGAGATGTATTCAGCTCCGGCCGCGTCGAGCGCCCCTTTGATGGCGGCTTCGTCGGTTTTCCAACGCTCTTCTTGGAAATTCGACCAGCTTACGCCGACGGTAACCGAATGGCTTCCCGCGATTGCAGTTGTGAAAGAAGCGGCCGACACGAGTGCCGCCGCAGCGAATGCTCTGAGCATTGTGATCCTCCCTATCAATGCCGCGACGCAGTACGCGCGGCGCGAGTCTTGAGCTCGCAATCGAAAGGATTGACTAATTTAATTTAGTTGTCAAAATAAAATTTACGGTCGGAATAAATACAAAGCTGAAACCGAACCGACGACGAAAACTGGGAGGACGGCCCCTGCTTGACTGCCGAGCACGGGCACCACAATGGAAGATGCATCGGACGCGCTGTCGTCCGGACCTGACGCTGTCATTGGGTTCGGACCGATACGGCCGGCGGCGGGAGAGACGGCTCCGCCGCTACGGCGCCAGGTCCTTGAATGCGTTCGCTCCCACGGGGCGATCCCGCGGGTCGATGTGGCCAAACATCTGGCGGTGTCGCCCGCCTCGGTCACAGTTGCAGTCACGGAATTGATGGCGCTGGGGCTTGTCCGCGAAGTGGCCGCACCGTCTAAACCCAATGGACGCGGTCGCCCGCCGGTGGCCCTCTCGGTCGAACCCTCGGCGGGCTATGTGGCCGGGATAAAACTATCGGAACCGGTCTCAACCGCGATTCTCACGGATTTCGCCGGCGAGCCCCGCTCGAGTGTCAGCGTGCCCGCCTCCGGCGTTCGGAGCGTCCATGGCCTCCTCGACGAGGCGGCACATCTCCTGAACACTCTGATCGAGAAAGCGGCCTGCGCACCGGATGCCGTCCAAGCGGTGGGGCTCGGCCTCCCGGGTACGGTTGACTATACCGCCGGCGAAGTCCTCTGGTCGCCGATCCTTCACACCCAATCGGTGCCGCTCCGGCGCCTCGCCAGCGACCGGCTTGGCCGACCGGTTGAGGTCGACAACGACGCCAATCTCGTCACCTTGGCCGAGCTTTGGTTTGGGGCCGGCAGACGGCTCAAAGACTTTGCGGTCATAACCATCGAGCACGGGGTCGGCATGGGGCTCGTGATGGACCACCAACTCCACCGTGGGGCAAACCGCGTCGGGCTCGAACTCGGCCACACGACGGTCCAGATCGATGGCGCACTCTGCCGCTGTGGCCAGCGCGGCTGCCTCGAAGCCTATGTGTCGGATTATGCCCTGGGCCGCGAGGCGGCGACGGTGCTCGGCGAGACGGTTCCTGGCGGTGAAGGGCAATTGGCGTTTCTCGAACGCCTCCACGACCGGGCCAAAGCAGGCGACGGCCCGGCCCGCGACGTCTTTCGCCGGGCGGGGCGGTATCTGGCTTTGGGGATCCGGAACATCATCAGCCTTTATGACCCGTCCGCGATCATCCTCTCTGGTGCCAGGCTCCAGTTCGATTTTCTTTACGGCGATGAAGTCTTGAGCGATATCGGTCCGCGAAGGATCCATGCGGGGCGGGTGCCCAAGATTGAAGTGAATACCTGGGGAGACCTGGTTTGGGCCCGGGGTGCGGCGGCGCTGGCGCTCGACCGGCTCACGGAACGGATGAGTACTGGGCACGTTGGTGCAGCGCGTATGAGTGCAGAGGTTGTGAAATGAAGTGGTGTGTAGCGATGTGCGGGGCGGGTTTGCCACTTTGGGCGGCGGCGGCCGAACCGGTGTTCGAACCGCAACCGGACGCTCTTCCGATGCCCCATATCTATTCGGGCGGTTGGGAACACTTTGTGGGCGGAGGGCTCGCGGTTTTCGATTGCAACGCCGATGGGCGGCCCGATCTTTTTGCCGCCGGCGGGGCCGACTACGCAAAGCTTTTCATCAATGAAAGCGATGGTGACGGGATCCGGTTTCGCGACGGCGAAGGCCCGGAGCTCAGCGGCGTCACCGGCGCCTATCCGATCGACATCGACAGCGACGGCACCCTCGACCTCGCCATCCTCCGTGTGGGGAGCAACGCCCTTTACCGGGGCTTGGGCGAGTGCCAGTTCGAGAACGCCAGCGGCGACTGGCGCTTTGACGGGGGCGACGGTTGGTCGACTGCCTTCTCGGCCACGTGGGAGGGCGACGCCGTTTGGCCGACCTTGGCCATCGGCAATTACGTCGACCGTTATGATCCCGAAGGCCCGTTCGAGGCCTGCGATGACAACGAACTCCACCGACCCGAAAGCGGGCGCTATATCGCCACCCTTGCCCTCAGCCCCGGCTTTTGCGCCCTTTCGATGCTGATCTCCGACTGGCAGCGGTCGGGCGCGCCGGAGCTTCGGATCTCCAACGACCGGCATTATTATGTCGCAGGCGGCTACGAAGAAATGTGGCGGCTTGATCCTTTGGCCCCCCGCGGCGAGGCGGAAGGTTGGGACAAAATCTCTCTCTGGGGCATGGGTGTTGCCAGTGCGGATCTCACCGGCGACGGGCGGCCCGAAGTGATGCTCACCTCCATGGGCGACCAAGTGCTGCAATTGAACGAGGGCGATGGGTTTCGGAACGCTCCCTTCGACCTTGGCACCTATGCGACGCGGCCCCATACGGGCGACGACACAAACCCCTCGACCGGGTGGCATGCCGAATTCGCGGATGTCGACAATGACGGGCGGCTCGATCTTTTCATCTCCAAAGGCAATGTCGACGAGATGGGTGGGGCCGCGGTCGAAGACCCGAACAACCTTTTGATGCAGGCCGAGGACGGGACATTCATCGAACGCGCGGCGGATGCGGGCGTGGCGAGCCTCCACCGGGGCCGCGGTGCGGCGCTGGTAGATTTCGACGGCGACGGGCGGCTTGATCTCGCAGTGGTCAACAGGCGTGCTCCCCTCGAGATCTGGCGGAACGCGACCGATGCCGGCGCCTGGCTTACGGTGGAGGCGACGCAAGACGGGCCGAATCGCCGGGCCGTTGGTGCCTGGATCGAGGTGGAAACTCCGGAAGCTGTCCAAACCCGGGAAATCACCGTCGGCGGCGGCCATGGGGGCGGTCAAGCGGGCCCCATCCATTTCGGGCTTGGCGAGGCGACAGAGGCCCGGGTGCGGGTGATTTGGCCCGACGGGGAAGTTGGAGAGTGGCAAACCGCTGCATCCAACGGGCTGGTGCGTCTGACGCGCTAGCGGTCCCGCCAAGCCCTCGGGGTGGGATCAGGACCAGGGCGGCGTCAGGATAGGTTTGAGGTTCAAGTCTCCGGGCATTTGAACCGGCTAGACCCTTTGGGCCGCAAGCCGAAGGAGACCCTCCATGTCGAGATGGGCCTCGATATGGGCCGCGAGCCCGTCGAGCGCGGTCTCGACGGCTGTGTCGTAGGATGCTCCGGAGGCCTCCGCCCCAAGCGCGTTGAGCCAAGCCTGCCGAAACCCGTCATCGGCGAACATCCCGTGAAGATAACTTCCTGAGACGCGGCCATCGCCCGAAACCGCCCCTTCGCCCCGCCCGTCGATCCGCGAAAACGGTCGGGCTAGATCAGGCCCCTTGGTCCGGCCGATATGCATTTCATATCCCCGGAACGGCACGTCGAGTGCCGCATGAACCGCCCGGCGCTCCACCAGCGATTTTACGGGGCCCATCACCGTTTCGATTTCCAAAAGGCCGAGGCCCTCGTTGACACCGGGCGGCCCTTCGATGCCTTCGGGATCAGCCACCGACTTGCCAAGCATCTGAAGACCCGCGCAAATCCCCAACACATGCCCGCCCCGGCGCCAATGGGCGCGCAAATCGATGTCCCAACCCTGGCGGCGCACAAAGTCGAGCTCTGCCCGGGTCGATTTTGACCCCGGCAGGATCACAAGATCCGCGTCCCCCGGGATCGCTTCGCCGGGCGCGAGCATGGTCAGCCGAACGCGCGGCTCTTGGAACAGCGGGTCGAGATCGTCAAAATTAGCGATACGTGAGAGGCGGAGACAGACGATGTGGATCCCGACGCCTGCGTTGGAGCGCGGAAGGTCCTGGGCATCTTCAGCCGGCAGCATTTGGGCCCCGTGAAACCAAGGGAGGACGCCGAATCCCGGCCAATTCGTGTGCTCTTCGATCCGACGGTAACCTCCTTCAAAAAGTTCAGGATCCCCCCGAAACTTATTGATAAAAAAACCCTTTACGCGACCGGCATCGTCCGGCGCCAGCACCGCTTTTGTCCCGACGACCTGGGCAATCACGCCCCCCTTGTCGATATCGGCTGCCAGGATCACCGGCAGACCGGCGGCTTCGGCGAACCCCATATTCGCGATATCTCCCGCCCGGAGATTGACCTCGGCGGCACTTCCCGCCCCTTCGACCAGAACGAGATCATGCGCTCCTGCGAGGCGATGAAAGCTCTCCAAGACCTCGCCGAGAAGTTGGGGCTTCAGGGCGGCATAATCCCGAGCTTTCGCCGTCGTCAGCCGCTTTCCCCGCACCACGACCTGGGCACCGACCTCAGATTCGGGCTTCAAAAGCACCGGGTTCATATCCGTGTGGGGCGCGAGCCCGGCAGCCCGGGCCTGTAGGGCCTGGGCCCGCCCAATCTCGCCGCCATCGACGGTCACGGCGGCGTTGTTCGACATGTTCTGCGGTTTGAACGGTGCCACCGAGATCCCCCGCGCCCGCGCCGCGCGGCAGAGCCCCGCCACGACCAAGGACTTCCCGACATTCGTGCCGGTCCCTTGAATCATGAGGGCATGCGCCATCAGAGCCCGAGCGCGATAGACAGCACGCCGCGCGTCTCGGCCGTGAAGTGAAATCCACGCAAGCCGCGGGCTTCGGCGGCAACGATATTGGGCTCGTTGTCATCCACCAAAAGGATGGCGGCGGGTGCGGCGCCGCTCCACGTCTCTATCGCTTCAAAAAACCCAGGCTCGGGCTTGGCAATGCCAAGACGTCCCGAGGCGAAAACGCGTTCGACCCGCCCGCCAAAACCCATCTCTTCTTCGATAAAACGGGCCCGCCGCGCTTCATTGTTGGTTCCGATCACATGGCGCGCCGGGTAGCGGGTGAGGAGGTCCAGAGTTACCGGATCAACCCGCGCATCCTTCGCAAACCAGTATTCTATAAGCGCATCTGCCGACACATCGCCGCCATAGCCTTCCAAAAACTCCGCGACCACATCACGAAGATCCATCTCTCCGCGAACGATCCGAGACATTTTGCCCGACGCAAAAAGCGTCTCGGAGAACGCCACCGGATCTATGCCAAGATCGGCCTTCATATCGTCCGCCCAGACAAACCTCCCGTTGACCACATTCGCGTTCAGAACCCCGCCGAAATCCCAGACGATCAGGTCGGGTTGGCTCAAAATTCGACGCCCTTTTGGGCTTTCACCCCTTGGGCGAACGGATGTTTAACGAGGGTCATCTCTGTCACGAGGTCTGCCGCTTCCAAAAGCTCGGGTTTGGCGTTGCGGCCTGTCAGGCAGACATGGGTCATCTCGGGTTTTTCTGTTGTGAGAAACGCCACCACCTCGGCGATGTCGAGATAGTCATACCGGAGCGCGATGTTGATTTCGTCGAGGAGAACGAACCGGATCGTCTCGTCGCGGATCAGCTCCTTGGCTTTGGCCCACCCCGCCTCTGCCGCCGCCACGTCCCGGGCGCGGTCCTGGGTCTCCCAAGTGAACCCCTCGCCGGAGACGATAAACTGGCATTCGGCCGAGAACCGCTTGCGGAGAAGCTCCTTTTCGCCGGTAGACCAGGTGCCTTTGATGAATTGAACCACCGCGCACGGCATGCCGTGGGCGATGCAACGGACGATCATCCCAAAGCCGGAAGACGATTTTCCTTTGCCTGCACCGGTATGGACAATGATGAGCCCCTTTTCTTCGGTCTTGGTCTCCATCATCCGGTCGCGCGCGGCTTTGACGCGCTTCATCTTTTCGTTGTGGCGGGCGTTGAGGTCCTCTTCCATGGGCGGTCCTTGACTCGGGGAGGGCTCCGCGCAAGAGATACTTTGCTGGTGCCGGTGTAAACCGGTGAAAAGGGAATGCGGGGCCGGGACATCCGGTTGGCCGCAGCCGCCCCCGCGACCGTAAACGGAGAGGTCGCCCAATGCCACTGGAGCGCCGGAGATCCGGCGCCCGGGAAGGCGGGACGACCCAAGGAAGACCTCCTTCCGAGATCCGTGAGCCGGGAGACCTGCCAGCGCATGAAACGCGGCCGGGCGGGGTGATCCGGTGCCGGGAACTTGGGCGCGCCGCGTCTTCCCGCTATCACCCTGCTCGCTCGAAGCCTCGGAGGGCGGATATGGGCGATCTTCAAAAACTCCCGGTGACGGTGATCACCGGCTTTCTCGGTGCGGGCAAAACCACGTTGATCCGAGGGCTGATGGCCAATCCGGGCGGCAAGCGCCTCGCGGTTGTGGTCAATGAGTTCGGCGATGTGGGTGTCGACGGCGAGATCCTCAAATCCTGCGCGATCCCGGATTGCCCCGCTGAAAACATCATGGAGCTGGCCAATGGCTGCATCTGCTGCACCGTGGCTGACGATTTTATCCCGACGATCGAGGCATTGATGGCGCTGGAACCCCGGCCCGAACATATCCTGATCGAGACGAGCGGCCTGGCCTTGCCGAAGCCCTTGCTCAAGGCCTTTGATTGGCCCGACATCCGCTCGAAGATTACCGTCGACGGCGTGATTGCCTTGGCCGATGCCGAAGCGGTCGCGGCCGGACGGTTTGCCCCGGATGTGGCCGCGGTCGATGCCCAGCGGGAGGCCGATGAGAGCCTCGACCATGAGACCCCGCTTTCGGAAGTGTTCGAAGATCAGATCGCCTGCGCCGACATTGTTCTGCTGACGAAGCCCGATCTTGCAGGACCGGCTGGGGTGGCGAAGGCCAAGGAGATCATCGCCGCCGAAGCGCCCCGCCCCCTCCCAGTGGTCGAAGTCGCCGAAGGGGCGGTGGACCCACGGGTTATCCTCGGATTGGAGGCCGCGGCCGAAGATGACCTCGATGGGCGTCCCAGCCACCATGACGGCGCCGATGACCACGACCATGAGGATTTCGAGGCGGTCGTTGTTGAACTTCCGGAGCTCGACGACCCGGCGGATCTGTCCCGGGCGATCGCGCGTTTGGCAAATGAAAACAACATCCTCCGGGTCAAGGGCTATGCCGCTGTCCGGCATAAGCCGATGCGCCTTTTGGTCCAGGCGGTGGGGGCCCGCGTCCGCCATCAATTTGACCGGCCCTGGCTGCCGGGCGAAGCGCGCCGGGGTCGGCTCGTTGTGATCGCCGAACATGACGATATCGACGGGGCTGCAATCCGCGCCGCCCTCGTCGGCGATCTCGTACCGGCAGAATAGGCCCAGATGGCGCCGCTCGGTCCTGATCTGAACTGCCTTAGGGGCTTGGCTGGCCCCGGCGCCCTTGTGCCGCGTTTCTCCCAGGCCCACTGCCGGTCGGCCTCAGGAGGACCCGGCTGATGCACGTCATTTTCCGGGAGAGCCACGGGCTTGAAGAAACCGAAACCCCGATCGATCTCGGCCAAAGCCCGGCCGATCTGGTGGTCCTGTCGTTTTCCGACAGCGATCTCGGCGCATTTGCCGAAGCCTGGACGAAAGGCGGCGGTCCTGAGGGCGATCTGCCAAGCCTGCGTCTCGCCAATTTGGTCGCGCTCAAGCATCCCCTGTCGGTCGACACCTATGTCGAAAACACGCTCTCCGGCGCGAGGGGGATCCTAATCCGGCTGATCGGGGGGGTGCCCTATTGGGCCTATGGGCTGGCGCAGGTTCGGGCCTTGGCCGAAGCAAGGGGCATCGCGTTGGCAGTCCTTCCGGCCGATGGGCAGCCGGACCCGCAATTGGCCGAATATACAACACTCCCCGCCTCGACATTGGAGCGACTGAAAACCCTCTGCGACATCGGTGGGGTGCCCGCCTCCCAAGCAGCGCTGTCACAACTGGCCCTGGCCGCAGGGCTCTATGCTCGGCCAGTCATCGGCGAGAAGACCCTGCCCGATTACGGGTTTTGGACCCCGGAGACCGGGGTAAGCCACGAGGCGCTGCGACCAAGGTTGTCTGACAAACCACTGATCATTATCACGTTTTACCGGTCTTACCTGGTTGCAGCCGACACCGATCCGATCGAGGCGATGCTTCGAACCTTTCGAGCTCGGGGTTACGACGTAGCCGGCCTTTTCGCGCCCTCCCTCAAAGCGCCTGCCGCCGCCAAATGGATCGCCGAAAAAGTCGCGCATCTACGCCCAGCAGCTATCGTCAATGCCACCGCTTTTTCGGGCAAGGGAATGGGCGGCACCTCGCCCCTCGACGCGGCGGGCGTGCCGGTGTTTCAGGCTGCCCTTGCCACATCGACCGAAGCGGCCTGGGACACAGCCGAACGGGGCCTATCCCCTGCCGATCTTGCGATGAACGTGGTTCTTCCGGAAGTCGATGGACGGATCATGGGCGGGGTGGCGTCGTTTAAGGAACCGGGCGCGCGGGACCCCCAGCTTGAATTCTCGCGCTTCCGCCACCGGGCGGCGGATGGGCGGGTCGAAGCCCTGACCCGCCGGGTCGATGGCTGGCTTCGGCTGGCGCGCACTCCCGTTTCCGAACGCCGACTTGCCTTGGTACTGTCGACCTATCCCGGGAAAGATTGGAATATGGGCCATGCCGTAGGGCTCGATGCGTTCGCGTCGGCCCGGGCGATGCTCCGGGACCTTCGAGCGGCTGGCCACGACCTCGGTGATGAGCTAGACCCCGGGACCCTTGCCAAAGGGCGCATCCCATGGTCGCTCGACGCCTACCAAAAGGCATTGGAAACACTCCCGCCTGTGCTTCGCGACGACTTCAACGCCGTTTGGGGGCCACCGGAAGCGGATGGGGACTTTTCTGAGGGCGCCTTTCACTTTGCTGCCGTGGAGACCGGACACGGCCTCGTCGCCCTTCAGCCCGAGCGCGGCACCCCCGAGGCGCGGAAAGACGACTATCACGACCTCTCAAGGGTGCCCCGCCACGCCTATGTGGCGTTTTATCTTTGGCTCCAAGCCCGGACGGACGCCCTCATCCATATCGGCGCCCATGGCACCCTCGAATGGTTGCCCGGCAAAGCCGTGGCGCTTTCGGAGGCGTGTTGGCCCGAAGTGCTCACCGGCGCGCTCCCGGTGATTTACCCCTTCATCGTCAATGATCCGGGCGAAGCAGCCCAAGCCAAGCGCAGGATCGGCGCGGTGACCTTGGGCCATGTGCCACCGCCCATAAAAGAATCGGGCACGCCCGAACGGCTCGCCCATCTCGAAGCGCTACTAGACGAATTTTCCAATGCCGACGGGCTCGATCCAAAGCGCCGCGACCGGCTCGAAACGGACATCAGAAGCGAGGCACAAGCCCTTGGTGTCGAAGAGGATTTGGGAATAAAGGGCGGCGCCAGCCCAGCGGACGCGATCACCCGGATTGACCGGTTCGTTTGCGACGTCAAAGAGAGCCAGTTCGGGGCGGGCCTCCACGTTTGGGGCCAAGAAGAGCCCAGCGCACCTTTTGAGACCCGGGCCTCAGCCGAAGCAGAGCGCCAGTCCCTTCGCGATGCGCTCAACGGCAAGCGCATCGCTCCGGGGCCTGCGGGCTCGCCCTATCGGGGCCGGACGGATGTGCTGCCGACGGGCCGCAACATGTTCTCGGTTGATCCGAGATCGGTCCCGACCCGCGCCGCCCATGCCCAGGGCATCCGGCTCGCCGACGAACTGATCCGGCGCCATCTCCAAGACCACGGTGACTGGCCAAAGGGCCTGGTGGTCGATCTTTGGGGGTCGGCGACGATGCGAACGGCGGGAGAGGAATTTGCCATGGCGCTCCATCTTCTCGGAGCCCGGCCGGTTTGGGACCAGGGCTCGGAGCGGGTCTCGGGCGTCGAGATACTTCCTTTGGCCGAACTCGACCGCCCCCGCATCGACGTCACGCTTCGGATTTCGGGGCTCTTCCGCGATGTCTTCCCAACACTCTCGACGCTCTATGGCCAAGCGGTGAACGCCCTTGCGGCGCGCGATGAGGCGGGGGACTGGAACCCCTTTGGCGGTCGGACGGACCTCGACCGGGTTTACGGGCCCGGCCCGGGGAGTTACGGGCTGGCCATGGGGGCCCATCTCGACACATTCAGCGAACACGCCCGGCGCGCCGCAGGCGAAGCCTGGCTCAACGCCTCGTCTTGGGCCCTTGACGGCGCGCACTCCAGACAAGACCGGGACGGGATCGGTGCGCGGGTGGCGGCGGCCGATGCCTTCGTCCATCCCCAGGATCTTCCCGAAACCGACCTTCTTCTCGCCGCCGATTACGCGGCCCATGAAGCGGGGTTTGCGGCCGCGAAGGCAGGCCTCGGCGGAAGCGCAGCGCTCTATCATCTCGACAATACGGATCCTTCAAAGCCCCGGGCCCGGGCGCTTAACGAAGAAATTGCGCGCGTCGTGCGGGCCCGCGCGGCCAATCCCGATTGGATAAAGGGCATGCGCGCCCACGGGTTCCGAGGGGCGGCCGAGATTGCCGTGACGCTCGACCACATGGCCGCTTTCGCCCATCTCGCGGGCGCCGTGGCACCTCACCTTTTCGATCTTTTCCACGCCGCGAGCCTCGGCGATCTTGAAACCGAGCGGTTCCTCCGGTCGGCAAACCCCGAGGCCCACCGCGCCATGGAGGCGCAGTTCCGGTCGCTTCTTGACGCTGGGCTCTGGGTCACCCGGCGGAATTCGGTACGGGCGGCCGTGGAGGCATCGGCATGAGCGACGCGCCGAAAGGCTGGTGCCCGAGTGCCTGGCGGCCGATGGCGGTCGAAGACGGGCTCCTACTTAGGCTCCGACCGCCCATGGGTCGGCTGACAGCCGGCCAGGCCGCGGGAATTGCTGACATCGCCCGGCAATTCGGGAACGGTGCGCTCGACGTGACAAACCGGGCTAACCTTCAAATCCGCGGGCTGCAGGCGGATGAGCACGACAAGGTCCTCGACGCCCTCCTTGACCTGGCGCTCCTCGATCCTGACGCTGAATTCGAGAAGCGCCGGAGCTTCATGGTCACCCCGTTTTGGCAGCCCGGCGATGACACCCATATCCTGGCCCAGCGCCTCACCGCGCATCTCGGGGACCTCCCCGATCTCCCTGCGAAATTCGGCTTCGCGATCGATTTGGGCCCGCGCCCGGTCCTCGGGGCCTATCCGGCCGATATCCGGTTTGAGCGGGGCCAAGGCGGGATTGTGCTCCGCGCCGATGGGGCCGCGCGCGGCAAACTGATCCGCCCGGGCGATGCAGTGACGGAAGGCATTGCCCTCGCCCGGTGGTTTGCGTTCCGGCGCACCGATGACCGGCGACGGATGGCCCAAGTGGTGGACGCCGAAGGCGGACCGCCCGGAGCGGAACTCGCACCTCTTCCACCAACCGCCCCCGACGGCTCATCGCTGGTCAAAACCGCCGATGACGGCAGGATCTCGGCCGACGCCTTCGCCCGCACCATCGAAACCTCCGGCGCGCCAGCGATCCGCCTTACCCCTTGGCGTGCGATTGTCGACGAAAGGACCATCCGGTCACCCTGCCCCAAGACAGCCGCCTGATGCCCTATACATTCGAGACCAACGGCGCGGCGATCTATGAAGAGAGTTTCGCCACGATCCGGGCGGAAGCCGAGCTGGCCCGGTTTGACACCGACGAGGAGCCGGTGGCGGTTCGAATGATCCATGCGGCCGGGATGGTTGAACTTGGCGCCCATATCCGGTTCTCGCCGGGTTTTGCTCATGCGGGCCGGGACGCCCTCGAAGCCGGGGCGCCCATTCTTTGCGACGCGAAGATGGTCAGCGAAGGGATCACCCGTGCCCGGCTCCCCGCTGAAAACCGGGTGATCTGCACGCTCCAAGATCTGAGCGTTCGAGCGCTTGCCGAAAAGATGCAGACGACCCGTTCGGCGGCGGCATTGGAGCTTTGGCGCCCCGACCTTGGTGGCGCGGTTGTGGCCATCGGCAATGCGCCGACGGCACTCTTTCACCTTCTCAACATGCTCGAAGACCCCGCTACCCCGCGGCCCGCCGCAATCATCGGCTGCCCGGTGGGCTTTGTGGGTGCGGCCGAAAGCAAAGCCGCCCTTTGGGCCGATTTGCCTGCCCCGTCCGCCATCGTAGACGGGCGGCTCGGCGGCAGTGCGATCACCGTTGCGGCGGTGAACGCTTTGGCGAGCCGAGCAGAATGAAACCGGGGACGATTTACGGCGTGGGCCTCGGCCCGGGCGACCCGGATCTGATGACGCTGAAAGCGGCGCGCATCGTCCAGAACACGCGCCATATCGCCTATTTCCACCGGTCCGATCAGCCGGGTCACGGGCGGAAGATTGTCGAAGGCATGCTCCGGGAAGACGTGGTCGAGCATGGCATGGCCTATCCGATGACCACCGAACTTCCCGCCGATGATCCCGCCTATGTGTCGGCCCTCGCCGGTTTTTATGAGTGTTGGGCCACGCGATTAGGAGACTTGTCGGAAGCTGGAGAAAACGTAGCGATCCTCTCCGAAGGAGACCCGTTCTTTTACGGCTCGTTCATGCATCTTTACACACGGCTTCGCGACCGGGCGCCGATCGAGGTGGTGCCGGGCCTGCCGTCGATGGCAGCTGCCTGGGCGGCCAGCGGGCAACCTATGACCTGGGGCGAAGATACCGTAGCGGTTCTCATGGGAACCTTGCCGGAAGAGCGTTTGGCCGACGCCATGGCCGGGGCCGATGCGATCGTGGTCATGAAGGTCGGACGCCACATCGAGAAGATCAAGCGCGCCCTTCGCCAGGCCGGGAAGTTCGACCGGGCCGTCTATGTGGAGCATGCCAGTACCGGCGCCGAGAAGGTCATGCCCTTGGTCGAGGCGGGCGACGTCTCGCCCTATTTTTCGATCGTTCTCGTCCATGGCCAGGGCCGGAGACCTTGACCGGGCGTCTCACAATCCTCGGGCTTGGTCCCGGGGCGGATAGCCTCGTGACGCCGGAGGCCCGGGCGGCCTTGGCGCGCGCCAGCGATCTTTTGGGCTATGGGCCCTATCTCGACCGGGTGGCGGCGGCGCCGGGCCAGCGCAAGCACCCCACCGACAACCGGGTCGAGCTTGACCGGGCGCGCCACGGGCTCGAACTTGCCGCTAACGGAGCGGACGTGGCCATGGTGTCCTCGGGTGACCCCGGTGTGTTCGCCATGGCGGCGGCGGTCTTTGAAGCAGTCGAAAGCGGCCCTTTGCCTTGGCGGGCGCTCGACATCGAGGTTCTGCCCGGCATCACCGCCATGCTCGCGGCCGCCGCCCGGGCCGGGGCACCACTCGGCCACGATTTCTGCGCGATCAATCTCAGCGACAATCTGAAACCGCAGGCATTGATCGAAAAGCGCCTTCGCCTGGCCGTCGAGGCTGATTTCGCGCTCGCGTTTTACAACCCCCGCTCGAAGGCGCGGCCTGAGGGGTTTGGTCGTGCACTCGACATCCTCCGTGACGCCGCCCAGGATGCCCGGCCAGTGATCTTTGCCCGCGCCGTGTCGACGAATGCCGAAGAGATTAGAACGGTGCCCTTGCCGGAGGCCACGTCCGAAATGGCCGATATGCGCACCCTCGTCATCGTCGGATCGAGTGCGACCCGGCTTATCCCGCGGGAGGGGCGCCGCCCATTCGTCTACACACCGCGGGCGGTGGTGCCTTGACCGATCCAATCCATGGCTGCGGTCAGGGTATGGACCTCGCGCCGGGGCGGGAGCTTTGGTCGGTCGACCATGATGACGGGCAGACCGAGATCGCGGGCGGCGAGGAGTTTCGCACGGGCGCCAGTCCCGCCCGAATTCTTCGAGACGACCAGTTCGATCCCATGGTCGATCATCAGGGCGCGGTCGCCCGCGGCGGTGAACGGTCCGCGATCGACAACGATTTCATAGTCCGGCAAGGGCATCGGGAACTCCGGCGGATCGACCAGACGGAGCAGGTAAAAATGCCGGGCAGCGGGGGCGAAATCCTTCAGATGTTGACGGCCGATCGCAAGCATGACCCGGCTCCGTGGCCGGTCGAGTGCCGCGACGGCACCGCCCATGTCTTTGACCCTGATCCAATCGTCGCCCTTCCCTCGCCGCCAAGCGGGCCGGGTCAGCGCCAAAAGCGGGACCCCCGCAATCTCTGCCGCCTCGACCGCATTGGCGCTCATTTGCGCGGCAAAAGGATGGGTCGCATCGATGAGGTGACTGACGCATTCCCGGGTCAGAAAGGCCGCAAGCCCCGACGCTCCGCCAAACCCGCCAACCCGGACCGGCACCGGCTGGGGCGCTGGCCGCTCAACCCGGCCCGCG
>JBCCTQ010000027.1:0-58649 GCA_039198225.1 Pseudomonadota bacterium
CGTGGCCTGGCGGTAAAGCGCGGCGAGATCGCGCGCCTCTTGGAAGTCCATCGACTGGATGCCGGATTTCTCGGCGTCGGCCACGAGGGTCTCGAGCCGGCGCCAATCGGCCTCCCGTTCGGCCCGGAACCGCGCCGAGCGCATGAGATCGGCGGCATCCATCAGATCAGTTCTCGGGCTTTGATCTCGAGATAGGTCGAGATGAGTTTGGCCGTCACGGCTTTGGGTTTGGCGTCGATTACGGTGACGCCGAGGCGCGCGAGCCGTTCATGGACGAGACGGCGCTCTGAAAGCGATTGGTTTGCGGCCACGATCGTGGCCACCCCGTCGAGGTCGTCCGGCGCGGTCTCGACCAATTGCTCCATTTTCGGATCGCGGATCGTGACGAAGACTAAAAGGTGGCGTTTGGCGAGGATGCCGATGTTTTCGACTAAAAGCTCCGCCGAGGTCGTATCGACGAAATCGGTGAAGATGATGATGAGGCTCCGCTTTGGCGTGCGAGCATTGAGCTCGGTGAGGGCTAACGTGTGGTTGGTCTCGCGGCTTACGTAATCGAGCTCGGCGGTCCAGGATCTGAGGCGGGCAAAGGCTGCGCGGCCGGGCTCGGGCGCTGCGAACGTGCGCGGGCGGACATCGTAGGAGTAATACCCCACGAGATCGCCTCCAATGGCCGCGGCCCAGGCGGTGGCGAGCGCGGCCGTCACGGCGTGGTCGATCTTTGGCACGCCCTCGATCTCTTCGCGCATCAGATACCCGTTATCGAGCGCGATAATCACATGGTGGTTCCGCTCGGCGCGGAGCTCTTTGGCCACGAGCGAGCGCGCCCGGGCCGAGCGCTTCCAGTCGATGGTTTTGACGTCCATGCCTTGGACAAAATCGCGAAGCTGGTGGAATTCCGAGCCTTCGCCGATGGCGCGGTTTTCCTTCACCCCGTAAAGCGTTGAATTGACTGTGGTCGAGATCTCGCCCGATTGCACCATGCGGATGTTCGGCACGGTGCGCACTTCGAGCGGCAGATCCAGGCGTGGGATGAACTCGAAAAGTCCAAAACGCGAACGCCAGTTGAGCCAGATCGAGCCCAAGTTCCAGGTGCCGCGGCGCACCGCCTTGGCCTCAAGGTCGGCTTTACCGCCGTCAAAGGCGATCTCCGAAGGGCCTTCGAGGCCAGGTGGCCAGTCGAGCCGGGCTTCGAGACCTTCTGGTGCACCGGGAAGAGCCAGGCTCACCGGACAGGCCTCGCCCACAAAGACCTCGGCCGGCGCGTCATAATCGAGCGCCAATCCCCGCCGCCCAGACATCAAGATATCGGCCAGCGCCCATGCCCCGAAGGCGGCCCAAAGAAACGGTGCCATATCCCGGAGCGGACCACCGAAGGCGGCGGTCAGCGCCGTGAGCACTAGGGCGGCGGCGGCCACCCATAGGAGTTTTGGAGCGGGACGGATCAGCGGGGGGCCTCGATCTGATTGAGGATGTTGTCGAGGACGTCTTCGGCTCCCCTGCCTTCGATTTCGGCCGCTGGTCCCAAGACGATCCGGTGCCGGAGTGCGGGCACATAGAGCCGTTTGACGTCATCGGGGATCGCAAAATCCCGACCCGCGAGGGCCGCGGCGGCCCGGACCGCACCCGAGATCGCATCGGCCGCCCGGGTTGAGGCACCATAGGATATGTCGTCGCTTTCCCGGGTCGCCCGAACGAGGCGGAGGATATAGGCCAGGATCTCATCGTCGAGGATGATCCCGTCGACGATCTCCCGGCTGTCGGCGAGGGTCGCCCCATCGAGGACCTTGGCCAATGCGCCGATCTCCCCGCCCCGTTCGAGGGGGGCGGCGGCATGCTGTTTGAGGATCGACATTTCCACCGCCTCGGGGGGAAAGGCGATCTCAACCTTGAAAAGGAAGCGGTCGAGCTGGGCTTCGGGCAAAGGATAGGTCCCCTGCTGCTCGATCGGGTTTTGGGTGGCAATGACGATAAACTCGCGCCCGAGGGAGTAATCCGTGCCGTCAATGGTGACGGCCCGTTCGTTCATCGCCTGCAAGAGCGCGGCTTGGGTTTTGGGCGGGGCCCGATTGATTTCGTCGGCGAGGAGGACTTGGGAAAAAACCGGGCCCTTGGTCAGCACGAAATCATTGGTCTGGAAATTGAAAATCGAAGTACCCAGAACGTCGCCCGGCATCAGGTCGGGCGTGAATTGGATCCGGCCAAATTCGAGATCGAGGGCGGCCGCAAAACTCCGCGCGAGGAGGGTTTTCGCCGTGCCGGGCGGGCCTTCAAGGAGGATGTGGCCCCGGGCAAAAAGCGCGGTGAGCAAGAGATCGACCACCTCTTCCTGGCCGAGGACGGTTTTTGCGATCTCACTCCGGAGGGCGTCGGCCCGCTGGCTTAATAGGTCAAGTGTCATATCGTATGGCTTCCAAAACTTCTTCCAAATCATCCACATGGCGAATGGCGTCTGCGGCGCCGATCCGGTCGGGGAGACGGCGGATCGTCTCGAGCACGGATTTTAGCCGTGCCGCCTGGTCGGGATGGCGGCGCGAGACGTATTTTAAAAACGCCTTGTCGGTGGCGTATTGGCGGCCATGGGCGGGCCCGAGAAGGATGGCGGCGGCCGCAGCGATCCGGGCAGATGTGTAAGAGCCCAAGAGCTCGCCGTCCTGATCCGAGAGGCGCATGAGCCGCGCCCGGGCGCGGATCGCGAGGTCTTTGCTCGCCCCCTGCCCCATCGGATCGGCCTTGACCGGCCCATAGCGCCGCCCAGCCCGCCAAAGGATCGCGCCAAAGGCCAAAGCCCCGCCCACCCAAAGGAGCGTGAAAGGCGGCTCGAAAAAGCGCCGCATATCGGCCCAGCTCCGCTCCCGGGTGACACGGACCTCATCGTCGCGAAACCAGGACCGGGTGCTGTAATCGACGACCACGCGCCCATCGGCGGCCAAGGACGCCACGAGGTCCCGCGCGATGAGGGCGTTTTCGCCCAACCGGAGGCCATGGTTACTCAGAAGATCAGGGTCGGCGAGTAAGAGGAAATCTCCCGCGCCGGACGCGTCATCTGCCGCATATTCATCTTCGTCATCGCCGAGCCCCGCCGCTGGACAGCGCCCAAGAAGCATCGCGCCGCGGGTTCCGATAATCGGCTCGCAGTCCCGGGTCACCAGCATCTGGGCGGCGTAAATCCGGGCGGTTAGAAGTTCGCCTGTCTCCGCGCGATAGGTGAAATCGGTAAAGGGCGTGCGCCCATAGATCATCCGCAGCCGCGCCTCGCCGGTCAGGGTCTTGGCGACACCGAGAACGCGGTCCCTTTCGGACACAAGGACCGGGTGGCCAATCCCGGTCAGCCGCATCCCCGCCCGCCATTTGGGAAGGACCATGAGGGTCTCGGCGGCCTCGATCTTTTCAAAGATCGGGCCCGAGCGAAGATCTTCCTCGTCCTGCGACAGAAGAAGCTCTTCTTTTGTAGTGGGCCGGATCCGGGGCGCGTCGAGGGCAGTGTCATAGGACGGGATGATCAAAAGCCCGGTCTCGTCTTCGTTGAGAAGCCAGCCACCGGTGAAATTCAGCGTATCGATCTCGCCTGCGCGCAGCCATTCAACGAGCCCGTCAAAGCCCGCCGGTGAGGCTTTGAGCGCCTGCTGCCGACCCGACGAGAGGAACCACCAGACGCCGAGCGCAAATGCGACAAAGGCGGCCAGAAGGAGCATATCCGTGGCGCCCGTGCCGGATCTTGAGGCCCGGCTGCTCATACGCCGGACCCGCCCAATAAGGGGCGAATGCCGGTAAGATGGCTACCGAACTCGTCTTCGCTGATGTCGCGTCCGCCGAATTGGACCCGTTCGCTGGCCAAAACCAGCGCGCGGATCGCATCGAGGGCAGTCTGGTCTTGCGGGAGACGCCGGAGCGCCTCGCGGCCGGTCCAACTTTTCTGAAAAAGGATCCCGTTGGCGGCAATGGCGGTGGCGAGCACCTTTTGGGCCAAAAGGACGATCGCCTGGCGTCGGTCTTTGATCTTGAGGATCGCGTCGAGGCTGCCGGGGAGGTTCGGCGCGTTTTCGTGGGTCCACTCGGCCTCGCCCTCGCGGGCGGCATTCTCGGCATCGCGCCCGAGGGAGACCGAAAAGGCGCCGCCGAAACGGATGAAAAGATAGAGGATCGCCGCCAAGATTGCGCCGGAAATCAACATCGTCGGCACATCGACACCCCGCACCACCCGGCCGTTTTCATCCAGGGGTGCCGGCGGTTCAACCTCGGTGTCGAGGTCGGGTGCGGGGGCGTTCGGGTCGAAATAGGCGACGTCCGTGTCGATCCGGCGAAATCTTAACGCTCGAAGATAGGCTTCACCGCTTTCGCTGAGTTCGACAGGTTCCTGGACAGCCTCTTGGGCGCGGGTGACAGACGGCATTGCCCATGGCAATGCGGCCAGGGCCATCGCCACGGCCCAACGGCATGTCCAACTTCCTCGTCGCATTGCTGCCCGTGCGTGATCCCGCCTCTTTCGACCATATCATCACGCGACAATGGCATGAATATGTCGCTTTGCCGGTGATTTCGGTGGCTTAGGCGAAAGGGTCCGGGGCACGCTTCAAGGACGACTTTGGCGCCAGGCTGGTCGTGGGCCTAAAGCCCCCCTTCCCGTTCCAGAAACGCGACCACGGCCTCTACGCCCTTGCCCCGCCGGAGATCGGCCATCACGAAATCTCGCTCGCCCCGCGCGGCCTGCGTGTCGGCCGCGAGCTGACCCAGATCGACCCCCACATGGGGGGCGAGATCAGTTTTGTTGACCACCAAGAGATCCGAACGCGCCAGGCCCGGGCCCTTTTTGCGCGGTATGTCCTGCCCCGCGGCAGTGTCGATGACATAGATCGTCAGATCGGCGAGTTCGGGGCTGAAGGTTGCCGCGAGATTGTCGCCACCGGATTCGATGAAGACCACGTCAAGATCGGGAAAGGCCCGGGCGAGATCGGCCACGGCGGCGATATTGATCGAGGCGTCCTCACGGATAGCGGTATGCGGACAGCCGCCCGTTTCGACGCCCCGGATCCTTTCGCCGGGGAGGATCTGGGCCCGGGTCAACGCCTCAGCATCTTCCTTTGTGTAGATGTCGTTGGTAACGACTGCCACGGAGTAATCCGTTGACATTGCTTTACAAAGCGCACCGGTCAGTGTGGTTTTTCCGGCTCCGACGGGTCCGCCTATGCCAACCCTTAGCGGCCCGTTCTTTTGGGTCATGAACGGAAGATCCTCACCTTCTGCGTCTCGTGGCGGAAGCTCATAAGATCGGCACCGGGTTGGGACAGGCCGATCTTTTCAGGCGGGGTTTCCGCCGCACGGGCAGCCGTGTCGAGGATGAGCGGGCGCAGCTCGGCCAAGAGCGCTTGTCCCTCCGCCGCACCCAGGGGCATGAAGCGGACCGCCGCGGAGATCAGATTGGCCGCTTGGGCTTGGATCACGGCGGCGAGGATCGTGGCGGGGGCAAGGTCCAAGTCCTGCGCCGCCCGGCCGAGGGCGATTGGTAAGGGAAATGGCGGATTATCACTTCCTGTCAGAGCGTTATGGGCCGATGTAAAGGCGCCACCCTGGGTCTCGGTTTCCGCCAATCGCTCAGCCGATCCGGCCATGGCGCGGGCCAATTCCGCTAAATCTTCCAGATCGGCGTCCGGGTCCAAGGCACTGGCCAAAAGGGCCGCGTCGGCCGCCGCCGCGCCCCGGCCGATCACTGTTTCGAGCCAGGATTTGAGGCTTTCTCGATCGCTCACCCGGCCGAGATCCATCGCGGTCTCGAGCCCCTGGGACCACGCATAGCCACCCACCGGAAAGGCCGGCGAAAGCCATTGCTGGAGGGTCAAAAGATCGGCGTCAGACATCATGAAACACTGTCTAGCCAGCGCTGGTTAAGCATTTGCGGACCGTAAGGCATCAGACCGGGCTAGTCATGGCTATGGCCGAGGGTACGACCGGTGCCGTAGGCGCCGCCCTCGGGCTCAAACGGGGCGACAAGATCGGACACTTCTGCGCCGAGGCCTTCGAGCATGGCCCGCAAGACCGGATCCGCCCGGATCAGGATCCGCCCCTCTTCGATCCGGGCGGGCGTGTGGCGATTGCCGATATGCCAGGCGAGCCGTGCGAGAGGATTGCCCGCCACCGCATAAAGCGCCTCCGGGGCCGCGCGGATCCCGATCCGGGACCCGTCTTCGAGATGAAAGACCTCGCCGTCTCGAAGCGATCGGGTCTCCGGGAAATCGACCAAGAAATCCCGCCCCGAAGCGGCGGTGAGGCGTCGACGCCGGAGAAACCGGCCTTCATAATCAAGGGCGACGTGGTCGTCGGCCGGGCCCTCGCCGACGGATGTGGCCCGGATCAAATCCACCGAACCGGCCTTCCGGCCGGTCGCCTCCGGCGGGCGTATTTGGAAAGAGATGAAGGAGAGCCGAGGCGCACCCAAAGTGCTTTCATCTCTTCAAAAATACGCAAATCCGGGAGCTTTGCCCCTGACGCGGGCCATTCGAGGGAGGGGGACGCGGTGGACGGCACGGGGTCAGAACAGGAAATAACGTTGCGCGAGGGGCAGTTCCGACGCCGGTTCGCAGGTGAGAAGATCGCCGTCGGCACGCACTTCATAGGTCTCAGGATTGACCTCGATTTCGGGCGTGGCGTCGTTGAGTTTCATATCCGCTTTGGTGATCGAGCGGCACTTGGCCACCGGCAGGGTCTCTTTCCCAAGGCCCAGCGCGTCGCCAATATCTGAGGCGGCTTTGGAGACGAAAATCACCGAGCTTTCTTCCAGTGCTTTGCCAAAGGCGCCGAACATTGGGCGTGTATAGACCGGCTGTGGTGTGGGGATCGATGCGTTGGGATCGCCCATCTGGGCACAGGCGATGGACCCGCCGATCAGCACCATCTCGGGCTTCACGCCGAAAAACGCCGGGCTCCAGAGGCAGAGATCGGCGCGCTTGCCGACCTCGACCGACCCGATATGGTCGCCGATGCCGTGGGCGATGGCGGGGTTGATCGTGTATTTTGCCACGTAGCGGCGGACGCGAAGATTGTCGTTCTCGCCGGTCTCTTCCGTCAACCGGCCGCGCTGCTTTTTCATCTTATCGGCCGTCTGCCAGGTGCGGATAATCACCTCGCCGACGCGGCCCATGGCCTGACTGTCGGACGCGATGATCGAGAACGCGCCCATATCGTGGAGGATATCTTCGGCGGCGATGGTCTCTTTGCGGATCCGCGACTCCGCGAAGGCGACGTCCTCTGGGATCGCTTTATCGAGATGGTGGCAGACCATGAGCATGTCGAGATGCTCTTCGAGGGTGTTCACCGTGTAGGGCCGGGTCGGGTTGGTCGAAGACGGGATCACATTCGGCAATCCGCAGACCTTGATGATGTCGGGCGCGTGGCCGCCGCCGGCCCCTTCGGTGTGGAAAGCATGGATCGTGCGCCCATCGATGGCCGCGATGGTGTTTTCCACAAACCCGCTCTCATTGAGCGTGTCAGTATGGATCATCACCTGGACGTCCATCTCGTCGGCGACCGAGAGGCAGCAATCGATGGCGCCTGGGGTCGTGCCCCAATCTTCATGGAGCTTCATCGCCGCCGCACCGGCTTCGACCATCTCAACGAGCGCGGGTTTGAGCGACGCGTTGCCTTTGCAGGAGAGTGCTAGGTTCATCGGGAAGGCGTCAAAGCTCTGGAGCATTCGCCCGATATGCCAGGGGCCAGGCGTGCAGGTGGTCGCAAGCGTGCCATGTGCGGGGCCCGTGCCGCCGCCGAGCATTGTCGTCAGCCCTGAATGGAGCGCGTCTTCGATCTGTTGGGGACAGATGAAATGGATATGGGCGTCAAACCCTCCGGCGGTGAGGATCTTACCTTCCCCTGCGAGGGCTTCCGTGCCGGGCCCAATGATAATGTCGACGCCGGGCTGGGTGTCGGGGTTGCCGGCTTTGCCAATCGCGGCAATCTTGCCGTCCTTGAGCCCGATATCGGCTTTGTAGATGCCGGTATGGTCGAGGATCAGTGCGTTGGTGATGACCGTATCCACCGCGCCGTCCGCGCGCGTGACTTGGGACTGGCCCATGCCGTCGCGGATGACCTTACCACCGCCGAATTTGACCTCTTCCCCGTAAGTTGTGAGGTCTTTTTCAACTTCGATGATGAGATCGGTGTCGGCCAGCCGTACCCGGTCTCCGGTGGTGGGGCCATACATGTCGGCATAGGCAGCGCGGGAGATTTGGCTGGGCATTTAGGCGGACCTTAACTTGAGACTTGAGCGGCGGTTGACGTGCGGCGCAAGGTTTCAGCGGTTCGCCAGATGGAAGCCATCGGGCAGCCCCGACCGCCTCCAAAGGAGAAGACTTCATCCCCACGGAGGATCGGGCGCCGCCCTACGTGATGTTTAGACCTGGCAGGGATTACGGAGTCGCCTTTTTCGGGGTCGCACCTTTTGCAGGGCTGGGTGACTTCGGAGCGGCCGCTTTAGCCGTTGGCGACGGCTTCGTGGCGGCCTTGGACGGGGCGGCAACTTTTGCGACCGGCTTTTTTGCGACCGGTTTCGCCGCGGGCCTTGGGGCGACCTTGGCGGCGGGCTGAGGGGCCGCTTTCACTGCAGCTTCCGGCTTTGGCGCGGGCTTCGGGGCCGGGGCAGCTTTGCTGGCAGGTTTGGTCGCGGCATTGGCGGCCGCGGCTGGTTTTGGAGCGGGCTTTGGGGCGGCTGTGCCAGCGACCTTGACTTGGGGGGCTGCTTTAGCGGGAGCCGTTTTCCGCGCTGTCGTGCGACGCGCCGGGGTTTTGCGCGTGGCAGGGGCCGACCGGGCTTTGGTCTTCCGAGCGGCGGGCTTTCGGGGCTCAGGTGCCGGTTTCGGCGCCGCGGCGGGGCTCGGAGCGGCCATATTCAAAGGGCTCGATGCCAGCGCCATGTCCATAAACGAGGTGGCGGTCTCGAATTGGAGAACGGCGACATCGGTCCAATAGCGGACCGGGTTAAACATGAAATCGATTGGGTTGGGGAAGCGCATGGAGGGGCCTATTCGGGGGTTGCAGATGTTCATTCGGGGACTTTCAGATGGGGCAGCCTCGGTCGGCGACGGGTCAAGCCGAGCCGGAGGTGACCGAGCGGGATCACAGGCGCCCCATCACGGCCTTGTTGAACCCGTAGATTGTGCGTGCGCCGCCATAGGGGACGAGACCCACTTCCCGCTCTTGGCCGGGCTCGAAGCGGACCGCGGTGCCCGCGGCGATGTCAAGGCGATATCCTTTGGCCACCTCCCGGTCGAACTCCAATGCGGCGTTGGTTTCAGCGAAATGGTAATGGCTGCCCACCTGGACCGGCCGGTCGCCGGTATTGGCTACTTTGAGCCGGATCGCATCGCGGCCTTCATTGAGGGTGATCTCTCCGGCGGCGGGGAAGACTTCTCCAGGGATCATCGGCGCCTCATTCGTCGTAATCAGGATTGCGGGACTGGCGGTATTTTGCGGTGAGCCGCGGACCCAAAACACCGAGGGCTCCGCCGGCGGCCAAGACAAAAGCATGGGGATCGCCGAAGACCATCGATGCCAGTGCCGCCGCCAAGAGGCAAAGGGCGAAACTGACCACACGAAGCTCGATCGGCGTGATCGGCGCATCGGTGAGAAGAACGCTTTCAATGCCCGCTTTCACCCGGGGCTCCGCCTTCTCGGCAAACCAGCCCGCCGCGAGCCCTAAGAGAAAAGTTGCAAGCATCGGCCCCCGTCGATCCTAGCGTATCGGATGATGTACGGTAACGAGTTTTGTCCCGTCCGGAAAGGTGGCCTCGACTTGGACGTCGTGGATTATGTCAGCAATTCCGTCCATGCAGTCAGCCTTGGTCACCACGTGTGCGCCCGCCTCCATCAGATCAGCAACCGACCGGCCATCCCGCGCCCCTTCGACCACATAATCGGTGATCAGCGCGATCGCTTCGGGGTGATTGAGTTTCACGCCCCTTTCTTTCCGTCCCCGGGCCACCATGGCGGCGACGCTGACGAGGAGTTTGTCTTTTTCGCGGGGCGTGAGGTTCATCTTCGTCCTAAACCTGTTCGTCTTAAACTTGCCAGACCCGGGGCATCGGGCCGCCTCGGAGATGGACCAGGATCGAAGCGAGGGCAAGGCGGAGGCGGTGGGGGTCGTCGGCCATGGCGCGGATCACGAGCTTGCCGTCCCAGGCCGAGGCGGCCGCTTCGGGAGGAAGGATCCGGCGGAGGCGGTCCAGCCGATCTTCCGCGCCCTCTTCGACGAGCGCGATCGTCGCCAAGGCCAGCGCACCGTCGAGCCCCGCCGGACCCCGGTGGTATAGATCAAACCCCGTCAGCCGCAGGGGATCGACAAAGACCGGCACCCCGTCGCGCGTAACCACACGCCGGTCGAAAAGATCGAGCCGTGTCAGCCGCTCTCCCATGGCCCCTCGGCCCAAGGTGAGCATTTCGCAGAAAAGACAGGATGCGCCGGCGCCGAGGTCAATCTCGGTCTGCCGGTGAAGGGCGGAGCCGTCAAAAAGGATGGTCTCTTGGGGGAGCCAATCGAGCCGCGCCCCCGCTCCGACCGAAATCCGCACAGCCATTTCGGCAGGCCCGTCGACGGAGGCATAGGCCCGCTCTGCGGTCTGGGTCGTGGCCAGAGCCCGCCCGCCCGGCGCGAGATCAACCGCATAGCTCAGCCGGTCACCCCCGGTGAGCCCACCGGACGTATTCAGAAACACCGCTTCGGGCATCTCACCGTGGGTTCGGGGCAGCATCGCCTTCGCGGCACCGGCCTGGCGGAGCCGGAGGATCGAGCCATCGGCGTCCAGGGCAATGGCCGCATCGCCCCGACTGCGTTGAAGAGGTTCGCCCAAGCTGTCAAACATCCGGCGATCGTTGCCCAAAGATGCGAATTCTGACAACCGCACCAGGGCGTTGCCCCCAGGGTTTGGCTTCTAATTGCTCAAAATTAGGGCATTGGGGTTGGCCCGCTCGCGGCTGGTGCCCCGACAAGAGCTCGGCTAAGGGGAGCCATGGTCAAAGAGATCACGATCCGACGGCCCGATGACTGGCATCTCCATCTTCGGGACGGCGCGATGATGGAAGGGGTCTTGCCGCACTCGGCGGCGCATTTTGCGCGGGCGATCATCATGCCGAACCTCGTCCCGCCAGTGGTGACCGGCGCGGATGCCGCCGCCTACCGCGCCCGGATCCTCGGCGCGCTTCCCGAAGGTGCTGCCTTCGAGCCATTGATGACGCTCTATCTTACCGAGGAAACAGACCCGGCCGATCTTCGCGCCGCTGCGGAAGCGGGCACCATTGCCGCCGTGAAACTCTACCCGGCCGGAGCGACCACGAACTCCGCCTCTGGGGTGAAGGACTTTGACCGGGTGCGGGGCGTTTTCGAAACCATGGCCGAGATCGGGCTGCCGCTCTTGGTCCACGGGGAAGTGACAGATCCCGAGATCGACATTTTCGACCGGGAGGCGGTGTTCATCGACCGGGTGCTCGACCCGATCCGGCGAGACGTGCCCGATCTCCGTGTGGTAATGGAACATATTACTACCGCTGACGCGGTGTCCTATCTAAAGGGTGGCGGGGACGGGCTCGGTGCGACGATCACGGTCCAGCATCTTTTGCTCAATCGGAATGCGCTTTTGGTTGGAGGGATCCGCCCCCACAATTATTGCTTGCCGGTCCTAAAGCGCGAACGGCACCGGGAGGCTCTCGTCGCGCTGGCGACCTCCGGCTTTGGGCGTGTGTTTCTCGGCACCGATTCCGCGCCCCACACGACTGATACGAAAGAGGCAGCTTGCGGATGCGCTGGTTGTTTTACGGCGCCGATTGCGTTGGCCTGTCTTGCGGAATTGTTCGAAGGCGCCGGAGCCCTCGGACACCTAGAAGCGTTCACTTCCGAAAATGGGGCGCGGTTTTATGGGCGGGACCTGAACGAGGACACCGTTACCCTTCGGAAAGAAACGGTGCCCCTCCCCGACCGAGTTGAGACGGGGGCTGGACCGGTGACCGTTTGGGCGCCAGGTCGCATGATAGGCTGGCGGGTGGTGTGACAGGGGCGCGGAAACCGTGCGCGGTTTCCGGGCTCGATTTCTCTTCCGAGAAATCGGGCGCCGGTGGGAAGGATAGGACTGACAATGGTTGAAGTGACCAAAGACGAGATTGCCCGGCGGAATGCAACTGCACTTTTGGAGATCGAGGCAGTCCATTTCAACGCCGATACACCGTTTACCCTCGCCAGCGGGAAGCCTAGCCCGGTCTATATCGATTGTCGGAAGATCATTTCTTTTCCAAAGATCCGGACCCAAATGATGGACGATCTGGCGCTCACGATCAGGCGAGAACTGGGCGACAATGCTCTCACAAACATCGCCGGCGGTGAGACGGCGGGTATCCCCTTTGCGGCCTTTGTGGCCGAACGCCTCGGGCTGCCGATGAGTTACGTCCGAAAGAAACCCAAAGGTTATGGTCGCAACGCCCGAATCGAAGGCGTCATGGGAGAGGGAGATGAGGTCCTCCTCGTCGAGGATCTCACCACCGACGGGGGCTCCAAAATCTCATTTGTCGAGGCGATCCGAGACACGGGTGCGACCTGCCAGGCAACGGCGGTCGTGTTTTTTTACGGCATATTCGACGGCGTCGACGAGCGCCTCCAGCAGGCGACAATTCGCCTCCTTTACTTGACCGATTGGTGGCACGTGTTAAACGCTGCTCGTGAATCGGGGGGTTTCGCCGGGACGACCCTTTCTGAGGTCGAATCGTTTCTGAAGGACCCCCATGGCTGGCAGGCTGCTCGAGCATGACAAATGCTCGACCGGGATGGCTTGGCGATTTCTTCCTAGAGTTGAGCACTTTCTTTCAAAAAAACGCTAAGATTGTGATGGGCGTATAGCGGCTGATATTCGCCAAATCGCCCTTCATTTCGATGTAGCGCGACGCTTGGCCACAAGATAATGTGGTGCTGAAACGGTCACAAGTTTTACACAACATATCCAAGTTGCCAGACCGGAGGTGATCGGGAATATCCGGCGGCTGAGGAGAGTGGGCAGTATGACCGAGATCAGAGCGATCCGTCCTGACGGGGCGGAAACTAAGGACGACCCCCATAACGTAGAGGCTGAGCAGCAACTTCTCGGGGCAATTCTCACCAATAACGACGTTTACGACCGGGTTGCGACGGCCGTGTCGGCCGAGCATTTTTACGACCCGGTCCATGCGCGGATCTTTGAGATTGCCGCAGCGAGGATTGCCAAAAACGCCTTGGCCTCTCCGGTCACGCTGAGGCCGTTTCTCGAAGACGATGCGGGCCTGAAGGACCTGGGTGGGCCGGCCTATCTGGTGCGTCTGGCCGGTGCTGCGATATCGTCCTTTGCGGCCCGCGATTACGCGGAGATGATCTACGACCTCGCCGTCCGGCGCGCCTTGATCGGCATTGGGCAAGACATCTCGGAAAAGGCCTGTCGGGTTGATCTCGACCAAGGACCGGCCGAGCAAATTGTTGAAGCCGAACAGGCGCTTTATAAACTCGCCGATACCGGCGACACCCAGCGGGGATTCCAATCGTTTCTCAGGGCCGTCACGGACGCGGTGGGGGTCGCCAATGCGGCCTATATGCGGGACGGCGGTCTTGCGGGGATCTCGACGGGGCTCGTTGACCTCGACAAAAAACTCGGCGGGCTCCACCAATCGGACCTCTTAATCCTCGCGGGTCGACCGTCGATGGGGAAGACCTCGCTGGCGACCAACATCGCCTTCAACATCGCCAAGACCTATCGGAAGGGCCTCAAACCGGACGGTGCGGATGGGGCGGTCGATGGGGGTGTTGTGGGCTTTTTCTCGCTCGAAATGTCAGCCGAACAGCTCGCCGCCAGAGTGCTCTCGGAGGCCTCGGAAGTCCCGTCCGAGCAGATCCGGCGCGGGGATATGACCGAAGGCGAGTTTCGCCGCTTTGTGGAGGCCGCAAAAACCCTCGAAGCTTGCCCCTTGTTTATCGACGACACCGCCGCGTTACCCATCAGCCAACTCGCCACGCGGGCAAGGAGGCTGAAACGCGAGCACGGGCTCGATTGCCTGATCGTCGATTACCTCCAACTCGTTCGACCCACTGGGCGAAGCAACAATGAAAACCGGGTCAACGAAATCTCGGAAATCACGCAAGGGCTAAAAGCGATTGCCAAGGAGCTCGACATTCCGGTCATCGCCTTGAGCCAGCTTTCCCGCCAGGTTGAGGCACGCGAAGACAAACGCCCCCAACTCAGCGACCTCAGAGAATCAGGCTCCATCGAACAGGATGCCGATGTGGTCATGTTCGTGTTCCGCGAAGAATATTACAAAGAGCGCGAAAAGCCGGGCGACCACGATCTCGAGGCGATGGCCAAGTGGCAAGAGGAGATGGAAAAGCTCCATGGCCGGGCCGAAGTGATCATCGGAAAACAACGCCATGGCCCAATCGGCACGGTGGAACTGAGCTTCGAGGGACGGTTCACGCGGTTTGGCAATCTCGTCAAACCCTGGCAGCGGGTGGCCGAAACCGAGGACTTTTAAGGAAGTTGCAGCGCTGGCTCTGTGCCCCCTGGGTCAACTCGGGGTGGTTGGTTTGGCCCCGCTGCCGCGCCCCACTCGACGGGACGCGCATTTTGGCCCGCGGCTTGAAAGCGTATTTTTGAAGAGATGAAGGGGGTGGGGTGTCCCACAATGCGATCTTCATCTCTTTATAAATACGCAAAATCCCCGCTTCCAAAAACCCAGGATGCGGGTCGAGGCGTGCCTTAGTTTTTCTTTTCGACCGCCTCTACCGGGCCGCCCTGCTCTTCCCAGGTCGAAAAACCTTCCCGGAGATGGGCCGCCTCAAAGCCCATATCTTGGAGCGTGGCGACGGTGAGCGCCGAGCGCCAGCCGGAGGCGCAATGGAAGACGTAGCGCTTCCCTTCCTGGCCGAAGACCTCCTTGTGATAGGGGCTTTCGGGGTCGACCCAGAATTCAACCATCCCCCGGGGTGCGTGGACCGCTCCCGGGATCGCGCCGGTGCGCTGGCGTTCCCGGATGTCACGGATATCGACGACCACCAAGTCCGGATCATCGAGCGCCGCGATGAGGTCTTTGGTTTCGACCTCCTCGATCCGGGCCCGCGCTTCAGCCACCATCTCGGCGGAAGTTTTCTTGAGTTTTGCCATTGGATATTCAACCTTCCGACGTCCTTTTTGGGGATGTTGACGCGACTTCGGGCGGGGGGCAACACTCGCCCTTACGCGAACGGGACGGGGAGAGGCCATGGCCGGCGAAGACACGCGTTCGCTCTGGGACCGAACGGCAGCTGAACCTGACCACCGCGCCCCTTTTGAGAGCGGCGCATCGCTCGACGTGGCCATCATCGGCGGCGGCTTTACTGGGCTTTCCACGGCGCTCCACGCCGCCGAGAAAGGGCTTTCGGCCCATGTGATCGAAGCCCAGGCCCTCGGCTTTGGCGGGTCGGGGAGGAATGCGGGGCTGGTGAATGCCGGTGTCTGGCTGCCCCCGGCCCTCGTTAGGAAAAAACTTGGCGAGACCTTTGGGCCGCGCTTTGTAGAACGCTTCGGGGCCGGACCGGAAAAGGTCTTTTCCCTCATTGAGCGCCACCAGATCCGCTGCGAACCGACGCGGACGGGCACGCTCCATGCCGCCCATGCTCCTTCGGGCCTTCTGGGCCTGAAAGCCCGTCACAAAGAATGGGTGCGGCTCGGCGCACCGGTCGAGCTTCTCAGCCGCGCCGAGATGGAAAGGGCCACGGGCACAAGCGCCTTTTTCGGCGGGCTCCTTGACCGCCGGGCCGGGACAATCAATCCGCTGGGATACGTGCGGGGCCTTGCCCGGGCCGCCATCGGGGCGGGGGCCAAGATCACCACCGGGGCGCGGGCGACAAAGCTCGCCCGGGATGGCGAGGCTTGGATCGTGGAGACCGACCAGGGCCAGCTGAGTGCCAAAGCGGTCATTCTCGGCACCAATGCCTATACGGACGGGCTTTGGCCGGGCCTTTCGAAGGTCTTTTCGAAGATCCAGTACTTTCAGCTCTCGACCGAACCTTTGGGGTCGAGGATCGATGCCATTCTCCCGGGACGCCAGGGGCTTTGGGACACGGGCCGGATCATGTTCTCGCTGCGGCGCGACGTCGAGAACCGGCTTCTGATCGGGTCGATGGGGAAAGTGATGGGCACGGCTGAGGCGGGGATATCCCACCGCTGGGCCCAAAGACAGCTCCGTCGGCTTTTTCCGGGGCTTGGCCCGGTGATCTTTGAGACCGCCTGGCACGGGGAGATCGCCATGACACCCGACCATTTGCCCCGGATCTACGAATTGGAGAAAAACCTCTTCACGCCCATCGGTTACAATGGGCGGGGGATCACGACGGGGACGATCTTCGGCGAGGCGATGGCGGGGCTTCTCACCGGTAAGGACCGGGCCGATCTCCCGCTCCCGATCACCGATATCGCACCGGTCCGGGCGGCCCCGGCGCTCGAATGGGCCTACGGTCAGGCCTTCGCGGCCAACCAGGTTCTGCGGGGGCTTTGAGAGGTCGCTGGAAGGCCCGAGACCAAGCGGGTTGCAGGATGGACGTGCCCCGGCGCGGGCCGTCCATCGCCAGGGCCCATAACCTGCCGTCGATTGTCCTCTGCGACGACGGCAGAGATTGCACCTTCCAGTGAATGCGCGCTAGCACGGACACGACGAAGGGGAGGATTAGGATGAAGATGCCGCTGGCGGTCATCACCGGGGGGGCCCAAGGCATCGGCTATGCCTGTGCGACAGCTCTGAAAGCGGACGGGGCGGAGGTCATCCTCGTTGATATCCAAAAGGACGCGGTGGTCGAGGCCGCCGAGAGATTGGGCGCCAAGGCGGGGCTTTATTGCGATATGGGCGATCCCGCGGCCGTTTTAGCGCTCTTTGACCGGATCGAGGGAGACCACGGACCGGTATCGGCCTTGGTCAACAATGCCGGCATCGCGAGCCCCGGCGATTTTCTGAGCTACGATCTTGCGGACTTCGATCGGGTGCTGAGCGTCAACCTGCGAGGGCCGTTCACGGCCACCCAGCGCGCCGCGCAGACCATGGTGGCCGAAGGGATCGAAGGGGCGATCGTAAACATGTCGTCGATCAATGCCGAAGTGGCGATCCCCAATGTCGCCGCCTATTGTGCCTCGAAGGGCGGCCTCATGCAACTGACCAAAGCCGCCGCCCTGGCCTTGGCCAAACACAATATCCGCGTGAACGCGGTGGGGCCGGGCTCGATCGACACGGCCATGTTGGCCACGGTCAATGCCAACCCCGATGCCCACAAGATGGTCATGTCGCGCACGCCCCTGGGCCGGCTCGGCGCGGCGCAGGAAATCGGCGACGTGGTAGCCTTTCTTTGCTCGAAGAAAGCCAGCTACATCACCGGCGAGACAATCTACGTCGATGGCGGCCGTTTGGGCCTTAACTACGTGGTGTAACCCATGAGCTATTCAGAGATTTATGCAAAATGGCAGGCCGACCCCGAAGGGTTCTGGGCAGCGCTGGCGGGGGATATCGACTGGATCGAAAAACCGAAAACCGCCTTTGACCCTAGGGCTGGGATCTACGGGCACTGGTTTCCTGACGGGGTCTGCAACACCTGCCAAAACGCGCTCGACCGCCATGTGACCGCGGGCCGGGGTGACCAGGCCGCGCTTATCTATGACAGCCCGGTCACGGGACAGGTGAGAACTTATTCCTACGGCGATCTTCTGGGTGAAGTCGGCGCGCTTGCGGCGGTGATGCGCGATCTTGGCGTTTCCAAGGGCGACCGGGTGGTGATCTATATGCCGATGGTGCCCGAAGCCGTGATCGCGATGCTCGCCACAGCGCGGCTTGGTGCGGTCCATTCGGTAGTGTTCGGCGGGTTCGCTGCCCACGAACTCGCCACGCGGATTAATGACGCAGCCCCGAAACTCATCATTTCCGCCTCCTGCGGGATCGAGCCCGGCCGGATCGTGAAGTACAAACCCCTACTCGACGCCGCGATCGATGAGGCGAGCAAAAAGCCCGCCCATTGCGTCATTCTCCAGCGCGAACAAGAGGTTTGCGAGCTTCTCCCTGGCCGCGATGTGAACTACGCCGAGGCCGTAGGTGCCGCGAAGGCGGAGGGCAGGACGACCGAATGCGTGCCGGTCGCAGCCACAGACCCCCTCTACATCCTCTACACCTCCGGGACCACCGGCCAACCCAAGGGCGTCATCCGCGACAATGGCGGGCATATGGTGGCGCTCAAATGGACCATGGAACACCATTACGGGATCAAACCCGGCGAGGTGTTCTGGGCGGCCTCGGATGTGGGCTGGGTCGTGGGGCATTCCTACATCTGCTACGCGCCACTCCTCCATGGGGCGACGACGCTCGTTTACGAAGGAAAGCCCGTGGGCACCCCCGATGCCGGCGCGTTTTGGCGCGTGATCGAAAACCATAACGTCGCCGCCCTTTTCACCGCGCCGACCGCGTTCCGCGCGATCCGGAAAGAAGATCCGACCGGCGCGCGGCTCAGCGATTATGACATCGGCCATTTCCGCGCCCTCTATCTGGCCGGCGAACGGTCCGACCCGGCGACACTCAAATGGGCGGAAGAAAAGCTTGGCGTCCCGGTGATCGACCATTGGTGGCAAACGGAAACCGGCTGGGCGATTACAGGTAATCCCTTGGGGATCGGCGGGTTTCCCGTAAGGCCGGGCTCACCGGGAAAACCGATGCCAGGCTATGATGTCCAGGTTTTAAGCGACGAGGGTCAGCCGGTGCCTAGGGGCACATTGGGCAATATCGTCGTGAAACTCCCCCTGCCCCCGTCGGGGCTGCCTACTCTTTGGGGGGCCGATGATCGGTTCAAGAAGAGCTATCTTGACGAGTTTTCAGGCTATTACGCCACCTCCGATGCCGGGATTATCGACGAGGAGGGCTACGTGTTCATCATGGCCCGGACCGATGACATCATTAATGTCGCAGGGCACCGGCTGAGTACGGGCGCGATGGAAGAAGTGCTTGCCCATCACCCGGATGTCGCCGAATGCGCCGTGGTCGGCCAGGCCGACGAGCTCAAGGGCCAATTGCCCTTGGGCTTTTACGTGACCAATGACGGGGTGGCGCGCGACGCGGGCGAGATCGAGAAGGAACTCGTCGCCCTCGTTCGGAAAGAGATCGGCCCTGTCGCTGCATTCAAAACGGCAGTGGCGATCAAGCGGCTGCCGAAAACCCGATCGGGCAAGGTCCTCCGAGGCACAATGCAAAAGATCGCAGATGAAGAGAGCTACAAAATGCCAGCCGCGATCGATGATCCGGTGATCCTCGATGAGATCGCCGAAGCGTTAAAAGCGCGGTCCATCATCGGCTGAGCCGAGCCGCGATTTCTCTTCAGAGAAATCGAGCCCGGAAACCGGTCCGGTTTCCGCCGCCCGTTTCAAACGGAGTTTCGGCTCGGCGGCGCGCTATTCCATCTGCTTGAAGTGGAACTCGCCGCCTTCTTTGAGGCCCGAGGGCCAGCGGGACGTGACCGTTTTAGTGCGCGTATAAAACCGAAACGCATCCGGACCGTGCTGGTTGAGATCCCCAAACCCTGATTTCTTCCACCCGCCGAACGTGTGGTAGGCGAGCGGGACTGGGATCGGGACGTTGATCCCGACCATTCCGATATTGATCCGGTTTGCAAAGTCCCGCGCCGTGTCGCCGTCGCGGGTGAAAATCGCCGTCCCGTTGCCGTATTCGTGGTCCATCGCATGGGCGAGCGCGTCTTCGTAGCTCGCGGTTCGCACTTGGCTGAGGACCGGGCCGAAGATCTCTTCGCGGTAGATCGCCATGTCTTTTGTCACCCGGTCGAACAGGTGGGGCCCGACGAAGAACCCGTCCTCGTAGCCCTGAAGCGCGAAACCGCGTCCGTCGACAACAAGATCCGCCCCTTCTTCGACGCCCTTTTCGACATAGCCCAAGACCCGCGCTTTGGCTGCCGCCGTCACCAAGGGCCCGTAATCCACATCCGTCCCGGCCGTATAAGGCCCGACTTTGAGCTTCTCGATCCGAGGGACGAGCTTTTCGACGAGCCGGTCCGCGGTTTCTTCGCCCACAGGCACGGCAACCGAGATCGCCATGCAGCGCTCACCCGCCGCCCCGTAGCCCGCCCCCACCAGGGCGTCGGCCGCCTGGTCCATATCGGCGTCGGGCATGACGATCATGTGGTTCTTCGCACCGCCAAAGCACTGGACACGTTTGCCTGCCGCGGTGCCGCGGGAATAAATGTATTGCGCAATCGGGGTCGAGCCGACAAACCCGATCCCGGAGATCCCGTCATGGTCAAGGATCGCGTCTACTGCTTCTTTGTCGCCGTTGACGACCTGAAGGATCCCGTCGGGAAGCCCGGCCTCCTTCATCAACGCACCGAGCATCAACGGCACCGACGGATCGCGCTCGGACGGCTTTAGAATGAACGCATTCCCGCAGGCGATGGCGGGGGCGAACTTCCACATCGGGATCATGGCCGGAAAGTTGAACGGGGTAATGCCCGCCACGACGCCCAAAGGTTGGCGCATCGAGTACATATCGATTCCCGGGCCCGCACTGTCGGTGAATTCACCTTTTAGAAGATGGGGCGCTCCAATGCAGAATTCGACCACTTCGAGGCCCCGTTGGATGTCGCCCTTGGCGTCGGGCAGGGTCTTGCCGTGTTCGCGGCTCAGTGCCTCTGCCAGGGCTTCCATGTCGCGGTGAAGAAGACGAACGAATTCCATCATCACCCGGGCGCGCCGTTGCGGATTGGTCGCCCCCCAGGCGACCTGCGCCGCCGCTGCCCCAGCCACGGCCCCGTCAAGCTCGGCCTTCGAGGCCAGCGGCACCTTCGCTTGCACCTCCCCCGTCGCGGGATTGAAAACATCGGCAAATCGGCCCGAAGCGCCTTTGACCGATTGACCGTCGATGAAATGGCTCAATTCTTCCATGGCGACTTCCTCATTCGTCCCGGCCTCGCCCCGGGTCCCCGATGGTGACAGCTGAGGGTTACAACCTTCCAGGCCAGCCGCAAGCGCAAACCGCCGCTTGACAGGGCGGCCTTGCCCGGCTCACCTCGCGCCGGGCAGGAGAGGGAAAATACCATGCGCATCGGGCTTTACCCCGGCACTTTCGATCCGGTGACCCTGGGCCATACCGACATCATCCGCCGCGCCACGGCTCTGGTCGATCGGCTTGTGATCGGCGTGGCGATCAATCGCGACAAAGGCCCCCTTTTCGATATCAACGAACGCGTGGCCATGGTCGAAGCCGAAAGCCGCGACATCGGCAAAACCACCGATACCGAGATCCGGGTTCATCCGTTTGAAAACCTCTTGGTAGATTGCGCCCGAGACGTGGGTGCAACGATCATCATCCGCGGGCTTCGGGCCGTGGCCGACTTCGAGTACGAATTCCAGATGGTGGGCATGAACCGCCAAATCGATGACGGGATCGAGACGGTATTTTTGATGGCCGAAGCCCAGCACCAGGCGATTGCCTCACGGCTGGTCAAAGAAATTGCTCGCCTCGGCGGCGACGTGAGCCCGTTTGTCTCGCCCTCCGTGGCCGGTGCCTTAGCGTCCCGCGTAGCGGACTAGCAGCAAGTCGCGCAACAGGCTTTGAGGGCGTCGTCCCCCGCGCAACAATCCTCGACGAAATAATCGATCATCGCCCCGATCAGGGGAAAGTCGACCCGGTAGATCACCTGGCGCGCTTTGCGTTCGGAGCGAACGATCCCGTGCTCGGCCAGGGCGGCGAGGTGAAAAGAAGTGCGCGACGGGCTCGCGCTAAGGGCCTCGGCAAGGGCCCCGGCAGGAAGCCCCGTTGGCCCGGCCCGGACAAGCGCCCGAAGAAGGCAGAGGCGGTCTTCGTTGGCGAGGGCCGACAAAAGGGACGCAAGGGAGGCGTCCGAAAAGGGCGCACGCTGCCTAGTATCGGTCGCGGATGACTTTCTCATTTCAATTCCTATTGAAATTACCCCTCTGCCGCTCCAATATAATTCAAGACCAGTTGAAATGTAACCCGCGACCGCCCCCTAGAGAGGAACACCCATGGAAGACCACGCCCTCGGAGCCCCAGACAAAAGCACTGCCGCGCCGAATTTAGACGCGCTTGTCGCAGCGCTCCGGACCGCACCGGCCGGGGCACCGCTCAAATTTGCCACAGCGGACGGGCCGGTTGGCGCCGGCTATCACATCACCGAGCTTCGCCTGGCTCAGATCACCGGGATCGATTGCGGCGGACGGGTTGCCGAGTGGCAAGAGGTGGATCTCGAACTTCTCGACGGGGCGGGCGACGCACCGATGGCGGTCGGAAAATCCCTGGCCATCCTCGAACGTTCCGCCGAGGCGCTGTCCGGTATCGGCACTCGAGCCCTCCATGTCGCTTTCGGCCATGGCAACCAAAGCCTCACCCGCTACGGCGTCGAAGAAGTGGAACTTAGCGCTTCAAGCGCCCTCATCCGTCTCGGGACGAAACGGGCCATGTGCAAACCGGCCGAAGCGCAGAAGTCTGCGGGCCAATCCTCCTGTTGCGGATAATTCGCGCCGGCAAAACTCTCGCGTTCGGTACCTAGACGACGGGCCGGTAGCCAAAGCGGGGCGCTTGTCTTCCCAACGCCAAACCGGGCTGCATTTCCGATGCCACGCCCCTTCATCCTGGAAAAAATACTCCCGCCGGAGGCGTCCTACAGAGGTGCAACAACGCACTTGGTCAGGGTTTGGGCGCAAAGGCACCCCAAATATCCTAATCCCCGCGCAGCCCCCGGCGCCGTCCCCGTTGCGCCGCCCTACCCTCCGTGGCATGGGGCCGGATGGCCGAATAGGCCCAGCCTGGGGACGGACACCGCCGATGGATTCTGGCCGAAAAGCGAGCTTTATCCTCCTCGCCCCGCCGGCACTTTTTGCGGCGGCCCTCCTCGGCGTGCCGTTATCGGCGATCTTTGCAATTTCTTTTGCGAGCCAGGATTTTCTCAGCCTCGACTGGACCCCGACATTCGCCAATTACCGCGAAGCCCTCACCGAGCCGATCTACCGCGAGCTCCTTTTCCGCTCGCTTCTCGTTGCGGGCGCCGCCACCGCCGCGACCGTCGCCCTCGCCTTCCCCGTCGCCTATTTCGTCTCCTTCCATGTGAGCCCCAGCCGTAAAGCGCTTTGGCTCTTCCTCATCACGGTGCCGTTCTGGACGAGCTATCTTATCCGGGTGTTTCTTTGGAAGGTGATCCTGGGTTTTAACGGGGTCATCAATGCCTCGCTCCTTGAGATCGGCCTCATAGAAGCCCCTCTGGGTTTCCTTCTTTATAATCCCGCCGCGGTCATCATCACCCTGGCCCATGCGTACGCACCGTTCGCGATCCTGCCTGTTTTCGTCGCCCTTGAACGGGTCGACCGGAGCTATCTCGAAGCGGCGCGGGATCTCGGTGAGACGGGTGCGGGCGCGTTCCGCCGGATCACCCTCCCCCTCGCCGCACCGGGCATCGCCGCAGCCGCCCTCGTCGTCTTCATCCCCACCATGGGCGACTATGTAACCCCGCGCCTGGTGGGTGGGCCCGACGGGCTGATGATCGCCAACATGATCCAGGTCCAGTTCATGCGGCTCAACAATGCGCCTTTGGGCGCGGCTCTAGCGGTTTTGGCGATGGGCAGTGTTGCCCTTGCGGCCTTCGCTTTGGCGCCGCTTTCGCGGCGGGCTGCGCAGTGAAAGGCCCTCTCCGTGTCTATGTCTTGGCCTATCTGGCCTTCCTTTATGCGCCCATCGCGCTCCTGCCGCTTTTTGCCTTCAATAATTCGACCATCATTGCCTTCCCGCTCGAAGCGCCAACGCTTCGATGGTTCGCCGAACTCGGCCACACCCCGGCCTTGGGCGCGGCTTTGGGAAATTCTCTCCTCATCGCCGTCCTCGCCTCCGGCTTTGCCACGCTTTTGGCCCTCGCCGCAGCCCGCGCAGCCACTGGCCGGACTTTCCCAGGCCGCCAGGGGATCCTCGCCTTTCTGATGCTTCCGTTGGTCCTGCCAGAGATCGTCCTTGCCGTCTCTCTCTTGGTGGTCACCGTGCAGGTCTTCGGCTGGCCCCTCTCGCGCTGGACGATTGTGGCGGCCCATACGCTCCTGGCCCTCCCCTTCGCCCTTGCGATCCTCCGTTCGGCCTTCGACCATCTCGACCCGGCCATCGAAGAAGCCGCAATTGACCTCGGTCGCACCCGGTTCGGAGCGTTTTCAGCGGTCATGCTGCCGGTCATTTGGCCTGGGGTCCTTTCTGCGCTGCTCGTCGGCTTCACCATCAGCCTAGACGAATTCATCGTGGCGTTCTTTCTTTCGGGCGCCGAGCCCACGCTCCCGGTTTATATCTGGGGGCTTTTGCGCTTCCCGTCCCGGCTCCCGGTTGTGATGGCTTTGGGCACGCTTCTGGTCCTCGCCTCCCTATGCCTTTTGGTTTTGGCCGAGATCCTCCGGCGCCGGAGCCTTGCCCGGATAGGCCACCGCCCATGAGCATGGTGGTGGTCTCCGACGTCTCCAAGCGCCTCGGGGGCGCGTCGGTGCTCGACGATGTCTCCCTCGACATCCCTGAAGGTACGTTCTTCTCGCTCCTCGGCCCGTCAGGGTCGGGAAAGACCACCCTTCTCCGAACAATCGCCGGGTTTGAGACGCTCGACCGGGGCCGGATCGAGATCGACGGCGCGCCGATGGACGGGGTTCCGGCCCATAAGCGCCCGACCAACATGGTCTTTCAATCCTACGCGATCTTTCCCCATCTCACGGTTGCGGGGAATGTGGGCTTCGGGCTCAAAGCTCAGCGGATCGGACCGACGGAGGCATCGGCTCGGATCGAGGCGGCCCTTTCCATGGTGGGGCTCGACAGGTTGGCCGACCGGCCGGCCCACGCGCTCTCGGGCGGCCAGCGCCAGCGGGTGGCCCTGGCCCGGGCGCTCATCCTCGAGCCCAAGGTCCTCCTACTCGACGAACCACTCTCCGCCCTCGACCGCCAGCTCCGCGAAGAGATGCGGGGGCAGTTGCGCCAACTCCAGCGGCGGGTTGGGATCACATTTCTTCTCGTCACCCATGACCAGGAAGAGGCCCTGACCCTTTCGGACCGGATCGCAGTTATGTTTGACGGCCGGATTGCCCAGCACGGGACGCCAGAAGAGATCTACCGCCGACCAGCCACGCGCCAGGTGGCAGAATTCATCGGCCTCATGCGATTTTTGCAGGGCGTGGCGGGCCCGTCGGGGATCGAGATCGAGGGGCTCGGCCGGGCGGCACCCGTAGCGGGGGCATCGGGCCCGGTGAGCGTCGGGCTGAGGCCAGAAACTCTCACCCTCCTCGGTCCCGGAGAGACCGCACCTCATATGGCAGAGGGCAAGATCAGCGACCGGGCCTATTACGGCGACATGAGCTATTACGACGTGGCCCTCGAAGGCGCTGAATCCGCGCTCATGGTCGCGATGAAAAACCGTCGCAACGGCGACGTTCTCGCCCCTGGCACAGCCGTCCGGATCGGCTGGGAGCCAGATGCCATGGTGGTGTTTCCCGCCTGAGGCCCGCAATCTATCGCTTGGGAATCCATAACAGCGCACCTTCATCCTGGTCAAAATACTCACTGCCCACCATGGCAAGCGGGGCTGTGGCCCTCGCGTTAGGACGGCGTTAGCCATATTCGGCCTAGCTCGTGCCATGGCCGACGGTGCGTCACTAATCCGATCCATTGAAGCGCCAATCGCGCTCCAGCAGCATCCGCGTTTCGCTGCGGCGATGTTGAGTATTGGCGGGGAAACGGTGGTCATGGAGACGGCGACGGGTCCGCTATTGGGTCTCCAGCGGCGGGTCGGGCCGCTGGCATTCAGGCTTTATTCGAGGGCCTCCCTCACGCCGCAGGACGGGCGTGATCTGGGGCACGACCGAGGGGCCTTCGAAGGGATCGCGGTGACGCCGGAAACCGCCATGGACATCGACGGGTTTCTTCCGGTGATGGGGCCAGCGCATGTGACCGAATGGAACCTTGACCCGAGCCCGGCGGCGCTCCGGCGGGCCCTCGCGGGGACCTGGCGGAACGGGCTCAAGAAAGCCGAGCGTGCGGGTCTTCACTTTGACATCAGTCCGCCGAACCGGGCAGCACTCGACGGGCTCTTCGCCGCTGACCGCCGCCACCAAAGATACCGGGGCTTCCGTGCCCTGCCCCATGCATTTGCCGCCGCCTATACTGCCCTTCCCGGCGACCCCGCCTGGTTTGTGCGCGTGCGGACCAAGGAAGGCCGCGCCTTGGCAGTGGCGCTGATCCTCCTCCATCCGCCTGGCGCGAGTTATCATTTGGCCACGGCGACGGCTGAAGGCCGGGCCGTCGGCGCGCCACGGTTTCTTCTTTGGGAGACAGCGCTCGCCTTGCGAGAGGCGGGTTATCTGAGGCTCGATCTTGGCCCGGTCGATAGCGATCGGGCGAAGGGGCTATTGCGCTTTAAGGCTGGCACCGGGGCCGCAATCCGGTCCTTAGGGCCGACGCTTTTCGCCGGGCCTTTGACGCCCATGATCGACCGGTTGCGCCAGGCGGCGAACCGCTAACGCCTCCGGAGGGAGTATTTTTACCAGGATGAAGGAGCCGGGGCTTCGTTTGGGGGCCTGCCCGATTTTTGCTGGCCGATTGTGGGCAGGGATACAGCGCCGCGAGCCAAGGGGCCCACCGGCCTCAAGTGTCAGCCCCCCCGCCGGCCTTTGCGTGGACAGCCCAGACCCCGCCGGGGGATTGATCCAGGGCCTCCCCGGCAGGTTGCATCGGTTCGCAGGCCCTCAGCATTCAGCTTTCGCCGAGCATCCATTCTCCTTCGGGCCAAAAGGCATGGTAGGCGAAGGCAAACATCACGTCGTGGGGCACGTCATTGCCCTCCCCGTCGCGCACCCGGATCGTGCCCACATCGCGGCCTTCGGAGATCCGCGCGGAATCGAGGGCCGACGATTGGCCCGCCGCCCAAGAAATCGTCACGCCGGCTTCACTGAGCTCTCCCACATCCCGAAGCCGTTCCACCGGCCAGGCCCGGTCGCCCACGCGCACGACGCGCGCCAAGGCGGGAATGTCGTGGGGCGGCATTTCACCGTTATAAAGAAAGGGCTTTCGGGAGCTGTCATAGTTCCGGTACGGGTTCGATCCGTATTGGCGGTTCCAGCCCGGCTCGTCCATAACGAGACCCTCCGGGTTCCGGTCGCGGAATTCGGCGAAGCTCTCCATCCAAGTCGGCATCTGGACGAGATCGACATCGGTCATCACGCCGACGATCCCTTTCCCAATCGCCTGTTGCCACCAGCTTTCGGTCTCCCGGTCATACATGACCATGTCGGAGTTTCGGAGCTTGCCCGACACCCCGAAGGAGAGAACCATCCCTTCGACCCGCCGGTCGAAGGTCAGCCCTGAATTGCAAAGGGGGCAGAAGGTCACGGCCACGGGGATGCCCGCCACGGTGTCGTTCACGATCTCATGCCAGGTGAGATAGCGGATCGGATAGGCGCGGGGCTCGGCACCGTCGATTTCGAGAGTGATGACGGGCTCGGTCTCGCCGATCCGCGTTTCCTCGGCCACCGGCAGGAAGCTCACGTCATCGAGGGCGGGAATGCCGTCCTTCGGTGGGCCGCCGGAGAGGATCTCGACCCAATTGTCGACGTTGGTCATCGTGAAATCGGTGTTCGGCCATTCGAACTTCCAAAAGTCCGGGTCGGCGGCGGCACCGGTTGTGGTGAGCGCGAGTGCGGCCGCGGCCATCAGGGTCTTTATGCGCATTGGGGAGCTCCTCTGGCGTTTGACGAAAGCCTAACGCGGGCCCAGGCCCCGCACAGCCCGGATCACGAGAGATTTATCTCGCTTTAGCGGCTGGGCTCGGCCAGTGCATGAGAATTGACATCAGCAGAAAGTGGCGCGGTTGACGGGGCTCGAACCCGCGACCCCCGGCGTGACAGGCCGGTACTCTAACCAACTGAGCTACAACCGCGCGGCCGGTCTCCCGGCGTGCGGCGCGGTCTACCCTCCGCCCCTTGTCCCGTCAATCCTGAAATCCGCAGGCCTCTAGGACCGCGAACCGAACCTTAACGAACCAGGCCCTATACGCGCGAGACGAAAATATGGGCCCGTCACATGAAACTCAGATCGCAAATCGCCGCTATGGTCGCCGTGCCACTTCTCGGCATCAGCCTCGTATCGGGGATCGGTGTTCAACTTAAGCTTCGAGAACTTGAGCGCACCAATTACGCCGAGAGCGCTTCGACCATTGCCCATCCGGCGGCGGCCTTGATCCATGCGCTTCAGACCGAGCGGGGCATGTCGGTTGGATATATCTCTTCTGAGCGCGCCAATTTTGCGACGGAGCTTGAAGCCCAAAGGGCGGCGGTGGATGCGGCGCTGGTGGACCTGGAAGCCCAATATGGGGCGATTGAGGCCGCTTTGCCCGGACGAGCAACCTCCCTGGAGGCGGCCTATGGAGGCTTAGGCGATCTTCGCCGGGACGTCTCTGGTCTCTCGATGGCGCCCGGCGCGGCGGCTTTGGCCTATACCGCGATCGTTGGTGAGACGATCGAACTCAACAAATCGCTTTTGGCCCGGCTCGATATTGGCGATCTCTCCCGAAAAGGAGGAAGCTGGATTGCGTTGACCGACGCAAAAGAGGCCGCAGGCCTCGAACGGGCCATGGGGGCGGCCGGGTTTTCCCAAGGCGCGTTTTCGTCATCGCTTCTTGGGCGCTTCCGGGCCTATGGTGCGACCCAAACCACGTCGTTTGCCAATATGGCGCATTTTACTGAGAGCCTCGGCATTCAGTTCGACTTTGAGAGTTTCCCGGAATTCGCCGAAATCCAGCGGCTGCGCGAGTTTGCGCTCGGCTCCGACGGCCAGGAGCTTCAAGGCATCGGCGGTCCGGCTTGGTTTGCCGCCTCAACCGCCTGGATCGAACGGCTCCGCGCGGTTGAAATCCAATTGGCCGAGGAGGTTTCAAAAACCGTGATCGCGGTTGGCCAAAAAGCCCGTTCGCAGCTCTGGATCTTTGCCGCCTCTGCCATCATAGCCATCATCGGCACGCTGGTCGGAGGCCAAATCTTGACGCGCAACTTCGGATCGGGCGTCGTTGCTCTCCGCGAGAAAATGGGCCGATTGTCAAAAAAGAACTTCGGCGGTGAAGACAAGTTCATCGATGCGGGGTCCGAAATTGGCGATCTTGCACGGTCGCTCAAGACCATGGGGGGCCAATTGGCGGACGCAGACGTCAAACTCCGCGAGGCCTTCTCGAAGAGCTTTGCGTTCAATGACAGTGATGCGGCCATGGTGATCGTCGATGAGGGGTTGAGTGTCGTCTCCTATAATAGGGCAGCCGAGACGCTCTTTCGCGAAAAAGAGACAGATTTTTCAACGGTCTGGCCGGATTTCAACGCGGCGACGATGGAGGGGGAATCGGTCGCCGGTCTCGCTGGCGATTGGGGCGAGATGGAAGCCCTGTTCTCGGACCGGTCCGCCCTTCCTTGGAAAGCCGACCTCTCAGTGGGCGAAATCAAGTTGGAAACCAATGTGAGTTTCGTCGAAACCGAGGACGGGGATCATGCGGGCAATATCATCCAGCTTCGAGATGTCACAAAGGAGCGGCTCTATGGCAGTATGATTGCGGCCATCGATGCCGACCAATGCGTTGCTGAGTTGTCGCTCGAAGGTCATATTCAAAACGCCAATTCGAAGCTGGCGGCCGCGCTAGGACGGCCTGTTGAAGCCTTGGAAAGTCACCATATCGATAACTTCATGGCCGAAGACGATGCCTTGTTCGGCGAGACGGCCGCGCTCTTTGAAAAACTCGCCGAGGGGGAGAGCGACTCCCGCCGTCTCAACTTCAAAAAGGACGATGGCAGCAACGTCTGGATGCGCGCGTTCTTCAATCCGATCCTCGACATGGAGGGCCAGGCCTACAAAGTAGTCTTGATCGGGGAGGACATCACCTTCGGGGTCGAGCGCCACCGGAGGGAGACGGAGGAGAAAGAGCGCGCCGAAAGTGAGCGGAACCAGATCGTAACATCGCTCGCCGAAGGGCTTCGCAATATCGCCGCCGGCAATCTCACTTATACGATCCGGGAGAAGTTCAGCGGTGAGTTTGACGGCCTCAGGGTCAATTTTAACGCAACGATCGGGGAATTAAGCGGCATTATTGGCGGCGTGACCGGCAGCGTCGGCCGTCTTAAGGGAAGTTCGGCTGAGTTGAGTTCGGCCGCCGACAGTCTCGCGAAACGGACCGAGACGCAGGCCGCAACCCTTGAGGAGACGGCGGCCGCGCTCGACGAGATTACAGCGACGATCAAATCGACCGCCAGTGCAGCGCTTGATGCCGATTCCGTTGTCGTCCAAGCCCGAGAAGGTGCCGAACAGGGCGGCGAAACTGTGACCCGCGCGGTTGAGGCCATGGACCAAATCGCGTCGTCGTCCCAACAAATCTCCTCGATCATCAAAGTGATTGACGACATCTCTTTCCAAACCAACCTTCTGGCGCTCAATGCCGGGGTCGAAGCCGCGCGGGCGGGCGAAGCGGGTCGTGGATTTGCTGTGGTGGCCAGTGAGGTGAGGGCACTCGCGCAGCGCGCCGCTGAGGCAGCACGCGAAATCAGCGAATTGATCACGTCGAGCAATTCCCACGTGGCCGCGGGCGTTGACCTGGTGGGAAGCGCGGGAACCGTCCTGAATGATATCGCTGAAGTTGTCGTTGCGGCCAGCGAGCGAGTTACTGCGATCCGTCAAGCAACCGAAGAACAGGCCCATGCGATCGGCGAGATAAACTCCGCCGTAAACAGCATGGACCAATCTACCCAGCACAATGCCGCAATGGTTGAGGAAACCAGCGCTCTTAGTACGGCGCTGAGCGCAGATGCGGACGAACTTGCCCAACTTGTTGCCTCATTCCAGATTACTGATGACGATACTGCGTTCGACAAGGAACGGGTTGCCTAGCGACCGCGCTCGCCTGGTTGAGTGTGTTTCCGTATCCTGCACGTTGGAAAAGTTGACGAACAAAGCCAGGCCCACGTCCAAACGGCGAAGGACGTCTTGCACGGCTCGCACAGCCTAAGCCGTTTCCCGTGCGAGACCTCAAACGCCACTTCTGACCTCGACCAATTGATCGGCAAGCCTACAGTACAGGGTCATATTTCGCCCTGCCTGAAGAGTTTTATCTATTTTTTTTCAAAATGTTGCGCGTTTGTTTTCGAACAAAGCTTGAATTCAACCGGGCTCGATCCAAAACCACAGAGGTGGCGTAACATTATTACGCTGTGGGGCGGGAACAGCATCGGGGGCAGCTGTTAACCCGATAATATTAGCGCTCCCAAACAGAGAGGAAGACCATGTGTAATCTGCCAACACGTGTAACAGCCGTTCTTGCAGCATCCGTTTTTGCCGGGGCGGTCTCGGCCGGTGACGTTTCCAAAGAAGCCGTTCTTGAGGCTCAGACAGCTTGGGGCGAAGGCATTGTCGCGATCGCAAAAGCTCATACGGATGGGTCGGATTTCAAGGGGCGCGCAGAAGAGCACATCAATGAGCTCTATGCCTACGGCGACACAGATGTGATGTTTAAGCCAACCCTCGCGGCCGAAGACCAGTTTCGTGAGACTTTCGATGAGGCGCTGAGCTACTTCATTGGAACGGAAGGGACCGAAGATAACGGTTTCGCCATCAAGGGCTGGACCAATGTCCGTTGGGAAAACAACGGAATTTTCACCAATGGCAGTTCCGCTATGGCCATGGGCAATTACTACTTTACCGACCCCGATGGTAATGAGGTCGCCGTAGAATACACGTTCGGCTATATTGAAGACGAGAATGGCGAGCTGAAAATCAACCTTCACCATTCTTCTTTGCCTTATTCGCCGTCCTAATCCGGGCGCAACGTGATCCACAGGCCTTGAGACCTTTCGGTTTCGGATCCAGGAACGCAATCCTGCCCCACAATTTGGGGCAGGATTTACTGGAAAATAAAAATCAATTTCCGTGGAATTCAATCTGCGTGATTATATTGCGTTTGCGCGTCCATTTTCCAGCTAGAGGGCGTTTATTCACACACTGCTATTTCAAGGAAGCACATCCGATCACGTAGTAATGGAAAGCCCTAGGCGCAAAAACTCAGTGCCTGATGTGATGCCACGGATCGCCGCTTTATGAGCTTCGCTCAACGACAGAGACAGATAAAGCAAGTAGTAGTGCGGCTGGATGTTTGGACGTTTTCAAAGGGCTAGATGAAGAAAAAATTGAAAGTCGCACTTTGATGCCGCCCGCCAAGTCAAAATACTCTCACCGAGGATCAACAATCTGCGTCTTCGACGGAAACACCACGACGCCCAGTGGCAATCGTCGTGACGTAACATGCCGTGACATCTCGCCTAACGTTTCGTTGGGCGCCGTCATTTTGGCGGCTAGCCCGGATCCTGGCGGCGAGGCATTGGATTTGTCCGTCATACAAAGCCGCGACGGATTGGGCACTTCAATGAAGCGGTCAAATTTGCTTCGCGGTCGATATGATCAAGTTAGCTATTATTAGAGATGGTGGCGTTCAAGGATTTCTTGAGGATTCAACACACTGATGTTAAAGTCTAATCAGCTAGGCTTAGCTCCTACCTGGTACTGAAAATAATGAAGCCCTCGCCGGTCTTCATGACGCTAACACTGCAGAAGCCAAGGTTTTCGCTGCCTATAGAGCGCCCGGCTCTTAGGGGACGGAGCGATTTAATTCGAACAGCATGAGTCTGTTCCGCAGATCCTTTTGTGCCGATCGGAGCTATTCCGCTTGCGATTAGAACCGACGCAACATGAGCTGAGATGATCACTATGGCGACAAGCGGTGGGTTGCCCTATAGAGGAGTTCATCACGCATGAGGTTCGTTAACTACCGGTTATTTTGTCTTGCTAATTCAGTTGGCGTTTCAATGAATGGCTTCTCGAAGTAGAAGCCGGAGATCCGTCGCATCAATGTACGATGAAACATGTCTGGCGTTTCAAATTCGCAGCCAGAGACATGCAAATCTCAAGGACAATTTCGCGCATACGGACATTTCCGGGATCGGAGTATTGGCTTCGGTGTCAGACTATAAAACTCTGCACCGGTGAATCGAGTGCCCTGACGGTTGCCTTTTTCGAAACGAAGTGATTCGGCAAAAACAACGAAGTGCACTTCCGAAATGGTGCGCATTGAGTTCGTCTGCCTGTCAATTACGGGCATCGCAATGATGGTGATTGGGCACACTAAGAGTTTGCCTTGCACGTGCTTGGAACGCGGAAGAGTATCGGACGAGAACTAGCCGGCCTTACTTTCCGGATCCGTAGAGTTGGAAGACGCGCAACCCTCGACACTCACTATGTCTTTGCCGCTTGGGTGCTCCTCGCGGATCAAACATACAAAGCGGTCATCGACCAGTCTTTCTTAATCCGCAAGCGGGTCATCCGGCGTCGGATACCCATCATGACACCGGCTTCATTAGTTTTCAGTAAAGCGACGTGACCGGCTCCTGCGCCGATAATCCGCATCGGGTCGCATTTAGGAGACGGCTCGCCCTTTTCTAGTGAATAGTCATCGTCTCCCACTCGCCACCGCACCCCTAGGGCAAGCAGATTAGACGACCAGAACATTGCCGCGTTTGCGACCGGTCTCGACATAGTGATGCGCCTCGACAAGGTCGGAAAGCGGATAGGTGCGATCTATAACGGGGGCGAACGTGTCTTGGTCGACAAGTTGCAGGATCTCGGCCTGTTCCTCCAAATGGACGGCCGGCTTTTCCATCCCCGCTGCAGCAAAGATCGCGCGCTTGCCCCCGAAGATGCCGGTCATGATCATGTCGCAGAGGAGCCTTAGGCTGAGGACCGGGCAAATGTAGCGGCCGTTCGCTGCGAGTGCTGGCTTGGCGGCAGCAAAAGAGGCCACACCGAGCGTGTCGAAGATCACGTCGTAGCCGGCTCCTACTCCAAGCGGATCCTGAGCTGTGTAATCGATAGTGTGCGCCGCTCCCAGGCCTTGGAGCATGGAGGCATTCCGCGCGCTGCTCGTTGCAGTAACCTCGGCCCCCAATGCCACCCCAAACTGGATCGCCGCCGTTCCGAGGCTGCCGGATCCGCCCAAAACCAAAAGGCGGTCGCCTGGTTTGATCTGAGCCAAGCGCGTTAGAAAATGCCAGGATGTCATTGCGCCATCGAACAGTGTGGCAGAATCCTCGTAGCTCAGCGCATCGGGCTTAGCGACGAGGCTACTCTCGGCATCAAGGCAGATGTGGCTGGCATTTGCGCCAAAGTGCAGCCCGGCCTCACCAAATACCGCTTCTCCGGGTGCAAATCGCGTGACGTCCTCGCCAACCTCAACCACATCGCCAGAAAAACATGTGCCAACAAGGCCCGCCCGGGGCTTAGACAGGCCTAGGAAAAGCCGGGCAAATTTGGGCGTACCGGATCGCATCATCGTGTCGGCGCGGGACACGGCGGAAGCGCGAATGCGGATCAATACCTGACTTTTCGCCGGTTTCGGCATGGCACGGGTGACGGGAGAAAGAACGTCGGGGCCTCCATAGTGGCGAACTTCCCAAGCAGAGTATGTGGCTTCCATAATGATCACCCTTTCTGTGTTAGGGTTGATGTAGTGGATTTATTTTGAACCATTAATTGTTAATTTTGATCCATATTGGTTTGAAAATGGTCCGCATTGCATGAACTGGAAATCGCTCCCCGCCTTTCTTGCCGTTGCACGATCGGGGTCACTCCGTCGAGGAGCCGAGCAGATCAACGGCACCCATGCCACGATCCGGCGCCAAATCGAAGCGCTTGAGGCGCAACTTGGTACAACGCTTTTCCGACGCGCGGCCGGGGGCCTCACGCTCACGGCGGCGGGTCGGCGACTGCTGCCCCAGGCACTTGAGGCAGAGGCGGCGCTCCACAAAGGTTTTAGCGCGGTCAAAGGGCTGGACAGGGAAGCCTCGGGGCGCGTCCGGCTCTCTGCCGACCCGCTTACTGCGCATTACCTTTTGGCCCCTGCACTGGCTGAGTTTGCCGGGCTCTACCCAGACATCGATATTGAGCTGAAACTGTCCTATTTCATCGACTCGATCGAGAAAGATGAAACGGATATCTCGGTCCGTCACGTGGTGTCCGTCGACGAAGATGCGGTGGGCCGGAAGCTATTTCCGCTCTCGCTCGGTGTCTTTGCCGCCCGAAGTTACATCGACGACAATCTGCCCAAGGCGGGCCCCAAAGGCAAAGGGCTGACCTGGATCGGCTATGGCGACGTACCCGAAATGCAGTCCATGATTGCGGCCACATCGTTTGCGGATGCTCGCGTTCGTCACATCGTAGCCGACCCGCAAATGCACCTCCATCTTGCGCGGGCGGGTGCGGGAATGACATTCTTAGCAGACTGGGTGCCCACGGTATTCCCAGAACTGCAACGCGTGCCAGGCACAAGCCTCGATCAGCGCCGATCCACTTGGATTCTGTTGCATGGAGGGCTGCGCCGCGTCCAACGTGCGCGTCTTTTAGTGGATTACCTGTCCGCCACACTATTGGAACGACGTGCCGATTACATTGGTCAGTGATGGCTGCAATGCAGCAAGATCGCGTGCCGGCTCGGGCCTGAACCGGGTCGGAAACGCTGGAGCCGGCGGGCCAGTCGCTTACCTCGGGCTCTGGTATTTTGTGCCGATAGATCAAACCTACGGGACCGGTTCCTAGCGCCTACGATAAGCGGCTTGCACTAAGATTATGGCCACTCCGGTCAGTAAGAAAACGGGGAGGTATCCGATCAATTGGAAGGACGGCGCCCGACGTGACGGCGCCACCAACGTATTTTCAAGCGAGGCCCATTTATCAACGCCAGCCGCGAGGAATGCGTCGCTTGCAAGCATGTCGATCAAATCGCGCCGACTGCGGTACCTAACCAAGGCAAGTGACTGAAACTCTGCCGCACTCTGGCCAAGGGAATTGATGATCGTGTGATATCGCTCAGCGCGGGTAACCGGATAGCTTCCCCGTTTCAGGAGAAGTGGAAACACAGCTCGACCATATGCAGCGTCAGCTTCAGCGCCAGACCTAGATTCTGTATCCGTGCCATCTGGATAAATCGCGACGTCTCGCACCTCCATGAGATTGATCATGACAAACGGGCGCCCGTCGTCTTCCCGAAGAAAGGCCTCAAAAGCCTCAATATCCGTCCAAGCCGTTCCGCTGGTGGCAGCTTGATTGGCCATGAAGGCATCGACCTCGGCATTCGTTAGCGGACCCTGCAACGGCGTGTGCCAAAGATAAAATCCGGCCAGGGCGAGCAGCAATGGAGCCAGAAGGTACGCGGTTCGTTTCATGATTTGTCCCTCATTTCAAATACTCCTACGGACGTGTCGGAGGTTTCCGTCGCTGAGCCTTTTTGGCTAGAACTGCGCCGGTCCTGTCTCCTAAGCCCATGGGCTCCGAGGAAGCACCTTGTCGCGCCCGCAACGAAAATGTGCTACGGTGCACCCATTGTACTGAACCATTTTACTTGGGGGGATTTGACCGATGGATACCGTCGCCAAACTCAATTTTCGCCGTAAAAAAGCGGGCTTACCATTGATCCGCTTTGATCTGACGCGGCTCAATCCGGACGATATTCAAGACCTTCGGGATGCTTATGCCGCAATGTATGAAATCTCGGAAATCGCGGTTGGAGACAACCGCGGTTACCAAGCACTGGCACGGGGCCACGGCTACGATCTCGACCTCTGCCACGATGACAACCGTATTTTTCTGACCTGGCACCGCTCATACCTCTACTCCTTCGAGAAGGCCCTTAACACCGCGCTGCAATGGAAGCGTGACGATGATGAACTGGAACTGACATTGCCCTTCTGGGATTGGACGACCCAAAAGGCGGCAACCCACGCTTCGAATGGGCTGCCAAGAGTAGTTGATGCGCCGACCTATGAAAACGAGGCCGGCGATACGGTCCCTAACCCGCTTGCGAGTGCGCCAAGTCTCTATCGTGAGATCAGCCAGGGGCTGAGTGGAGACGAACGGTTCACCCAGCGGTTTCCCAGCTCATTCCGAGATGTCATCCCGCAGCTCCGCGACGATGTGGAGCGACACATGGACAATCCAAATTACATGAGATTCCAAGAGGATTTCGACTTTGGTGCCCATGGAACCGTCCATGTTCGCGTGGGCGGGCTCGGCGACTCTCCCTTGCCGAATGGCATCGGAGACATGATGTCAATCGGCTCGGCTGCCTACGATCCGATATTCTGGCTGCATCACTGCCAATGCGACAAAGTCTGGTTTGACTGGCAAGCATTGCACCCCGGAGCCAATGTGCCCGAATTTGTATTGGACGCGGTCGTCTACGATGGCCGTGCCGGGCGTGATTTGGTCGATGCCGAAACATCCCTTCGCTACATCTATTCCGAAGATTCTGTGGAAGCTGCGGTCGCAGCAACCGGGACAACCGACTCAGCTCCGGCTGGAAACCTGTCGGCAGCGGCCAATCCCGCGAAGGAAATCCAACTTGGGACGGTCGAAGGCGGCTTTGTCCGTGCTCAGTTGGATTTTTACAGCCTTCGGCCGCCCAAGGACTCCTATGAGATCCGCGCCTATATCGCCAACCCAAACTGTACAGAGAAAACGGGTTATAAGCATGAGAGCTTCTCTGGCCGGCTGGTGCTTTTCGGCCATGGCCAGTGTCACGGCGCACCGGGCCATTGCAATCCGAAGTACTACCGCCGGGACGAATATGATATTCGCTCTAAGCACCCGCTGCGGCACGCACACACCAGATACACGATCGATATGACCCGGGGCATCCGTAGATACATCGGGCGCAAAAAATCCGTCAAAAACCTGAAAATCTATCTCCTTGTGGTTGACGGTACCGGGAAGGCCGTTTCTCCAGAAAGCGTGCAATATGACGGCTGTTCTCTTCGAACGTTTGCCAAGAAATAATTTCGGACGCAGGCCTGCTCCGCGTGCTATGAAATAAGCCATGGATGTTCCGGTGACACCTAAGACTGCGCGAGAGAATGTGCTGCGTGTGTGGCTTGCCCGCGTGCCCGAAAGCAGCGGCGTTTTTTATGCTTTCCATCCTCACCAGGACCCGGAAGCGGATGAACCGTTGGGCGAGGCTCACATCTATGGACGCGGCGCCGGCTCAGATGCAATGGAGCGCGTCATGCTGATCTTCCATTTGAGAACAGCGGAAACTATGCCCCAATACTCGGAAGGAGATACGCTCCGATTGTTAACGCGCAACAAAGACGGTGGTTTTGAGGACACTGCCCTCGAAATTGTTGAAGTCGAATAGGCGCAACACGAATGAGGAGTGCGTCAAACGAGGATACGGCAAGTCGGCCAACAGAAACTTGGTGCTTGCAAGAGGAGCGACCTAGCTAACTCGTTCTCGTCAACCAGTCGGAAAGTCGAACGCAGAATAATTATGTAACTTCGCATGCCACGGCAAGCTTCTTTGACGATGTCGAGTCACCGACCGGGATCATATCCGGTCCCGGAGCCACACAGCGAGTGAGACTGACGGCTTAAAAAAGAGTGGCTTTTTGTCAGTCCATGTACTGTTCTCCATCCCTAAAGCGATCGCACGCTCGCCCGATCTAACGATGCATGTCTTGCGCAGCTTCTGGTAAGGCAAAGCGGCTTGACGGTATCTCAGCGATGGCCGTGATTTCAATAAGCAACCTTTTGTCATAGAGCGAAGAGACTTCGAGCGTCGTCGTCACTGGGTAAGGTGCATCGAAGTAACGAGCCCGTATCTCGCCACAGCCCATGAATGCCTGAATATCCGTTGTGAATTGTTGAAGCGAAACAATATCACTGGTCTTCCCACCCATCGTGCAGAGAATGTCGGAAATGTTCTCTAGAACTTGGACCACCTGAGCAGCCATGTCGCCTTCACCAACAACATTTCCATCCGGGTCCAGTGCGACCTGCCCTTTCAAATAGATTGTATTGCCGGTTCCTCCGATGACTGCCTGAGAGAAGGCTCCGAATGGGCTCCAGATGTTAGGTGGGTCAAAGCTCTTTGCCATTTTGGTCGCCTTATCTCTTATCGGCCGTAAAGGTTGTTTATTGTCAGACTATCTCACGCGGCGGAAGACTTGCACAGTTTACCGTCGGCGAAACAGACATTCGTGCTGCGTGTCGCAGCGGTCAGAACGGCCTCTGAGATCCCCAAAGCAAGCCGTTTTCGGCGGTTGCCAAAGGAGCCGAAACGTCGAGGCTTTACAACAAATGGTGCGCCACACATGATTGAACAACACCGCTCGGAATCTTGATGTAAAGCGGGAGGCCGCCCTGGCGATCGCTGAGGGTATCGGCGTCGATCTGTCTTGGCGAGTGGTCAGAACACTCACCTATCTAAAGCGACTATCTAACATTTGCACGGCGCCGGCCCCAATTGAGCCCGCAAAGAGCATTTTGCTCTTTGCAACTGCACAAGTTACTCCGCTTGGTGCGAGAACGCGAAATATCAGATAATACGATCCCGCGCGGAATGCCAACTCTTCCATCGCGCGATTTTCCGCTTCAATGAAAGCCGAACACCACTTGGTCAGTATACATCTTCCCCAGTAACCGACGACGCTCATTGTGATGGGGGCAAGGAATTTTGCCCGGTCACAATACGAGCCACCACGTCTCGAAACCAGCTTGCCATAGGAGAACGATTGGCTCCGCGGCCCCAGATCAGCTTGGATTCAACCGACGGGACCTCAAAGGGAAGTTCAAACATGGTTACGGGTAGCTCTTTGTCCGCCTTTGCCGCCAATCGTTGAGGCAAAACCGCAATAACATTCGTTTCCACGACGAGAGGTGGAAGTGTTGCGAAGTTAGAAACGCTTACAGCGATATCGCGCGTCAGGCCCTTTGCAGCCAACACTTGGTCAACCGGCCCTGCCCCGTCCGAGCGATGCGAGACCAACGCGTGTCGGGCGGACAAAAACGCCTTCAACGTTACGGGGCGTTTCAAAATCGGATGGTCGGATCGCGCAATGCCTGCGAAGGGCTCATCGCAGAGGGATCGATAATTAAATCGCTTGGGAACATTATTTGACCCACAGAGAGCAAGATCCGCGTGACCTGCGTCGAGATCCTCGGCGAATTCTCCCCGCAGGAGCCCTAGAGTTTGCAAGTGAATACCAGGGGCCGTCCGCTCTAGGGTTCGGACAATATCGGGCACTACCGTCAACTCAAACAGATCGTGCGTGAGCAGAACGATCTGACCTTCGTAGGTTTGAGGGTCGAAGGTGTTGCCCACGTTTAAGGCCTCTTCTGCCGCGGCAATAGCGGCTTTGACATGTTCTGAGGCAGAAAGTGCAATTGTAGTGGGCATCATCCCGTTTGGCGTGCGCACAAAGAGTTCGTCATCGAAAAGCGCGCGAAGACGGCTGAGCGAATTGCTCATGGATGGCTGAGCAAGGCCGATGCGCTCGCCCGCCTTCGTAACGCTCCGCTCTGTCATCAGAGCGTCGAATACGACGAGCAGGTTGAGATCAGCGTTGTGCACATTCTTCATAGCAATGAACCATATGATAATTATCAATTGGATCAATGCGTCGTTCACTCGTAGCTAGACGATGTCTTGCTCACATCAAGGAGTTGATAGATGTCCGCAGCACGTCGATTTCCGATGCATACGTTCCTTGGAGCCGCGGCGCTCCTCTTGGGTGGTCTGACCGCAGCGATGCCCACTTTCGCGGAAGATAACGCCCCGACCTGGGAGGAATTTTCATACGAGCCGTATCCCCTTGCGCGGATTGCTGAAGATGCAACGCGCTATCCAGAAGCCACACCAAAGACACTGAAGGTCAGTCAGCACGGCGAGGTCGAACATTTAGGTTTCGGCGTCTTTGGCACGCACTGGTTTGTGGAGGCGGACGGCCCCGTCTGGCATTTTGTGACCGCGGGTGATCCCTCGGCAGAAGTCGTCCTAATGGTACACGGATATCCCGACACGTGGTGGGCTAACGCGGAAGTGATGGCACTCCTTTCCGACGAATACTACGTCATTGCGGTCGACGTGTTGGGCTACGGGCAATCGGACAAGGGTCCGGAGATCGATGTGAGCTATGCCGGGTCCGCTCGCAGCCTGATGGCTCTGCTAGACAAGATTGGCGTCACCGATTTCAACCTGATCAGCCATGACCGGGGCACCATTGTAAGCGAAAATCTGCTTTCGATGGATGGTATGGCTGACCGCGTTTTAGCCTATGTGAGGATGCAGCAATCCTTCGACCAACCCCATGGATTGCCCCGTCCACCGCATGCGGCGATGGCCTCTGTGGAATTCCAAAGCCAAGAGAAGATCGCCAGTACGGCGTATTCCAGCAATTATGGGTCAGTGCATTTTCCCGAACGTTTTTTGCAACGCCTGGATTGGGAGTTCAGTTTTGAAGGCACCCCAGAGGCCGCGGCGCGGACGTTCAAGGGCACAAGCTTTGACATCGAATTGGCATTCCGCATGGAACAAGTGATCCCAAAAATGACAATGCCAGTCCTTCTGATCCAAGGCACGGATGACCCGGGCCAAAAGGCGGAGGAGTACATGACCTCTGCGAACCTCTTGCCCGATGGCCGCGTCGCACTTGTGGCTGCAAACCATTTTCTTCACGCTGAAGACCCGCAAATGGTCGCAGATTTGGCACGGGAGCTCTTTACGAACGGAAACACCAGAAGGCCGAACATGGTCTTTACGCATCCTGTAAACTTCCAATTTCCAGCAAAGAACTGAGGCACCGAATGCAGTTTCTCGCTATAACGCTTTGGGCCTTCTAGCTTTGATTTTCGTGGGCGCCGGCGGTGCGAAATTGTTTGGCGTCTCCATGATGGTCGATACCTTCGAGACGATTGGTTGGGGACAATGGTTCCGCTACCTCACCGCCTTTGTCGAATTGGGCTCGGCTGCCCTGTTATGGGTTCCAGGGCTCCATGTCGTGGGGGCGAGCCTCCTCTGGATCACAATGCTCTGCGCCGCACTCTTCCATGTTTTTGTGATTGGCCCGTCAGCGGTTCCGGCTGTTGTTCTAGCGGTCCTGTGTGCGGCAGTGATCTGGTTGGACCGGGCGCAAATCCGCGGGCTCATGGTCCGTCTCGGGCTCGCCTGAACTTCGGCAACGGCGCTGGCGATGGCTCGGAGCGCGCCCGAGAGCTAACACCAATGGGCCCTGAATGCGCATGCGGTGCGCGCTAGGGTCAGTTGATCCGCTGCGGCCCGACGTTTTTCATCGGCCCATCGCTGCACTCACTTTGCGATGTCCGCCCATACATCAAAGGAGGCCTCCAATGTCTGCACTCAAACCCCTTTCTGTCCTTGCCACGCTCGCGCTCTCCGCGGGAGCGGCAGTTGCGGACATGCCGAGATCCTTCGGAATCCTGGAGTTTGGGCCAGATAATACGCTGTTTGTCGCGGATTCTGCCGGAGGGCTCATCCACGCCTACACGCTTCCATCCGGTGGAGAAGCGCCCGAACAGGACGCAGCCTTCAATCTTTTGGATGTGGATCAACTCGTCGCGGACGCACTGGGGTCGAGCGGACGGCTCGTCTACAGCGATTTGACAGTGCACCCCGTCACCAAGGTGGCCTATGTTTCCGTAACGGCCACAAGCGACGGTGTAGAAACCGGAGCCGTCGTCGCAATCTCGCGCGATGGAGTGGTTGAAATTCTCGACCTCGGGGCCCTGCCCTCGTCACAATTCACGCTAGAAGACACAGCCGATTCCGGCGTGACATTCTGGCGGGATATTCCCGCGCCGTCCTTGACCGTGACCGATCTTGACTATGCGAACGGAGAGCTTTTTGTCTCTGGCGTCTCAACCGGTGAATTCGCGTCGACCTTGCGCCGCGTTCCCTTTCCTTTTGGCAGCGAAGCGAGCTCAACGAGCATCGAAATCTATCACGCGGCGCATAACCAAAATGAAACGCGTGCCCCAATCCGCGCCATGGAGGTGGTGGACATCGACGGGACGCCAACGGCTGTCGCGGCTTACACCTGCACTCCACTCGTCACCATCCCGGTGGACGCCCTAGCCGACGGGGCGCATGTGACGGGCAAAACCATCGCAGAGCTTGGCTACGGCAACACGCCACTTGATGTCATTTCATTTTCTGCGGCCAACTTTCAGGGTGAAGTGTCTAATTACGTCCTGGTCGTGAACCGCGAAATGGACGCTGACCTGATAACCCTAGAAAATCTAACCGAAGCCGCTGCCGCGCCGGGTCTTTCGGAACCTGTTCCCTATCTTGGGGCAACCTCAGGCGTGCAAACCGTTCCGCTGCCGCTCTCCGGTGTGGTCCACATGGCCGATCAAGACGGACAATTTCTGCTCGCGCTGCGCCGCGATCTCGACACGGGTGCCATGGAGCTTGTGTCTTTCCGCAAAGGATCGTTCTTCCGTCTCAGTGACTTCATCAGCGAATACAACTTCCCGGACTACGCCTATGCCGATGATGAAATGTCGAACGGCATACGTATGTTCCAAAACCTGCTGAAAGCGGACGAAGGCTTCCCAGGGCAAATCCGTCAATGATGGTACGTGCCAGCGTCGTCGCCGCTTTGCTTTGTGCGGCGACCATGGCATCTGCGACTTGTCCTTCGCGAGAGTTGGGGCAAGCCGATATTTACCCGACGGGGGACGTCCTGCCGGAGAACATGCTGCGGTTCTATATCTACTATCCGCGGTCCATGGGCGCATCTGCTGGGCTCGCGCATATACGTCTGCTCGACGCCGAAGGCACGCCGATCGATGGCGCCTTTCTCCCAACGCGCGAGGAGCTTTGGTCCCCAGATCGCCTGCGTCTGACCTTGCTGTTCGATCCTGGTCGCGTCAAAACTGGGTTGAAGGCCAGCGCGTCACTCGGTCGGGCTTTGATCGCCGGAGAGGCCTACACGTTGGAGGTATCCGGCAAGTCCGAGGACAGCAATGGTTGCCCGCTTGGCCGACCCACAACCCATGCGTTCACCGCGGGACCGGCCGACGTCGATCCACCCAACCCGAGCACATGGACACTTACGGCGCCGGCCGCAGGGTCCCTTGCGCCATTGAGCATCAATCTTGGAAGCGCCCATGATCATCTGTCCCTCGCGTTCCGATTGCGGGTGCTTGACGCGAGTGGCGAGATCGTTCCCGGACAGATCGCTTTGGGCGAAGCCGAGAAAAGCTGGTCATTCATGCCCAGTCGACCTTGGGCGGCTTCGCAATATGCTTTGGCGATAGAAGACAGTCTCGAAGATCTGGCGGGCAATCGTCCGGGAACGCCGTTTGATCGGCCACCTGGAAGCGACCCTTTACCATGGCCAAACAGAGTTTCATTCTCACCGGAGGGTTAGGAAATAACTGATTTCAAACAACCCAACATAGCTTGGACTTTGACCGACCGGTGCACATGGACGTGGGTGACCAGCCAGCTTTCAACAGCCCATTCAGACAGCGCGGGTGAGACTTGTTCAAGATCTGTCCATCGCTGGGCGGCTGATACGGGAATGAACCCAATCCCTTCGGCACTTAGAATGGCGTTCTCGAGAATTTTAGCGTTCGGCGATTTTAGAACGACGTCATCAGGACGCGTATTCTTGGCCAACCAAACCTCGAAAGGTGCGGCACTTTCCACCCCCGGGTTGCCGACGACGGCATGGCCAGAGAGATCTTGCCAGTCAGGTTTGCCATTCTGAGCGATGTAATCACGGTGGGCGAAGAGCGCGAAATCGAGCGTGCAAAACGGTTGGACGACATAATCGTCCTGGGTGGGCTTGGCGCCGACACGCAGCGCAACATGTGCCTCCGCCCGTTCAAGGCTCAGAAGCTTGTTGCCGGTCTTCACCGTCACGCGCGTCCTAGGGTGCCTGCGGCGAAAATCCAAAATTGCCGGAAGGATCATATCGGTCAGCGGAAAGAGCGTTGTGACGATGATCTCTCCGGCGACTTCTGCCCGCTGCACGCGCATACGACCGAAGAAGTCCTCCAGCTGATCATGGGATCGCCCGGCAACTTCCAGAAACTCCCGCCCGGCGTCGGTCAATTCATAGCCCCGTCGATGGCGCAGAAAGAGGCGCGTCCCAAGCGCCCGTTCCAGCGTGTCGACATGGCGGTTCACCGTCGCGCGATGCACGCCAAGCTCGGCGGCCGCTTTGCTGACAGTCCCCACTCGCGCCAAGCGGTAGGCCGTGTAAATTTCGGTCCAATTGTCCATCATGCGCCTCTTTCGTCGCATTTATGCTGCGTCGCAGGCAAGAGAAGACCCAACTTGTCGCGTGAACGCGCATTAAATGCGCCCGAGCGGACATTGAGACGCCGTGCCGCCTGTGTAGGTTGTCTCCGGCGATCCAAAGGATGACCCATGAAAGTTCTCGCGTTTGCAGCTTCAAACCACTCCAAATCCATAAATCGCGCTTTAGTCGGTTATGCCTCCGGGCGGCTGCAAAAACTCTCCCCGGGGGTGCAAGTAGAATTCCTAGACATCAACGACTACGAGATGCCGATTTACTCGCCTGATCGTCAAAAAGCGGATGGAATACATCCTTTGGCTCAAGAGCTCTATGCGCGGATCGGGGCTGCTGACGCGTTGATTGTCTCATTTGCCGAATACAACGGCTACGTGACTGCCGCCTGGAAGAATATCTACGACTGGATGAGCCGGATCGATCAAAAGGTATGGCAGGACAAACCCTTCGTCTTACTGGCGGCAAGCCCCGGCCGGCGGGCGGGCGCGAATGTTCTACAGACCCAAGAACACACCGCCCCGTTCTTTGGGATGGATATCAAGGGCAAATACGGCGTGGGATCGTGGGCGGAAGCCTGGGATGGAAACTCGCTTGTCAAAGCCGACGACATTTCCGGAATAGACGATGCGGTTAAAGGCCTTTTGGCCTGAGCGTCAAAAGCCTCAGAAAGGGAGAGATCCCATCGAAGGAAATAAAACAGCGGTCATCACTGGCTCAACAGGTGGGATCGGCAGCGCGATTGCCGATCAGTTGGCCGCAACCGAACGGCACCTCGTGCTCGTCAATCGCAACGGTGTAAGAGCCGCGGAACAGAAGACCGCACTGCAAGCCGCCCATCCGGGAGCGAACGTTGATCTCATTCAGGCCGATCTGATGGACATCGAGGAAATCAAGGAAGCTGCGCGAACGGTCCTCGAACGTCATCCGCAGATCGATGCGCTTTTCAATAATTCAGGCGTGCTCACGTCTGAGAGGGTGATGAGCGCCCAAGGCCATGAATCAAATTATGCCGTGAACACGCTTGCCCCATACGTGATGATGCAAAGCTTACGTCCGGCACTTCGGCGTGACGGCACGAGTGAAAGATCCATGATTATCAACACGACATCTTCGGCTCAAAACGCCGCAAAATCGCTGGATACCGATAGCCTGTCGGATCCCCAAGTCATTGGTGGGCTGACCGGAGCCTATGCAACAACGAAACTTGCTCTGACGACGCTAGGGACAGCGATGGCGGAAGAGTTGAATGGAGAAGGGATCATGGTCAGATCGGTCTGTCCCGGCGCCGTTGTTACTCCGATGACGAAAACGAGCGATGCCATGCCAGCCATTCTAAAGCTCCTTGTGCCGCTCCTTTTCAACAAACCTGAAAAGCAGGCCACAAAGATGATCCACGCGGCACAACCTGAGAGCTTCGGCGCCCGCACAGGCATTTACATCACGAATGGCAAGGAAAAGCCGTTGCCGAAACTGTCATTGGACCGGAACACCCAAGAACAACTTATGGCCAAGCTCGCGCACGATGCGGACGAGAAGGAGCTTGAAGTACCGCGGAGTTGAGAAGTCCGGCTGCCTTCCCAATTCTCACTATCAATGGTAAGAAAAGTTAATCGAAGGCTCGAAAAGATAGCGGCAGTGAAGCCATGTCGCACTCAATAGAAATGTGGCAGATTCTTCGCTCGGGCCGCGCGTACCCAATTGGGCACGAAGGGTACAATTTTATCCTGGGTTGGAACCATTATCTCAACAAAATTCGCACCGTGATTTGAAATCGCCTCCGATAGTATTGGCTCAATTCCTGCTTCCGAGAGTATCCGCGAGGTGGCAAAACCGAAGCCCTCGGCAACTTTTGCATAGTCAACACTTCCAAAATCCGTGGACCACGGTTCGTCGACCTCATCAAGCAACACAGCTTCGCCTCTGATCCAACCGAAACTATCGTTGCGTGTCAGGATGATGGTTATGTTCTTGCCCGACCGTTTGAGGGTGTCCATGTCCCCTATGACGAAACCAAACGACCCATCGCCCGTAATTGAGATGATCGGGCCATCGCTTGCATAGCTCGCGCCGAGACCCGCAGGGACCGAATAGCCAAGAGCGCCCATTGAATAGTTTGTAATGTATCGTCTGCCCGCCCGTCGAAATGTCAGAAGGGCGGAAGGGTAGATTGCGCTGACGCCCGGTTCGGACGTGACGACGGCATTGTCAGGCATAATTCGATCCAACACTTGCGAGAGCTTGACAGGCGAAATGGTGCCTTCGGGCATTGGAATGTTCGAGTTGAATACGTTTTCAAGGGCTGTCTTTTTCAACTTCGTAAGGTCGACCGTCTTGCTCGCACGAGTGGTTTCACTCGACCGGATCGTCTCGACCATATATTCCAACGTTGCGCGTGCGTCCCCGACCATCCCGATATCTACCGGAAAGTTGTTCCCAATATGCGCTTCAGCGACATCGAGATGGAGAAACGTCTTTGATGCAGGATCGCCGTAGAGTTTCCAGTGATCCGTCGCCGCGCTGTCGGTGTTCGACCCGACAAAGAAGACGGTGTCTGCGTCATGCACGTAAGTGTTTGAGTATTCCATACCGCCACGGCCACCGATGACGCGTAAGGCAAGCGGATGGTTTTCCGGGATCGTGCCCTTCCCAGGGGTCGTCGTGCCGACTGGGACTTGCATGAGTTCGGCGAGTTCCAGGACGGCTTCCGTCGCCCCCGAGATCAGCGCCCCTTGGCCGCACACGATCACGGGTTTTTCGGCCGAGAAGAGCGCATCGATTGCGGCTCGGACTTTGCTATGGTCGGCGACAGGACGGTGGGCGGGATATGTCCCATAGTCAGTGTCGGCATATAGGTCGTCTAAATGCGCGGTCTCACCGAAAACGTTGATGGGGACGCGAATATGGACGGGCGCCGGTCGACCGGATGTGGCGACGCGAAAGGCTCGGCGCAAAAGAAATGGGATCTCGGCGACGTTGGTGACTACGAAGGATTCTTTGCAGATGCTTTCGTAGAGCGCCGTCTGGTCGACGCCTGTCAAGCCGTGCCGTTTGTCCTGATTCATCGGAATGTCTGAGCTGAAAAAGATGATCGGGACGGAACTTAGGTAGGCTTCCGTAATTCCAGGCGTACAATGCGTCACGCCAGGACTTGGCGCTTCGAGCACAGCAGGTTTGCCCGTAATTTTCGCATAAGCCTCTGCCGCATAGGACGCGGTGCGTTCATCCCTGGTCAGTATAAACTCGATGTTTGAATGCTTGCGCCACTCCTTATACCAGCCGATGGTTGTCTCGCCCGGCAAGCCAAAAACATGCTCGACATTGTGCAATTCGAGCATGGCCAAAATGGCTTGCGCTCCATTCACTTCCTTGGCTTCGAGCTTGTTAAGCATCGGTTCTTCCTTCGAGACGCCGCTTTTTCCGGCAGTTCATTCCAAAATACTGGTTCGATAGCGGGCCAGGACGTCTGGATCAGGCGAGGTTCCCAGTCCGGCGGATTGCGGCAAATGCACGTAACCGCCCTCGACGGGGAACGGACTAACAGCGAGGTCGGCTTCGGCATAGTACGTCGACATGTAGAACTCGCAGCCCAGCGTGAGGTTCGGTACCGCCGCCATCAATTGTGCGCCCGCCATATGGGCGATCGAAGTCTCAAACATGCAGCCGCCATAAACCTCAATTCCTGCAGCTCGCGCGATCGCCGCGACCTCAAGACAGCGTCGGATGCCACCCGACTTTGCGATTTTTAGCGAAAAAATGTCGGCGATGCGGGCATGCGCTCCCCGCAAGGCATCGCCGACGCCAAAGACGCTCTCGTCGGCCATGATCGGGACATCGACGGCACGCGTGATCTCTGCGAGGGCTTCACGTTGTGCCATCTTCACCGGTTGTTCGACGAAGTCCGGGCGGAATACCTCCAGATCTCGAATGTGGCGAATGGCGTCGTGGGCGCTTAAGCCTTGGTTGTAGTCGACCCGAAGGTGCAATTCGTCGCCGAATTGTTCGCGCAGTTTTTCGAGCCGCATCAAGTCGAACTGATGGTCGAAAAAGCCCGTCTTGAGTTTCAGAATGCGCACGCCGTCATCCCAAAGCCTCGCAACATCGTCGAGATCGGTGCCGAAGTCCGGATTTGCGACCGAAAAACTAAGGGGGATCTTGTCGCGCTGCTGACCGCCAACGAGATCCGCTATAGGCAAGCCCGCAATCTGAGCCGCAAGGTCGAGCAGAGCGCATTCCAATGCAGCCTTCGCCTCCGGATGCCCAACGAGGACCCGGTCGGCATCCGTCATGATCGGCTCGACATGCATGGGATTGCGGCCGATCACGATGGGGCGAAGATGCCCGTGCAGGGCCGCTGCATTCCCTTCAAGGGTTCCCGTGAAAACCGGCCAGGGCGATGCCTCGCCCCAACCGACCAAGCCAGAACCCGTTGTCAGTTCGCAAAGTGCTGCATTAATTCCACCGACATCTCCTGATCCGTGCGCATGCACGGCCTTGGCCGGAATAGAAACGCAATGGACGCGCATGCCGATGACGACATGGTCACCCATCAATCGCGGCCCGCCATGGGCCGGGTGTCATCCAAGTCCACAGGGAACCGTCGCGGAAGGAGCGCTGCCTGGAACCACAGAAGATAGGTGTAGATCGAGAATACAGGAAGGCCCGTGGCGCGTCGGATATCCGCCGCATATGGAACCATATTCGTGCATTCCAGAAGAATAGCCCCCACCTCGGGATGGTCTGAGACGAGCTTCTCAGCGGCCGCCACGTTCTCGGCCCGCGCTTTAGCAAAATCGATTTCTAGCACATCACCCAGAACGCACTCGGTGAAATGCGATCCGGCTCCCGTCCCGACAATCGGCGTGTTCTTGGCAATCCCCGCTGCTGCAACGTGGTCCGGGCCCAGCGTCTCCGACGAAATCGTGAGGATACCGACGGTCTTATTGCCGGGCAGCGTTTGCTGGATCTGGTGCGCCTGCAGCAACGATGACGTGGCGACAGGGACGCGAAACTCGTCCGCCAACTCAGCCTGAAGAGGCACAAGAAAACCGCAGTTCGTCGCGATGCCATCACATCCCATATCGACCAATTCGCGTCCGGCATCGATAAACGCTTTTAAGAGCAGATTCGCATCGCCGCGGACAACATTGTCAGGTGTGGCACTACGCACGACTTTAAACTGAACCGGAAACGGCCATGTCGCGGCGTTCCCAATATCACCTGGAATTCTGGGGAATTGGGTGTTCAACATGAGAATGCCGACCGAGGCGCCAAAAACTGTCTTTCCGCCTGAAACGATCACGCCAACTCCTCTTTCGGCGCATAGAGATCCGCGAAAGCAAGACGCACCGCCTCGGAGGCGTGCTGCGCGCGATCTCCGATATGGCTACGCATGGCCTCGGCTGCTGCTGTCGCCTCGCCGTTTCGCACCAAAGTCAGAATTGCCCGATGTCTTTCCGTTGTTGTCCGACCGGCGGCCTGCAACCGGCGAAGATCTGCTGTGCGGACAAAACGGATCTTATCGTAGATGGTCTCCAGCATGCCTTGCAACTCCGGGTTACCGGACAAGGCAACGAGCCGAAAATGAAATTCCTCGTCCAGTTCCAGCAGTCGGATGGGGTCGCTGCAGGACGCGTATTCCTCGGCGGTCTCGTCGAGCGAGGCATCGATCTCATCAATTTCTTCGGGCGTTGCTCGGCACGTGGCTTGCCGTGTCGCTTCGCATTCGATCGCCATCCGCGCTTCGTAGAGGTGTCTGATTCTCTTGTCCGAGAGCGATCGGCAATAGAAACCTCGGCCCGAACGAAACTCGACGAATCCCTCCGCCACGAGCCGGTTCAACGCCTCTCGAAGCGGTGTTCGGCTCGCCCCCAGGCTTCTTGAGAGCGCTGATTCATTGATCCTTTCGCCGGGTTTAAAGGCGAAAGATGCCGCCATGGACCTCAGGCGGGCATAGAGTGAACTCACCGTATCTTCGAGCTTTGACGGGTCTTCGCGCATTGCCTGAAATCTCTCCTGACCCGACCACGCTAGCGCAGGCCTTGCACTGAGCGCAATACTGTGCATTTGTCTGTATACAGACATCAGCTCAAGAATTGCACTCAGAAGGCAAAGGCCTTCAACGTCTCGTGGGGGATTGAGATACCGGATCGTGTGATCATAGCCGGCGCCGGAATTGTGGGCGTTTCAACAGGGATCTGGTTGCGCAGGTTCAGCGACGCCGAAGTAACACTCATCGACAGATTGCCGCCTGGAGAAGGAACATCTCACGGTAATGCGGGTGTTATCGCTGCATGTTCGGTTGTCCCCGTCACAGCACCGGGCCTCATTCGTAAATCGCCCAAAATGCTGGCGAACCCGGATTTCCCGCTCTTCATGCGTTGGGGGTATTTTCCAAGGCTCTTACCTTGGCTGATCAAATACCTCTCCCATGCGAACGACGCGGACACGCGCCGGATTTCAGACGGCCTCTCAACGATTGTCGCAGATAGTGTTGAACAGCATCGCGCGCTCGTGGCTGAGACGAGTGCCGAAGATTGGGTTCAAGACACGGATTATTCCTTCGCCTACACGAACCGAGCGGCCTTTGAGGCTGATGCATACACGTGGAGCCTTCGCCGGGATGCTGGGTTCGAACCGGTTCTGCGAGAGGGCGACGCTCTGAGGGAATTCGAACCGAACCTTTCGTCCGACACTGGCCTTCTCGTGACCATGACCGACCATGGCTACGTCCGCGACCCGGGCGGCTATGTGAAGGCCCTCGCCTCGGAATTTGAGAAGGTCGGCGGCAAGATCGTTACGGCAGAAATAGCAGACTTTGAATTTGTGGAAGACAAAGTGGCCGCGGTCTTGACGTCCGGCGGCCGCTTCCCTTGCGATCACGTCGTCCTTGCCACTGGCGCCTGGTCAAAACCGCTGATGAAGAAACTTGGTCTGACGATCCCGCTCGAGACCGAGAGGGGCTATCACATCGTTTTCGAAGACGCGGAGAACGGACCCTCCCATCCGATCATGGTGGCCAGCGGAAAATTCGTTGCGACGCCAATGAATGCAGGCCTTCGGTGCGCAGGTATTGTCGAGTTTGGCGGCCTCGGAGCAGGACCCGCCAAATCGCCATTGGCGCTTTTGAGACGGCAGGTCAAAAAGGCCTTCCCCAACTTGGAGTTCACCGGCGAGATCGAGTGGCTGGGACATCGCCCGGCGCCATCGGACAGCCTGCCTCTGATTGGGGAAATCCGCAGTACCGGCGTCTATACAGCATTCGGTCATCACCATATCGGATTGACCGGCGGTCCCAAGACCGGAAGGATGGTGGCTGGGCTCGTCGCGGATCTGCCGATGAATACCGACCTTCGGGCATTCAGTCCAATGCGGTTCGCCTGAAGCCGCCAATAAAAAACACGACGACCAACAAGGAGAGAAAGATGAAGACAACAACCTTCGCAGCGATTGCAACAACAATGCTCGTGGCTCTGCCGGCAGCAGCGCAGGAAAAGTGGGATCTGCCGATGGCATATTCCGGATCCAACTTCCACTCGGTCACCGGTGCAGAATTCGCAAAATGCGTAACGACCGGAACCGGTGGTGAGATCGAAATCACGACACACCCTTCCGGATCGCTATTTGCCGGCGCGGATATCAAGCGCGCAGTTCAAACGGGTCAAGTTCCAATAGGTGAGCGGCTTTTGTCTGGACACCAGAACGAAAGCGCGATCTTCGGATGGGATTCCGTACCGTTTCTCGTGTCATCCTTCGATGAACACGAAAAACTCTATGGCGTTGCCAAGCCCCACCTTGAAGAGCTTTTGGCCGAACAGAACCTCACGCTTCTTTATTCGGTACCTTGGCCACCCCAAGGGCTCTATTTCGACCGCGAGATCAACGCCGTCGCCGACATGGAAGGCATCAAATTCCGTTCCTACAATAACGCGACCAACCGGCTGGCCGAGCTGACCGGAATGCTCCCCGTTCAGATTGAAGCCGCTGAGATCAGCCAGGCTTTTGCAACCGGTGTAGCAGAATCCATGGTTTCGTCCGGCGCCACGGGATATGACCGGAAAGTTTGGGAAAGTCTCAGCCATTTCTATGAAGTCGATGCATGGCTGCCGCGCAACTACATGCTGATCAACACCGGCGTTTGGGACGGCGTGTCCGACACCAACAAAAACGTCATCAACGCTTGCGCTTCTATGGCCGAATACGCCGGAACCTGGCGCGCCAAAGAGTACACCGGCTTTACGCTGGCTGGTCTTGCTGCGGGCGGCATGACCGTGGAGCCGGCGGGTGACGCTCTGGTTGAAGAGCTGCAAGACATTGGCGCCACCATGACGGCCGAGTGGCTCGAAGCCGCCGGTGAGACCGGCCAGGCCATCGTCGACGCCTACAACGCGCAGTAAGCGTTCTTGCCCGGATCGCACCGGGCTGCGAACCGGGCTTTCCCCGACTGGAGGCCGAGCCATGACTGGTGCTTTGCGCGGTGTGCGCCGCGTTCTCGATATGCTGTACCTCGCAGCAGGCATTCTTGCCGCGCTTTGTCTGATCGCGATCCTGCTCCTTATCGTGGCGCAGATGGTGGCGCGCTGGACGGGTGAGATTTTTCCCGGAGCCGCGAATTACGCGGGATATGCGATGGCGGCCGCCAGCTTCTTTGCCTTCGCGAACGCCTTGAACCGGGGGGCGCATATCCGGGTCTCACTCGTGCTCAACGCGCTGCCCCAAGCGCTTCGCCGGTTCTTTGAAATCTGGTGTTTTGCCATCGGCGCCGGCGTGATGTGGTATTTCACCTACTACGCCTACTGGTTCACCTATTGGTCCTGGAAGTTCAACGAAGTGAGCCAGGCGCAAGACGCGACACCACTTTGGATCCCCCAATCCGTGATGTTCTTGGGTGGGGGGATCCTGGCAATTGCACTGACCGACCATCTCATCCACGTCATCTTCTGTGGCGATCACCGTATTCGGCGCGATCTCGTCGATCAGAGCTACGCGGAGTAACCCGCCATGGAAGAAATTTACGCAATCACCCTCTTCCTCTTCGTCTTGTTCCTACTGCTGGGCAGCGGCGTTTGGGTTGGACTGGCTCTTATGGGCGTGGCTTGGGTCGGGATGGAGCTTTTCACCACCCGGCCCGTCGGCGACACCATGATCACCACGATCTGGGCCTCATCATCGAGCTGGACCCTAACCGCATTGCCGCTCTTTATATGGATGGGAGAAATCCTCTTCCGAACGCGGCTATCCGAAGACATGTTTCGGGGCCTTTCGCCCTGGCTTGCGCGCCTTCCGGGCGGCCTTGTCCACACCAATATAGTCGGCTGCACAGTCTTCGCGGCAGTGTCGGGGTCTTCGGCAGCAACGCTGACAACCGTCGGCAAGATGTCGATCCCCGAACTGCGCGCACGCGACTACCCAGAACGCATCGTGATTGGCACTCTGGCTGGTGCCGCCACACTCGGGCTGATGATCCCGCCATCGCTCGCCCTCATTGTCTACGGTGTGACCGTCAACGAAAGCATCACGCAGCTCTTCTTTGCTGGCGTCTTCCCGGGCATTTGCCTTGCGCTGATGTTTATGGGGTACGTCGCGATCTATTCTCGCCTTTCCAGCACGTGGAAGCCCAAGCAAGAAACCGGCATGTCTTTCCTAGACAAGCTCAATAACTCCCGCTTCCTGATCCCGGTATTGTGCCTGATCTTCGTCGTCATCGGCTCTATGTATGGGGGATACGCGACAGCGACCGAGGCCGCAGCGATCGGTGTCATCGGCGCGCTCATTCTGGCGGCAAGCCAAGGCTCTCTGAACTGGGATACCTTCAGCGAAAGCCTTATGGGCGCCACCCGCACATCAGCGATGATTGCGCTCATCCTTGCGGGTGCGGCGTTTCTCAAGCTCGCCATGGGTTTCACAGGGCTGCCCCGCGCCTTGGCCGACGGAATTGCGACTATGGAGCTCTCGCGGTTCGAACTCCTTATGATACTAATGGTATTCTATATCGTCCTCGGCATGTTCCTTGACGGGATCTCATCCGTTGTGCTGACCATGGCCGTCGTTGAGCCAATGGTTCGTGAAGCCGGGATCGACCTGATCTGGTTTGGCATCTTCGTGGTGGTCGTGGTCGAAATGGCCCAGATTACACCACCGATCGGTTTTAACCTCTTTGTGCTCCAAGGCATGACCGAACATGAGATGGGCTATATCACCCGCGCGGCCTTCCCCATGTTCATGATCATGGTCCTGATGTGCTTCGTTCTCATCTGGTTCCCAGACGTTGCGATGTGGCTCCCTGAAAATATGCGACAGGCGCCCTAGCGGGTGCTGCGCGGTTTAGCCTGGCTTGGTGCGCGCGGTCAGTATTGCCTGATTGCGGGGCTTTTTGCTGGCCTGGCCCTGCCGGATTTGGCAGAGGCGCTGCGTCCATGGATCGGGGCGATGATCGTTTTGCTGCTCGTCCTAACGGGCATACGCGTTGGGGCCCAAGCCGCAATCGGCAGTCTTGACGAGATTTGGAATACGCTCGCGCGCGTTGGCCTCTTGCAATTGCTGATGCCGCTAGGCGCGCTCGCGGTGTTTTCGGTCACTGGCTTGATGCAATGGCCACTTGCCCTTGCGGTCGTGCTCATGCTCTCGGCGCCGTCCGTGACCGGTGCTCCAAACTTCGCGATGATGGTGAAGCAAGATCCGGCTCCAGGCATGCGGATCCTGGTCTTAAGCACGCTCATTTTTCCAATCACCGCGCTTCCGTTACTTCTTGTCCTCGACCTTACCGGCGAAGGCGGTGGAGGCGCGTTACTTCTTGCATTGGGACTTCTTGCACCGATCCTCGCTGCAGTCGGCGTCGGGTTCGCGGTCCGCGCAAGGCATCCGAAATTGGGCGAGGCCTACGCAAAAACCGTACTTGAAGGCATAGCTGCCTTCCTACTCGGAATTGTTGTTGTTGGCTTGATGAGCGCAATCGGTCCATTACTCAGGTCCAATCCTTCCGCGCTCGCGATTTGGATTGTCATTGTTCTTGTGATCAACTTCGGCCTTGTAATCGGAACATTTGGATTTCTGCAGCGGAGGAACGCGGAAATGTCCGTCGCCACGGCGATCTATGCGGGAAATCGAAACATCGCTCTGTTCTTGATTGTGCTGCCCGAAAACGTCGCTGCACCGCTTCTGATTTTTATTGGATGCTACCAAATTCCAATGTACCTCACACCATTTCTTATTTCGCGACTACCACCGCTCTATCACCGTTGATGCGAAAGCCATGACTAGATCCTTTGGTCGCGTGGTTTCAGATCACATCAGGTCAATTTGGATGCGGGCCCCAATTGCTCTTCGGCTTTGTACCGAATGGCCGATCCTACGGCCGGCACAGTAGCGAGATTGTAAAACAGGTTAGGCCATCACTGCTCCTGGCCATTGGCCGTTCGACACCAATGACCTTGCAACAGACTTGACAAGCAAGACGAGCAATTCACGAGCTTTGTCAGGCGGTATCCTCTTCGAGGTGCAGATGCATCCGGCCCTCTCAATGGCAGGATCAACAATTTCTGCGGCTGACAAGTTTCCACTATCGATCTCATGTGCGATTGCGGCCTTTGCGACGATGGAATAGCAATCTCCCTTTGCTGACAGCCGCACCAAAACCGATGGCGCGTCGGCCTCAAACTGGAAGTCTAGCGGAACATCATACTCGCTGGACCATCTCTCTAGTATTAGCCGAAGTCCATGGGGCGGATAGGTTCCCACCAAAGGTACGTTGCTCACATCTCTTGCCGCGATCACTCCAGTCTGAAGGAGAGGTGCAGTGGGCGCTCCGATAAGCTGCAAACGTTCCACAAGGATCGTTTCTGATGAGAAATCTTCATTCTCCTCAACATTAAAAAGCACCGCCGCATCCATCCGGCCTTCACGGAGCATGTCCGCGAGGTCGCCGCTCATGAGTTCGGTGATGATTAGGTTCACTCCCGGAAACACTTGCCTGGCCTTCACGAGCAATTCGGGAGCCAAAACCGGACAGACCGACCCAGGCAAACCAAGGCGCACTTCGCCGAAGAGTTCTTGCTCGTCGGCCCGAAATCTCCGTTCGGCACCGTCGACAAGTGAGAGTATCTCTCGCGCCCTATCACTAAACTCTCGTCCCGCCGCCGTCGGGCTCACGCCCCTTGAAGTCCTATCAAGGAGCTTTGTTCCAAGGGCGGCTTCAAGCTTTTGGACGTGCTGGCTCAACGCAGGTTGCGCGATGTTGAGCGATTTCGCAGCTTTCGAAAAGCTGCCAAGGTCAAAGACCCGGAGGAAGCTTTGGATGTGCTTGTTCTCAATCATCTTGCTATAATGAAATGCAATAATGTATATTTCAACATTGTATTTCATAATGATCCCGGTTCCGACTAACCTATACCGGTCACCCGGGTTTCCAGACCCGGCTGGGAATGGGAGGACAATCTATGAAATTCTTGAAGCGCGTTGTTGCTGCGACTGCTGCACTGACAATGGCAATCCCCGCCTTTGCGGAATATCCAGAAAAACCAATCACAATGATCGTTGGCTTCCGTGCTGGCGGCGGCAGCGATGCTGCGGCACGCATCCTCGCGGCCGAAATGGAAGCAGCACTCGGTCAAAAGGTCATCGTTGAAAACAAAGGCGGAGCTGGCGGCGCCGTGGCAGCGCAATTTGTTATAGGCCAAGACCCGGATGGATACACTGTTGGCTTCGCTGTAAACACCACGTTTGCCTATACGCCTCTTACCGGAAACGTCGCCTACGGCATTGATGATGTGTCCTACGTTGCGACGACCCATGGATATCGAGTGGTCTTTGCGGCTAACAAAGATGCGCCCTTTAACGATTGGGCGGGAATGCTTGCCACGGCGAAAGATCGCGGTTGGATCAACTATGCGTCTATCATCCCGCTGGACCGTGCAGTTATTCAGTTCATCGGTAAAAAAGAGGACATCGCAGTCAATATTGTGCCGACACGTGGAGGCGCAGGCGCGCGGCAAGCAGTTCTTGGTGGGCATGTAGACTTGGCGTTTTCAGGCTCCAACGCTGTTCCGATGTACGAAGATGGCGCCCTGAAGATCATCGCGTCCATGAACCCCGGTGGCATTGCCGAGCATCCAGAAATCCCAACACTCGACGCGCTTGGATATGATGCCATCATGAATGATGCGGGCGTTGTGTTTGGACCAAAAGGTATGGACGAGGATGCCCGAGCATCGCTCGAAGCGGCGCTGGCCACGGCTGTGACGTCCGAGGCATTCGTGGATTTCGTCACAAATAAGTTCCGTGGTGCGGAGGGCTTCTTAACTGGGGCAGAAACGAAAGCCGCCCTGGAAGCCGATGCTGCGATATACACCGAAATGAACAAGGTCATCGCGGAGTAATGCGGTGAAAGGCGCATCTGAAAGCCCGGTCAAATCAAGTTTGGCCGGGTTCTCGCAGCACTTTTTTATAGGTTTGGCC
>JBCCTQ010000028.1:0-57240 GCA_039198225.1 Pseudomonadota bacterium
GCCCGCTCGGGCGGCGAGAAGAAGCTCGTCGATATTCTCCGCTGCCTCATCGCGGAGCCGAAGCTCCTATTGATGGATGAGCCGACCGCCGGTCTTCCCGACGATATCACGCGCACCGTCATGGACATGGTCCGCCAGAAAGTGGCCGACGGGAAAATGCGGGTGGTGGTAGTCGAGCACGACCTGCCACTGATCTGGGAATATTGCGACTACGTTCACTTCCTGTCCGAAGGCAGCATCCTCTTTGAGGGCGAGCCCGAGGAGGTGAAGTCAAACCGGGTCGTGGCCGAGAAGTATATGGGGGTTTGAACGATGTATGACGTTCAAGGACTTCAGAGCGGCTACGGGGAAATGTCGGTCCTCAAAGACCTGACATTCTCGATCCGCGACGAGATCTTCGCGGTTCTCGGTGCCAACGGCGCCGGAAAGACCACGCTTCTGAAAACCCTCGCCCGTCTTCTGCCGCTCCAAAGGGGCTCGATGGCGCTCAATGGCGTCGACGTTTCTCAAACCCCGGCCCATGCCATGCCCGGGGCAGGGGTGGCGTATGTGCCCCAGGAGGCCAACGTTTTCCCCGACCTTTCGGTGCTTGAAAACCTCTCCATCGGCGGACGGACGGGCCATCGGACGAAGCAAGAAAAGCTCGATGAGGTCTTCGCGCTCTTTCCCCGGTTGGCAGAACGCAAGAGCCAAGCGGCGGGCTCGCTCTCGGGCGGAGAGGGACAAATGCTCGCCTTCGGGCGCGCGCTCATGCAAGATCCAACGGTCCTTTTGCTTGATGAGCCTTCAGCCGGGCTCTCGCCGATCTTCGTCGAAACGCTCTTTTCAAGCATCGCCGAGACCCGGAAGGAAAAGGGGCTCACAATTGTTTTGGCCGAGCAAAACGCCGTCAAAACCCTCGAAATAGCCGACCGCGTGATGGTGCTCTCCTTGGGGGAAATGCACCTTCTTCGTCCGCGCTCCGAATTGGAGATGAAGGACATCACGGCGGCATATCACATTTGACCTGCACAGAGATCGATCAGAGGAGGAAATATCGATGAAACGCAGTTCCGTAGCGTCCGCAGGCGCGATCGCCCTTGCCGCAAGCCTCGGCTTTGCGGCTCCGGTCGCCGCCGAGGACGAAATCGTGGTGGGTCACTTGACCTATCACACCGGCGAATTCGGCGCCTTCGGCCCGTTCTTCGATGGGGTGGCCGAAATGGTCTTGTCCAAGATCAATGAGGATCCGCCGCTTGGCCGTCCGATGCGCGCGGTTCACCAGGATATCGGCACCGTGGGCGAAGCCCGTGCGGCCCGGAAACTCGTCGACAGCGACGGGGTTCAGATCCTTTTGAACCCGGCCCATAGCTATCTGTCCTACCGCGAGTTCATGCTCGAAACAGTAGCTGACAAAGGCCTGCCGTTGATGCCCTCCGTCCATGGCGGGGCGATCGAAGGCACGATCGGCGGCACCTCGGCAGAGCCGATTTTCCGCGGCTCTCCGCTCGACACTGCCAACGGCACCGCAGCGCTTCTGCACGTGCAAGAAGCGGGCAAAAAGAACGTTGTGATCATCGCGACCGAAGTTGCCGGCTCGCAGTTGCAGAAAGAAGCGGCTGTGCGCACGGCCGAAGCCATTGGTTTTGAGGTTTTGGGTGATTTCGACATCCAGGCTGGTGAGAGCAATTACCGGTCTGTGGTGGCTCGGATCAGCCGTCTCAACCCCGAAGCGGTGGTGATGTTCTCGTCGCCCCAGGCCGGCGGGAGCCTCGTGAAGAACGCCGCGGAAGCCGGCGAATCTTGGTACATCGTCGGCTCCGGCGAATGGCAAGAGACCGAATTCTACGACACCGCCACCGAAAGCGCGATTGCCCAGCACGAAGCGGTTGTGCTCGCGGCCAATTCCCACGCCGACAACCCATCGTTCCAGCCCTATATGGACTTCGCAAACGCGTCGAAGTGGATCGGCGATATTGGCGATCCGGCGAACTCCTATGCGATCCAGTACTACGATCTTCTGGTCGCATCGGCGCTTGCCATCGAAAAGGCCGGCGAGCTCAACACGGCGAGCTGGACCCAAGCGATGTATGACGTCACCGGCGGCGAAGGCGAGAAAGTCTACAGCTACGAAGAAGGCATCGCCGCAATTCGCGATGGCAAAGACATCAACTATGACGGCGTGACCGGGACGATGGAATACACCGATACCGGTATCGTTTCTGGCCTCTTCGGCATCTTTGAATGGCAGGACGGCGCGCTCGCCCAGGTGGGCAGCGTCGACGGCGACAAGGTGCTCGAACTCGAGAGCATGTAAGCGACATATCCCCGGGCCGGTTCGACCCGGCCCGGGGTGCACTGAAGGCGAATTCAAGGGGAAGAGGGATGGATGTCAGGTGGTATGGTCACGCGTCATTTGGGCTTCGGCCGGACGCCGGGCCGTCGCTGATCACCGATCCCTATTTGCCCGACCTGGTGGGTTATGGGCCGATCCCGGACGCAGCCGACCTCGTCGTGATATCGAGCGCCGATGATGACGGCCATTGCCGCGAAGATCTCGTGCCAGGAGAGCATGAGGTGGTAAACGCCCTCGATGTGGTCAAGGGCGGCGGCACGCAAACCACGCTTGGAGTTGAATTTACGGCCATGGAGGCGATGGAATGGCAGCACCATCCCGACCATGACGTTCCCGGCCAGAATGCAATGTACCGGTTCGAACTCGACGGTATCAAAATCGCTCATATGGGCGATGTCGGCAATCGGCTGACCCCTGGGCAGATGGGGTTTTATGAGGATGTGGATCTGTTGCTGGCGCTCACGGGCGCGGCGCTGACCATAAAAATGCCTGACCTTATGGAGATGATCCATCGGATGCGGCCGAAGCTTGTGATCCCGATGCATTTCCGAACGCTGACGTACAAGCCACAGCGGGGGGCCTGGGTCGAAGGCTTCCTGGCCAATTTCCACGACGCCCAAATCGACTACGCTTTTGGCTGCGATGCTAAGATCACGAAAGCGGACATACCCGAGGATACCCGCGTGCTGGTCATGGACTATCACCGCTAGAGCGACCCAAGTTGCAACCCGAACCACGAAACCCAAATGCACGAAAGGGGGGATAGAGTATGAAACCGTTCGACTATCTGCTGCCTTCGCATTTGGCGGAAGCCGCCGAAGCGGCCGGGGCCTATGGCGCGTCGGCGCGGCTTTTGGCGGGGGGCACCGATCTGACCGTCGCGCTCCGTCACGGGCATATCTCGACGGATTTGGTAATCGATCTCAAAGACGTGGCGGAACTTAAGTCGAGCATTTCCAACGAAGGACAGGTGCTCCGGGTTTCGGCGGGCACCACCATGTCGGAACTTTGCACCTATCTAGCGGCGCGGGACCTTTTCCCGGCACTGCAAGAAGCCGCATCGGTCGTGGGCTCAATCCAGATCCGCAACCGCGCGACCCTAGCAGGCAATATCTGCAACGCCTCACCGGCGGCCGATACGGTCCCGGTTTTGGCCGCCCTTGGGTCGGAAGTTGAGATTTACGGGCCAAACGGGTCGCGCACGCGCACTGTCGCTGATTTCATTGAAGGCAACCGCAAGATCGACCTCCAACGGGGCGAGCTTGTCATCGCTGTGCGCATCCCCTTGCCCCAAACCGACCAGGGCTCGGCCTTTGACCGGATCACGCGGCGCCGGGGCGTTGACCTGGCGACCACCAATATGTGCTGCACGATCAGTGCCGAGGGCGAGGTCGTCTTTGCCTTTGGCGCCGTTTCGCCGCGCCCCTTGGTAGTCCACGACGAGAGCGGTGTTCTGGGCAACCCGGATGCCGCGGAAGAGGATCGGTCCGAGGCCATCCAGGCCATGGCGGCCCATGCGACGCCGATTTCGGACGTGCGGGCGAGTGCCGCCTACCGCACAGATATGCTCTGTGTGATGGCCGAGCGCGCGCTCAAATCGGCCCATGGACGGCTCCGAGGAGCCAAGGCCGATGCCTGACAGTTTCAAAGCCGGCCATGACAGTGTCGACACGATCGAAGACGCAAAAGAGCGCTTCGGCAGTGCCAAGCGGGTCGACCTTTTGGTCAATGGCAAGCCCATATCGCGCGAGGTGGTGGCCCACAAATCACTCCTCGATTTCCTTCGGGACGACCTCAAACTCAAAGGCGCCAAGGAATGCTGCGCGGTCGGCGAATGCGGCGCCTGCACGGTGATGGTCGATGGCCAGTCAGTTAATTCCTGCCTTCTCCTGGCCGTCGAAGGCCATGGCAAATCAATCGAGACGGTCGAGGGCCTATCGGCCGGAGGCCAGCTCAGCACGGTCCAGCACTCTTTCCTCAAATGCGGCGGCGTCCAATGTGGTTTTTGCATTCCCGGCATGGTGATGTCAGCCGAGGCGCTTCACCGGTCCGCACCGGAGGCTGGCGAAGAGGAAGTGCGGGAGGCCCTCTCGGGCAATCTCTGCCGTTGCGGCGGCTATAACCGGATGTTTGACGCCATGCGCGATGCGGCCGGTGAGGACGTCCATTGCAAGACCTCGGCTCCGGTCACTGGCAACTCCATTGGCGCCGATATCAGCCGGGCCGGCGGGGTGGAGCGGGTCAACGGCAAACAGGCCTTCGTCGGCGATCTCGAAATCGACGGGATGGCCCATCTCAAACTGGTCACGCTCAATGTGGGTCGGGCCAAAATCAAGCGGATAGACACCGGTCGGGCCCGGGCCGTGCCGGGGGTGATCGATATTGTCACCGCCGACGAACTCCCATCGCCCATGCCGCGTTTCGGTCCGGCCTACAAAGATCGCCCCGTGCTCGCGGTCGAAGAGACCCATTTCCACGGCGAACCGGTGGCCGCAGTGGTTGCCGAAAGCAAAGACATCGCAGCCTATGCGGCCGGGCTCGTCGAGGTCGATTATGAGACCCTTCCGGCGGTCACCTCGGTCGATGCCGCCCTTGCACCGGACGCGCCTCTTGTCCAGGATCCCGCACTTCGGCCGGGCGATCCGACCGCCGAAAGCAATATTCTGAAAGAGCTCAATTTCGGCTGGGGGGAGATTGACGAGGGCGCGGCCGATCTCGTCATTGAGAATACCTACACGTTCCCGATGGTCACCCATTTTGCAATTGAGCCCCATGGCTTCATTGTGGACGCTAAGGAAGACAAGCTCACCATTTGGAGCCCGGTCCAGCACCCGTTCCTCCTCCAAAAGATCATGGCCGATCTCTTCGATCTGCCGCTCAACGCCGTCCAAGTCCTCGCACCCGATCCAGGGGGCGGGTTCGGCGGGAAACAAATGCCGAAATTCGAACCGCTCCTGGCGTTCGTCTCGCGGCGGATCGAGCGCCCGGTGCGGTTGATCCTCACGTTGGAAGAAACCTTCCAAGCCGTTCGCCGGGCCGGCGCCAAAGTGACCGTAAAGTCAGGCTTCTCGAAAGCGGGCGATCTTTTGTTCCACGATGTGGCGTCAAACTATCTCGTCGGCGCCTATGCGGATGTGGCCGAGCGGGTCACGACGAAAGGCAATTACCTCGCATGCGGGCCCTACCGGGTGCCCAATGTGCGCATCAATGCAAGGGCCGTCTTGTCCCACACGACCCCGAGCTGTGCGTTCCGGGGCTTTGGCACACCCCAAGTTAATTGGGCCGTGGAAGGCCAAATCAACGAAGCCGCCCGGCGGCTCGGGATCGACGGTTACGCGATCCGGATGCGGAACGTGGCCGATAAGGGCGACGAAATCGTCCGAGACGATGTGCCCGCCGATGGCCATTGGCTCCAATCGGTCCAGAAGGCCGCAGATCTTCTCGGTTGGGACACACCCAAACCCAAGGGCAGGGGTCGGGGGATCGCTGTCGGCATCAAAGCTGGGGCAACGACGGGGCTGTCGAACTCCACTGTTAGGCTTTTGGCTGATGGCAGTATCCTCGTCTTTGCTGGTACTTCCGATATGGGCCAGGGGGCGCGGACGATCTTTGCCCAAATCGCCGCCGACGCTTTGGGCGCCCCCTATGAGCGGGTCTCGGTCGTCATGGGCGACACGGCGGTTGTCCCGTTCGATCTACAGACCTCGGCCAGCCGTTCGACCGTCTTCATGGGCACGGCTATCACCCGGGCCTGCGAAGACATCCATGGCCAAGTGATTGAACTGGCCTGCGACACACTTGGGATCTCCGAGGACGAAATCGAGATTGACGACGGCCATATCGTTTTGCCGACGGGCAAGGAGACGATTTTCAACTTCGTCCAGAAAAAGCTCGGCAAATGGAACGGCGAGCTTATCGGCAACGGCCGGATGCGGAAACCGAACGTGGCCGACCATCCGCTGGGCGGATCGGCAGCGTTTTTTGAGTTTAATTGCACGGCCTTCGAGGTCGAAGTTGATCGCCGCACGGGCGAGATCGAAATCCACAAGCACGTCACTGTCGGCGATGTCGGCAAGGCGCTCAATCCCCTCCAGGTCGAAATGCAGGACGAGGGCGCAGCGATCATGGGGCTCGGCCATTCGATCTATGAACAGATCCTAATGGATGACGATGGGCGCATCCGAAATCTCGGCGCCATCGATTACCGGATCGTGACCACCAAGGACATGCCCAGGAAAATGGCCACGGGCATGATTGAAAACGAAGATGGGCCAGGGCCCAAGGGCGCAAAGGGCGTCAGCGAAGGGGCAATCCTTTGCACGGCCCCCGCGCTCGGCGCGGCGGTTGCCGATGCGACGGGGCTCGTGATCAACGATCTGCCCCTGACGCCGGAGCGGATTTGGCGCGCCCTTCAAAACCAGAACACCGAGAATGGAGACCAAGATGCTTGATGCAAATGGCATGATGGATGCGCTGGTTTTAACAGCGCCGCGCGAGTTTGAAATTCGCGAAGTTCCAATTCCCGCACCCGAAGGCGACGAGGTCTTATGTAAGGTCGACACGACCTTCATATGCGGCACCGATCCCCACATTATCCAAGGCGATTTTCCGGGATTTTGGCCGCCCGCTTTTCCGTTCACACCGGGTCATGATTGGTCGGGCACCGTCGTCGAAACAGGCCCGAAAGCGGCCGCACTCGGCTGGATCAAAGGTGACCGGGTCTGCGCGATCTCCCATGTCGGGTGCGGGTATTGCAAAAACTGCATGCGGGGGAGGTATACGCTTTGCCTCAATTACGGTGACGTCGACAAAGGCCACCGTCAGCATGGGCACATCACCCCGGGAGCTTATGCCCAATACATGCTCGCCTCGGTGAAAAGCCTCTACAAAATCCCCGACAATATGAGCCTCGAATACGCGGCCAATGTCGATCCTCTCTCGATTGCGCTCTACACGGTCAACCGTTCGCGTTTTGAGCCGGGCGATGACGTCTTAATCCTCGGCACCGGGCCCCAAGGGCTCATGGCGCAACTCTGCGCCCAAGCCATGGGGGCGGGTAGGGTGATTATTGCGGGAAGCGGCGAGCGCTTGGATCTTGCGGTAAGCCTCGGTGCCATTGGTATCAACTACCGGACCGACGACGTGGTGGACGCGGTCAAAGACCTCACCGGCGGCCTCGGTGTGCCGCGCGTCCTTGAATGCGCGGGCACCGTCAAATCGATCCAACAGGCCTGCCTCGCCGCGGGGAAGGGCGGCGTTGTGTCCATGATCGGGATCCCCCATGCCGATCCGAGCCTCCCCATCAAGCGGATGGTCCTCGACGAGGTGGAACTCGTGGGCAATCGCGCCAATCCCAACACCGCCGAACCCGCCATCGCTATGCTGGCTGAGGGTCGGATCGATCTGAAACCGCTCTTGTCACACAAGTTCCCCTTAGCGGAATTCGCCACCGCCCTCGACATCTATGAGGGCCGGAAGGACGGCGCGATGAAGGTTGCGATCAAACCGAACTGAGCGGCTGTCGCGAGAAGACGTAGGAAGGTCAAGGACATGTCTGTCACCATCGAATGCATATTGGAGTGCAATAATCACCTGGGCGAGGGTCCGGTCTGGGATGTCGATGAGGGGCGGCTTTACTGGCTCGACTGCACAGGACCCCGGTTCGGCAAAAAGGCGGTTTGGCGGATGGACCCCAAATCGGGCAAAGTCGAAAACTGGGATCTGCCAAAAGACATCGGCGCCATGGCGCTCCGCGAGAAGGGGGGCGCCGTTGCGGCCATGTGCGACGGGTTTTACTTTTTCGATTTTGACAGCGGCGAACTTGAATTGATCAAGGAAGTCGACGCAGACATTGAACGCACCCGCCTCAATGACGGCAAGGTCGATCGGCGCGGTCGCTTTTTTGCCGGCGGCATGGACGATCTGGAAGAGCTCAAAAACTGCGGGCTCTGGCGGCTCGATCCGGACCTTTCCGTCACAAAGGTCGATGACGGGATCATGTGCACCAACGGCCCCTGCTGGAGCCCCGACGATAAGACATTTTATCTCGCCGACACGTTCATCGAAGAATTCTGGGCCTACGATTACGACATCGAGACAGGCGATGTTTCTAACCGCCGGGTTTTTGCGACGACGAAGGAGGACGAGGGCGTGGCGGACGGCTCGACCATCGACGAAGAGGGCTGTCTTTGGAACGCGCAACTCATCAGCGGCGACTTGGTGCGTTATGCCCCCGATGGGAGCGTCGAGCGCCGGATCGGTATGCCGGTTAAGAACGTCACGAGCGTCATGTTCGGTGGCGACAACCTCGATGTTCTCTACGTAACCTCCATGGCGCGGGTGAAGCATCCGGCCGTGCATGATATGTTTGCCGTCGAAGCAAAACCCCAGTACCTGGCCGGAAGCCTCTTTGCCGTCACCGGCCTCGGGATCCGCGGCCTGCCGGAACCTCGCTTTGCGGGATAAGAAGAAAGAGACCCTTTCGCCATGAGCGCATCGCAATCCGGAAAAGTCATCATCACCTGCGCGGTGACGGGCGCCATTCACACGCCCTCGATGACGCCCCATCTGCCCATCACGCCCGACGAGATCGCCCAAGAAGCGATTGCGGCCGCCGAAGCCGGGGCGGCAATCCTCCATCTCCACGCCCGCAATCCCGAAACAGGCCAGCCCGACCAGACGCCCGAAGGCTTTGCCCCGTTCCTGCCGCGGATCAAACAATCGACCAATGCGGTCGTGAACATCACCACCGGCGGCAGCCCTTACATGAGCGTTGAGGAGCGTGCCCTCCCGGCCGCGAAGTACCAGCCGGAGGTGGCGTCGCTGAATATGGGGTCGATGAATTTCGGCCTCTATCCGATGTTGAACCGCTTCAAGGAGTTCAAATTCGACTGGGAGCGCCAGCATCTCGAAGGTTCGCGCGACCTCGTCTTCCGCAATTCCTTCCAAGACATCGAGTACGTGCTCGAAACCTGCTACGGCAATGGTACGCGGTTCGAGTTCGAATGCTACGACATCTCCCACCTCTATAACCTCGCCCATTTTGCCGACCGGGGCCTGGTGAAAGCACCGTTTTTTGTCCAATCGGTGTTCGGACTTTTGGGCGGCATCGGGGCCCATCCCGAAGACGTCCTCCACATGAAGCGGACGGCCGACCGCCTGTTCGGCTCGGATTTCCGGTGGTCGGTCTTAGGTGCAGGGGCCAACCAGCTTCGCGTTGCGGCCCAGGCCGCAGCACTCGGCGGGAATGTGCGGGTCGGGCTCGAAGATTCCATTTGGATCGGCAAAGGTGAACTGGCGAAATCCAATGCTGATCAGGTGAAGAAGGTCCGACAAGTTATTGAAGGATTGGGATTATCCGTAGCAACGCCTGACGAGGCACGCGACATTCTCACCTTGAAAGGCGGCGATCAGGTCGCCTTTTAGGCCCGACGACGTGAACAGAGGGTGCGGTTGTGAAGCGCTCGATCTCTCCGGAAGCGGCAATTGACCTTATCCCAGATGGGGCAAGGGTCATGGTCGGCGGGTTCATGGGCGTGGGATCGCCCGACCGGCTGATTGATGCGCTGGTGGCGGCGGGCCGGCAGAACCTCACGCTCATTGCCAATGACACGGCCATGCCGGGCAAGGGCATCGGCAAACTCGTTTCCGCCAGGGTCCTTGGGCGGCTCATCACCAGCCATATCGGCCTCAACCCCGAAACCCAAAGCCAGATGAATGCGGGCGAACTCGCGGTCGATCTCGTGCCCCAAGGCACATTGGTCGAGTGCATCCGCGCCGCAGGCGTTGGTCTCGGCGCCGTTGTCACTCCAACGGGGGTGGGGACCTTGGTGGAAGACGGCAAGGAGAAGATCGATCTCGACGGCAAGCGTTACCTTGTCGAGCGGCCCATTCACGCGGATTTCGCCCTAATCGCGGCGCGCCAGGCCGATTATGTCGGCAATCTCGAATACGCTTTGACGGCGCAGAACTTCAATCCGATCATGGCCATGGCAGCGACGACGGTGATCGCCGAGCCAGAGCACATCGTGCCGGTGGGGATGATCCCGCCCGACGCGGTCCGCACGCCTGCCGCTTTGGTCGACCATGTCATCCAGAGGCCGATCTAGATGGATCCGAAGGAAATCATCGCCCGCCGCGTGGCCAAAGAGATTGAGCCGGGTTCGCTCGTAAATCTCGGTATCGGGCTCCCGAGCCTCGTGGCCAATTTTGTACCTGCGGATCAGGGGGTCTACTTTCAATCCGAGAATGGTGTCATCGGCCTCGGCGCGCGGCCTCCCGAAGGCATGGAGGATCCGCGGCTCACCGATGCGGGCGGAGGTTTCGTGACGGCTGTGCCGGGGGCGGCCTCCATCGACAGCGCGATGAGTTTCGGGCTGATCCGGGGTGGGCATATCGACCTCACTGTCCTTGGGGGCCTCCAGGTTGATGCGACCGGTCGGCTCGCCAATTGGATGGTGCCGGGCAAGCTCGTTCCTGGCATGGGGGGTGCCATGGACCTTGCAAGCGGCGCCCGGCAGGTCATCGTCGCGATGCAGCATTCCCAGCACGGTCAGAGCAAATTCGTCGAGCGCTGCGACCTTCCACTCACCTCAGCGCGCCCGGTCGACCTGATCGTCACCGAACTCGCGGTCTTTGAGGTCTTGGAAGGAAATCTCGCCCTCAAAGAGCTGTCGGACGGTGTGTCGCTGGACCAACTGCGGGCCGAAACCGGCGCCTCATTCCGGGTTTGAGGCGCCGAAAGGGCTCACCCTTGGAGTTCGGGATCGTATCCTTGCTCGCGCGGACCGAAGAGGTAGCGGTCGAGCGAAAGCGGTCCGGCCCCGCGAAAAACCAGGAAAATCAACAAAAAGAGCCAAAGGGCCCGCTGGTCGAGGATCACCGCATCCGAGGCCGGATCGAACCACCGGCCAAGCTCGGCCCCATGGCCGAAAATGTCGGTGGCGCTTTGGACCAGGATGAAGACGATCATGCCGAAGGCCGCGGCGCGCGTATAAAGTCCAACGACGATCAGGAGAGGCAAAATGAACTCCGCCCAGGTTCCAAGAAGAACGATTGTCTTCTGAAAGCTCGTCGCTTGGGTGATGTCATACCCGGCCGCTTCAGCCCCTTTCGGAAAGATCTGCGCAAAGGCGTTAAAGCTTGGGGATACCAGGCTTCCCACGCCGTCCGGTATTTTCGTAAGGCCCGAATTCCAAAAATACATCAAGAGAACCGCGGCAAAGATGAAGCGCGCCAGCGTTGCCAGGATGGCCGTCGTAGAGGGTTCCAACAGGGCAAAAAGGGTGTCCGGCAGGGCAATTAGTGTGCGGATCACGGGTCTTCTCCGATCTTAAATATGGCATTTCCGCTGATCAATAGCGCAAGTGCCCCCGCAAGGTCGAATGCCTCCGTCTCTTGGCCTGCCGCCGCGATGGCTTCGGCGAGGGGCATTTTCCGCATCAGACTTTCAAGGAAAGCACCACCCCCGGGCGGCAAAAGATGCGGTTCGGGATCCAGGACCGGGCGGAGCACCAGGACGTCTTCGGCGGCCATGGCCGGTTTCGGCGCGCCCGGTTCGGAGTTGAACCGCCAGATCGCGTGGATTGGCCAACGGGACCGAACCAACCGCGCTGAAGGGACGAGGCCGAGCCGCGAGGCCATCAGCCGGTCGGGGTCGAGGCGCTGGAGGGCCGTCGGATCAATGGCTGCGGCGTCCGCTGCATGGTAACTTTCCCGAAGGCCGATCTCGAGCCGGGCCATATCGGGGAGATAGCCGATGGATTGGACCGGTTCGAACGCCTCCAAAAACGTGGGCATTTCGCCGCCGAAATACATCATTAATGGCGAGGACGGCGGGTGCTTTTCGACGAAGGCGCGTGCCAAGATCTTGAAGTTTGCCTCTCCGACGAGTTTTCGAACCACCGGGAAGGCGGTCTCGAGCGCCTCGGTCAGCGAGACGATGATGTTGTTGCGGTAGACGTCAAACCGGCGCCCCGCCGCGCGGCCCACCCCGTCGCTCAAACCGGCGGGGCGGGGGGCCGCAGCGTCGAAAAGGGCGTCGGTGAACGACGTCTGGGACAAGCTCATTCGGCTAGGGCCAAAAGCGCTCCCGCCGCGCGGGCTGCTTCGGCTTCGAGCACGTCCCAGCTCGGCACATCGTTGTCCCACTCGATCAGGGTCGGGCGAGGGCCAGCCTTTTCAATCGTGTAGGCGTAGAGCTCCCATACAGGGTCGGCCACTTCGCGACCGTGACTGTCGATCAAGAGCGGTGCGCCGTGGTCGTCTTCGTCTTCGTCATGGCCGCCAAGATGGATCTCACCGACGGCCTCGAGGGGGAAGGCGTCGATATAGCTGATCGGATCGGTCTTGAGGTTCGTGGCGCTGATAAAGACATTGTTGACATCAAGAAGCAGGCCGCAGCCCGTTCGTTTGCTCAACTCGCGCAGAAACTCGGTCTCCCCGAGGGTGCTTTCATCGAACGAAAGATAGGAAGACGGATTTTCGAGGAGCATCCGTCGCCCGACGACCTCTTGAACCTCGTCGATATGGTCTGCCACCCGAACAAGGGTCGCCTCTGTGTAGGGCAGGGGCAGAAGGTCGTTCAGGAACGATGTGTCATGGGTTGACCAGGCCAAATGTTCGGAAAAGCTCGCGGGATTGACCCAACCGCAAAGGTTTCTCAGACGGGCGAGATGTTCGGGATCGAGCCGGCCTTCGCCGCCGATCGACAGGCCCACGCCATGGACCGAAATCGGGAAGATCTCAGCAAGGCTTTTGAGCTGGGCGATGGGCCGTCCGCCCTGGCCCATGTAGTTCTCGGCGTGGATTTCGAGCCATTCCACGGCACCTGAATTCGACATGATATCGGCGAAATGCTCCGCCTTATAGCCGACCCCTGGGGCGGGCGGGAGTTGGCCTTTGAAGGGACGCTGGACATCAAGCATGGCTGACCTCTTGAAAGAAGGCGGTCCCCCAGGGCGCGGGCCGAGGGGGACCGGAGACGGCGGCTCTTACGCCGGCAGGTCGCGTTCAACGGCTTCGAGCGAGCCCATGCGGGGCGAGCCGTCGGCCATGGCTGGAAGTTCGATGTCCGCGCAGGTTCCCGCATCGACGAGCGTCCAGGCATTGCCCTGGTAGTCGACGGTGGACGTGCCCGCACAGGTCGTTCCGGGCCCGGCGGCGCAGTCGTTTTTCCCGGCGAGCGACACGCCGAAGCACTTTTCTTTGGCTTGGGCGTGGACCGGTGTAGTCACGGTCGCGGCCAAGGCAGCTGCGATCGCACCGGCAACCGCGATGTTCTTGGTAGTGGTCGACATTTTGATCATCCTCATTTTGACTTTGACGCGTGGCCTGAGTGAAGCCCCGCGCCATGGCCGTGATAGAAAACGCGCCGACCGCATAGCCAGACACAAAGCCGTGCCATAACGCCAATGTCAGACCTCGTGACCGGCTGGGCGGTTTCCTCCAAACCCGGGCGCCCAGATCGCTGAACGATCCATCGGTTTTGAAAGGGACGCGGCGAGAAGCTTGCCCCGTGGCTCCTGTGACTTTCTGCGCGGGCGGCAGGAAGGCTTCTCCTTGGGCAGGCTTAAAATGGCATTAAATTCCAATCTAGGGGGCCCAGTCCGGGCGACTATCAGGCGCCGCTGCCCATTCGGCCACCACGATGTGAGTTGCCAAGTGCCATGAGACATCCCAAATTACGCCATGGAATTTTTGGATGTTAGCCACAGTCCTGGACTGGTAGCCGCATCGATCGTCATAGCGATGATCTCGGGCTTTACCGGTCTTAGCCTGACGAAAGACCTCTCAAAAAAGAGGGTCGGTCAGCGCCGGGTTGCCGTCGCCTTGGCCTCCGTGGCCCTAGGCGGCGGGATCTGGTCCATGCACTTCGTGGCCATGCTCGGCCTCCAGATGCCGATCCTATTTTACTACGACGCGGCGATCACACTGGCTTCCGCCCTCTTGGCAATCCTAATCGTTGCGGCCGCACTCATCCTTCTCCACTTCACGGCGAGGACGCCGATGCGCGTTGCCGCGGCGGGGGCAATCGTCGGTATTGGCATCTCTGCGATGCACTACCTCGGGATGAATGCGCTCGAGCTTTGCCGCGCCGTTTACACCTTGCCGGGGGTCGCGGCCTCGTTGGTTTTGGCGGTGATCCTATGCGTTGGGGCATTTTGGGTCGCCTATCACGAACGCACCGACCGCAATATTCTGCTCGGCACCCTCGGTTTCGGAACAGCCGTCGCTGCGGTGCATTATGTGGCAACGGCGCAAACCCGGTTTGTGGCCGAGGAGGCCTTCTCGGAGTTCGGACCAGTCATGAGCAACGAAGTGCTGGCGATCGGCGTCATCACGACGAGTTTTGTTATCCTCGGCACATTCCTTTGGGTCTGCACCACCTATCTCGCGCCGGCTCCGACGCCGGCCGCGGCGGGCGCCGTTCCAGGCGACGCGCCGCTGCCTGAGGCGCCTGCCGCCTCACCGCAATTCCGGATGCCGTGTGAGAAAGACGGTGGGAAGATCTTCATCCTCCCCGCGGATGTGGCCATTGTCCGAGCGGATGGCCACTACACCCAAGTCTATACAGACCAAGAACGGCTCTTTTGCGCCTGGCCCATCACCGAAGCCGTGCGCCGGTTGACGGCGATTGGCCATCTCCAGGTCCACCGGAGCTATCTCGTCAACCCCGACAAAGTCTCCGCCTTTGAGCGCCGAAAGGATGGCGGCCGGTGCATTTTCAATTCTGAGAATTGCCCTCAAGTGCCGGTGAGCCGATCCAAACTGAAGTCCGTTGAGGCGCTCCTCGGCATCTAAAAAGCCGTCCTAACCGCTTCTGCACAAGCTCCAGCGCGCAATTCATGCGGCCTCAGGCGCATTTCGTGCAAAACCCCGACAATTCATGGAAAATCGCAAGCCCTCGCGCACCGCGACTGCGTAGCGTCCCCGCAGCCAGAATCTCGTCGGGAGGAGACAACGATGATTCCAGCGGCCTTTGACTATCATCGTCCAGCAACCCTGGATGCCGCTATTTCCTTACTTGAAGAACATGGTGACGACGCCCGCGTGATGGCGGGCGGTCACAGCCTTATACCCATGATGAAGCTTCGGATGGCGGATATCCCCCATCTGATCGACCTTCAGGCCATTGATGAGCTCTTCGGGATCGACGTCCGCGTGGGTGAAGTCCGTCTCGGAGCCATGGTCACCCAGGCAGAGATCATTGACCACACTGAGTTGACCTCAGCTTGCCCCATCCTCAAAGAAGCCGCGCTCCAGATCGCCGACCCCCAGGTACGCTACATGGGAACGGTCGGGGGCAACGTCGCCAACGGCGATCCTGGCAATGACATGCCAGGGCTGATGCAGTGCCTCAACGCGCGGTTCACCCTGGTTGGCCCCGGCGGGAGCCGTGAGGTCGACGCCCGCGATTTCTACGAAGCCGCCTACATGACCGACCGCGAGGATGACGAGATCCTAACCGCTGTGACCCTCCCGCTCCACGGGCGCGGTTATGCTTACGAAAAGCAAAAGCGAAAGATAGGCGACTATGCCACGGCGGCGGCGGCAGTGACCTGCGAGCAAAACATGGGCACCTGCGTTGAGGCGTCGATTGCGATGACCAATCTTAGCGACACGCCGATCTGGTCGGAGGCGGCCGGCGAAGCGCTGGTGGGTTCTCAAGTGGGCCCCGATGAGATCGAGGCCGCCGTTGCCGCGATGCTCGATGACATCGACCCACAAGACGACAACCGGGGTCCAGTTGCTTTCAAACGCCATCTTGCGGGTGTGATCCTGACCCGTGCGATAGAGCGCGCTTGGACGCGCGCCGAGGGAGGAGACGCCTGATGGGCCAGAAAATGCACGTCAAAATGACGGTGAACGGCAAAGAGGAGGAATTCCTCGCCGAACCCCGCGAACTCTTGATCTACACCCTCCGCGAACGTCTGAACTACACCGGCCCCCATATCGGCTGCGAGACGTCCCACTGCGGCGCCTGCACGGTCGAGATTGACGGGAAATCGGTCAAATCTTGCACGATGTTTGTGGCCCAAGCTGATGGCGCGGACGTCACCACCATCGAAGGGATTGGCGGGCCTGACGCGCTCCACCCCCTCCAGGAAGCTTTTCGCGAGCACCACGGTCTTCAATGCGGCTACTGCACGCCAGGGATGATCACGCGGGCCAAAAAGCTCCTCGAAGAAAACCCGAATCCGACCGAGGAAGACATTCGCTTCGGCATGGCCGGCAACCTTTGCCGCTGCACCGGGTATCAGAACATCGTCAAATCGATCAAAGCCGCCAGCGCCGAGATGCTAGCCGCCAAGGAGGCCGCCGAATGAAGGACGAGGTCACCACCCCCGAAGATCGGATCGAAAACCTCAAAGGCATGGGGTGTTCGCGCAAGCGCGTCGAAGATGCGCGCTTTACCCAAGGCAAGGGAAATTACGTCGACGATATCAAGCTCGACGGGATGTTGTCGGGCGATTTCGTCCGTTCACCTTACGCCCATGCCCGGATCAAAGACATCGACACGAGTGCAGCACTTGAAGTGCCGGGTGTCCTTGCTGTGCTCACCGCGAAGGATCTCGAACCCCTTGGCCTTCACTGGATGCCGACCCTTGCGGGCGACAAGCAGATGGTCCTCGCGGACGGCAAAGTGCTGTTCCAAGGCCAGGAAGTGGCCTTTGTCGTGGCAGAAGACCGCTACGCGGCAGCCGACGGCGTTGAGGCGGTCGTGGTCGACTATGAAGAGCTTCCGGTCATCGTCGACCCATTTGAATCGCTCAAATCGGACGTCGTCCTCCGCGAAGACCTCGACCCCACTGCCGACGGCGCCCATGGGCCGAGAAAGCACCCCAACCATATCTTTACATGGGAAGTGGGCGATCAGACGGCCACGGAGCAGGTACTCGACGACGCACCGGTCGTGGCCGAGGAGATGATCTACTACCACCGGACCCATCCATGCCCCCTTGAGACCTGCGGCTGCGTGGCCTCAATGGACAAGGTCAACGGCAAGCTCACCCTCTACGGCACCTTCCAGGCGCCCCATGCGATCCGGACGGTGGTGTCGCTGATTTCCGGCCTTGAAGAGCACAATATCCGCGTGATTTCCCCCGATATCGGCGGCGGTTTCGGCAACAAGGTCGGTGCCTATCCCGGTTATGTCTGCTCGGTCGTGGCCTCCATCGTGACAGGCAAACCGGTCAAATGGATCGAAGACCGGATGGACAATCTCATGACCACCGCCTTCGCGCGCGATTATTGGATGCAAGGCAAGATTGCGGCCACCCGCGAGGGGAAGATCCTAGGTCTTTGGTGCCACACCACCGCGGACCATGGCGGGTTTGACGCTTGCGCCGATCCCACGAAATTCCCGGCCGGTTTCATGAATATATGCACCGGGAGCTATGACATTCCGGTAGCCTATCTGGCAGTTGACGGCGTTTACACCAACAAAGCCCCCGGCGGGGTGGCCTATCGCTGTTCATTCCGGGTGACCGAGGCGGCGTACTTTATTGAGCGCATGATCGAGGTTCTCGCGATCGAGCTCGATATGGATGCGGCCGAGCTGCGGCGGATCAATTTCATCCAGAAGGAGCAGTTTCCCTACCAGTCCGCCTTGGGCTGGGAATATGACAGCGGCGACTACCACACCGCTTGGGATAAGGCACTCGCGGCGGTCGACTATGCCGGCCTACGTGAGGAGCAGGCCGAACGGGTCGAAGCATTCAAACGCGGCGAGACGCGCTCGCTCATGGGTGTAGGCCTGACGTTCTTTACCGAGATCGTCGGCGCCGGACCGGTCAAGAATTGCGATATCCTGGGGCTCGGGATGTTCGATTCTTGTGAGATCCGGATCCACCCCACCGGCTCGGCCATCGCCCGGCTCGGCACGATCAGCCAGGGCCAGGGCCATGCCACGACCTTCGCCCAGATCCTCGCCACCGAGATCGGCCTGCCGGCGGACTCGATCACCATCGAGGAAGGCGACACCGACACCGCGCCTTACGGGCTCGGGACCTACGGGTCGCGCTCCACACCGGTGGCCGGGGCGGCTACGGCCATGGCTGGGCGGAAGATCCGCGCCAAGGCCCAGATGATCGCGGCCTATCTCCTTGAGGTCCATGACGACGATGTGGAATTCGACATCGACCGTTTCGTTGTCAAAGGCGCGCCTGAGCGGTTCAAGACGATGAAGGAGATCGCTTTCGCGGCCTACAACCAGGCGATCCCGGGGATCGAGCCGGGCCTTGAGGCGGTGAGTTATTACGATCCGCCGAACATGACCTATCCGTTCGGCGCATATATTTGCGTAATGGATATCGATGTGGATACCGGCGTCGTCGATATCAGGCGGTTCTACGCGCTGGACGATTGTGGCACTCGGATCAATCCGATGATCATCGAAGGCCAGGTCCATGGCGGTCTCACAGAAGCGCTTGCGATCAGCCTCGGCCAGGAAATTGCCTATGACAAAATGGGCAATGTCAAAACGGGCACGATGATGGATTTCTTCCTGCCGACGGCCTGGGAGACGCCGAATTACGAGACCGACCACACCACAACCCCGAGCCCCCACCATCCGATTGGGGCAAAGGGCGTGGGCGAAAGCCCGAATGTGGGCGGGGTGCCGTGTTTTTCCAATGCGGTCCATGACGCGTTCCGCGCTTTCGGTCTCCGCCAGAGCCATATGCCCCATGACCATTGGCGGATCTGGAAAACCGCCAATGATCTCGGGCTCCACGGTTAGGGGAGAGGGCATCCCACCCTGCCGCAGGGGAGGGCGGCAGGGTGGGTGCGTACCTCGGCGGGCTTTTTGATGAGCTGGACCGACCTTCAAAATGAGATGGCAGCCGAGGCCTATATCGCCTCGGACGATCTGGCCGTGGCGTTGCACCTGGCGCTGACGCTCCATCGCCCGCTTCTGATCGAAGGGGCGGCGGGGGTTGGCAAAACCGAAGTGGCCAAGGTTTTGGCGGCGGCCAAGGGCGCGAACCTCATCCGGCTCCAATGCTATGAAGGGCTCGACGCGGCCCAGGCGATCTATGAATGGAACTACCAACGCCAACTCCTTGCGATCCGTGCCGCGGCCGAGGACGGTCAAACCGGCCGGGCGGTGGAAGAGCGGATATTTTCAGAAGAGTTTCTGCTCGAACGCCCGCTCTTGGCCGCCATCCGGGCCCCAGAGCAAGCGGTGCTTTTAATCGACGAGATCGACCGGGCAGACGAAGAATTCGAAGCCTATCTCTTGGAAGTTCTATCTGATTTCCAGGTCACGGTGCCGGAACTCGGCACCATCGAAGCCCGGTCCAAGCCCATTGTCATCCTCACCGCCAATGGCACGCGCGATCTCAGCGACGCACTCCGGCGGCGCTGCCTTTACACCCATATCGATTATCCGAGCTTTGAGGCCGAACTCGCCATCCTTCGCGCCCGCTGCCCCGGGGCGGAAGAGCGGCTCGCCTGTCAGATCATTGGCTTAGTCCAGGCGCTCCGGAAAGAGACGCTCGAGAAAGTTCCGGGCGTGGCAGAGATGCTCGATTTTGCGGCCGCTCTGATGGGGCTCGGCCTTGCGGACCTTTCCGACGATCCCCGACTTCTCCATGCCGCGCTGAAGACACTCCTTAAGACCCAAGAAGACCAGGCCCAGATCACCGAAGAGGTGGTGGCGCGCCTGGCAGGGAAAGCCGCATGAGCCGGGTGACACGCTTTGCCGCCCGCGATCCCGGTCCCGCGGCCCGCCTGACCGGGTTTATGGCCCACCTCCGAGACAATGGCCTGTCTCTCGGCGTGAGTGAGACGGCCCTGGCGATGGAAGCCCTGGCGGAAGTGGAAGCGGCCCGGCCCGACCACGCAAAGCGCGCGCTCAAGGCGGTTTGCGCCGGGTCAAAGGACGAAGCGGCTCGGTTCGAGGACCTTTTCGACGCCTATTGGATGCAGGCTGGACGTGTGAAAGAGCGTGTGGCCCCGTCCTCGGCCCGGGGCGATGACGGTGTTCATTCCTCCCGCCATTCTGATGGCCAGCACGAGGCTTCGGGGTCGGGTGCCCCCCAAGCGCCGGATTGCGGGGAGGGCGAGGCCGATAGCGAGGGGCTTGGAAAACTCGTGGCCACCGAAACGCGGAACCTTCACCGGAAGGATCTCCGCGATCTTGTGCGCCCCGAAGATATCGCCGAGGCCGAAGCCTTGGCGCGCCGGCTTGGAGCCGCCCTCCGCGACCGCCGCTACCGGCGCCGGATTGCCGCTCGGAAAGGCGACCGGCTCCATTTTCGCCGCATCCTGCGCCAGAGCCTCTCGACCGGCGGTGAGCCTATTCGGCTGATCCGGAAAAAACGCCCCGATCGGAGCGTCAAGATCGTCGCCCTCGCTGATGTGTCGGGGTCGATGGGCGTCTATTCCCAGGTCTTTCTGAGCTTTCTCGGCGGTCTCATGCGGGCCGATCCGGCTTCGGACGCCTACCTCTTCCACACCCGCCTCGTGCGGATCACCGAAGCGCTCCGCGACAAGGACGCAATGCGGGGGATCGCGCGGATGTCGCTGATGGCCGACGGGTTCGGCGGCGGCTCGAAGATCGGCCATTGCCTCGACCGTTTTGCCCGAACCTATGCCAAGAGCTTTGTCGACGGGCGCTCCGTGGTCCTGATCCTCTCAGACGGGTTCGATACCGGGCCAGCACCAGCGCTTTCAGCTGCGCTTCAACGTCTGAGACGCCGGGGCGCAAGGATCATCTGGCTCAATCCTTTGAAAGGCTGGCGGGACTATGAACCGGTGGCTGCGGGCATGGCAACGGCCCTTCCCCATCTCGATCTCTTCCGGTCGGCCAACACCCTGGCCGATCTTGCCGCCCTCGAAACCGAATTGGAGCGCCTGTGATCGTGGCGGCCAATATGGACGAGGCGATGGCCGAGGCGGTGTCGAGCCTGTCCAAAGGCGAAGATCCGTTCGCCATCGCCACGATCGTCCGCACCGTGGGCGCCACTGCCGCCAAGCCCGGGTCAAAGGCGCTCCTCTCGGCCAAAGGGGAGATCCTACAAGGCTGGCTCGGCGGCGGCTGCACCCGCTCAGCGGTGCGCAAAGCTGCCCTTGCTGCCTTTAAAGACGGCCAGCCGCGTTTGATCTCGGTCGCTCCGGAGGACGCCCTTTCCAAAGACGGCGTCGCGGCGGGCCAGGCGGAAAACGGGATTCACTATGCCAGGAACGGGTGCCCCTCGAAGGGGACGATCGATATTTTCATTGAGCCGACGCTCCCGGCCCCGGAACTGGTGATTATCGGCGGGTCGCCGGTGGCGAAGGCCCTGGAAGATCTCGCCAAGCCCTTCCATTGGGACATCACTACGGCTGCACCGGATGCTGCGCTGGCAGCACCCAAAAAGATGCGGGCCATCGTGGTGGCGACCCAAGGGCAGGGCGACCGGGTCGCCCTTGAAACCGCCATCGCGTCTGGGGCGGAATATGTGGGCTTTGTGGGCAGCCGCCGGAAATTCGCAGCACTTTCGGAGAAAATGAACGGAAGCGGGGTGAACCCTGAAAGCCTCGCCCGGATCCGGGCGCCTGCGGGGCTCGCCATCGGGGCGGTCACGCCCGATGAGATTGCCCTCTCGATCCTTGCCGAACTCACTGAAGAGCGGCGGAAGGGCGCGCGGCGAGATGGCTAAGGTTGCCGCCATCATTCTTGCCGCAGGGCTCTCGAGGCGGATGGGCGCCAAGAACAAGCTCCTTTTGCCGGTGCGGGGGCGTCCGATGATTGCCGGGGTGGTTGGAGAGTATCTGGGCGCGGCTGAGGATGTTCGGGTTGTGACCGGACATGAGGCTGAGCGGGTCGGCCAAGCGCTCGCCGATCTTCCCGTGAAACTGGTGCACAACCCAGATTTCGAGAGCGGTCAGCCGAGCTCTGTGGCCGCCGGATTGCGTTCCCTTGATGGCCAAGACCTTGTCCTTGTGGGCCTTGGGGATCAGGTCGATCTCCGGTCCCGCCATATCGAGGCGCTCCTTAAAGCCCATTTCGCCCATGGGGGGCGGAAGATCAGTGTCCCCCATAGCGCCGCTAATCGGGGAAACCCCATCGTCATTCCAGGAGCGATGGTCGCGCAGATCCTTGACGACGGCCGGAACCCCGGCTGCGGGCGGTTCACGCGCGAAAACCCTGACCTCGTCGAGAAGATCGCGTTCGAGGACCCGGCCTATTTCACTGATGTCGACACGCCAGAGGCCTACCGGGCCCTATCGCCCCAAATTGCGGAGGCGCGCGCATGAGCCCGTTGTTCCGCCTCATCCGTACCATTTGGGGCCTCCTTACTCCGACTAAATCTGAAATCGACCTTCTGGCGAAGATCAAATTTCCCTGTTGTTAGAAAGGATTGGCGATGGAACTTAACGACGAAATCACCATCAACGCCTCGAAAGCCGAAGTCTATGCTGCGCTTAACGATCCCGAAGTGCTCCAGCGGTGCATTCCGGGATGCGAAGAACTGACTAAGATCTCGGACACTGAACTCGAAGCGAAAGTGCTTTTGAAAGTGGGCCCGGTCAAAGCGCGGTTCGGTGGGCAGGTCACGCTCGACACCGACGGGGCGCCGGACGCGTTTTCGTTGGCCGGGCAGGGCAATGGCGGCACGGCGGGCCATGCCAAAGGCGGGGCCGATGTGACGCTTGAAGAAGACGGCGAGCAGACGATCCTTCGCTACGAGGCCAAGGCCGAGATCGGCGGGAAACTCGCCCAACTCGGCAGCCGTCTCATCCAAAGCACGGCCAAAAAGCTCGCGGCGAAGTTCTTCAAAGCCTTCGCCGAGGAGATGGAAGAAAGCCGCGTTGCCTGAGGCAATCCGATATATCGAGCACGCGGAAGACGTGCTCGCCGAGGCGGCCCAACTGGCGGAGGCGGGCGCGCCATTTGCGCTGGTCACCTCCGTTGCCATCAAAGGCGGCACGGCCAGGGAATTGGGTTCGCTCGCCGTGGTCACACCCGGCGGGGAGATGGCAGGCTATCTTTCAAACGGTTGTATCGACCGCGACATCCAAGTGAATGGCCTCGCTGCTTTGGAAGAGGGCAAGGCGCGGTTGACCCACTACGGGGCCGGGTCGCCATTTGCCGACCTGACTTTGCCTTGCGGTGGGATGCTTAAGGTCCTCATCGATCCACGGCCGGATCTTCAAGCGATCCAAGCAGCCAGCCGCGCTTTGACCAACCGCAAGGAAGCGCGGATGACGTTCACCCGGCCCGATGGGGAAGGCCGGCTGACAATTTCCTATCGGCCGAAACCCAAGGTGACACTCGCCGGGCGGGGCGCGATCTTCCGAGCCACCGCAGAGGTTGCTCATTCCTCAGGGTTCCTCGTCTCCTGTCTTTCCCCAGATGTGAGCGACCTAGAAGCGGTGGCCGACTTCAGTTTCGAACCGCCGGTCGCGCTTAAGTTGCCCTCGGTCACGCCAATTCTCCGGCTCGACCGGTGGAGCGCCTTTCTGACGCTCTTCCATGACCACGATTGGGAGCCTCACCTTTTGGCCGCGGCACTGAAGACCCCATGCCTCTTCGTTGGTTCCTTGGGAAGCCGCCAAACCCATAGGACGCGCGAGGCGAGGCTCGAAGAGATGGGCGTACCGACGGGCGATATCGCGCGGGTGCGAGGGCCGATCGGTCTCGTCCCGTCGCTTCGTTCGGCCAATCTCATTGCCGTTTCCACCGTGGCTGAATTGGGCGGGGTCTTTTGCCGGAGCCAGGACGAGGTGGGGGAAGACCGGGCGGCGCTGACACTTTGAGCCTGCTTTCACGGGGTATCTCAGATCATCGAGGCTGAGGCCGGTTACGATCGGCCCTGGACAATTGCGGCCCGTCAAGGAATGTCGCCCCATGATCACACGCCGAAACATGATCCTTGCCGCCAGCGCCAGCTTGGCCGCCCCCCACTTGGCCTTGGCGAATACGAGCGATCTCAGTGCGGCCATCGCCGATTTGCCCCAATTGCACTCGCTGCAAATCATGCAGGGCGACCGCGTTGTGTTTGCAGAGGCCCCGCGCGGGCCTGGGCTCGGGCGCTTTGCGAATATCAAATCCTGCTCGAAGAGCGTGGTCGCTCTTCTTCTCGGGACCGCAATTGATCGTGGCGAAATCGCCTCGGTTAACGCGACACTCGCCGATGTGGCGCCCAGCCTCGTGCCACCGGGTGCCGATCCGGCGGCCCGCGACATCACGATGGAGGATCTCGTCACGTTGCGGGCGGGTCTCGAGCGGACCTCGGGTGCCAATTACGGCGATTGGGTCAGTTCGGAAAATTGGGTCGCCAATGCGCTTGGTCGCCCGATGGTGGCCGAGCCCGGGGGCCGGATGCTCTACTCGACCGGGTCCACCCATATTCTCGGTGCTGCCATAGCCGAAGCGACAGGCCAAAGCCTTCTTAGCCTTGCGCGGGCCCGCCTCGGGGCACCGCTCGGCATCGAGATCCCGCCTTGGACCCGCGACCCCCAGGGCTATTACCTGGGTGGCAACGAAATGGCGCTTCGGCCCACCGCCATGTTGAAAATCGCCGCTTTGATCCGTGACGCCGGACAATTCGGTGGCGCAGAGGTGGTCTCAGAAAGTTGGATCGCCGCGTCGAAAGAGGCCCATGCGCGCTCGCCCTGGTCCGGGCTCTCTTATGGGTATGGCTGGTTCCTGTCGCGGTCCGGTTACGTGCTTGGCCGGGGCTATGGAGGTCAGATCATCGCCGCCCATGAGGGCCGCGATCTCGCGGTAGCCATCACGTCCGACCCCACGCTCCCGGCGCGCTCCGGCGGCTATTTCGGCGATCTGATGAGGCTCCTCGAAGGCCCCGTCCTCGCCCTGTCCTAAGACCGATGCATTCGAATGGGTCGGCAACCTGTCGGCGGAAGGCGCGCTTGCCTGGCCCCCAAAAATGCATTTCTTTGGCGCCAAAATACGAGGTGACCCATGACCCCGACCTTTGACCCGACCCAGCCCCATCGGCGATACAATCCGCTCAAAGGCGAATGGGTGCTGGTATCGCCGCACCGGAATAAGCGGCCCTGGCAAGGCCGGTCGGAAAGCGTCGCTCCTGCGCAGAAGCCCGCCTACGATCCAAATTGCTATCTCTGCCCGGGCAATGTGCGGGCCAACGGCGAGGTCAATCCCGACTACAAGGGGCCTTATGTCTTCCCCAACGACTTTCCCGCGCTCTTGGCGGACACCTCGGACGGTGCCTCAGACACCCATCCGCTTCTCCGGGCCGAAGCGGTTCGGGGGACGGCACGGGTCATTTGCTTTTCAGAACGCCACGATCTCACCTTGCCGGAACTTTCCGAGCCTGGCATCCGCGCCGTGGTCGACGTCTGGGCCGACCAATTGGCCGAGCTCGGCAAGTCTCACACCTGGGTGGCAATCTTCGAGAACAAGGGCGAGATCATGGGCTGTTCAAACCCCCATCCCCACGGCCAAATCTGGGCGTCGGATTTCATCCCCAACGAAATTGCCACCGAAGACCGGACCCAGGAGGCCTATTTCGCGGAAACCGGCGCGCCGCTTCTGGTCGATTACGCCGCCCTTGAAGAGGAGGACGGGTCGCGGGTGGTTGTCGAGAATGCCCATTGGATCGCAGTTGTGCCCTATTGGGCCGTGTGGCCCTACGAGACGCTCCTTTTGCCCAAGCGTCACACCCGGCGGCTGACGGATCTCGACGGCGCCGAACGGGACGCTCTGGCCGATATCCTGAAACGCCTCTGCACGCGCTACGACAACCTCTTTGAGACCGAGTTTCCCTACACGATGGGCTGGCACGGCGCGCCGTTCGATGGCGGTGCCAATGCCCATTGGCAGCTCCATGCACATTTTTATCCGCCGCTCCTCCGCTCGGCGACGGTGCGGAAGTTCATGGTGGGCTACGAGATGCTCGCCGAGGCCCAGCGTGATCTCACTGCTGAGACCGCGGCCGAGCAGCTTCGCTCTCTGCCAGAGGCCCACTACAAGACCCGCGAGGTGGCTTGATATGGGCCAGAGGTCTCTCAAGGCCGAGGCGGCCCAGCTTTTCGGCGCCCGATTCGGGGCAGAACCAGAGGTGGTGGACTACGCGCCGGGCCGCGTGAACCTTCTCGGTGAACACACTGATTACAATGGTGGATTTGTCCTCCCCATGCCGCTTCCTTTGGGCACAGCCGTGGCCTTAAGTCCCAAGGGGCCCTCAGGCCATCTTGCCGCGGCGAGCCTTGCATTCGACGGGGTCGAGACGCGCGATCTCGCCCGTTTAAAGGAGGGCGGTTGGACTGATTATATCGTTGGCAGCCTCAGCGAAGTTTTCGGCGGCGCCCTTCCCGAGACCGGATTTGAGATCGCGGTCGTGGCGGATCTCCCGTTGGGGTCGGGGCTTTCGAGTTCGGCGGCCCTCGAAGTCGCCGTGATGCGGGCGGTCAACCGGTCCTTCGAACTGGACCTCAGCCCGGTCGAAATCGCCAAACGCGCCCAGCGGGCGGAAAACGACTACGTGGGCATGCCATGCGGAATCATGGACCAATACTCGGTCTCGGTTGGGAACCCCGGGACGGCGGTGTTCCTCGATACCCGCGCGCTTCAAAGCGAGACGGTACCCCTTCCAGCCTCCCACAAGTTTGTCGTTATCCATTCGGGCGTCAGCCACCGCTTGACCGGGGGGAGCTACGGCGAACGGGTCGCGGAGTGCCAGGCGGCCGCCGCGGCGCTGGGCGTTGAGAGCTTGAGCGATCTCGGCTTAATCGATCTCGATCGGATCGCGGAGCTGACCCCGCCCCTCAACGGCCGCGCCCGCCATATCGTGACCGAGAATAACCGGGTCCATCAGGCTGCCGCTGCCCTCAGAGGTGGCGAGACGGGGAAATTTGCGGATCTTCTTGTCGAAAGCCACGCATCGCAGCGCGACGATTATGCGGTCTCGGTCGAGGAGGTTGATCGGTTGGTGGAGGTCGCTCTGGGGGCTGGCGCCGATGGGGCACGGCTGACCGGCGGAGGCTTCGGCGGATCGGTCGTGGCCTTTGTGGCCAACGAGAAGGTCGATGCGGTTACCGCGACCATTTCTGAGACGCTCCCAGAGACCCGGATCCTCGCCGTTACCTGAGGCATATGCCCGAGTTGCAGGCCGCGAAGCCTCGCGTAAGATGTGGTCATCACCAAGTCCAAGGTTTCCGATGACCCCATTTCCTGCGCTCCGCCTTCTCCTCACAACGCTCATCCTTACCCTTGCCGCCCCGGTGGCAGCCCAATCCACAAAATCGATCCTCGTTCTCGATGCATCGAATTCCATGTGGGGCCAGATCGAAGGGGAGGCGAAGATCACTATAGCGCGGCGGGTGATCGGCGATCTTCTCGACACGTTTCCGAGTGACCAAGCCTTGGGTCTCAGCGCCTACGGGCATAACCGCGAAGGCGATTGCACGGATATCGAGCAATTGGTGCCACCCACTGAAGGGACGGCCGATGCGATCCGCGCCGCCATCGAAGGGATTACGCCCCGGGGGAAAACGCCCCTTTCGGCGGCAGTCATCGCAGCGGCCAAGGAACTCGGATCGGAAGACGCCCCCGCCACGGTGATCCTCATCTCGGACGGCATCGAAACCTGCAATCTCGACCCCTGCGAAGTCGGCGCGGAGCTTGAGCGGACGAGCGTCGATTTTACCGCCCATGTGATCGGGTTCGACGTTGCCTCGCCCGAAGAGCGCGCCCAATTGGCTTGCCTGGCTGAAAACACGGGTGGGCAGTTTCTCGGTGCGTCCAACGCGACTGAACTTGCCACGGCGCTTGCCGTTGTGGCCGAGCCCGCCCCGCCGCCGCCTCCGTCACGGGTTGATCTTGAGATCACGGTTTTGGACGGGGAGGGCGGCTCGGAGATCCAGCGGGGCCTCGTCTGGACGCTCGCGCCGGAGGATCCGGAAGGGACGTCCCTCGACGGATTTGAGATGGGCGCTCTCCGGATGAGCGTTCGTCCAGGCGCCTACGCCGTAGACGTCGCCTGGCCTGCGGAAGAGAATGCGGTGGGGGCCGAGATCGACGTGGTGGAGGGGGACGAGAACCAGTTCACCCTGATCATGCCGTCGAATACGCCACCGGCCAGTGTCGCAACCGTCGACCAGGCCGTCGCCGGGACCTTCGTGGCCGTCGAATGGGATGGGCCGGATGCCGATCTTGATTATGTCTCCATTGCCGAGCCCGAAACCGATGGGAACGGCTCGATAAACCGAGTGAGGACAAGCGAAGGCTCGCCCCTCCGGATCCAAATGCCCGCGGAGCCCGGCGATTATGAAGTCCGCTACGTGCTTTACGACGGGCGGGAGATCCTCGCGGCCCAAACCATCCGGGTGATCGAAGGCGATGTGGCGGTTGAAGCCTCATCCGAAGCGGAAGCCGGGACGAGCATCGTCGTCGCCTGGCGGGGGCCCGATGCGCCCCTCGATTATGTCTCGGTGGCCGAAATAGGATCTGCGGGTGGAGACGCGATCAACCGGACCCGCACCCAAGACGGCTCGCCCCTCCGGCTCCAAATGCCCGCCGATCCTGGCACCTATGAGCTCCGCTACGTGCTCTATAATGGCCGCGCGATCCTTGCGGCTGCCCCGATCGAGGTGGTGGCGACGGAGGTATCGGTTTCCGGGCCGTCCGAAGCGGAAGCGGGAACCTATATTACCGTCCAATGGGTGGGCCCCGACGAGGCCCTCGACTACATTTCTGTCGCCGTGCCCGGCACGCCGGGGGGCGATGTGATCAATCGGGTGCGGACAAACGAGGGCCAAACGATCGAGCTTCAAATGCCCGCTGAGCCGGGTTCCTATGAACTCCGTTACGTCCTCTACAACGAGCGCGCGGTCCTTGCCGCCGTGCCCATCGAGGTAACCGAGCCGCAGGTCTCGGTGTCAGGGCCTGCAGAAGCCGAGGCGGGGACGTCCGTTTTGATTGAGTGGGCGGGGCCGGAAGCCGATCTCGATTACGTCTCCATTGCCGAGATCGGCTCCCAGGGTGGCGCGTCAATCAACACTGTGCGGGTCCAGGATGGAAACCCGCTCTCGATCCAGATGCCCGCCGAGGCCGGGACCTATGAGCTTCGTTACATTCTCTACAATGGCCGCAGCATCCTTGCCGCCCAGCCGATCACGGTGACTCCGAGTACCGCAACCGTTGCGGCACCGTCAGAAGCGTCGGCCGGGACTTTTGTGGCCGTCGATTGGACAGGCCCGGAAGCCGATCTCGATTACGTCGATATCGCGCCCTTGGGCACGCCCGGGCACCAGGCGGAGAATCGGGTGCGGGTGAGCGAAGGCCAGCCTCTCCAGCTTCAAATGCCCGCAAGCCCCGGCGATTATGAGGTGCGTTACATCCTTTATAACGGCCGGGAGATCCTCGCCCGGACCCCGCTGACAGTGCTGCCCCCCGATGTGACGTTGTCGGCCCCGGCCTCGGTAGCGGCCGGTGCGCCGATGATCGTCGAATGGACCGGCCCCAACGCCAATCTCGACTTCATTTCGATTGCCGTGGCGGGCGATGCGGGGAACCAATACGCGGCGCGCGCAAGGACCAATGAGGGCTCGCCCCTGGCCATCGAGGCGCCAGACGCGCCCGGAGAATACGAGCTTCGCTACGTGCTCTATAACGGACGCGAGGTCCTCGCGCGGCAAACGCTTATCGTAGAATAGGGCGGGCAAGGGTCCTTAGACCTTCCCCCAATTCGCCTATTCCTCACTTGGAGGCTCCCTTTCGGGAGTTTCTCAAGGTTCGGGATCTTACCATTGTTGCAGCCCCTGGGTCATTCAGGCTGATGGGCCAAAAAGTCGAGCAAGAGGTCTGCAAAAAGCGCAGGCTTTTCCATGTGAACCGCATGGGCGCAGGCCGGGAGGACGGCGAGGCGTGTGTCAGGGATTTCTGACCACAAAACATGCGTCTGCTCCCAGGAATAGGTCCGGTCCCGGTCACCCCAAAGGACCAGGGTTTCCAGATCCAAGTCGCCCAAAGCCTCCCGCCCTGACCAAGCCTCCATGGCGTCAAGTCCAGCCAAAATGGCCGGAAGAGACGCCAATTCGGCGATGGCGGCGCATGCTTTGTAGCGCACGGCCTCCTCGCCTTGGAGAAACCAAGTAGCCGAGATGCGCCGCGCCGTGGCGACGGCCCCATCGGCTTTGGCCCGCCTTTTGCTGTCTTCCATGGTCTCAACACGGCCGGGTACGGTCCCGACTGAGCCCGTAGAGTAGAGGATCAACCGTTCAATGGCGTCCCGGTCCCTCCGGACGATCTCTTGGGCGATCATGCCGCCCATCGAATGGCCCAAGAGCGCGTACCGCTCGACGCCCCGCCCTCGGATCTCCTCGATCACCCAGTCGGCGAAGGCGCCAATCTTATTGATGGCGGTAAGGCGATTGTTTTCACCAAACCCAGGAAGATCCACGGCGACGATCTCGAGCTTGCCGTCGAAGAAGGGTCTCAGGCAGTTCCATTGGCCGCTCCCGCCCATGAACCCATGGACGAGAACGAGCGGTGTGCTCACTTCCGTTGGCCCTGGACGATCCGGTCGAGGATCATGGCGCAGAAGAGGATCGCGAAACCGGCCAGGATGCCCTGGCCCACATTCGCGTATTGGAGTGCTTCCAAGACGTCCTCGCCGAGGCCCTTGGCGCCGATGAGGGAGGCCACCACGACCATAGCTAGAGAAAGCATGATCGTTTGATTGATACCCGCGCGGATCGACGGGCTGGCCAGCGGCAGGTCGACCTTGGTGAGCAAATACCACTTATTTGCGCCGAAACTCGTCGCCGCTTCCCGCACGCTTTCGGGCACGCCGCGAAGACCCAAAACCGTGAGGCGCACCACCGGCGTGCCGCCAAAGATCATCGTGGTCACCACTGCCGCGGGCTTGCCCGTGCCGAAAAAGGCGATCACGGGGATCATGAACACGAAGGCTGGCATGGTCTGCATGAAGTCCATGATCGGCTGGATGAAGGAATAAAACCGCGGGCGGCGGGCAGCAAACATGCCCAACGGAATGCCGATGATGATCGAGAGACAGGCCGCCGTTCCGAGGAGAGCTAGGGTCGTCATGGCTTTTTCCCAAAAGCCTAGGAGCCCCATATAGGACAGAAATGCGCCGGAATAGATCGCCATCCGAACACCCGCCGTCAGCCAGGTGAGAAGGATGATGAGCGCGGCGATCACGATCCAGGGTGTGCTCACAAACACCAATTCGAGCGCATCGAGCATTAGGCGAATGCCCCAGGTGATCCCGTCAAAAAGCGCCTCGCCGTTGAGCACCGCCCAATTGAAAAACGCTTCCACCCATTCGATGCCCGTCAGCCTGATTTCTGGCCGTGTGGGAAAATCGGCCAAAAGCTCGAACCGGCCGGGGAAACTGTAATGCACCATGGCCACGGCAACGATCAACGAAATGAAAAGGGCGCTGAAAGCGATCTGCTGCACCGGCATGCCGGACCGGATGGAGCGGTCGGAGAGCCAGTCAGAGAACTTCGCCTCAAGCGCCCAATTAGCCACCAAGGATTGGACGACTTTTGCGATGATAAGGATGATGATGCCGGTCATCACGATCCGCGGACCGGTCGCGGCCAAAGCCTCGGCCTCGGCGCGGATGCCGCCGATATTCGCCTCCAAACCCTCGACGGCCCGTCGAAACGCGTCGACCCGGTCGGACCCGCTTTCGATCGCCGAGGCCAATTGCTGGCGGCGGAGTTCAAGGGTGCCTTCAATCGAGGCGATCCGTGCCATCGCGTCGGCCGCGAGATCGCCGAAAAGGCCCCGCGCGATTTGCACAAACGCAATGGCTTCGATGATCAGAAACGACAGCGCCCAGGACCAAAGCCCCCGTGCGCCGAACCAGATCGGACCAAAAAGCCCCGCCATGGCGTTGAACGTAGGCGTAAAGCGCGCTGAGCCTCCCACTTTGTCGAATTGTGCGATGTAATAATCGGGGCTCGTGCGAACGAAGGTTCGGATATTGTCTTTTCGCTCGGCCGCGTAGGCCAGGGCCGCTTCGCCTTCTGTGTCTTCAAGGGGATTTACCGTTTCGTCTCTCATGACACTTCCGTCCCTTCGATGACCGTGCGCAAGAGATCCGCGCGATTGATCATGCCCACATCTTTGCCGCCGTCCTGGACTAGGATCGGACTGTCATCTTCGATGGCTAAGTTGATGAGGTTGCTGAGTGTTTCTTTGCTCTGCACCCGCGGCGCGTCGGCCGGTAGCGGGCCACCGAGCCCATCGAGGGGGCGCATTACCGCTTGGGCGTGGACAACCTTGAGGCGCGAGATGCCTGCCACAAAGTCGGCGACGTAATCGTCTGCTGGGTTCATGACGATGTCTTCGGCGGTGCCCATCTGGACCATCTTGCCGTCCCGCATGATTGCGATCCGGTCGCCAATGCGGACCGCCTCGTCGAGGTCGTGTGTGATGAAGACGGTGGTTTTCTTCAGGATCTTCGAAAGCCGGATGAATTCATCCTGCAATTGACGCCTTATCAGAGGGTCGAGCGCCGAGAAGGGCTCGTCCATCAGCAACACATCCGGGTTGGCGGCCAGCGCCCGTGCGAGGCCGACCCGTTGCTGCATGCCGCCCGACAATTCATGGGCGAATTTCGATCCCCAGGCGCCAAGTTCGACGATGTCAAGAATGGCCGCCGCCTGTCGCATGCGCTCGTTCTTGGCGACCTGGCGAATTTCTAAAGGCATCGCAACATTGTCGAGCACCGAACGGTGCGGCATTAGTGCAAAGTTTTGGAACACCATGCCGATCTTAAGGTTCCGGAACCGCTGCAATTCCTTCGTCCCGAGGGCCATCACATCGGTGCCTTCGATTTCGATCTTGCCGGCTGTCGGTTCGAGCAACCGGTTGAAATGGCGCACCAATGTGGACTTGCCGCTGCCCGAGAGCCCCATCACGCAGAATATCTCGCCGCGCCGGACCGAAAGGCTCACATCCGCGACCCCGACGACCGCGTTGTATTCGCTCAGGACTTCGGCCTTCGAGAGGTTCCGCTCGCGGATGGCCGCGAGGGCCGCTTGTGGTTTGTCTCCAAAAATCTTCCAGACATTGGAGATCTCGATGACGGTATCGGATTCGATCATGGCGGCAGCCTCTGAACGGGAGGTGCGGCGCCCCCCGGGCACCGCACGGTTTTCATCAGGTGCTTAGAGGCCGAGCATCGCGTCGACGCGGTCGGAATTGGCCTCAACCCATTCCTTTGCGACTTCCGCGGGATCTTTGCCGTTTGAGCTGATCTCATAGGCGAGCCCGGAGACATCATCCGCCGTCACGGCGAAATTCGAGAAGAACTCCGCAATGGCGGGCGAGCGGTCAACGAGCGAGTTCGACCAGGCGATCTGAACTTCCTTCAGGGCGTCTTTGGTGGCCACCATCGAGTTTTCATACCAATCGGCATCGTCCGAAGGCTGCACCATCACGTATTGGGCCGGGTCATAGGTCGGCTCGGTCAGCATTTCGACGTCGAACATGAACCAGACCGCGTGGGGCTTGTAGCAGTAAAAGGCATAGCCTTCGCCCTTGGCAATCGAGTCCTTGATGCGCGCGGTCTTCACGGCTTCTTCCGCCCGCACCGGTTCGATGAAGTCGAGGAGACCATAGTCGCGGGTTTTGACTTCGTTGACGTTGGCCGAGGCCCAACCGGGAGCGCCGATCCATAGTTCGCCCAAGCCGTTGCCATCACTGTCCATCAGCTCGGCCACATCCGGGCGGCTCAAATCGGTGATGTCGGTGATATTATTGGCTTCACCGAAATCCTTGGTCACGCAGAAGCCCTGGTTTCCTTCGTAAGGGTTCGATGACAGGGTGACGGTGCCCGCTTCGTCGACATATTTCTTCGTGAAGCTCTCTTGGTTCGGCAGCCACACATCGGGGTGGACGTCTATATCGCCTTTGCCCTGATCCATCGCCTGGAAGATCGTCGCGTTGTTGCCGGGCACGTATTCGACGGTGCCGCCGATCCGCGAGGTCACGATCTCGCCGAGGACGTGGGCAATCGCTTGGGCGCCCGTCCAGGACGGTACGCCGATCTTCACCTCTTCGGCATGGGCCGCAAAGCTCACCGAGCTTGCGAGCAGCGCGCCGATCAGAGTTTTGGATAGTGACATGGGTTTTCTCTCCTTGTTGGATATTTTTTGGTGGTTTTTCATTCAAACATACTCTGGCAGTTCGAAAATGTCAGGATAGCCGAAGAGAGCAGCACTGCCGCCCGTATGCAGAAAGACGACATCGTTCATGCCGTCGAAGTAGCCTTTCTTGATGAGATCGATGAGACCGTCGAGGCCTTTGCCGGAATATACCGGATCGAAGAGTAGGCCTTCGGTTTGGGCTAGGAGTTTGATCGCAGACACCATGCCCTCGGTTGGCAGGCCGTAGCCCGGACCCACATAATCGCAATTGGCGCGGACATCGCTTTTGAGAATCTGCAGTTCTGGATCTAGGCGTTCAGCGGTCTTGGTCGCGAGATCGTAGACCATCGCTTCCTGTTTTTCCCGTGGGGCCCGCACTCCGATCCCCAAGAGATGGATTTCGCTTTGGATTGCTGAAAGCCCAGCCACAAGCCCGGCTTGGGTGCCCGAACTTCCCGTGGCGTGGACGAGAGCATCGATTGTGAGCCCAATCGCACTGGCTTGTTCGGTGATCTCGCGGGCGCAATTGACATAGCCGAGGGCACCCACTGAATTGGACCCTCCTCCGGGGATGACGTAGGGCACATTCCCGTTTTGGCGGAGGCTGTCGGCCATGTCTTCCATCTCGGCCTGCATGTCCGCCCCACCGCCCCGTTTCGACACGGTCGCACCATGGAGCCGGTCAAGAAGGACATTGCCGTTAAGGGTGTAGGCCGCATCGTTCGACCCCGTCCGATCTTCGAGGAGAATATGGCACTCCATCCCCAATTTGGCTGCTGCCGCAACGGTTTGGCGCGCATGGTTTGACTGGGTTGCCCCTTGGGTGATGATCGTGTCCGCGCCGTGATCGATCGCATCAGCCATCAAAAACTCGAGCTTCCGCGTCTTGTTCCCGCCTGACGACAGCCCCGTACAATCGTCGCGCTTTACCCAAAGCCGTGGGCCCCCCAAATGTTCGCTCAGCCGATCCATGGGTTCTAAGGGGGTCGGCAAGTGTCCGAGCGAAACGCGCCGAAATTGTGCGAGTGTGAGTGATAGCTTTTTGCACAAGCTGGCCGAAAGATCCTTGCCAACGCGCGGTGTGCGCTCGGTCAGTTCGTCAATCTCTGCCACAGATACTTCTCCCATAGAGCAACGATATGCTTTTTCACAAAATTCCAGAAAAAAAGTGCTTTTTGCTTGGGCTGCCCATACAAATTGTTTGGGTAAGGGGGGGGTTTGGATGGATTTAAGGTGGCTGGATGACGTTCTCGTTTTGCTCGAAGAGGGCAACCTAACCCGCGCTGCGGCGCGCAGAAACATAACCCAGCCAGCGTTTTCGCGCCGTATCCGCGCCTTCGAAGACTGGCTGGGGACGCCGATCATCGAGCGGCAGAGCAACCGCATTAACCCGAGCCCCGCGTTGACGTCGAGCGAGGATGAAATCCGGGCGCTTGCCTCAAGACTGAAGGAACTGCGCACAAAAGTAGCAAGCTACGAACCGAACCGGTTGACCTTGACCCTGGCCGCCCAGCATGCGCCGACCCAATCGGTCTTTCCAGATCTCGCGCTCAGCGCAAAGGACGCCTTTCCGGGGCTCAATTTCCGCCTGAGCGCGGGTAATCTCAACGATTGCGTGACCCTTTTTCTGAGAGGCGATGCATCGATGCTTCTTTGCTACGAAGCCGAGACCATTGGGCGATTGGAGTTCGGACCGAACGTCAAACGGGCCCTTTGGGGGACCGATTACTTGATCCCGGTTGTGGGGGGCGCCCTGCGCTACGCGGTCCGTGCGAACGGCCAGATCCCAGCCGATACCCCGGCCATCGCCTATCCGGTCGACAGCTATTTCGGCGAGGTTCTACGCCTGGCTGGCCATCCATTCGGCAGCGGTGAATTGAGCGCCGAAGCGACCTGCGTCACCGCTTACTCGGGCGGAATCTTAGAACTCGTTGTCAAAGGTCTCGGGGTCGGTTGGGTGCCGTTCAGTATGGCCTATAGGGAGCTTGAGAGCGGGAGCCTCGTTTCTCTGGCCCAAGGCCTCGGCAAGGAACCCCTGGACGTCGCACTTTACGGTGACGGCAAATCAGAGATTGCGACGAAGCTTTTGGACTTTTGGTCGTCTTAGGAAGAGCCGCTTCTCGTTTAAGAATTGGGGCGCCCGAGTTGGTTCTCGGTTTGGAAAGGGGCAAGCGGATTGAATGCCAAAATGGCCAATGCCAGCGCGGCCAAAGAGATTGGAAACTCAAATGGAATTTGATTGAGTCACTTTTGTTGTGCCTACCATTTGGACTTTCCGGCGGAACAGCCACTCAATTTGTGGCTTCGCAATGTTGCGCAACCTGAAGCCTCATTGCAGGATCTGCGGCCTAGCCGTATCTACGCAGGACCTATCCTCCTTCCGGGTTGAGCGTGCGGGGCACCTGTCTTTTCCTAGGTGGCGACAGGAAATGGACACCGGCAATGTCAGGGATCAACCAGAGAGGACGGCTCTTGGCGCTCGCGTCGCCCGGGCTCATCTTCTTCCTGATCTTCTTCATCATTCCCGTCTCCGCCCTGTTTCTCATCTCGTTTGATCGCTCGTCCACCGGCATCGTCGATATCCGTTGGATGTTTGATTTCTCGAATTACGAACGGTTTTTTACGCGGGCGATCTATTATGAGGCCGCGATGCGGTCCGTCGGCTTGGCGACTATTGTGGCTGGGGTCACGCTCATTCTGGGTTACCCCGTCGCCTATCTCATCGCCCAGACCAAAGACCCGTTTTGGAACACGTTCCTGATGATCCTTGTTCTGAGTGCGATGCAGCTCGACATGGTGATCCGTCTCTTTGGCTTGATGGTGTTGATGGGCGATGCCGGGCTCATCAATGAAGGGTTGCGCGCCGCCGGCTGGATCGGGGAACAGCCCCTCCCGCTGATGTATAATTTCTTCGGCGTTGTGGTGGGGCTAGTGCAGTTCTCCCTGCCGTTCATGATCCTCTCCCTTGTCGGGGTGATCCAGTCGATCCACCCGTCCTTGGAAGAGGCTGCCAGGTCCCTCGGAGCCAGCCGGTGGCGCGCATTTTGGAAAATCACAATACCGATGAGCATGCCTGGCATTCTCGCAGGTATGCTCCTCGTCTTTGCCCTGTCTATTTCGTCCTACGTGGTGCCGACGCTGATGGGGGGCTGGCAGGTGGTTGTCCTGCCGATCCACATCTTCCAGCAGATTTCCGAACTGGCGAAATGGCAATTCGGCGCGAGCGTGGCGGTGGTCATGTTTTTGATCTCGGTGGCCGCGATGCTCGTCTATCAGCGGATGGCCAGCCGATATGCCGGAGGGCGGATCTGATGGCCGCCAAACCCTATCGAGAGGGCCTCATGCCGGGCGCTTTCAAATGGATCGCGGGGCTGACGTTCTTGATCCTCCTGGCGCCGCTCTTTGTGGTGGTCTTGGCCGGGCTCAACGCAGGCGATCACCTGACCTTTCCGCCCGAAGGCCTGTCATTCCGCTGGATCGTCGCCTTCTTTCAATCGGAGAGCTATCTCCCCGCCTATCTCTACAGCCTCGTGGTCGCCCTCATTTCGATGGTGATTTCCCTGGTTTTGGGCACGGCCCTGAGCCTCTTTCTTGTCCGCTCGCGCATCACGGGGCGGTTTTTGATGCGCGCGGTGCTGATGTCACCGATTATGCTGCCAGGCATCGTCATCGGGCTTGCCCTTTATCTTTTCTATATCTCATCGGGGATCGGGCTGGCGCGCACCCAAGCGGGTCTTGTGATCGGCCATGTGCTGGTGACCATTCCATATGTGATCGGTCTGGTGAGCGCGTCCCTTGTGGGCTTTGACCGGTCGCTCGAAGAGGCGGCGCGGAGCCTCGGCGCCGGTCCTTGGACCACGTTTCGAAAGATTACCTTGCCGATCATCTCTCCGGCCATGATTGCCGGTGCGGTCTTTGCGTTCATCGTCTCCTTCGGACAGTTTGACGTCTCGCTCTTTCTGACCCCGCCCAATTCCACACCGCTGCCGATCGCGCTCTATACGTCGCTTCGCTACACGTTCGAGCCCACTGCCGCTGCGGCCGGCATATTCGCGATCTTTCTCGTGGTGGTGTCGATGATCATCACCGCCAAAGTCACCAATCTTCGGCGTATAGCGTCTGCTAGTCTTGCCAATCAAGGAGGTCGTCCATGACTGACACACCCAAATCCAAAGGCCTCGGCCGCAGGTCTTTTCTGAAAACCGGCACGGCCGCGGTGGCCGGCGGGGCAGGGGTCAACTCCTTCTTTATCAATCACGCCTGGTCCCAAGATGTCATGTGGGACGGAGAGCCATTCGACGCCGAGGGCGCAACGCTCATTCTCAATGAATGGGGGGGCTTCTGGGAGGAGGCCCAACGCGCGGCCATTCTCGATGAATTCGAGAAAACCTATAATTGCACCGTTGCATATGACAGCGCCTTTCCGTGGTTCCCGAAATACGTGGCCAACGGTCCGCAGAACCCGTCGCACCATGTGGGCAATTGGAACCTCAACGAGATCATTAAGCTCAACCGGATCGGGGATTTCTTCCTGACTACCGAGGAGCTTCAAGCCAATGTCCCCAATTCCGCCGACGTCTGGGATTTCGCGTTTGGGTCGGGGCTCGGCATCACCTGGGGATTTGGCCAATACGCGTTCGTCTACCGGACCGATCTGGTCGATCCAGCCCCGACCATGTTCCAGGATTTTTGGCGTCCCGAACTGGCTGACCGCAGAGGGACATACATCACCTCGAATGGGCTCCAGCAGGTCTTCTTCATGACCTCGGCCGCCATGTGGGGCGCTGATCAATACGATCTCGAGGCCGGCTATGACGCCATTAGCCGGGCCATGCCAATGAAAATCTCCGATTTCACCGGCAATATGCAAACCCTCGTGGAACGGGGCGAAGTGGCAATGGGGGTTCAATGGGAAGGCGAGATCTTCCTTCAGATGGACAACGACATCCCCGTGGCCCCACTCACCTGGGAGATGAAGCCAATCCTCACCCAGACGTTGTCGGTCTCGCGGTATTCCGATCCGGTCGAAAAAAAGCTCGCGCTGGCCTATGTCAACGCCAAGCTCGACCCCGATTATCAGACCGAGATGTCCAACACGTTCTATCTCCGTCCGTCCAATAAGAACTCGGTCCTGCCGGAGCGGCTGACGAGCAAGGGTGTTGAGAACACCGCCGATGCGCTTGAAGGGCTCTGGATTCCGGATTGGAACTGGTATCTCGATAACGAAGACGACATCGTGGAAACGGTAAACGAGATCTTCGCAAGCTGATCATTCGCGCTGCCATGCCCCGGTATGGATCGCCATGCCGGGGTCTCTTTGTGTGAAAAGGCCCTTTCATGTCGACCGTCACCCTGTCGAGCCTGATCAAGCAATACGGCGACGTGACGGCCGTAGACAGCGTTTCGATTGAGATCGGGGAAGGGGAGTTTTTCTCGCTTCTTGGACACTCGGGCTGCGGCAAATCCACGACGTTGAGGATGATCGCGGGATTTGAAGAGGTGACGTCAGGGGAGATCGCGCTCGACGGAAAGGACGTCTCGGGCTTGCCGCCCGAAAAGCGCGATATCGGGTTTGTCTTCCAGAATTACGCGATTTTTCCGCATATGAACGTCTTCGAGAATATTGCGTTCGGACTGCGCCTCCGCGATCGCCCAGCGGCTGAGATCAGCGAAAAGGTCCATGCGGCCCTCGCCCAGGTGGGCATGGCAGGGCTCGAAACCCGGATGCAGAGCGAAATGTCGGGCGGTCAACAACAGCGCGTGGCCCTAGCTCGGGTTTTGGTGACCGAGCCGAAGATCCTGTTGCTCGACGAGCCGCTTTCGGCCCTCGACAAGAACCTTCGGGAAGAAATGAAGTTCTGGATCAAAGGCCTCCAGACCTCGCTCGGTATAACAACGATCTACGTCACCCATGACCAGGGCGAGGCCCTCACCATGTCGAACCGGATCGCGGTGATGAATGGTGGGCGGATCGCCCAGGTGGGAAGCCCTAAGGAAATCTATGAGACACCGGCTGATCTTTTCGTGGCGGATTTTATTGGAGAATCGAGCATGCTCGACGTGACAGTCGACGGTCCGGACAAGGTGAATTTTGCCGGAGCGTCCCTGGCCGCGCGCCTCCATCCCGCGCTCAAACCGGGCGACGGGGCAAAACTGGTGCTGAGACCAGAACATGGTCGGATCGGAATGGCCGACCCCGGCGCCAACCAGGTGGAAGGGACGGTCGCTGACGTCACCTACCAAGGGGCGACCCTTCGGTTCGGCCTCAAAGTGTCGGGCCAATCGGTCATCGTCGAGACGCCGAATGGACCCGACGCGCCGGTGATCCAACCGGGCGAAAACGTCAATATCTCTTGGGCCCCGAATGCTGCCTTGGCCCTTCCGGCGGGTGCTTCATGAGCCTTGATCTGCCTGACACGGACCTTGGGAGAAACGCGCTCTACGATTTCGAGCGCTATGCGGCCCATAGTTTTGTCGAGAAAGGCACGACCCGGGCCCACCGTCGGGCGATCTTGCGCATTTTGACCCATTACATCGAGGGCGGCATGGCCTTCCCCGATGTGCGGTTGGGCTATGGCCAGGAAAAAGTGCAGTCGATCCTCGACAAGCTCGAAACCTACCTAGCCGATTTTGGGTCTGACGAGACCGCGGCCTGGTCGATTGCGACCATTGACGCCGATTTGGCCTATCACGAACAGGCCGGCGCGCCGGTCTCGGGAGTGAGCGGAAGACTAGAGGAACTTCGGCCTTTGGTGAGCGACATAAGCCCCGGCGGGGCGGAGGAGGTGACCAAAGCCGATATCGCCGCTGCGACGGATTTCGATGCGCGCCGCTTTTTCGTGACCCGCCACAGCGTGCGCCAATACGCCGACGCGCCGGTGGACGATGCAACGATCCGCCGGATCGTGAGAAACGCCCAGGAATGTTCGAGCGTCTGCAACCGCCAGACGGTTCGGGCCTATGCGTTTAACGATTTTGACATCGTCCAAGAGCTCTTGGCCTACCAGGCCGGCAATGCGGGCTTTCGCCAGGAGATCCGCGCGCTCTTCATCGTCACCGCCGATATGGCTCAGATGAACCTCATCGGAGAACGCTACCAAGGCTGGATTGATGGCGGCATCTTCTCCCAGACCCTCGCCCTTTCGATCCATGCCGAAGGCCTTGGCGCCTGTTTTCTGAATTGGAGTGTCGAGAAGGAAACCGATATCGCGCTCCGACAGCGGGTCGGCATCCCTGACAATGAACTTGTCATAACGTTCATGTCCTGTGGCCATTTGAAGGAGCGTTTCAACGTCACGGTGTCTGCCCGGAAATCGCTCGACGAAGTCCTCACACTCAACCCGACCCTTGCTCCGGCCCCTTGATCCGGCCCATGATCCACCGCGTTTCGGGGGTTCGCTGTGGACGGGATAGAACGAACTGGGCATCGCCAATCTATTGACCGTCCGCGGTTGACCGAACGGTTTCTGGCCGGTCTGTCGCGTCGGCTGACGCTTTTGGAGGCACCCCTCGGCTACGGAAAAACAACGCTAATCGAGGCTTGGGTCACGCATCTTGGACGCGCTGGGCATCCGGTGGCCAGCGTAGCCTTTGACGCGCCCGCCCGGCAAAGCATCAATCGGATGAATGATGCGCTGGCCCAATTGTCGCTCCACCATGACGAGGATTTGGGGCTCAAACGCCTGCCCGGAGAAGTGGGTCCAGAGGCACGGCGCTTTCTAATTCTCGATGATTTTCATGAGGCGGATGGGGCCGATTGTGCCTTTGTCCAAAACCTGCTTCGTGGGGCGGATCAGGGGCTTCACTTGGTCATTGGGACCCGGGAGCCGCCAGGATTTCCACTCACCAAACTCCGGATGGCCGATCAAGTCACGGATTTTACCCGCGACGATCTCCGGTTCGACCAAACCGAGGCAGAAGCCTTGTTTCAGGACGATCTCCCGCTCTCGGAGGTCAATTCCTATCTCGAGAAAGCGGAAGGTTGGATCGCAGCGCTTCAGCTGCTCCGTCAATTTGGGCTCAAACGCGACGGACCGCCCCCGGATTTTGACCGACTGACCCAACTTGGCGAATATCTCAACGAGCAATATTACGAGCAATTGAGCCCCGCCCAGCAATTCACGCTGCTCTCAACGGCCCATGTCGACCGGGTGGATGGGGACTTGGCCAATTGGCTCACCGGGCGCAGCGACGGTTGGCAGGAACTGTCCGCGCTCGCGGCGGCCAATGCTTTGATTTTCGCCGAAACCGGGGCCGAGACGACGCGATACCGTTATCACTCGCTCTTGCGCGACTATTTGAGGCGCAAACAGCAGCAACTGGGCCAGTCCCGGATGGCCGAGCTCCACCGCGGTGCTTCGGAATGGTTTGAGGCAAACGCGCACCTGGTTGAGGCCATGAAGCACGCGCGTTTGGCTGGCGATGGAGCGCGAGTGAAGGACCTTCTCCTCGCAGCAGGGGGCGTCCAATATGGTATGCTCCAAGGGGCGGCGCGCCTGTCGGCCTGTTTGGACACTCTTACGCCGGAACAAGTGCTTGAGACGCCGCGGCTGTTGCTGGTTCGGGCCTATATCTTGCTGAAGACCGGGCGGATCCGCGAGGCGATGGCGCTCTTGGAAGAAATTCGGGCGACCGCGCCTTCTGACAATGATGAGCTCGAACGCGAAATCGTTCTCATTGAAGCCCATGGCCGCATCTATTCCGATGCCAATATGGCCCGCCGCCAGCTCGAAGCCCTTGAACACACGTTCCGTTCGACCCCGCCCACCGATCCTTTGACGCGGGGGATGCTGTCGAATTTTCTCTGCATGTTCTTCATCGAGTTCGGAGATTTCCCCCGGGCGCGGGAATTCGGCGATCAAGCGATGGCGATCTACCGCGACATGGGCGCAGCCCATCTCCAGTTCTTTATGCATCTCCATCTGAGCGCGATCGATCTTGAAATTCGCGGCCTCGCACCGGCGCGGGCGGCGCGCCAAAGGGCGCTCGACCTCTGCTCGGCGGAGTTTGCAACTGACCCGTCCTTGCGCGCATGTGCCGAGATCTATCACGGCGAGACCGAGTTCGAAGCCGGAGCGACGACAGGATTGGCCGAAAGGCTCAGGGCGTCTCTCTTGCGGATTGACCGGATGGAAGGCTGGAACATGCTCTATCTGGCCGGCTATGAGACCTGTCTCAGCCTTCTTATCGAGGACGGGTCCTTCGACGCAGCGGTCGAGCTCTGCGAACATGCTGGCAACCTTGCCGCCCGCCGTGGCATGGTTCTTTTTCCCAATCAACTTTTATCTTTACAGCTCGACCTTGCAGTGCGTGCTGGCGCCCGGCGGGAAGCCCGGCGGCTGGCCGGTGCCCTAAATTTACTTCTCTCCGACAACGATCGGGGTGGGCTCCGGTGGCGTGGACGGGTCCGGGCGGAGCTGGCGATGGCGCGCTTTGAGGCCGAAACCGGCGCCGAACGTGCTGCCCTCGACCGGATCACGCGCATGGTCCGCTATTGCCGCGGGGAAGGGTTGATCCGCCTTGAGATGCGCGCGCTTGTTCGCAAACTCGCCCTGGAAGCCAAACTGGAAGACGTCGAGGCTGGCTTCGAGACGCTGAAGTCTTATATCGCCCTTGCCCGTCAGCATGGCGGGGTCGGTGCGGTCTTGCGTGAACGCACCGCTTTCAAAGAGGCCGTGCTCTGGCTTGTCACGACCCAAGGTGTGGGTGCGTTTGATCCGAGCGACATCCGGTTCTTGGCGCTCCTGTTGTGGAACGTGACAGGAGAGGGGGCAGCTGGCCAGGGGGATATACTTGCAGAATTGCTGACCGAAAAAGAGGTCGGCGTGCTCGACGAATTGGCCAAGGGAGCGGCCAACAAAGTCATTGCGCGGGCTCTTCAAATCACTGAACCCACAGTGAAATTCCACCTGCAGAACATCTACCGAAAGCTCGGCGTGAATTCCCGGAAACTGGCGGTCGAGATCGCGCGAGAACACCGGCCGCCGACCGGGTAGGCGCGCCTATCCAAATCGCGCCCAAACCTATCCCGAGCCTTGCTTGAACCGTCCCTCCAATCCCGATCTGATTGAGCGCACCTAATGCGGAGGGTCGCATGCATATTGGGGTCGATGTCGGAGGCACGAATACCGACGCTGCACTGATTGACGGCGATCGGGTGATCGCCCAGATCAAGTCGCCCACCACCGAAGATGTAGCCTCCGGCGTGATGGCGGCCGTCAGCGATGTGCTGGACCAGACCGGCCGTGGGCCTGCGGATGTGGCAAATGTGATGATTGGAACGACCCAATTTACGAACGCCTTCGTCGAAGCTAAAAAACTGATCCCGGTGGCGACGTTTCGCGCGGCTTTGCCGGCGACCGAGAGCCTATTGCCGATGGTGGACTTTCCCCAACGCCTCCGCGATGTGATCGGGCAGACCTCCTATTTGGTTGGGGGCGGCTACGAGTTCGACGGCCGCGAAATCCGCTCCCTCGACGAAGACGCGGTCAGCCTGGCCGCGCGCGATATGAAAGCCAAAGGCATCCGTTCGGCGGCGGTCTCGGGTGTGTTTTCGCCCATCAACGGGACGATGGAACAGAGGATGGCCGAGATCATCCTCGAAGAAGCGCCTGGCACCCATATTGCCCTGTCGAGCGAGATCGGGCGCGTCGGTTTGATCGAACGGGAAAATGCGACAATCATGAACGCCTCGCTCGCCGATCTGTCGCGGAAAGTGGTGGGGGCTTTCCGAGACGCACTCCGAGACCTCACGTTCACCTGTCCGTTTTTTATCTCCCAAAACGACGGTACGCTGATGACTGCGGAATTCGCCGAGAAATACCCGGTCCTCACCTTTGCCTCCGGCCCCACCAATTCGATGCGCGGGGCGGCCTTTCTATCGGGCGTTAAGGACGGGGTCGTCATCGATATCGGTGGCACAACGTCCGATGTGGGGGTTCTCAAAGACGGGTTTCCTCGGGAATCCGCCCTCGCTGTTGATATCGGGTCAGTGCGGACAAATTTTCGCATGCCCGACATTTTGGCCATCGGTCTCGGCGGTGGCAGCATTGTCCGTGAGACCGACTATGGCGTGACGGTGGGTCCAGACTCCGTGGCATTGAAGCTCACCGAGAAGGCCCTTGTTTTCGGCGGCGATACGATGACGGCCACCGATATTGCCGTTGCGGCCGGGCTCGCCACGATAGGTGATCCTGGGCATGTGGCCCATCTCGGCCAAAACCTGGTCACCGCCGCCCTCGACGAGATGCACCGTCTTCTCGAACAGGCCGTCGACAAGGTGAAGTCGAGCCAAGGCAACGTGCCGGTCATTCTCGTGGGCGGTGGGGCCATCCTGGTCGATCGAAAAATTGCCGGGGCGAGTGACGTGGTGCGGCCGGAAAATTCGGGCGTGGCCAATGCCATTGGCGCGGGTCTTGCCCAGGTTGGCGGCGAGGTCGACAAAATTTTCTCCTATGAAGAGATCGGGCGCGAAGTCGCGATGGATCAGGCCAAGGCCGAGGCCAGGGAGCGCGCCATTGCGGCGGGGGCTGGCCCGGAGGCGACCGAAATCATCAGCATTGACGAAGTGCCTTTGGCCTATCTCCCGGGCGGCGCAGTACGGATAAAGGCCAAGGCCATCGGCGATTTAGCAGGGGTGGCATGACCGCGATCACCCTAGAAAACCTCGAAGACTTCATTCGCGGCACCGCGCTTTTGGGCACCGGCGGCGGCGGCGATCCCTATATCGGCCGTTTGATGCTCCAACAGGAGCTCGAGACCTGCGGAGAGATCCCATTGATCGACCCCGACGATCTCACCGATGACCATTTCGCGATATCGCTCGCTTGCATGGGCGCCCCGACGGCATTCGTCGAAAAGCTGCCCAATGCGACCGGGATGATCGCGTCGATGGAGCGGGCAGAAAAGGAGTTGGGGCGGAAATTCAACTGCATCATTCCTCTCGAAGCTGGAGGCATCAACGCCACGATCCCCTTGGTCGTGGCGGCGCGCCTTGGGCTGCCGGTGGTTGACGGGGACGGGATGGGCCGGGCGTTCCCGGAATTCCAAATGACGACCTTCAACATCTACGGGGCGGACGTGAACCCTTTCGTGATGTCGGACGATTTCGGCAATACGGTTCTTCTCAATACCGACGCCGCGATCCGGACCGAGCGCTATGGCCGTCCGGTTTGTGTTCAGATGGGCGGCATTGCCCAATGCGCGAGTTATCCTATGACGGGGTCGGTCATGCGCGACACGTGCGTACCCCGCACGGTGTCGCTGGCCATTGAGATCGGAGCCGCGCTCCGCGAGGCCAGAAGTGCGGGCACAGAGGACGTCTGCGAGGCCCTAGTCGGGTATTTCAGACAATCCAATCCGCCACGGTTTGCCAGCATTATCTTCGACGGCAAAGTGATTGATATTTTGAGGGAAACGACCGCTGGATTTGCAGTGGGAAAGGCCCGTTTGGCCTCCCTCGATAGCCCCGACACAGAGATGCTTATCACCTTCCAAAACGAGTTTTCTCACGCCACGATTGGGGACCGTACGCTGGCTATCGTCCCGGATCTCATTACCATACTCGACCGCGAGACCGGTGAGCCGATCACCACCGAAAACCTCGGCTATGGTCAACGCGTCAAGGTGGTTGCGATCGCGGCGGCCGACAACATGCGCTCGGAAGAGGCGCTCGCTGTCATCGGGCCAAATGCCTTTGGGATCGCTGCGGATTTCCGGACACTCGAAACGCTAACCTGGGACTGAACTTCGGGGCTCAGGCACTAATTGTCGCCAGAGGCCACCGCTCTCGTTTGCGTTGGAGTTCGAAGAGCCCCAGGGAGGTCCAACCGACCAGCACTGTTTCGATCGGGTCGCCACGAAACGCCTTTTTGAGGGCGTCCTCGACGCTGCGCCGGTTCTGTTTCGGCATTGGGGCAAAGTCGATGGCGATTTTACCGCCGAGGCCCCGGAGCCGCAATTGCCGGGGCAATTCGCGGGCAACGGCGAGGTTGGTTTTGAGGCCCGCGGCGGGCGAGAAGTCCGCGCCAGTATTAACGTCGACAGCCACCAGGGCCCGGGTCGGTTCGATCACCATTGAGCGGTCGCCGAGGGCAAATACGGGGGAGTTGAGCGCTTCGAACTCGCTCCAGACCCCATGGGTTTCGAACGGGGAGGGATCCGGTTCAACGAGCGGCGGGAAGCGGTCGTCGCCGAAAAACGGGGACGGGCCATGGGGGTCGGGATCACGGGTCAGCCGCGCGGCGCAGGCTGGCGATGCCACGATGGCGTCGGGCATCGGCAACAGCCAATCCCGGAGGGCAATTGCCTCAGAGGCGCCCGTGGGACGCGTGACGATCTCCCTTTTGACATTGAGAATTGCTATCGCTTCTTCATGTTGAACCAAGAGGATTGCGACCTCCCGCGACAGGAGGGTCTGATCGGCACCGCGCGCTTCGGTTCGAATGATGGCGCCCATATCTTTGTCCGGTTCGGCACGCCCCACTTCCGCACTGTTTTGGGCAAAGATCTCTTCAACGGCCGCCTTTAGCCGATCTCGTTCTGCCGCATTACCGATCTTCTTTGACACGTTCACCCCCGGGGCGCCCGGGGTCAGAATAATCCGTGGGCCTTTGTGGAGTATCCGGGTTGTGAGGGTCGGAGCCTTGCCGGATTCGGGGAGGCTCAAGACCTGGGCGAGCATCAAAGCGCCCTCTTTGACGTTCCGAGCGTCCCGAAGATACCCTTCGCCGCCTGCCATTTGGCAAAAGGCGCCCGATTTCTGGAGCTTACGGGTCACTTTCACAACGCAAGTATCGCCGGCCATCGGCCGGCCTGTACCCGGTTTGGGGTCGATGATCAGATCTTCAAGTCGGCCGTTGACGACGAGGGCGGCCGCGGATGCGCCGTCCTTCAAGCTGTCGAGCAGGATGACTTTGCCCTTCATTGGCGCGCCTTCAGCCCAGCCGCTCGCAAAAGAGCAGCCGTTTCGGCCAGGGGAAGGCCCACAACGCCGGAATAGGAGCCTTCGATCCAAGGCACAAAGGCGGCCGCGGGCCCTTGAATGGCATAGGCTCCGGCCTTTCCCTCCCAGTCGCCGGTTGCGATATAGCCGTCGATTTCTGCCTCGGAGAGCCTTTTCATGCGGAGGGTGGTGACGCTTTCGCGGGTCCAGGTTCGGACGTTCGTCCGAACACAGACGGCCGAGATGACCTTGTGGCGCCGCCCCGACAAGGCTGCGAGGAAAGCACGGGCCTCCGTTTCGCCATCGGGCTTGCCTAGGATCCGGCGCCCAAGGGCTACGGTTGTGTCGGCCGTCAGGAGGATATCGTCCTCGCCGATGTCCAAAGCGGCGGATTTCTCGGCCGCCATCCGGGCGCAATAGGGCCGCGGCAGCTCGCCTTTCTGGGGCGTTTCATCGATGTCGGGGCTGAGGATTTGGGCCGGTGTGATCCCCAATTGAGCGAGGAGTTCCTTGCGCCGAGGCGAGCCTGATCCGAGAATGAAACGCGGCGTCATGAATAAGAGCCCCCGATCCCGGGCTTGACCCGACACCTCTGCGAACCCGTTTTCCAAAAGAGGAATGCCGGATCGTCCGCCGATGCGTGCGGGTCACAGAGGCTCACAGTCTTGGCCTGGCAGGCCGCCGGAGCCTATTTGAACCGGTAATTGATGCGCCCTTTGGTGAGGTCGTAGGGCGTCATTTCCACTTGGACTTTGTCGCCCGCGAGCACGCGGATCCGGTTTTTGCGCATCTTTCCTGCCGTATGGGCGATGATCTCATGGCCGTTTTCCAGCTCGACCCTGAATGTCGCGTTCGGCAGGAGTTCCTTCACGACACCGGGGAATTCGAGCAGTTCTTCCTTGGCCATGGGGTCTCCTAATTTGCGCCTGCATCCTACAGGCGAGGGTTAATTGGCCGATCTCGGGTCGGTTTTCAAGGGAAGACGGCGGAGAATGGGGCGCGTTTGTTCGGGAGGGGGGCCATTGGCCCGGCTCACCGGTTCAGTCGTTCGAGCCGTGCCGCGACCGACAGCCCATGGGCCCCGAGACTTTCGCTGTTTGCGAGGGTCACCGCGGCCGGACCGATCGCGTTCAAGGCTTCGGGCGTCATTTGGGCCAAGGTCGTGCGCTTTAGAAAGTCCATCACGCTCAATCCGGAGGCAAAACGGGCCGTCCGCGCGGTAGGCAAGACGTGGTTCGGGCCGCCCACATAGTCTCCGATGGCCTCAGGCGTCCAGGTGCCGAGAAACACCGCTCCTGCATGGGCGATATTGGCAAAAAGGGCTTCGGGGTTCTCGACGGCAAGTTCGAGATGTTCGGGCGCCATCCGGTCCGAGAGGGCGGCCGCCTCGCCCAAGTCTCGCACATTGATCACCGCACCGTGGTCGCGCCACGACGCCCCGGCGATGTCGCGGCGAGGAAGGGTTTCGAGCCGGAGCGCCACCGCCTCGGCCACCGCACGGCCCAAATTCCGATCCGGCGTGATGAGGATCGATTGGGCCGAAGGGTCGTGCTCGGCCTGTGCCAAAAGGTCGATGGCGATCCAATCGGGGTCCGCCGACCCGTCGGCGATCACCACCACCTCGGACGGGCCCGCGATCATGTCGATCCCGACTTTTCCGAAGACCTGGCGCTTGGCGGCGGCCACGTAGGCATTGCCGGGCCCAGTTATCACATCGACTGGCGCAACCGTTTCCGTCCCGTAGGCGAGGGCGGCAATCGCTTGGGCGCCGCCGATACGATAGATCTCATCAACCCCCGCCTTATGGGCAGCATAGAGCACCAGGGGATTGATCTCACCGCCCGGCGTCGGCACCACCATGGCCAAGCGTTTCACGCCAGCGACCTTGGCTGGAAGCGCATTCATCAAAACCGAAGAAGGATAGCTTGCGAGCCCTCCCGGCACGTAGATCCCTGCCGCTGCCACCGGGCTCCAACGCCAGCCGAGCACCGCGCCGGTTTTCTCGGTCCAGCTCTTGTCCTCGGGCATTTGGCGGGCATGATACGCACCGATCCGTTCGGCGGCCAGATCGAGGGCCGCCCGTTCCTCCGCCGGAACCCGGCCGACCGCATCGGCGATTTCGTCCTCGCCAATCCGGAGTGTCTCGGGCGATAGCGCCACCCGGTCAAACTTTGCCGACAACGCGATCAGGGCCTCATCGCCCCGTGTCCTCACATCGGCAATGATCCCGCGCACCGCATCATCCACGTCCGGGGCCTCTTCTCGCTTGGCCCCCAAAAGCGCCGAAAAACGGGCTTCGAAATCACTGTCGTCAGTCGAGAGAAATACCGGCATGGGCGCCGGTGTAGCGGTGGGGCGCCGGGCCCTCAAGGGCTCAACCGCTGGCACGGGATGGGCCGACTTTTGCCACCTCGGCCCAGGCGTGCCGGGTGTTATGGTCCTGTAATGGGACTGCCATCCGGTCGTTACGCTCTTTTGCGAGCCCGCGTCTTGGGGGCCATGGGGCCTCCACCATGCTCACACGCCTAGGAGACATTTATGAATACTCTCAGCCTGCGCGCAGTCGCCACCGGATTGGCATTCCTCTCGGCCGGGGCCGGCTTTTCCCAAGAAAGCGGCAACGTCATTTTCTTTCACCCCGACGGCACGGGGGTGAACCATTGGCTGGCCGCACGGATGCACACTGTCGGACCGGACGGTGAACTCATTTGGGACCGTTTGCCGGGCCTCGGGGTCTATACGGGCCATATGGCCGACCGGGTGACAGGCACCTCCCATGGCGGAGCGACGGTCCATGCCTACGGCGTCAAGGTTCGGGCCGACAGTTTCGGCATGAATGAAACCGATCCGTTGACCGCCGCGTCGGGGAAAGACATGTCGATTGCCGAAGAGGCCATGGCCGCTGGCAAGGCCGTCGCCCTCGTCCAATCGGGCCATATCGCCGAACCCGGCACAGCCGTTTTCGTGGCTTCAAATGAAAGCCGTTCAAACACCCATGATATTTCGCGCCAGGTCATCGAATCCGGGGCCCAAGTCATCATGGCCGGCGGAGAACGGTTCCTTTTGCCCGAAGGTACGGAAGGCCGCCATGGGCCCGGGCAACGCGAAGACGGGCTGAACCTCATCGAGCGCGCCGCAGAGCTCGGCTACACGATCGTTTACACCAAGGATGAGTTGATGGGCCTCGACCCGTCTGGTGTCGACAAGCTTCTCGGGATCTTTGCCCATAACCACACGTTCAACGACCAAGAGCGCGAGCGGAACCTCATCGAAGGCAAACCCACCTATGTTGCCTCGGCCCCGAGCATTGCCGAAATGGCAGCCGTGGCCCTCGAAATTGTGGGCCGCGACGAAGACGGGTTCTTCGCGGTGATCGAAGAAGAGGGCACCGACAATATCGCCAACAACATGAATGCCGCGGGCACCCTAGAAGCGCTCAGCCGGGCCGATGCCGCGGTCGGCGCGATCCTCGACTTCATGGAACCCCGGAACGACACCATGCTGGTGATGGCGGCCGATTCCGACGCAGGCGGTCTCCAGGTTTATCGCCAGGACGAAGGTCCGGTCGAGGCGACGACCCGGGGTGGCGGTGTTCTCCATGGTGTGCAGGGTGCCTTTGGCGATGCGTTCGAGACCGCGCCCGATAATGCGGGCAACACCCATCACTACGGCATTGCCTGGACCGGCTATAGCGATGTGGCAGGGGGCATCCTCGTCCGGTCGGCGGGGATCAATACCGACCTCATCGACCCTTTGATGGATTCCACGGATGTCTATTCGGTGATGTATCAGACGCTCTTTGCCGTGCCGATCCAGTAATCGAACAGGGCCGCCCCGGCGTGTCGGAGCGGCCCAACCAAAACGCTTCTTTGTCAGTTCGGCCTGCGCCATTCCGCCCCGGGCCGAACGCAAGAAAATTGCTTTCCGCGTCCTCTCTGCTGGCCTATCGTTATCACATTATGGTGGGTTTGAATGATTGGGGGTTCTGCGATGGGTGGCTATCGCGCATCATCGCGGCATTTCTAACGCCGCATTATTTGACTGAACCTAATCCGATCCACCCTATCCGACCCGGCTGGCACATGCGTCGCCGCCTTGGCCCCTTTGCATTGACCGCCCGTTTGGACTGCTTGGAGTACGAGTATGTTTCGCAATGCTAATGATTTTTTGAATCTTTCTTCCCTCAGCGACGCGCTATTCCCCTTTTATTGGACGCCCCGACGGCAAAAAGTGGAGCCTGAGCCCGGGGAAAACGTGCATCTCGGCTTTGGCCAGCGGCATTTCCAATCCGACAAAGATCTCGGCCTGGTCACCGCCGGACCGGGTCGTCAGACGGTTGCTTTAGACGGCGACGCTGACGCGGTCTGGCTTGGGCGCGGCGCCGACACGCTGACGGCGAACCACGTTGGAACGGTCAAGATGGGGAAGGGGGCCGATACGGTTTATCTGGCTGAGGGCGCCCATTCGGTCTCCCTTGGTCGGGGGGCGGATTATCTCAACTCGGCGGGCTGGATCGACCATGTGGAAGCCGGCCGCGGCAAGGATGAGGTTATCCTCGAGGACGGGGCCGGGTGGGTCGATCTCGGCGGCGGACAGGATTATCTCGTCACCGGTGCCGCCTTGGGTGGGCTTGATGCTGGCCGGGGCGACGACGACATCGCGTTTCGCCACGCGGGCACGATGATCCCGAGTGTCATGGACGGCCATCCGGCCCGGGATGCGGGGGCGCCGCCCGTCCGTCTCGACGGCGGCAAGGGCCATGACAGTTTAACCACGCCCGACACATTGGGCGATTTCGATTTTGATGTTCTCGACGACGGCTTCCGGTTGTTCGACCGGCTCACAGGCGAAAGCGTCGATCTGGTCAATTTCGAAGATTTCACCTTCGGTGATCGCAATTTGACGGACGAAGACCTGGCCGACCTGGTCTCAAGCGAGAACGGGCCGGTGATCTTTGCCAGCGGCGGGACCCAGAACGTGTCGGTCAATGACACTGATCCTGGGGTGAGCGAGGTTTGGAACCGGGCGGCCATCGCCTCGGTCCAAGGCGAGACGGGCCCCAACGCCCCGACCATTGCGTCGCGGGCCTATGCCATGGTTCACACCGCGATCTATGACGCTTGGGCGGCGTTCAACCATCGGCCGGGCGGATCTGATGCGATCCGGATCTCTATTGACGACGAGTCCAATAACGGCGTCCTTCGGGGCCTCATCGAAGAAGCGGGCCTTTTGAACGATCCGGCCGCTCAGGCCGAAGCGATGAGTTTTGCGGCCTACACGGTGCTCCGCGATCTCTACCCCGATCAACAAGCGCTCCACGATGCGGTGCTGCTCGGGCGGTACGGGCTCGACCCCGACAGCACGAGCCTGGCCGCGAGGGTGGGCAGGGATGCCGGCCGCGACCGGATCGAGACGGGCCGCGAAGACGGGTCGAACCAGGACGGTTCCTACGCCGACACGACGGGTTATGTTCCGGCCAATTCCGACCCGCTCAGCATTGCCGATATCTCCCGATGGACACCGGAAAGCGTGCCAATTGATCCCGAGGATGCGAGCCCCGAACAGAGCTTTCTGACCCCCCATTGGGGCCTCGTGGACGGTTTCGCTCTCGACCAATCCGGGGTGCCCACAAGCGTTGAAGAGACCCAATTGGCGATTGCTCTCGCCGATCCGGGTATCACCAGCGATTATATCGATCAGGATGCGGAACCTGAGCCCTTCTTTGCCCCGGGCTTTGAAAGCTCGGTTCTCGATCTCGCGTCGAAGACCATCACCTTGGGAGCGCCGTCGTCCTTCGGAGATGTGGGTGAGACCATTCCGGTGAGTAAGGCGCTGATCGGCGAGGTCATCAACCGGACCTTCATCGACCAAGCGCTTCTCGTCCTTGAGTTTTCCCGCCAACTCGGCGACCCTGCCGGGACCACCGACAATCCCTTGGCTCCTGTCTACGGCGACTTCCCCGAAGGCGGAGATGCCGGGAAAGTGTCGGCCGAGTTTTACGAAGATGGCGGCGGCACGGGCTTTCCTCCGGGCACATCGATGGTCTTTGCCGAATATCTCTCCGCCGACCGGGACCTCAGACAGGACGAGGCCGCGATGCTTTTTCTCGGTGTCTCAAATGCCGTCTTCGATGCTGGGATCGCCACTTGGGAGGCGAAGACGTTCTTCGATTATGTGCGCCCCGTTCGCGCGATTCGGGAATTGGGCGAATTGGAATTGATCGGGGAATTTGATCCCGATCTCGGAGGGTATGCGGCCGAGGTCTACGATTTTGAGACCGGCGGCACACGGATGACGCTTCTCACCGAATTCGAGACATACCAACCGCCGGGAAAAGATCCTTCGCCGCCTTTTGCGGAATATACGTCCGGCCATTCGGCCTTCTCGGCGGCCGGCGCAGCGGCGCTCCGGACGTTCAACGGGTCGGATGCCTTTGGAGGGTCGGTGTATTTCCCACCGGGTTCGACGCTTTTTGAGCCCGGTACGACCCCGGCCGAGCCTTATACGATTGAGTGGGCCACGTTTTCCGAAGCGGCCGACGAGGCGGGGCTCTCGCGGCTGTGGGGCGGCATCCACTTTCCCGAAGGCGATCTCCATGGGCGCGCGCTGGGGGATTACGTGGGCCAAAACGCCTATGATCTCGCGGCGGCCTATTACGAAGGCGATTTGATCGCGTGAGGTTCGGCGGGTCCGCGGCTTAATCAGGATGGCTAGGCGTTTTTCCTGAGGGCGCGCCGTAGGGCCGCGTGACATCCTTTAAGACCGCCTCAAGCGCTTCGACCTCGACCGCCACGGCCCCATCGCCTGCCAGGGTCAAAACCACCCGGCCCGTGCCGTCTTCACCGGGCTCGAAGCTGAGCGAAAGGAGCGACAGTACGGTCTCATCGTCCCGCCGGTCGAGGCCCTGGCTTACCACGCCGAGCACGTCCTCAATCGCCAGCACCGATTGTACGCGCTCGGGAGCCGCACCGCCTCTCTCCCAGCGGTAGCGGTTTAGAAGGACCGCAAACCGCCGGCCGCGCCGGTCCCATGTCATCTCAGGCGCGGGAAAGACCGCATCCTGCACGAGCCCGGACATCACTTGGAGGTCGTCGCTGTCTAACGCCCTAAGCCGGAGTGGCGCCTCGTCACCATCGGCAAAGGAGGCGTCTTCGCTCACGCTGCGATCCGTTCGATATCCGCGCCGCACGCCTTGAGCTTTTCCTCGACCCGCTCATAGCCCCGGTCGAGGTGGTAGACCCGGCTGACCACCGTTTCGCCATCTGCCGCGAGCCCCGCAAGGATGAGCGAGACGCTGGCCCGAAGGTCTGTTGCCATGACCGGGGCGCCCTTCAACCGCTCGACGCCAGTGACCTCCGCCGTCCCACCCGAGACATTGATCTTGGCCCCCATGCGCATCAGTTCCGGTGCATGCATGAACCGGTTCTCAAAGATCGTCTCTTCGAGGTGGCTTGTTCCGTCGGCCAGGGTGAGAAGCGCCATCATCTGGGCCTGGAGATCGGTTGGGAAGCCCGGGAAGGGGGCTGTGGACACGTTGACCGGGCCGATCCGATTGCCCGAACGGCTCACCTTTATGCCCGCAGGCGTTTCCTCGACGCTCATTCCAGTGGCCCGCAATGTCTCGACAAAGGCCGACACCAGGTCGATCCGGCCCCCGAGGCAGGTCACTTCGCCGCCAGCAATGGCCGGGGCAAGCATGTATGTGCCGAGTTCAATCCGATCGGTGACCACCCGGTGCGTCGCGCCGTGAAGCCCGTCGACCCCCTCGACGGTGATCGTCTCCGTCCCTTCCCCCTCTATCTCGGCCCCCATGGCCCGAAGGCATTGGGCGAGATCGACGATTTCAGGCTCCCTTGCCGCATTGGCAATAACGCTCGTGCCCTTAGCCAAAGTCGCGGCCATCAGAACGTTTTCTGTTGCCCCAACGGAGACGAACGGAAATTCAACTCGCCCACCCCGGAGCCCGCCCGGTGCCGCCGCATGGACGTAGCCGTCTTTCAGCTCAAGCTCGGCGCCGAGCCCTTCGAGGGCTCTGAGATGGAGATCCACCGGCCGCGCCCCAATCGCGCAGCCCCCAGGGAGCGACACGATCGCCCGCCCAGTCCGCGCCAGCATTGGCCCCAGAACTAGGATCGAGGCCCGCATTTTCCGAACGATATCGTAGTGCGCCGTGTCCGACGTCAGATCGTGGGACGACAAAGCGAGGACCCGACCGTCCTGAAGGGATTGCACCTCGGCGCCCAAGGATTGCAGGAGCGTCGTCATCGTTCGAATGTCAGAAAGACGCGGGGCATTGGTGAGGGTGAGCGGTGCGTCTGTCAAAAGCGTTGCCGGCATCAGCGCCAGGCAGGCATTCTTTGCGCCCGCGATTGGAATCTCGCCATGGAGCGGCCCGCCGCCCCGCACGTGGATGGAATCCATTTTACTCTGCCCCTTTGTCGCGTCCTGCTTGGTCGCCGGTGTTTGTCTCGGCCGTTGCCGCCCGGGCGCGGGCTTGGGCCTTCCTTTTTGTAATATTCGATTTGAGCGCCGCTTTGAGGCGGTTTTTCCGTGCCTCCGCCTCAGGCCGCGCCCCGTCTGTCCCGGTCTTGCCTGCCATAGAACGTTCCTAGCCGAGCCGCCGCCTTCGGTCCAGTGAGGTTGGGACTTGCCCCTTGCCAGAGCCAAGCTTTGCGATTACCCCGCGCGAACCGGGCTGCTGTAGCTCAGAGGTAGAGCACTCCCTTGGTAAGGGAGAGGTCGAGAGTTCAATTCTCTCCAGCAGCACCATTTCGCAATTTTTTTCGGAAAAAACACCTTACACTCTGAAGGTTTAGGTGGTTTTGGTGTTCCATACGCACCTTCTGGCGTGAACTTGAGC
>JBCCTQ010000029.1:0-53980 GCA_039198225.1 Pseudomonadota bacterium
AAAGGCTGGCTGCCATCATATCCGACCAGCTCTAAAAGAGATGCTTCAATGTCTTCGATCTTGCCGTCGATGTACTGCCAAAACTGGCGATCCGCTTCTTCATGCGCGTCGCGATGCGCGGGTTGATCAAAGTGAAGTGCCTGAAAACCGCTCGCGCGCGCATTTGCTAAATCGCTCTTATAATTATCGCCAATATGAAGAATTTTTCTGGGGTCAATATTCTCCCTTTCGGACAAGACTGAGAATAGACGGCCGCTGCGCTTCGAACACAAATACTCTGACGAGACGTAAATTGATTTTGGGGCTTGAACGCCCGCATGGTCGATGATCCGTTCGAGCGCAGTTCGATCGTGATAGAAATCGGACGTTAGGATGTAGTCATTTCCGTACTTCTCTATCAGCGTCGAGATATCTGGATTGGCGCTGATAGAAGCCATTTCGGCTTGAATTTCAAATTCCAACAGCTCTTCGATGGACGCCGTTTCGGTGATACCGAGAAAGTCGAGCCAGGCGGCCATAGTGTCTTTGAACCGGTACTCGCCCTCCTGATTGGCCACGAAAGCCTCGGCGGCTCGGCGGAGTTGGAAAAGATAGCGGTGGTCTTGCCGGTGCTTTGGGGCCAGGTTCTCCCATTGGGTCAGAAGGAGATGCCGTGCAGTCCGGAGTTTGATCGCATCCGGCGGGCAATCGCGGTGAACAATCGTGTCCCACATGTCCAAGCTGAGTTGGCGACCCTTTAAAAGTTCAAGAGCACGCTCCAGAAACGCGGAATTCTCGTCCTCTGGTGTCTCTTTCTTGGCCGAACTGCGCAGCTCGACGTCAATGGGCCAACCTTTTAGTGGCTTACCCAAAGGGAGGGCCCCCGCATTGACGCCGGTGCGGCGCCGGGTTTCCGCCCAATCCTTTTCCGGTAAAACATCGGCGACACAAAGCCCGTCTTCGCTGACTGGGTGATGAAGTCCAATGAGAGGGCCCCGCTCGATCCGCCCGCGTCGGCGTACATAATCCTCCAGAACGCTCTGATGCGGTTCGGAGGTGGCCAATTCCCGAGGATAGACCCGCGGGTCAAATGCCGCATTTGGGCGGAGACCAGCGGCTTCGCCGTAGAGAAGATAATGGCTTATCGGATCGATGGTCGTCGCGCGGATCCAAGGCAGTTGTTCTTCATAAAGATGAACATCAAACCAGTCCTGGATGAAATTGCAGCGGGCGACCCAGGTCAGGTGCTGGGGAACGAGACGATCGGACTTCGAGGTAAGACGGCGTTCTTTCCAGCCGTGCTCTGCGTAGTGGATGGCCGGAGATTGGCCGAACTCGCGAATGTCACAATTCTCAGTAAAGTACTGGATCGCATCAAAGTCCGGGGTGAAACACTGGTCGGTCTCGTGCCCCCATGCGAAGTAGTGCATCAGCGGATCAATGTCGCTAGAACGATCGAGATCGAAACCAGCGAAATAGTAGTCTCGCTGCGCAAGACCTTTGTAAAAATCGTAAACCTCAACGCCCCGGCTGTTCAGGATACGGCGCCGGTCATGGCCATGATAGGCCCGGCGACCCTCGAGCCGGCCGAATTTGATGAAGTGACCGTAGGCATGGCGTCCTCGGATCTTCAGATCGGGATTATTCTCTAGATAGAACCGCTTGTCGAAAAAACGCTCTTCTTCCTCGCTCGGGTCCGGAAGGTCGCCATCCTCCGTCGAGCGATACAGATCTCGTAGCATTTTCGACTCCCGGCCTGGTCAGGGACGTCATTGAGCATTTTCGTAAAGACTTGGTTTCTTTTTCAGAAAATGACGCCATCTGTGGCCACGCGGGACGGGGCTTTTCTTGCGGTGTGACGCATGAGAATCTGCCGAGCCCGGGCATCGGATTGACCTAGAATTCAGATCAATCGGATCACATCACGAGAATTAGCGCTGCTGCGCAATTAATATCTTAAGGAATATGGCATTTCTGCGGTCGCGACACGCAGTGCAAATTTGCATCAAACGCACGAATTTAGCCATTTGGTTAACGCAAATTCGCGGGTGGTGGGTAGCAGGTCTACGAATAGGATCGTCTTTCGCAACAGCAGACCATTTATTGGTCAATTCGTTCCAATCCAGAACCGACTGTTGCGATATTCCTCGGCCATTGTTTCGAGACCTCAAATTTGACGGCTTTGACTTTCCGCCGCAATCAACTTGGTATGGCACCAGTTAGGTGGGTAACGATGAAACATGTAGCTTTCGGTTTTGCCATGGTCTGCGCTGGTTGCGGCGCGATCTTTGGCGGTGCGTCCAAGAACGCTTCGGTCTCGGCAACGGCTCTGAACTTGCGAACCGCTCCGACGGTCACGTCCAACGCCATTGATGTTCTGCCGCGCGGAACGGAGATGCACGTCATCGACCGGTCCGGCGATTGGGTGCGAGGAACGGTCACGCGCCGAGGGGAGACAGTTGAGGGCTGGGTGAATGGCCGGTTCTTGACCGCGACGGGCGTGCCGGCTCGTCCAAGCCAGCCTGATGGGCTGCCTAAAGTGCCGGAACTCAAGCAAAGCGCGAGTGAGGCGGAGGCTGCGCAGCGTTTCCGGGTTACCGCGAGCCGGCTCAACATGCGGACTGGGCCTGGACTCGACAATCGAGTGCGCGCCGTCCTTGCGCGCGGTACCAGTGTCGAACTCCTCGAGCGATCCCAGGGTTGGATCCGGGCGCAGGTGTCGTACAAGGGCCGACGCATTGTCGGCTGGGTGAGCGATCGGTACGTCCAAGAGATCAAGCCAGTGGTGGTGCGCCGTCCGGCAATCTTCACCGCCCAACTCACGCCGACCGACACGCCCCAAGTGGAAGCGAGCTTTCTCAACTTCCGGGCCGGGCCGACTACGCAATCTGAAGTGATTGGCGTTCTCACGCGCGGCACGCCCGTGACCATTATCGGCCGTGACGGCAATTGGCTCCAGGCCCGTGCGATCGGCGCCGACGGGGTGCAACAGACGGGCTGGTTGGCGTCGCGTTTTGTGGCTGAGCCGTCGACACGGTCAACGGCCGTCATCACGCGCACTGCCCCAAGTGCAACAGCCGCGCCGGTCGCGCCCGCTGCAGCTGAAACCACTGCGACCGACTTGGCCGCGATCCCAGTCCCGGAAGCAACCGAGACACCCGAGGCGAGCGACACGGCCTCTCTTGCCGTGGCACCACCGACGGTGCCCAAACAGACCGCGCCAAGTACAAGCGAAGATCTCTCGGCCGGACTTGCGCCGGTAGAGCCTTTCAAGGAGCTCGATCAGGAACCGGACCGGGTCCAGCCGGCACCGATCTCGGCAAGGGTCAGCAACGCGCCGGTTACTCCGGTCAATCCGGTGACTTTTGCGGCACGGGACTTCTCCTGCCGGAACGGATACTTCCAGAACACGTTCGAGGCCTGCTCGGCGGATATTCGGATCGATGTTCAACTGGCGGACGGAGACGACCGTGCGACCGCGGCAACTGTTCCAGTGCAGTGCCGGGTCGATTTTGAGTATGAGGCCGGTGGAACGGCAGAACGCGAGACCGTGATCCGCAATGCAAGCGTGCCAATGCGGAATGGTCAGGGAAGCGCCGTAGTGGAAGCTCGAATCGACTTCCTTTTCCGCGTCGACAACGTGACCCGTGTATCGCTCACCGAACTCAATTGTACGGATGGGGGCAATTAATTGACGGTTTGCCCTACCGGGCGACCCGATCCAGTTCGGGCTGTTTTTCTTCCTTGGGTCGCATCGCGGCGTTGAGAAGAGAAACGCCCACGACCATTGCAACCGTCGCCGAGCCGGCGCCGTAACCTGCCAAAAGCGCAACAAGCACGCTTTGGCCTAAAGCGAACTTTGTGAACGCAAAGCTGCATATTGCAGCTAGAGCTCCAAGAACTGATGCAACCGCAATCATGTCGGGCCACCCCGGTTATTTTGGGATGGCCGCAAGGACGCCGGAAGAAGGTAGAGGTGTAGCATCGGACCCGTCACGCGCCCTGGTCGCTGTCGAAGCGCGGCGCATCGCGATTGTTGTCTCGCCATTGGGCAACCGCTTCGTCCCATTGGTCCGCCGCCGCCGCCCCTTCGACAATCTCAAAACACGCCGGGGCCCCGCGCCAAAGATCCGGCAGAGGCCCGTCGCCCAGCCAAAGGAGGCGATTGCCTGAACAGCGCGCAATCGAGCCCCACATGGTCTCGATATGTTCGCCGCCTACGGCGTTGCTGGTACTGACAGCGAAGATCGTGTCCCGGATGACAAGCTTTTGGCCCGGCACTTTGACCTTGATCGGGAGCGCATGGCGGGGCGCCCCGCGATAGGAATACTCCTCCATCCGAAGAAGCACGCGCTCGAGCCGGAGTTCGCCCTGGGACTGGGTCTTGGAAATCGGAGCGATGCTGATTCCGGCAAAACAGCCGTCAAACAGTGAATCGCGGATGACCCCTTGGTGAAGATGATCGTTTTCGACGCAATCATCGCGGACCTCTGACATCCAGACCCGTGCAATCGAAAACGCATCAGAGCCGGGGTCGATCCGGATCCCGTCCCACACCCGCCGAAGCCGGGCTTGGCGGACAGTGGCACCTGGGCTCGTTTCGAGCCGGATCGCGCTTGAATTGCAATAGGTGTGGATCCAATCCGATCCAAGGGGCGCTTCGCCATCAAAACGCCCGCCTAGAATGCGCACCTCCGGGCTCGCTTCGATCGCGAAAGGATAACGGTTGATGTCACCCCGCCCGACATCGCAGCCCCTGAGGGCCGTCGGGGCAGGATTGCGGCTGATCCCAACCCGAAAAAGCGCCGAGCCCAGGTCAATTTCCGTACCAGATTGAAGGGATGTCAGGCGCTGGGCCTCGTAACCGAGATCGCCACGAACGATCACCCGGTCCGCCGCACCCGCGGGTGTTGCCAAAAAACCGGCCAAGAGAAAAGCCGCTAGGGTTCGCAAGATGCCCTCCCAAACAGTCTCGCCCCCCGAGGCTAGGAGCGAAAAGTTAACGAATTATCTATGGCGTGTCACGGTGGCTGACCAATGCACCCGCGATAAAGGTCTCGTTATGCGACCCTCGGGCCACCGGAGTTGAGGCTCCGGTAAAAGGCGTTGGTCATTGAACCCATCTTTCGCCAATCCCACGCCGACAGATCGGATTCCACCGCGCGCGCCGACATCCGGTCACGGAGCAAAGGCTCGTGGACGAGTTTGAGGATCGCCGCTCCGAAGCTACCCCAATCGTCGGAGCCAATCAGGAAGCCGTTCTTGCCGTCCTCAACCACCGCTTCGATGCCGGGCAGGTCGAAAGCCACAACGGGGCGACCCCCAACGAGCGACTGGAGCACCACACGGGGCATCCCCTCCTGGCCAGAGCTCAGAATTGTCATATCGGAAAGTGCGATGAGGCGTTCCGGATCGCTCCTGTAGCCGACCATACGGATGGCCTCGCCGATCCCCAGATCGCGCGCCTTGGCTTCGATAGCGCCCTTAAGAGGGCCATCGCCCGCGAAGAGGATCCTGGTGTCGGGATGGGCGGCCACAACTGGCAAGAGGGCGGGCAGAAGGTCGAGATGGCGTTTGCGCGGCTCCAGGGCTGCCACCATAAGGATGACCGGAGGCTTTGGCGCATCCGGAGCGACGCCAAGAATTGCGCGCCAGTCTCCCGGCAGATTGGCGTTCCGAAACCGCTCAATGTCAAAACCGGACGGTATCACTTCATGGGCCACGCGCTTGCCCACCCCGTTCGAGATGCACCCGCTTTGCATTCCCTGGCTCACATGGACATAGCCGTCGGTCACGCGGGCGGCCGCCCGCTCGGCCAGAAGGTAGGCCTTGCTCGAAAGACCACTGGCACCGACGAAAGGAAGGATATGCACACCGTGGACAACGCGCGGCACGTTTTCGGCCGCAGCAGCCAGACGACCGAGGATCCCGGCCTTTGACTGGTGGGTGTGGACCACATCCGGTTTCAGGTCTCTAAGTGCCTGACGGAGCTCGCCAAAGGCGCGTATATCTTTCAAAGGGTGAACCGGACGCACAAGGCTCGGCACCTCAACCAAACGGATATCGGGGGCAAGCCGACGGACGAGGTCCGGGCGCGCCTCGCCGCCATGGATCAGCGTCACCTCGCAGCCTTCTTCCATCTGGCCTTTGCTTGTCAGAAGCACGTTCTCTTCTGAGCCGGCCCGGAGAAGCCGCGTCATGATATGGACAACATGCATGCTGGGGCGTCCTAGGCCGGGGCCGGCCGGGCCTGCGTCCCGACGCGGCGATCGGAAACACTGCGTCGAATATGCCCCCGGACTGCAGAGAAAAGGAACAAGACTAGCCAGAAAAGTGGACTTGTGGACGGTCCAAAGGATTCCGAAAACTGGTTGGCAGCCAGATAATTACCCGCGCCGAGAGCACTGCCCACCAACAGAAGTTGGTAGGTGTTGTCACCGCTGGCCCGGAAAAGCTCACCGAGAAGCGTGGTCACCAATATGATAACGATCGTCCCAATCAGGATTACCGCTAGGACCAATCCGGCCGCGCCCATGGTACGGGCATAGTCGAGGAAGAGGTTGTGGCTATGGGAGATGGTCTTGCCACTCTGGTCCGAAAGGAGAGGCTGGCCAGCCCCTTCCCCGAGCCAGGCATTCTCATTGAAGATCCGAAGGCTCTCCTGCCAAAGGAATTGCCGCGACTGGATAGACGGCACCGTCAACTCGGGGTTGAAGAAAGCACTGAGAAGGGCCGCCGCGCGCGGGTTGAGAACCTCGAGGATTGATGCCCCTGCCACACCCAAGGCTAGAAGAGCCGCCAACGTAATGGACCCGAAAAACAGCCGCTCCACGCCGCGAAACCGCAGAATCACGGCAAGGATGGCAAACATCGCCAGGCCCGCGCCGGTGAAAAGGAGGTTGGCCTTGGACCCTGAAAGCTGGAGGGCAACGAGCATGGCCACCAGGCTGAGGATCGAGAGAAGCCGGATCCGCCCACCAACCGAGAGAGCAAGCCCCGCCGCCACCGGCCCAATGGTGGAGATAACCATGCCGAATTGGTTCGGGTTCTTAAATGTGCCGTGGGCGCGGTCAGTCCCGTTAAAGATCCGCACAGCAAGTGGTTCGTATAACGCACCGGCAATCGACAGAAGCGACACCGCCCCGATGGCGGCAACAAGGAACGCGGCAAGGTGGATCATCCGCCGCTCGTTCCAGGTCCCCACGGCAAAGCAATAGACCGCGAGGGCGGCAATCATCGCAACGAAGACGCGGAATACGCGGAAAGGTTCGGCGGCCCAGATCGCGGTAATCATGGCCACCGTGGCGATGCCAAGGGCTGCTGCGAGGATGATCGAAACGGCCACCGATCCTGCCGGATCAAAGAGCGGCGCCCGCCGCGCCGCGACGAAGATCGCCCAGAACGGAACCCCCGCCAGGAGCAGCAATTGCCCCACAGATGCCCCGCCAGGCAATCCCAGAAGATCCGCTGCGGCAATCGCCGCTATGACGAACAGACCATACTGGAAGAGACCATGGGCCGGTTCGCGCCCGCTGGCCTCTGTCATTGGCGAAGTGACCATTCGTTGCGCGCCGCAAAGCCGATCCCGATAACGAGGCCGAGGATTGTGCAAACCGCCAGAACCGCCCCCATGTTGGGCGAAGAATGGACAGCTGGCACCGTTGCCCAAGACACGATCCGAAGATCATCGAGGATCCCTGCTGTGTCCGACGGGATCAACGGCACTGTGTCGTCCCCGGCGGTGATCGACAAATCGGAGCTCTCGCCGGTTGCCGGAAAGTTCACTTTGGCTTCGAGCGCGCTTGTCCGGTCGCGTAACGAGGCGAGATGATCGACATAGGCTTCCGCAAAGCCGTTCACGATGCGGGCCGACAATTCCGGGTCGTCCGAGGTGAACGCAAGACTCAAAAGCCGCGTTTCGCCTAAACGTATTGCGTCAAGGCTGCTGCGCACCTTCGGGACAACGGAAAACGCCCGAACGCTTTCCGGCGCCGCATTGTCTCCAACGGCTTGGGTGCCGTAAAGCGGCCGCGAGAGGCTCGCGCGCACCTGGTTCACGCCCCGGGTGATTGCACCTTGCTGAAGGGCGAATTCATCCTGAAGGTCGAGTTGGGCAACAACCTTCGCGATCACCGCGTCCGATTGGATGAGCCGCGCGTGGGTATCCATGTCGAGAAAAAGTGTTTCCACGTCGCCGAATTGGCTCGTTTTGCTTTCGAGCACCATCGTCGTTTGGGCCGTGTACATGACCGGCGCCAACACCAGATACAAAAATCCCGCGAGAACACCGAGCGCCGTGCAAATGATCACGATCGGTGCATGAAGCCGCCCCTGCCACATCATATGGCGGAGCCTAAGTTTTTCAGTGTTCCAAGTCGGTTCCATATGTACTCACACGCTTTCACTAGTTGACAATCACAGGGCGGCATTATCGGCCTCGGGCCAAGATCACCTCCGGCACGGTGGCCAGAACGATGTAGAGGTCGCGCCAGAAAGACACTTTGGACGCGTACTTGGTATCAAGGATGGCACGGTTCTCGAAATCGGCCTCACGGCGTCCGGTTATCTGCCAAAGGCCGGTTATCCCCGGTCTTACTGCAACATAATCCTTAGCCGCGTCGCCGTAGCGTTCGAGCTCCATGGGAGTGATCGGTCGGGGTCCGACCACACTCATTTCGCCCCTTAGAACGTTGAAGATCTGCGGCAACTCATCGATGCTGGTTTTTCGCAGAAGCTGGCCGGTCTTTGTAATCCTGGGATCGCCGTCGAGTTTATAATGCTCGTCCCATTCTCGACGGAGCGCCTCATCGCACTCAAACATTCCCTCGAGGAGATCTTCAGCATTCACAACCATGCTGCGCACTTTGACGCAATTGAACATCTCTCCATCCCGACCCACGCGAGGTTGGGAATAAAAGAACGGTCCCCCATCCCGGCGCACGAAGAAGTACAAAACGACGAGAGTTGGAAGAACGAGGGGAAGAGTAAGCACGGCGAAGGTTAGATCGAAGAGGCGCTTTCCAAAACGCTGATAAAACGAGTCGCGGCCATTTCCCCGTGCACGGCGTGCGCGATAGGAAAATGACGGGCCAAGAACATTGTCCCGTTGGCCATCGAGGGCCATCTCATCGATTTTTTTCAACACCCCACCCACTGGTAATGCGCACAGCTACTGATACCCCATCCTCCTATAACAACTAAGCAATCTCGGCCATAGCCCCGAATTGGATCCGGCAAAGAACCACTTAGTTTACGAAATAGAAACAATCCGAAACCAAGTGCTCGACTGAATTCGGAAACGGTACCTGCGTGACGTTATTTACCCTTTGGTTCCATTCTGAAATGGATTAGTCACAAGATGGGTAGCCGCATTGTTTTGTGCGGATCTGGGTGTGCGGGTCGTGAGTATTAACAAGCCAAATCTATCAGCTCGAGTGGATTCCCCATTGGGATCTGAAGTTTCGCAGTCGATTGCGATTGCGGACAATGCATCGAATAGTCGGATTGCCGTTTTGGGGGCTCGGCCTGGCTTCGAAAGGCCAATTGTCGTTGGTCGTCCGAATATTGCCAGCAAGGAAGCGTTTCTGTCCCGCGTTGATCGTATTCTTGACAGTAAACAATTAACGAATGGCGGCCCGATGGTTTCCGAATTCGAAACGCGCGTTGCGGCAGAAATGAATGTTCGGAATTGCGTAGCGATGTGTAATGGCACCATCGCACTCGAATTATCAGCAACGGCCCTGGCTCTCCGGGGCGACGTTATTGTCCCGTCGTTTACATTCATTGCTACAGTCCACGCGCTTTGGCGCGTTGGACTTCGTCCAGTGTTTTGCGACGTCGACCCAGACACCCATACGCTTGATCCGGAAAAGGTCGAGGCGGCCATAACACCTGAGACCTCCGCCATTATGGGCGTCGCACTTTGGGGCGATTATTCCGGAGAACGAGCGCTCCGTGAGATTGCTGACCGCCATGAGATCGCGCTGATCTACGATTCTGCCCATGCATTTGGATGCGCCAGGGAATTGGGCGGGCGGAAACAGTTGTGCGACTTAGAAGTTGTGAGCTTCCACGCCACAAAATGCATCCAGGCCATGGAAGGTGGCGCGCTTCTTACGGATGATGACGATCTAGCCGAGAGGCTCCGTTTGATGGTGAACTTTGGCTTCTCCGGCGAAGACAATGTCATCCACCTTGGGACCAACGCCAAAATGAACGAGGTCGAAGCGGCCATGGGGCTGACCTCGCTTGATGCACTCGACCAGATCTTCGGCCGTAACCGCGACAACCTTCTGGCCTATGCCGAAGGGCTTGAGAATGTGCCGGGGCTCAGGATCCTCACCCCAGATCCCGGAACAAAGCACAATTTCCAATATGTCGTGGCCGAGCTCGACAGTGCTAAAGCCGGGCTCACCCGTGACGAATTGGTGGCCGCCCTTCGGCTCGAGAACGTGTTGGCGCGGCGTTATTTCCACCCAGGCTGTCACCGGATGGAACCCTACCGCGACCTCTTCCCCGACGCGGGTCAGTCCTTGCCCGCAACCGAAGCCCTCGCCGAACGAGTGTTCATTCTGCCCACTGGACTTGACGTAACGCCGGACGAAGCGCGGCTCATCGCCGAGAAAATCGCGACGATGGTCCGATTGTCGGCCTCGGTCCGAGAGGCCCTCAGCGACTGCGACGACCCACGGCTGCCCGGCTTTCTTTATCGCTTTCTCTCACCGCTCGAAGGAGTGTGACACCATGAACCTGCAAACAAACCTCACACCGGATCTTTTGCCGAGCGAAGCCGACATCGTCTCCTATGAGGAAAACGGCTATTTCATCGCCCCTCAAGTGATCCCGCATGAGCTTCTCGACGCGGTGGCGGGCATTATCGAACGCCACCAGGCGGGCCATCGTGACCGAGAGTTGAAGGCCGCGGCCCGGTTTTCCGACTGGCAGGACGGTGATGCGGCGGTCGTGCGCAACAACGAGTTCGTCTCGCTCCAAAATGATGTGGTCCGCGAATTGGTTCGGTTCCCAGCAATCGGCGCCATCGCAGCACGTTTGGCCCGGTCACGGGCGGTGCGCCTCTTTGATGACCAACTGGTCGTCAAACCCCCGGCGGCCGGCGAAGATGCCTCAAAAACTGTGGTTGGTTGGCATACGGACGGGTCCTATTGGTCTACCTGCACATCGAATGCGATGCTGACAGCCTGGATCCCGCTCCATGACGTCAGTGAAGAGAACGGCACGCTTTGTGTCGTGGCCGGGAGCCATCGTTGGGACGAATCCGACCATGTGCGGGGCTTTAATGACACCGATTTCAATTCCCTCGAATCCCGGATCGGGCGAAAGGTCGGCGGCGATTTGATTCATCCGGTCAACATGAAGAAGGGCCAGATGAGCTTTCATCACATGCGCGCGCTCCATGGGTCGATGCCCAATGTGTCGCTGGCGCCGCGCTGTGCGGTCGCGCTCCACATGCAGGACGACGCGAACTCCTACCAAGAGTTCCGCACCCCCGATGGAACACTCGTCGTCCTTCCCCATGACCGGCTCGCCCGGGAAGATGCCGCAGGACATCCGGATTACCGCGACCCGGACGTCTTCCCGGAGCTTTGGCCCGGGGATCGGTGACGGGATGGACCGCGCACGGCTGATCCGGCCAACCGCTCGGGATTGGGACGCCTGGGTGGGGCGCGCCGACCATGACTTTTATCACTTGGCCGCCTACCACGCCTTTGCCGAGGCAGAAGGCGAGGGCGAAGCCTGGCTCGCGCTTTATGAGGACGGCGACCGGTTTTTGGCCTGGCCCTACCTTCTGCGCGACGCGGGCAACGGCTACTCGGATGCCACGTCGGTTTACGGCTATAGCGGGCCAGTGGGACAAGGCCTAGAAGATCCCGATTTTCGCAATGTGGCCTGGAATGCTGTCCGAGCGGCTTGGAAAGATCAAAAGCTCGCCGCTCTCTTTACCCGGCTCCATCCGCTTTTGGACAATGCGGCTCTCGCCAGCGGTTTTGCCGGCGACCGCGTGCCGCCGGGCGGAGAGCTCATGACCATTGGCCGCTCCGTTTCCCTCGATCTCAGCCACGACGAGACCACGCGCCGGGCCCTTTACCCCCAGCCCCTGCGCCAGGACGTCAAAAAGGCCGAGCGCCTCGGCCTCGAAGTGACCCTCGACCGGGATTGGGATGCCTTTCCGGACTTCGTCGAGCAATACCGGGCGACGATGGCCAAGAACGCCGCTTCGGACGCCTATCTCTTCTCTGATGCCTATTTTGAGCGCCTCAAAACAGCACTAACCGGCATTGCGCATCTTGCGGTGGCCCGGGTAGACGGCGAGGTTGCAGGTGCGATGATTTTCACTGTGAACAGACCCTTCGCAGCGGCCCATCTCACCGGCACGAACCCGGCATTCAACGCCTATTCACCGCTCAAAGTGCTGATCGATCGGACCGCCGACCTCGCCGCCAGGCTCGGGGCGACCCGTCTTCATCTCGGCGCGGGCCGTGGCGGCCATGAAGACAGTCTTTTTAGCTTCAAGTCGCGGTTCTCGCCCGACCGGCACGACTTCGCCCTCGGCCGCTGGATCCTCGACGCTGAGGCGTACGACACCCTTTGTGCGGCCCGGCCCGGCCCCCAATCCGACACGTTCTTCCCGGCCTACCGCGCCCCCATTCCGACCGAGCACGCGGCCGAATGACGGACGTTTCGACACCCGAAATCGAACGCCGTTCTGTCGCGTTCAACGCGTCATCCCTGTTCATGGGACGGCTCATTTCGGCGCTGTCGATCTGGGGTGCGCTGATCGTTCTGGCCAAACTGGCGGGCGCCGAAACCGTCGGTATCTACGCGCTCGCCCAAGCGATCTGCATCCCGATCTCGGAAGTTCTCAAAATCGGGCTCCGGGAAATCCGCTCTTCGGATGTGGAAGAAGACTACGACAGTTCGGACTATTTCCGGCTGCGCCTGGTCTTCGGCGGCATTGCCATGGCCGCGATGGTCGCGGTCAGCTACTCCCAGGCCGATACTGGCGCCATATTGACCGTCCTCGGCATCTACGCGGTGGTCCGCGTGGTGGAGATGATCACCGATATCCTCCATGCCCGGTTTCTTCTGGTTGAACGGCTTGACTATGTGGGGATTTCCCTTTGTATCTCTGGTCCCTTAGCGCTGCTGGCGCTGGCGCTGGGCTATTACCTCACTGGAGATCTTATCATCGCCGTCACCGGTCAATTGGTGGCCGTCCTCGCGGTGCTTTTGTTTTACGATCTGCCGCTCAGCCGCAAAGTTGCGCGGGCCCGTGCCGAAGAGGCTCCGGCCCGAAATTGGAACGTCCCGAAGCTCACCCGCCTGGCCTGGCTAGCCATGCCGATGGGCTTTGGTGCAGCACTCATTATGGTTGGGCTCTACGTGCCGCGCCTTTGGGTTGGGGCGGAGCTTGGCGTGGCGGCTCTGGGTATATTCGGGCCGATCCTGGCCATGGCAATGGCGCCGGACCGGCTGATCAACTCGATGCTTTTGGCCATCAGCGTCCGCCTCGCGCGCCACCATGTGGCCGGCGAGCGGGGCACTGTTTTCCTCCGCCTCGCCCAATTGGTCGGCGGGTTGGTGTTCTTGGGGTTGCCGGCGATCTATGTGTGCCACCGGTTCGGCGGCGACATCCTCGCCTTCATCTACAATGACAGTTTCGCCGAATACGGCCCCCTTCTGGTCCTGGTGGCTGTAGCGGGTTTTCTCCGGGTCATTGCCAATACGCTCGGCTTTGGCCTGATCGCGGCCCAGCAATTTTGGTGGTTTACCTGGCAGAACGGGATCGTCGCGGTCGTTGCTGTTCTCGCCTGCCATTTCCTCATCGGCGAATATGGCCTCGTCGGCGCGGGTTGGAGCATGGTGCTTATTTTCAGCACGCAGTTGGTCTTGGCCCTCATCGGATTGACCACGGTCAAGGAAAGCCGGGGCGCGGAAGCACCATGAAAGTCAGCGTCTCAATCGTCACCTATGAACAGGAAAGTTTTGTCGAAGAGGCGGTGCAAAGCGTCCTCGACCAAGAGACCGATTTCGACGTTGAGATCATCATCGGCGACGATGCCTCAACCGATGGAACGCGCGACATCCTTCGCCGCATGGCCGATGACAATCCTGGCCGGATCAAGCTCTTGCTCCACAAGACGAACCCGGGCGACCGCGGCCTCACCAATGTGATGTCAACGATCGATGCGGCACAGGGTGAGTACATCGCCTTTCTCGACGGCGACGATTGCTGGAGCGCGCGCCACAAGCTGCAGCGGATGGTGGATTTTCTTGACGCCCATCCCGAATGCGCCCTGGCCGCCCACCGGACAGCCCATTTGGTGGAGGGGGGCGAAACCATCCTTTCGCCGCGGCCCACGCGGGGCGACAGTGTCCTGCCCTTGGGAAGGCTCATCGTTTCGAATTGCGCGGAAAAGATCGCCACGGTCGTGCGCACTTCGGCCGCTCGGCAAGTGCCCGACTGGTACCGGACCACGCCGGCCATCTCGGCCGATTGGATCTTCAACGTGATGGCCGGGGCGACGTCCGGGAATTTCGGTTATGTCGACGAGGTCATGGCCGGCCATCGAATCCACGCCGACAGCATCACGATGCGCTTCGGCAATGAAAAAATGCTGGCGAGCAAACGGGAGAGCCTAAAATTTCTAAGGGGCCATCTCCCTGGCTATCGCCGGAGCCTCTTTCTCGCCATGCTCACGGTGACGCTCAAGCAAGCCGCCCAAAAGCTAAGCCCGGCCGGGTATCAGAGTGCGAAACGCCGGACCCTTGGCGGGAGCCCGGTGGATCTTGGATCCATGCCGACGCGGCTCAAATAGCTTAGCTTCCCCGGGCGCGGCGAAGTGCAATCGCTTCGACGATGGCCTGGCTCGACGGTATGCTGATCGGGCCTTCGGCGCAGGTTTCCGAAAACCCTTCGGCGCGGCAGAGATCAAGTAGAGCTTGGATTGTTGTGTTGGTCAGAAGCCCGTTGATCCGTCCGCGGTAGAGACCGAGTGCCGCCATCTCGCGTTGGAGCACATAGAGGTAAGATGTCCGTTCGAGGGAACGGAGCTGCATCATACCATCAACGAAACCGTCGCCAGATGCCGCGGCGAGGATCTCGGCAGCCTGGTTCCGCGACCCACGATGATCTCTTTCGTCATAGGCCGCATAGACCTCTTCTATCACGCGGCTATCGGGGCCGATCGCATCACCGTACCTAGCCAAGACAGCGGCATGGCGGGCCTTTCCGTCAGTGAAATCGTGGGTGCGATAAGCGCGGGCGAGGGCGCGAGTTGCAGCGCCGTCGCCGGCCACGGCGGCGCGTTCAAGAACCACGGCAATCGCTTCGGCATCAAGCGCGCCGAGCGCCCCGGTTTCCAATTGGTAAGACGCGTAGGTGGTCGCGGCCACGTCGCCTTCTGCAAGGAGCCCCCGCATCAATTCGCGGCCGAATTCCGGTGCGCTCGCCTCTCCCAACGCCCCGTTGATGTGCCAGCGGGCCAGCCGGTACCGGGCTAGAGGATCCTCCATGGCCACAAGCCGTTCGATGGCGGCTAGGGCGCTGGCGGGATCGCCGTCGTCGAGCAGGGAGGCCGCCACAGAAACCCGGAGCGAGGGGACATCAAAGGTCTCTTCGGCAACGTCGAGCGGCAATTGGTCCAGGGCAGCCAGGGCCTGGCGCGGGTCCGACAAGGAGCCGAGCCCGCCGTCTCGATGCCACCAAACGCGCTGGACAACGCTCGGCGGGTGGTCCGGGTCGAGAGCACCCAGCGCCTCTGCGAACCGGCCCTCCGATTGAAGTGCGCGGGCCAAAGCGAGGCGGATATCGGCACCTTCCCCCTCGGCCAAAAGGCCAGCCCCTTCGAGCCGCGCCACATCGGCGAGCCCAGCCACAGGATCGGACGCTGCGCCCAATTGGCCGTCCCGGTGCCAGCGGATCCGTTCGCGGAGGATTTGAAGATCGCCCTCCGCCAATGCCTGGTCGGCCGTGGCCAGGGCCGCTTCATACTGCCCGGCGGCCACCTGCGCCCGGGCCAGGGGCCGAAGGACGCCGGGCCGTCCAGCAGCGATGGCAGCCTCATAGGCCAGAACCGCTTGGGCACCGTCGACCGTTCCAAGGGCACCGCTGAGGTAGAGATCGCCCTTTCGCGCAAGGGCCGCGCCGTCCTCCGGCAACCGCTCAAGAAGCGCGAGGGCTGCCGCAGGCTTGGCGGGCTGGCCCCCTGCACCGGTGGCCAAAGCCCTCGACAAGGCCAAGACCGCACGGACGTTTGCCGGATCCTCCGCCAGGGTTTCAAGCATGGAAAGACCGAGCTCAGGGTCGGAAAGGTCCCCAAACGAACCGTCGAGATGGCTCACGGCCAGACGGGTCTCTGCAAAGACATTGCCGGCATCCGCGGCCGCCTGAAAGACGCCGAGCGCCTGGCCGGGTTTGCCTTCCGCGAGAAGGATCTCGGCATAGGGCGCAAGGGAACGCCCGTACCCCTGATCAAGGAGGTCATAATGAATGTCTCGCGCTCGAGCGAGATCTTCTGGCGTGGCGGACCCGGCGCGGAGTGCTTCTGCGCGGTCGAACCACTCATTGAGTGACTGGGCATGGAGCGCCGACGCGCCTGCCAATGCCAAAACGAAGGTTGCAACGAAAACTGATTTCATCGGCCACACCACCCAAAACACACGTGCCAGCTCGGCAATCCCGGAATACAGCCCGGTGCTAGCGAATTGATTATGGGGGATTAAAGCCCGTCTCGCAAGCCTTGGATCGCGAAACGATCCCACGACACCAAGGCTGATCACACCGAATGGTCTGCACCGGCGCATAGAGAAATGCGCCTGCACATCCTACGAAGGCCGTACGCTTAGAGAAAGGCCCTCGGTGGCTGCCTTGCCTCCGGGCCCCGCCCGCTCCTGCCGGTTTGCTGCAGGGCGCGACAAACCATGCCTTTCACGATCAACGCCGCAAAGACGAATTGGCCCGCCATCAAACTGATCCCAAAGGTCTGCGCCAAGGGAACTTGGGTCGTCACCGTAAGTACCACGTAGGCGGCAAAAGAGATCGCCGAACCCACGAGAGTCGCTGAGAATGCCATTCCTAACCCCGACGTCACGCAATTGTCGTGTAATGTGTCAGAGCATAACGCTGGGGTGTTAAGAAATTGGTTATTGCAAGCGGTTTCGGCACCGATCCGCTGAAGCCTGAACTTGCGGCATTTTAGACTATGCCCTAGGCCACGGCTGAAATCGATCCCACGGAGCCGCCATGACCATTACACTCTATCAAGACGACCTGCCAGAAGATCTCGACTTCGGCCAGTCCGTGGCTATCGATTGCGAGACAATGGGGCTTTACCCCCACCGCGACCGGCTCTGCCTCGTTCAGCTTTCAGGCGGAGATGGCAATGCCCATCTCGTCCAGATCCGCCAAGGCGACCACGAGGCACCCAACCTCTCGCGCCTGTTAACCGAACCCAAGATACTGAAATTATTCCATTTTGGCCGGTTTGACATTGCCGTTCTTCTGCATCGGTTCGGTGTTCTCACTGGGCCGGTCTATTGCACGAAGATCGCGTCTAAACTCGTGCGCACCTATACCGATCGGCATGGTCTGAAATATCTCTGCGACGAGCTTCTCGGCATTGATATTTCAAAACAACAGCAATCGAGCGATTGGGGAGCAGAGACCTTAACCGAAGCCCAAAAGGAATATGCCGCCTCAGATGTGCTTTATCTCCACCAAATCCGAGCGGAACTGGACCGCCGGCTCGAACGGGAAGGCCGGCTTGACCTCGCATCGGCGAGCTTTGGCTACCTGCCGACCCGCGCCAAGCTCGACCTCGCCGGTTGGCCGGACACCGACATCTTTTCCCACTAGTACATCGGCCAGACCTGGACCTTGGCCCATAACCACACCATCTGTTGCGTTTAACTGGCGGCAACCCGTTGCTATATCGGTCAATATGCCATGAGGTTTAGAATGCCTGCCCTCCGGTGGATTACAGTCGCGCTTTTTATTGTCCTGCCGGGCCTCGCACTCGCCCAGGGGTCAAACGTCGCCCTCGGAGGGCTTGCCTTCGACAATTCCGCACCCATTGAGGTCTCCGCCGATGAGCTCTCGGTTGACCCCAATGACGGGGCGGCGGTCTTTGAAGGCAATGTGGTCGTCGCCCAAGGGGATCTTCGCCTCGCGGCCGGGTTCATTCGGGTGGAATACGCAACCGACGAAAATGGCAACCAAACACCCTCGATTGGCCGTGTTTCGGCGTCCGGTGGGGTCACTTTCGTCAATGGCAGCGATGCGGCAGAGGCAAAAGAAGCGGTCTACGCCGTGGAAGACGGCTCGCTCGTTCTCAGCGGCGACGTCCTTCTAACCCAAGGCGGCAATGCGGTGGCGGGCGATCAGCTTTTCGTTGACCTCAACTCCGGCACAGGTCGCATGGAAGGTCGGGTCCGCACTGTGTTCCAGACCGGCGCCGAGTGATGTCGCCCCGCGACCTCAGCGCAGAAGCAAAGGCCGGGGGGCTCGCGGTCCGCCAGCTTCGGAAAGCCTATCGCAAGAAAAAGGTCATCGAGGATGTGAGCCTCGAACTCCATCGGGGTGAAGTCGTGGCACTTCTCGGGCCCAACGGCTGCGGGAAAACAACTTGCTTTTATTCCATCGCGGGGCTCGTCAACACCGATGGCGGCCAAATCCTGATTGACGGCCACGACGCCACACGGCTTCCCATGCATCGCCGTGCCAAGCTGGGCATCGGTTATCTTCCCCAGGAAGCATCGATTTTTCGCGGCCTCAACGCCGAAGACAATATCCGCGCGATCCTCGAGATCGCCGTTCCTGACAAGGAACAGCGCCAAGCCCGGCTCGAGCAACTTCTTAACGAATTCTCGATCGCCCATATCCGCCAGTCACCCTCAGTGGCGCTTTCGGGCGGCGAAAGGCGCCGGGTCGAGATTGCTCGCTGCCTTGCGGCCAATCCCCGCTATGTGCTCCTCGACGAGCCCTTCGCCGGGGTTGATCCGATTGCGGTCGAAGAGATCCGCCATCTCGTAGCCGACCTCAAAACCCGGGGGATCGGCGTTTTGATTACCGACCACAATGTCCGCGAAACCCTCGATGTGGTTGACCGGGCCTACATCCTCCATGGCGGTCGGATCCTGATGAGCGGCACCAGCGAAGAGGTTGTGGCCAACGAAGATGTGCGCCGGGTCTATCTCGGCCAATCCTTCCGGATGACCTGACAGGCGAGGCGCGATCTACCGCATGCTCCGGCGTTGACTCTCCGGCGCGCAATCAGGACTACTGGACCCAATGGAGGAGCCTCGCTACATCCTCAGGACCATGTTGACGAATGTCCGAGACGGCGCCGCGCAAAGGCGCCGCTGGCCCTCTAAATCATCGCAAAATGAGCAAACCGGTTCGGCCTTGGGCTGGCGGGCATTGGGAGAGCGCCTTTGAGATATCAGATCAGCGGACATCAGATCGACATCGGCGCGGCGCTCCGGACCCATGTGGAAAGCACATTGGGGGCGGTCCTTGAGAAATATGCCGGCCGTCCCACCGACGCCCATGTGGTTTTCTCCCGCGATGGCCATTCTTTCGCCGCTGAGGCCACCATCCATCTCTCGACCGGGCTCACAGCCACGGCGCGTGGGATGGGCAGCGAAATCTATGCCGCCTTCGACAAATGCTGCGACAAGCTCGATAAGCAGCTTCGACGCTACAAACGTCGCCTGAAGGACCACCACAAAGAGCGCGCCCAGCCCGTCGAAGTGCTCGGCGCGCCGAGTTACGTGATTGCTGGCCGGGAAGATGGGGCAGACGAAGCCCAAGAACCCGAAAGCCTCCAGCCCATGATCATTGCGGAAATGGAGACAAAAATCCCGACGCTCTCGGTTGGTGAAGCGGTTATGCAAATGGAGCTCGCTGGCGCCCCGGTTTTGGTGTTTCGCAACGAAAAGCAGGACAACGGCGTCAATGTCGTATATCGGCGTGACGATGGAAATATCGGTTGGATCGACCCGAGCTAACTCTGTTTGTCTGCTGAGGGGGGACCTCTGCCCATGGATATGAACGCGATTCTGCGACCCGAGGCGGTCAAGGCGGCGCCGAGTTTCACCTCGAAAAAGCGCCTCTTTCACGAATTGGGAGATATGGCGGCTGCGCAGGTGGACGTGCCCGCCTCGGCGGTGGTCGAAGCGCTGCTTGACCGGGAAAGCCTCGGCCCCACTGGCGTCGGCGGTGGGATTGCCCTGCCCCATGCCCGGCTCAACGGTCTCGAAACCGTAACCGGGTTCTTTATCCGCTGCAGCAAAGCGTTCGATTTCGACGCGGCAGACCGGAAACCGGTCGATCTCATCTTTGCACTCCTGGCCCCGGCCGGCGCAGGGGTCGAGCACCTGAAGGCCCTGGCCCTGGTCTCCCGCACGATGCGCGAGGCTGACCTTTGCACCAAGCTTAGGGCCAATAGCGACCCTGTGGCACTCCACGCCATGCTGACCGAGGCCAAACGCTCGCAGGCGGCTTAAGCCCAGGAGCCAAAGCCGAACATCATGTAATCCTTGGGATAGGCCGCCCGGGCGGCGGTTTCGAGCGACTTGTCGTATATGGCGGCGAGGCGCCCCGGGTCCGGCTCTTCCAAAGCCGGTGCCTTTGTTGGGTCGGGCAAAAGCGTTGGAAGTTCCTTAGAAAGCTCAGCGTCGCGGAACACCCGGTCGGGCACCATAACTGCAGCGAGACTTTGAAGAAGTCCCGCCTGGCTTGCCCAATCGGGGTCCACTCGCAGCGTGGTCTGGCCACTGAGATTGCCCTTAAGGAAGTCTAGAAAGGCGACGAAGGCCCGACCGTGATCGGCATCGGTCCAAGCGCTGTCCGGGGCATCTTCGGGGATAGGCAAACCGTAGCGGGCTCGGAGCGCAGCTCGGATTTCCAGGTAGGCGCCTTCGCCCGTCGCAAGGATGCGTTTCTCAAACGCGTCATGGGCGCGGCGGAGGGGATGGGTGACACATGTAAAGCTCCGATGGCCTGGACGTTGGCGCTTCCAGCGGCGGAGGTAGCGGCCCTTTAGCCCATCCTCCGGCGCTTGCCCGCCCGCTGCTCCCATCCAATGGCGGATCGGCTCGTTCGCCCCGCCGCGGAGCGGCATGAACATGACGCCCAAAGGGTCGGACACCAGAAAACCCGGCAGGCCCGGCCCCCGAGCCGGTTCGAAATTCGGGATCCGGCCGAGATCGAAATGGTCGAGCCCATCCAAGGCCGCGACCATCTCGTCGTAATTGGCGACTTTCTCGGAGAGAGATGCCGGGTTTTGCACCCGGGCGCGGATCTTTGCAGGATCCGGCGTGCCTTTTGCGCCGAGAAACCTAGCAAGTCCAGCAATCACACCCGGAGCCGCTAAATCGGTATAGTCGAGGTAGAAGGCGGTCTGTCCACCGGTCTGGAGCGCGTGGTTGATGCGCCCGTAGAACCCCTGCCGATCCGCCAGGAAATCTTCGAATTCGGCCTTGTCGAAATGGGCCTTGGCGGCTTTCCGTGCCGTGACATCGCCCAGCCACCATTGCCCGGTGCTTTTGGCAATCTGCAGCGAGACAAAGCTCTCTACCGGGTTCCGCCGAAGAACGATCTTGGCGCAGCGCGGATCGGCCAAGCAATGGGTAACGACCCGTTGGTCATGGTCTTCAAACAGGCGAAACCCGCCGAGGCTGTCCTTTGACGCAGAGAGCCGCGGAAGAAGCGCCAGGGGATCCTTATCGCGCCGCGCGATGCTCACACCCTCGAACGTATCCTGCTTCGGATGGCCCACGAAATGCGGATTGAAGAGTTCGCCGTGACACTGGATGTCCTCGACGGCATTGAGGTGCTCTTCGAGAAGGTTCGAACCGGTGCGCATCCCCGCCAAGACGACAAAATAGTCGAACCGGCCCACCTAGAGAACGATCCGGGGGGCGGCCTTCGGAATGTCCTGCCCGGCAATTTCTGCCACATCGCCCGCGAGATGGGGGTTCATGCCGAGATTCTTTAGGTCTTGGAGGAAGCCAGCCAGCCCGGTCAGATCGTGCATGAGCGGCGCATTCACCATGGGCCGGTCAACGGTGGGGCCGTTCTCTTCGATCAGCGTCTGTAGGACCTCGGAGGGCTGGTCGAGGAATTCCGCCAAGGTCCAGATCCGCACCCTCGCCCGGGTTTCGGCCCAGCGGAGACGGCTGAGATGGGCCGCTTCTTGCTTTTGGAGAAGGGCTGCTTCCTTCCGGACGCTTTGCGCACCGAGGCCTGAACGGAAGAGCCGCGCAGCCCAGGCGCCACTGACAGCATAGATGCGTGCATTCTGGTCACCGGCGAGGAATTCGCCGATCTCTGGCGTGTCACGCGGCCCATAGAGAAATCCCTGGGTTTCCCCCCTCGTGTTCCAAATGAGTGAAGTCAGAAACGCCTCCGCATTGTAGTCGCGGAGTTTTGCATTGTCGGAAAGCCCACCTGCGAAGGAGCTTTGCCCGCCGGCAAATTCCACCCGGTCTGGCCCGAAGAGATGGCCGTGCATCCGAAGCCGCATCGCCTTTTCGGCCCAATCGGGGAAAGCTTCGAACACATCGTCGAACCCTTCGAACGCCGCATAGCCCGCCGCGGTGAGCCCGATACCACGGGTCGGATGGGGGAAGCGAAAGGCGGAGTAGAGCCCATCCCGGCCCCGGATCCGCCGGTCGAGGGAACGGGCAAAAGCCCGATCGATACGCTTTGGCTGGGGCCACTCGGGGCTTTCAGGGCGCGGTCGGCGGAGAAACCTGTCGTAGAGGCCAGAGGCATCCGGCCAAATCTTCCTCGCCACGAATCCGTTTGAACGCTCGAGCATCTCCAGATGGTCGTCGTAGAATATGTGCGGTTTGCCCTGGTGGTCGAACTTCGAGAGGGTCAGTGACTGGCTTTGGACCGCGCGGCCATAATAGCGGACCATCGTCTGGTAGTAGCTCTCGTCGGGGATCCAAACTCTCCGAAAATAACGCTCTAGGGCCGGCCGCTCAGGATCGGACCTGATCGTCTCGAGGGTTTCGCGCGTCAGGCACCACCATTGGGATCCGAGATGGGGCCTCAGGCCTTCGGGACAGGCGCGGTGGCGTCCAACGGCCCGCTGGAGCTTCACCCAAACGTCAAAAAGCCGCCGCGACCGTTTCCACGCGAAGGGAAAGCCAAAGCGAAACCGCTCTTCGTCGAGCCCGCCCTTGGCCCAAGGCACATCTTCGATGGCAACGCTTTCGATAAAATCCACGCCTGGGTGAATTGCGAGATAGCGGTTGAGATCGGCGACAGGGCGAAGCGGCAGGCACGCCCCAGAAGCAAGGTAGGCATGGGTGACGTCGGGATAGGCGTCGAGCAGCGTTTCCACTGCGGCTTGGGTCGCATCCACGAGCGACCATGTCCCCCAATCGCAGCGCCGTCGGTCCACGAAGTGGATATCGGCCAGATCACCAAGGCTCGTCTTTAGATCTTCAAAATCCGCCGCAGGAACTCGGCTGTCGGCGTGGATGACGATGGGGCAGCCTTGCCTGTACCAATGGCGTGCCACTTGCCGGGCCCGGTCGAGCGCCTCGTGGACGAGCATCAGAACGCCCACCCGGACTGTCACGCCCAATTCCCCGTCGACATGAGCCCCAGCATCTCAAGTTGGCGCCAATTGAGATATTTCTCAGACCAATCGCACCAAAGCGCCCCGGGCGTCATATAGGCCCGATATTCCCGCGCTTCTTTGTAATGCTCCTGCCGGCCGACCTCCTCCTCGGCGCGCACGGCCTGGGTCTCAACGAACTTTGCGTGGAGAAGGCAACCGGACGTTTTCTCACCGCCCCATTCTTCATAGACCCGGTTGAGACCCCGAGGCAGCAGCATGTGGGTGGAACTGGCATAGACATAGCGCCGGTGCCATTTGACCAGGGGAATCTTGTTGAGTGCGGGCGCCTCGGCGGGCGTGTTTGCAAAGAACGTCCGGGCCCGGGCGCCGCCCTGGATCCAGAGATTGCCGTAGGCTGCGTTTTTGGTGATCTGGTAATTGCCGGTGTCGAACCATTGGGCGATCTCGAACGGGTTCTGCCCCGAACGCAGTTCGTCGCTGGGTCCGCGCGGGTAAAGATCGAGGGTCAGAGTGCCAAAACTCCGGATCGCTGAGGCGTCGAGCCAATCGGTGAGCGCACGGATCGGGCGCGTGTCGCAAAAGGGGTAAACCAGGAACTCGTCGCAATCGACCGTCAGGCACCAGCGGTTATGGCCATAGCGCGACCGAAGCCAGTTGAGCCAATCGACCCCGTAGCGCGATTGGCCATAGCCCGCCTCGGTCCGCCAGAGCGTCACATCGGGTTGGTCGGCGAGAAACTCCGCCCCGCCATCCTCAGATCCGTTATCTACCAAAACAAAATGGCCAACGCCCAAGCGCCTGTAATAATTTATAAAATACGGAAGTCTTGGGGCCTCGTTCCGGAATGTCGCGAATACGAAGGCCGCCTGGGGGCCAGCGTCCATCGACCGGTCCACAACAAGGTGAAGTTCACGCCGTTTCCGAAAGGCCCTCAACCGCCAACGTTTGCGGCGCAGGCGCAACCGGTAGGATTGCAAAACGCCCAAAGTGTGCCCGCCTCATACTGCCCTTAGCCCGGCGCGGGTCATTCTGGAAAACCCGTCGCCAAGCTAATGGGGTCTAGAGTACGAAACACTCAATATATTGTAAATCGCGCTATCCGCCCCACGACCCACGCGACATCAATCCCAGCTCTTCGGCTTGCTCCCAGCCTTCAAACCGGGTGGAGCCGCCATGGCGGAGGCTCGGGCCATCGGCAAGGGCGTCGTAATATTCTGCGTATTTCTCGGAGATCGCGAAATGTTCGCCCCGGTCTTTTTCGCGGGCGGCCCGTTCCGGCGCGTCGGGCAAGAACTTAGTGTGTAGGATCAGGGCGTGGCCATCCTCCCACCGGTCGTTGAGCCGCCGCGGAAGGAGAATGTGGGTTGAGTTGACATAGGCATAACGCCAGTGCCAGCGGACGAATGGGGTCTTGTTCAGCGTGGGTGCGCGCTCCGGATTGGCCTCAAAGAAGGCTCGTGCACGGGGGCCACCCTGGACCCAAAGGGCCGCCCAACGGGGTTGGACATGGGCCCAATAGCCCTCGGGATCGAAATTCGGCAAGGCTGCCAATGGATCGTCCCCAGATGCAAAGCTGCCCTCACCCACCGGCCCGTCGGGATAGAGCTCAAGCATCATCGCGCCGTAGCTCTTCCGGCGTTTCTCATCGAGCCAGCCGGTGAGAACCGAAAGGTTCCGCGCGCCGAGAAACGGCGGGGCAAAAAGCTCGTCGGCGTCGAGAGTTAGGCACCAATGGCCGCTGCCATAGCGGGCCAGAAGGTAGTTCAGCCAATCCATTCCAAAGCGCGACATCCGGTAGCTCGCCTTTGTCGTCCAAAGTGAGACATCGGGCTGTTTTGCCAAGTACTCCCGCGTCCCGTCCTCGGACCCGTTATCGACCATGAAGAAGTGCCGGACCCCCAGTCGCCGGTGGTGATCGAGAAAGTGCGGCAGGCGCAGGATCTCATTGCGCACGCAGGAGAAAGCGAGGATGTCGTCGGCAAGCACCCGCCTCGCACGCACCTCAACGCGCTTTAGTTCAAGGCATTTGCGAAGCGCGCGAACGAGGAGGCGGCGTCGATGCCAAACCGCGCGATAGGCGCGCCAGGCCGCCATGATCGACAAGGGTTCGGCACGGTACTCCGAAAGGGGCACCGAATGCGGAAGCGTTTCGGGACCCCAAAGTCTCTTTTTCAGTGCGTCGGTATCTATTCGGCGGCCTTACGCATTGCATAAACATCATCGAGATACGTGCTGAACTCGTCCCGAAGATCGGGGCGCGCCAGCCCGAAGGCGACGGTGGCCTGTAAGAAGCCCGACTTTGAACCGCAATCGAACCGTTGACCGCGGAAGCGCAGCCCGTGGACGGGGTTGCCAATCGCGATCTCATTCGAAATGGCATCGGTCAGTTGGATCTCCCCGCCCGCTCCGATGCGCTTTTCGTCCAGCGTGTCCATCACCGACTGGGTGAGGATATAGCGTCCGATCACAGCCAGGTTCGACGGCGCGGTGCCAGGTTTCGGCTTTTCGACCATGCTCTTGGCTTTGACCAACGCTCCATGGTCGCTTTCGACGTCAAGAACACCGTAGGCGGAGGCTTTCTCCGGAGGCACTTCCATCGCCGCGACCATACAGCCGCCCACATCGGGATAGGCGTCGACCATCTGTTTCAGACAAGGCGTTTCAGCCGCAATCACGTCATCGGGAAGGATAACGGCGAACGGTTCATCCCCCACGAGGCGGCGCGCGCACCACACCGCATGGCCAAGGCCCATCGCCTTTTGCTGCCGGATATAGGCGATGGCACCGGAATCCATGTTTGTAGAGCGAAGAGTCTCTAAAAGTTCAAATTTTCCAGAGGCTTCAAGCTTGGCTTCGAGATCCGGAGACAGGTCAAAATAGTCTTCGAGGGCCGATTTGCCCCTGGCCGTGACGAAGATGAACTCCTTGATCCCGGCCTCGCGCGCCTCGTCGATCGCGTATTGGATCAACGGGCGGTCGACCAGCGTCATGATTTCTTTGGGGACCGACTTTGTTGCCGGCAAAAAACGCGTGCCCATGCCCGCGACAGGAAATACGGCTTTTGTAACCTCGCGCTTCATCGCATCCTCAGCCTTCTTATAATGTTACCCACCAACATGGTCCTTTTAGACCAGCACCAGAGGCCAATGGAACAACGGATCGCCAAACATCGACCCCGCCGCGCCGAAGAGGCACCGGCGGCGCTTATGATCGCACATTGTTGAGGAATAGGAAACTCAGGCCGCGTTTTTCGGCAAATATGTGACAGGTCGAACCACTGGTTTTCATGGGGCTAAAAGGTCAAATCCAGGTGCGGCCGCGATGAAGAACGGATTGGCGAAATCTGGCTTGGCATAGTGAAAAGGGGCCAAATCGTCGAAAAACACCATCCGACCGCCCGCGGCCCTCAGAATCGCATCACCTGCAGCGGTGTCCCATTCCATGGTCCGACCAAGCCGGGGGTAAAGGTCGGCTTCACCGGCCGCCACGAGGCAGAATTTAAGCGACGAGCCTGCGCTTTTGAACGCACCGACCGCGTATTTTGAAATATAGGCGTCGGTGGCGGCATCCCGATGGGATTTTGAGGCAACAACCCGGAGACGCTCATGATCGGGCGCAGCCACTCTGATCGGTGCTGTCGGGCCCGGAGCATCTGCCGCAAACTCTCCAGTTTCCTCCACTGCACCGCCCGCGGCATCGGTATAAAACAGCCGCCCGATGGCCGGCGCATAGACAATTCCGAGGACGGGCTGGCGCGCGCGGACGAGGGCGATATTGACCGTAAAGTCCCCGCCCCGCTTGATGAATTCCTTGGTCCCGTCGAGGGGATCGACGATGAAAAAGTCCTCGGCCACGACGCCGTGGCTCTCGGCCTGTTCTTCGGTCACGAGGGCGATCTCGGGAAACGCCTCCCGCAGCCCAGCGCCGATATGGCGGTCGGCTAGCTGGTCGGCTTCTGTCACCGGAGAGGCGTCGTCTTTTGTGGAAATTTCAAAGTCGGGTCGGCCGTAGACCTCCATGATCAAAGCCCCGGCTTCGATCGCCAATTTCCTCATTTTTGCAATAGTTTGCCGATCGTCCACAGCCGCGCTCCGTCATGCTTTCGCCGGCTATCTTTGTGCCAGCAGATGCCTTATCCTCTCTCCACAAGAGATCAGCAAGAAATCCATGAAATACGGGAAACCGGAGGCAGGTCCCGATGTTTTTGCCAGAACGGCGCTCCGCCAGCATGACGAGTTCGGCTTTCGCAATGGCCGAGCTCATCTTTCATAACACCGTCCGGAGCCTCAGAAAAACGCACGAGAACGCGTTTGTCGGCCTCCTTCTGACGATGATCCAATCGATCATCATGGTGGTGGCATTCGTTCTATTCTTTTGGGTCCTCGGGCTTCGAGGCGCGGCCCTCCGGGGTGATTTCATGCTTTATATCATGTCGGGGATTTTCCTCTTCATGACGCATACCAAAGCCATGTCGGCTGTGGTCGGTTCTGAAGGGCCGGCCTCCCCGATGATGCAGCATCTGCCAATGAACACCTCCGTTGCGATCGTCTCGGCAGCCCTCGGCGCCCTCTATAACCAAGTCATCAGCATGCTGGTGATCCTCTATATTTACCACGTTGCCATTGCCCGGATCGAAATCCACGATCCCGTAGGCGCGTTCTCCATGTTCATGCTGGCGTGGTTCTCGGGCATTGCTGTGGGCCTCGTGTTCCTGGCGATAAAACCCTGGTTCCCCTCCGTCGCTACCCTTGGGTCGACGATCTATGCCCGGGCCAACATGATCGCCTCGGGGAAGATGTTTGTCGCCAACACCTTGCCTCCGACCATGTTAGTCTTCTTTGAGTGGAACCCCCTCTTTCACGCGATCGACCAGGCCAGGGGCTTCACCTTCATCAATTACTTTCCGCGGAACACCTCGATCGAATACCCGATCTATCTCTCGCTCGGGCTGATCATGATCGGACTTATGGGTGAGTTTTACACACGGCGGAACGCCTCACTCTCATGGAGCGCTCGGCGCTAGGACAAGGCGAGTAGCGCGCGTCTAGGCGGCGGCGGCCCGGGCGCCGGTCATCAACCGACGCATTTCGCCGATCGCCCCTTCGAGACCCTGAAAGATAGCCTCGCCGATCAGGAAATGGCCGATATTGAGCTCACGGATCTCCGGCAAAGCCGCGATCGGTTCGACCGTGTCAAAGGTCAGCCCGTGACCGGCATGGATCTCCAGCCCAAGGCCATGGGCAAAACCCGCCATCTCCCTCAACCGGGCTAGCTCGGCGTCGCGTTCTTCGAACCGTCCCTCGGCATGAAAATCGCAATAGGCACCGGTATGGAGTTCGACGACGGGGGCGCCAATCCGGTGGGCCGCTTCGATCTGGCGCTTATCGGCGGCGATAAAAATCGACACCCGGCACCCGGCCTCAGCCAGCGGGGCGATGAAATGGGCGAGCCGGTTTTCCTCCCGTGCGACTTCAAGCCCGCCTTCGGTCGTCCGCTCTTCACGGCGCTCCGGAACGATACAAACCGCATGGGGTGTGTGGCGAAGCGCGATCGACTGCATCTCGGCGGTCGCGGCCATCTCGAAATTGAGCGGCAGAGTAAGGTCGGCCATCAACCGCTCGATATCTTCGTCCGAGATATGGCGACGGTCCTCGCGGAGATGGGCAGTGATCCCGTCCGCACCGGCTTGTTCGGCCAATTTGGCCGCGCGGACCGGATCGGGATAGGCTGACCCCCGGGCATTCCTTACGGTCGCCACATGGTCGATATTCACTCCAAGGCGCAAATTTTCCGACATACTGGATCCTCCGAGCGCAGGCCGATCTCAGCGCTGTCAAAGAACGCCAGGCCCCGCTCGGTTTCATTATTCGGCCGGATCGGCCCCGGCAAGTTTTGAAGCCAAGCGCGCCTGTTTCGCCATCCGCCTTTTGGCCCGCGCTTTCTGCCGTTTGATCCGAGTCTTCTGGTAGGCCATGATCAGCGGATGGGAGAGGTAATAGGCGGCAAATGCGGCCACGAAACCCGGAAAAAGGCCCCCGATCAGATAGGGCAGGAACACCACGTCGAAAAACGCCTCAAGCCGACCCCAATTGGCCGTATCGGAGGTGAACAACGCTGCCCCATTCCGCCAAAGCTCAACGGATGCGTTCGAGAAAGACTGCCATATCCCCTGTAGCGGCATATGGGGGGTGCCGAGCATCCACGACCCGATCTCGGTGGCGATCGAGGCGATCAGCGGGAAGGTGAGAGGATTGCCGACGAACGTGGCCAGGAGGGCGGCGAGGATATTGCCCCTGAGGCACCAGGCCAGGACCGCCGACATCAAGAAGTGGAGCCCAAAGAACGGGGTGAAAGACGTGAACACGCCCGCGGCGATCCCGCGGCTTATCTTATGGGCCGGATCGGGGAGGCGCCGGAGGCGGTGGACCACATAACGCGACGCCCGGGCCCAGCCGCCCCGGGGCCAAAACCCCTCGGCAATGAACTGGAGCCAACTCCTCGGCGTCCGACGCTTAAAAACCATGCCTTCCCCAAGTACGGCCTAAGGCTTTCGATCTAGATCCCGGTGCCGACCGATCGAGGCGACATCACTGTCGGCCTCCAAAGCCAGCATAACCGCATGCAGATGCTGAACATCCCTCAACTCAGCGTCGATTATAAGGCGGTAAAAGTCCGGTTTTCTGTCAAGAAATACCAAATCGGAGATATTTGCTCTTTGTTCTCCGACAAGGGTGCAAATACGTCCCAGAACTCCGGCGTCATTGGCAATGGTCACGTCCAAGGACACCCCGTGGACCGGCGGGTGTTTGCCCTCCTGCCAATGGAGGTCGACCCAGCGATTCGGTTGATCCTCGAATTCCGCTAAGGCCGGGCAGTCTATCGCGTGGAGGATAACACCCCGACCGCGATAGGAAATTCCGACGATCCGCTCCCCGGGCACCGGTTGACAGCAGAGTGCGCGGCGGAAGGTTTGGGACGGTTTGAGGCCCACAACCGCCTTGGCGGCGTCGATCTCATCTCCCGACTTGGCGGCGAGTTTTGGATAAAGCGACTGAATCACGTCCCGGGCGGCGATTTCAGCCGCTCCGATCCGCGCCAAAAGCTCGTCCCGCCCGTCTAGACCGAATTGTTTGGCTGCCGTGGACAATGCCTTATCAGACGCCTTTTTGTTGACCTTGTCGAAGGCAACCCGCGCCAATTCTCGGCCCAGTTTGATGAACCGCTCCCGGTCTTCGTCCCGCAAACTCCGCCGGATGGCCGCCTTGGCCCGCCCTGTGGCTACGATATCGATCCAGGTCGCTTGGGGGCGCTGGCCCTCGGCGGTGAGGATCTCGACCGATTGGCCGTTCCGAAGCCGGGTCCAAAGCGGAACGCGGATATGGTCGACCTTGGCGCCAACGCAGCTGTGGCCAATCCGCGTATGGATCGCATAGGCAAAATCGAGCGGCGTCGCCCCTTTTGGCAGCTTGACCACCTCGCCTTTCGGCGTAAAGCAAAACACCTGGTCCTGGTACATTTCGAGTTTGAAATGCTCGAGAAACTCGTTGTGATCGTCTTCCTTGTCGAAGCGTTCCGAAAGCGACGCGACCCACCGCGCAGGATCGACCGCGAACGGGTTCTCGACCCGGACACCGTCCCGGTAAGACCAATGGGCCGCCACACCAGTTTCGGCCACTTCATGCATCTCCCGGGTGCGGATCTGGACCTCGACCCGGCGCGCCGCACGTCCTGAAACGGTCGTTTGGAGTGAGCGGTAGCCGTTGGATTTGGGCTGGCTGATATAGTCTTTGAACCGTCCGGGCACCGCGCTCCAACGCCGGTGGATTGCACCCAATGCGGCGTAGCAATCGGCCTCGCTGCGGGTGATGATGCGGAACCCGTAAATGTCGGAGAGCCGCGAAAAGCCCTGCTCTTTCTTTTCCATCTTCCGCCAGATGGAGAAGGGCCGCTTCGCTCGCCCGATGACTTCGGCTTTGATCTCCGATTTTTCGAGCACGGTCTCGATATCGTCTGTGATCCGCTGGATGACGTCACCTGTCTCTTTCTGAAGCGTGACAAAGCGACGGAGGATCGATTTGCGCCCGTCGGGGTTCAGCACCTGAAATGCGAGATCCTCGAGCTCGTCGCGCATCCATTGCATCCCCATCCGCCCGGCGAGGGGTGCGAAGATATCCATGGTTTCGCGGGCCTTTTGGGCCTGCTTTTCGACGCGCATCGACTTGATTGTGCGCATGTTGTGGAGCCGGTCGGCGAGCTTGACGAGGATGACCCGGAGATCCTTCGACATGGCCACAAAGAGCTTCCGGAAATTCTCTGCCTGGCGGGTTTCGCTGGACGACAACTGGAGATTGGTGAGTTTGGTCACCCCGTCCACGAGTTCGGCTATCTCGTCGCCAAACGCGTCTTTTACATCGCCGTAGGTCCGGCGCGTATCCTCGATCGTATCGTGCAGAAGCGCCGTGATCAGGGTGGCGTCGTCGAGGCGCATTTCAGCAAGGATCGCCGCGACCGCGACCGGATGAATGAAATATGGATCACCCGAGTGGCGGAATTGCCCGTCATGGGCGGCTTCGCTAAAGGCAAAGGCCTCCCGAAGGAGGCCCGCATCGGTTTTCGGGTTGTAGGTGCGGACGAGGGAGATCAGGTCGTCGGCGTCGATCATCCCGTCCAGGAACCCACCCCTATTGTTGCCCCTGCGCTTCCATAAGGGCGCGGAGCAGTTTCTCTTCCGAAAGATCGTCTTCGGCCGGTTTGTCAGCCTCCGCCCCCATCAAAAGCGCCATGGCGTCTTCTTCCGGCTCGTCGACCTCGATCTGGGTCTGGTGACCTTCGATCATCCGCTCGCGGAGATCGCCCGCACCTTGCGTTTCCTCGGCAATCTCGCGGAGGCTGACGACAGGGTTCTTGTCATTGTCGCGGTCGATCGTAAGCGGCGCACCTGACGCAATTTCGCGCGCTCGGTGGGCTGCTAGCATCACGAGCTCGAACCGGTTCGGAACTTTGTCGATACAATCTTCCACGGTTACGCGGGCCATGGGCGTCTCCAACAACAGAACGTGAAGGCTTGCAGATAGACCTCACCCGGCCACCATTCAAGCGAAATCCGACTTCGCTCGCAGTTGAGTGATTCGGCCACCTACTCAATTTTTTGTAGTTTTTCTAAAGGTTTACGTGCAGTTAATTCCGACCAAGTCGGTTGGTCTTTTTTGTTAACCTCACAAAAATATTAAGGTTTTAACGTTGATTCTAGATGATGTTGCTATTTCGAGCCATTTGCATATTACTCTCCCACCGGTCGGGCGCCATCCACTCACTGCGCGACTTTCCCGACGAACCCCTTTTTGAAAGGAACGCCCCTGTATGTTTTATCGGGACGAACGGCTTGCCCTGTTCATCGACGGGTCAAACCTGTACGCGGCAGCCAAAGCGCTTGGATTCGACATCGACTACAAGCTCTTGCGCCAGGAGTTTATGCGACGGGGGAAACTCCTACGCGCATTTTATTACACTGCGCTTCTCGAGAATGACGAGTATTCACCGATCCGCCCTCTCGTGGATTGGTTGCACTACAACGGCTTCTCGATGGTGACAAAGCCAGCGAAGGAATACACAGACAGCCAGGGTCGTCGGAAAGTCAAAGGCAACATGGACATTGAGTTGACCGTGGACGCCATGGAATTGGCGCCGCGGGTTGATCATGTGGTCCTCTTCTCCGGAGACGGGGATTTTAGGCCCCTCGTTGAAAGCCTCCAACGCCAAGGCGTGCGGGTTTCGGTGGTGTCGACCATCCGGTCGCAGCCGCCTATGATTGCCGATGAATTGCGCCGCCAGGCGGATAATTTTATCGAGCTCGACGAGCTGAAAGAAGTGGTTGGCCGGCCGCCGCGAGAACCGCGCGAGCCCCGTGTCGACACATCAGATGACCCGGAAATCGAGACGACGGTTACCGAGTAACCGACAGATATTTCTCGATTGCCGAGGGCGTTTGTTCCGGTCAGGATGATCTCAAAATCGGTTCCGCCAAACCCGGACGGGCCGTGAAACGGCGAGCGCCCTTAATGATCTCATTTCAGTTTTTGATCACAGCCTTGGTGGTCGTCATCGCCCCAGGGACCGGAGTGATCTACACACTGGCTATCGGCCTCGGACGGGGCCGACGGTCCGCAATCGTCGCGGCCCTCGGCTGCACGTTCGGCATACTCCCCCATCTCGCCGCGGCGATATTGGGGCTGGCGGCGATCCTCCATACCAGCGCGGTTTTGTTCACGGCCGTCAAATTCGCGGGGGTCGCCTATTTGCTCTACCTCGCTTGGTCAGCACTCCGGGAAGGCGGCGCGCTCCGGGTCGAGCCTCGACAAACCCGCGACAGCGCTTGGCGGATCGCGCGCCGCGGGGCCTTGATCAATATCCTCAACCCGAAGCTTTCCATCTTCTTTCTGGCGCTCCTGCCGCCGTTTCTATCGGGTGATGCCGGTCAAGCGACCGTCGAAATGGCCGTCCTCGGCGGAATTTTCATGGCAATGACATTCGTCGTCTTTGCGATCTATGGCGCCTTCGCCGCCGCGGCGCGCAGTTGGCTTCTCCAAAGCGAGACGGCCATGGCTTGGATCAACCGGAGCTTTGCCGCGATCTTTGCCGCCCTCGCCGGCCGATTGGCCCTCGAAAGGGCGTGACGCAAATCTCCGACATTCCGCGTTCGGCGCTCTATTTGGGGCTCGCCGGCCTCCTTCCGTTCCTTTGGGGGGTGGGCACAGCGTGGTTTGACCCCATTGCCGAGCTCACAATGGCCGTGGTGGGGCCACGCTTTCTGGCACCCTTTATCCTCATCCAATACGGCACGGTGATCCTTGCTTTTATGTCGGGTGTTCTCTGGGGCTTTGCCACCAAAGCGGAAGGCCAGGTCGCCGCGACAGGCTATGCGCTGTCGGTTATCCCGGCTCTCTACGCCTATTTTCTGGTGGGCCATGGCGGCGCGGTCACGTCTTCAATCTCGCTCATCACCGCCTTTATCGGCCTTTTGGGCCTCGATTGGCTTTTCTGGAACCAAGGTCTCGCCCCGCCATGGTGGATGACACTCCGGGTTTTGCTGACAGCGATCGTCGTCGCCTGTCTTGGAACGAATGTGATCTGATGGCTCTCACGCTCTATTCGATGCCCTCCTCGGGCAACAGCTACAAAGTGCGGCTGCTCCTGGCGCTTTTGGGGCGCGAGTATCGGCATATTTCCTGCGAGTACGGCTCGGACGGATTGGCCTCCGCCAAGGCTTCCGGAAAGGCGCCCACCGATAAGGTTCCGAGCCTCGAGTTTGAGGACGGAACCGTGCTCGCAGAGTCGAATGCGATCCTTTTCTATCTCGCGAATGGCACGCCCTATTGGCCGGAAGACAAACGCACCCAGGCCGACGTCCTCTCATGGATGTTTTTTGAGCAAAATCGCCATGAGGGGGTCATCGCGGTCCGGACCGCCCTTTCGATCTACCCTCACCGCGCCGCGCAGGCCACACCGGCTCGGATGGCGGAGCTTCTCGATACGGGGCACCAGATCCTCGGCTTCATGGAGACCCATCTTGAGGGGCGAGAGTGGTTTGCAGGTGGCGCCGCGTCGGTCGCCGATCTGGCACTTTATGGCTATACTCACACTGCGGACACGCTCGGCGGGTTTGACCTGTCGCGCTTCCCGGCGGTGAAGGCCTGGCTCGACCGGGTGGCAGGGCTCCCGGGCTATATTCCTCTCGATTACATCCCAGATGGCTGAGCTTTTTGCCTATACGGATGGGGCGTGTTCGGGGAACCCCGGCCCCGGCGGCTGGGGGGTGCTTTTGGTCGCGCGGGAGGGCGATCAGGTCGTCAAAGAGCGGAGCCTTTCGGGAGGTGCGGCCGACACCACTAACAACCGGATGGAGCTTTTGGCCGCGATTTCCGCCCTCGAAACGCTCGAGCGTCAAAGCGCGATCACGGTAGTCACGGACTCGGCCTATGTGAAAAACGGCGTGACCGGCTGGATTGAAGGCTGGAAACGGAATGGCTGGCGAACATCGTCGAAAAAGCCAGTGAAAAATGAAGACCTTTGGCGTCGGCTCGATGAGGCCCGTGCGCGCCATCACGTGCGCTGGGACTGGGTCAAAGGCCATGCGGGGCATGCCGAAAATGAGCGCGCCGATGAGTTGGCCCGGGCCGGGATGAAGCCTTTCAAAGAGGCGTGACGCTCAGTCCCGGTCGCGCCGTCGCCGGGCGGCGGCTTCGGTGGGAATGAGGATGAGCGCACCGGCCGCGCCCACAATCGCGTCAAGCCCGGGTGAGCCCAATGTCAGGTGAAACATCACCCGCACCATGAAAACGAGGATCACACCGCCCAAGGCGATCACGACGGCAGGCAGGATCCCGTGATGGGAGAGGTCCCATTTCTCAAAGAGCACCGCCACGATCCCACCAAGGATCAGCGACCCGAAGAATGCGAAAAAGCCCATGGCCCACCTCCTGATCCCCAGCTTCGTCCGAATGGATATGGGGTCAAGTCAAACGATCCGGTAGGGCGGTGCCACGGAGAAACTCCGCCGCGGGCGCGGGCCGTTTCCCCGCCCTTTGGAGTTCCGTGAGTTCGACCGCCCCGTCACCCCCAGCGATTGTCGTACCGCCCAAGACCTCCCCGGGGGTGCCCTCGCCCGCAACCCGCCGCGAGCGCAAAACCTTGACCCGCTCGTCGCCCAGCATGAACCAAGCGCCCGGAAACGGCGACAGGCCCCGGATCAGCCGGTCAATCTCATCGGCAGGCCGCGTCCAGGCGATCCGCGCCTCGGCCTTGTCAATTTTCTCGGCGTAGGTGACCCCGGTCTCAGGCTGGGGCGTGGGTGTCAGACCGTCGAGATCGGCCAAAACTGCCACCATCGCCTCCCCGCCAACGGCGGCCAGCCGATCATGAAGATCGCCCGTCGTGTCTTCGGGCCCGATCGGCGTGGTGTGGCGCGCATAGACTGGCCCGGTATCGAGCCCGGCCTCCATGGCCATGATTGAGATCCCGGTCTCGAGATCTCCGGCCATGACGGCCCGGTGGATGGGGGCTGCCCCCCGCCAACGGGGAAGGAGCGAGGCATGAATATTAAGACAGCCGAATTTTGGCGCATCAAGGATCGGCCGCGGCAGGATCAACCCATAGGCCGCCACCACAGCCGCGTCGGCACCTAGGGCCCGAAACGCCGCCTGCGCCTCCTCCGATTTGAGGCTTTTGGGATGGCGCACCGGGATGCCCAGCGCGTCTGCCTTCAGATGCACCGGCGACGGGCGGTCTTTTTTGCCGCGCCCTGCGGGTCGCGGCGGCTGGGTGTAGGCCGCCACGACGTCATGGCCCGCCTCGACAAGGGCGCCAAGCGCCGGCACGGCGAAGTCGGGCGTTCCCATGAAAACGAGCCTCATGGGATGCCCTTCCGTGCTTTTTTCAGAAGCATGCCCCGTTTGGTGCGGCTCAAACGGTCGATGTAGAGCTGCCCCGCCAGGTGGTCGATCTGGTGCTGGACGCTCACCGCCCAGAGCCCATCAAAGGTGCGCTCTTCCTCGTCTCCCGCCGCGTTAAGGAAGCCCACCCGCACCTCGGCAGGCCGGGTCACTTTCGCCGACACGCCCGGGAGGCACGGGCTAGCCTCGTCCCACGGTTTGGTGTTCTCCGAGGCCCAGAGGATTTCCGGGTTGGGCATTCGAATGGCCTGGCCCCGTTCGGACGAGGCATCCACCACCGCCAAGGCATCCATCACGCCGATCTGAACCGCCGCCAAACCCACTCCGGGCATCGCTTCCATCGTGTCGATCATGTCGGTCCAGATTGCGCGGACCCGGTCGTCGATACCGACCACCGCCGTGGCAGGCGCCCCGAGGCGCTTGTCGGGCCAGTGAAGGATCGGCCGAACGGTCAAGATGCCCGCTGACCCTCCTTTTTCCGTTTGACGGCTTTCCGGGTCATCAATTGGCGCTTGAGGCCGGTCAGATGGTCAATGAAGAGCTTGCCGTCGAGATGGTCGATCTCGTGTTGGACGCAGGTCGCCCAGAGCCCGTCGAACCGTTCGGATTGGGCCGCACCGTCGAGGCCGGTCCAACGCACCTCGACTTCGGATGGCCGGTCGACGTCGGCATATTGTTCGGGGATCGAAAGGCAGCCTTCTTCGTAGGTGTTCATCTCGTCCGAGGACCAGGTGATTTCGGGGTTGATCAGCACCATGGGCCGGGGCTCGGCCCCCTCTTCCTTGACGCAATCCATCACCAAAAGCCGTTTCAGCACCCCCACTTGGGGGGCCGCCAGCCCGATCCCCGGAGCGTCATACATGGTTTCGAGCATGTCCTCGGCCAACCGGCGATACTCGTCGGTGACCTCATCGATGGGCTGGGCGACCTTTTTGAGGCGCGGGTCAGGATGGAGAAGGATTTCTCGGAGAGCCATGGCGCTGATTTAGTCGGTCGGCCGGGGCCTTGCAATCCGGCCCCCAAGCGGCGATGGCTCGTCCCAACCAAAGGATCAACACGACATGAGTATTGATTTCGACGAGCCGGTCGACCGGCGCGGCACCGATTGCTTGAAATGGGACGCAACCGGGAGGTTTGTGGGGATCGAAGGTGATGACGTCCTTTCGATGTGGATCGCCGACACGGATTTCCGCGCGCCCGACGTTGTCCGCCAAGCTCTGCGCAAAATTACCGATTTTGGTGTGTTCGGCTACGGCGTCAGACTAGAGGCCATGCGCGAAGCACTCCGCTGGTGGATGCGCCATCGCCACGACTGGGAGGTGAGCGAAGAGGCGATCCTCACCTCGGACGGTCTTGGGAACGCCATCGCGCTTGTGATCGATACCCTAACCGAGCCCGGCGATGGCGTGGTCACGTTCACACCGGTCTATCACGAATTCGCCGCCAAGATCCGGCGGGCCGAGCGGCGACCGGTGGAAGTGCCGCTATTGGTCGAGGACGGTCGGCAGAGCTTTGACCTCGACCGGGCTGCGTCGATGCTCGATGGGAGCGAGAAGCTCTTGCTCCTCTGCTCGCCGCAAAACCCAGGGGGTCGGGTTTGGACCGAGGACGAGCTCCGCGCCGTGGCGGCCTTCGCCGAGGCGCATGATCTCTGGGTGGTGGCCGATGAGATCCACCATGACCTGGTCTTGCCCGGCGCCCGGTTCCGCCCGATGGCCGCGGTCGGCGGCATCGAAGACCGGCTCATCACCCTCGTCGCCCCATCAAAGACCTTCAACCTCGCCGGGCTCCGTTTGGGGCAGATGGTGATCGAAGACGATGCGCTGCGGGGCCGGATCACCAAACGGATCTCTAGCCTCGATATCCAACCCAATATGATGGGCGTCGCGGCTTGTGCGGCAGCCTATAGCGAAGCGGGGGCGGCCTGGCTCGACGCCCAGATCGCTTACATCGACGCCAATCGCCGCGTGTTCGATGCCGGAATAAACACCATACCGGGCGCGCGTTCGACACCCCTCGAAGCGACCTACCTGGCCTGGGTCGATTTCTCAGGAACCGGCCTTAGTCATGCTGAGGTCGAAGAACGGGTCATCGAAAGGGCGCGGATCGCGGTGAATAACGGCACGAGCTTTGGCCCCGGGGGAGAACGGCACATGCGGTTCAACATCGGCACCCAACGGAACCATGTCGAAAACGCTGTCGCGCGCCTCGCCGCTGCATTCGAAGGCGCTTAGGCCGGGTTCTGGCCGATCAGCGCCACCGGCGCGTCTTCGTCATAGGAATAATCAAGCGCGGCCCTATCGCTGACGGGCGTGGCGCGCTTATATTCGTAGATCGTCTCGCCGTTTTCCTCGGTAGACGCCACAATCAGGCATTGGGACAGGTGCCGAGCGCCATCAAACATGTCGACGAGACCCCGCAACTGGCTCGCATCCTCGCTGTCGAGGGCAAAGCCGGTGTCCCAGGAACGAAGAATCGTAAAGGTCTCATCGCCTGCCTTCACCTTCAGGCGGCTTTTCTTTCGGAGGTTGTGTTTGCGGGCGTTTAACAGCCCTTCGCGCACTTCGCGCGGTAGAAAATCGGACATAGCCATCCCCCCGGCTGGTAGGCCATCAATGACGCAACCCGCTCATAAATCAACGTTAATTTTTCATCGTTTCGTGAATGTGACCAATACCCGATTATCGATCGGTATTGTCGAAAGGGGCCGCTCCCGTTCGAAATAGCACAGATCCCGCGCGCAAATCGGTCTTCCGCGCGCAAAGTAGTGGGTTATGTTCCGCGCCAGCAAAGGAGGCTGACATGGGCTTACTCGTCGACGGTACTTGGCAGGACAATTGGTACGACACGAAGGCCTCCGGCGGACGTTTCGTCCGCGCCGACGCCGCATTCCGCAATTGGGTCACCGCCGACGGCGCGCCCGGCCCGTCTGGCGAAGGGGGATTTGAGGCCGAAGCCGGCCGCTACCACCTTTACGTGTCCTATGCCTGCCCATGGGCGCACCGGACGCTGATTTTTCGGGTGCTGAAGGGCCTTGAAGACCTCATCGACGTCTCCGTCGTTCACCCCGACATGATGGATCAAGGCTGGACGCTTGCCTCGGATTTTCCTGGCGCGACCGGAGACGGACTTTTCGGGTTTGAGTATCTCCGAGACGTCTACATCAAGGCTCTGCCGGACATGACCGGCCGGGTCACGGTCCCTGTCCTTTGGGACAAAAAACAAAACAAAATTGTGTCGAATGAATCTTCAGAGATCATTCGGATGTTGAATTCCGCCTTTGATCACCTGACGGGCAATACGGCCGATTATTGGCCGCTTGCCTTGCGCGACGAGATCGAAGCAATGAACGGGCCGATTTACGACCGGGTGAACAACGGCGTCTACAAGTCGGGCTTTGCCACCAGCCAGGCGGCCTATGACGAGGCGGTGACGGAACTTTTCGAAGAGTTGGACCGGCTGGAGGCGCATTTAGAAACCCGCCGCTATTTGATGGGCGAAACCATCACCGAAGCGGATTGGCGGCTCTTTACGACACTCGTGCGGTTCGACCTGGTCTACCACCTCCACTTTAAGTGCAATCGGAAGCGCATCGTCGATTATCCGAACCTATGGGGCTATCTGCGGGAGCTCTATCAATGGCCCGGTGTCGCGGAAACGGTGAATTTCGACCATATCGTCCGGCACTATCATTATAGCCATGAGACGATTAACCCGCACCGGATCATCCCGATCAACCCGGTTCTCGACTGGCAATCGAGCCACGACAGAGAGCGGCTTTCCGCCATTGCTCCGGCGGCCGAATAGGCGTTAGGCGCGCCCTTCGCGCCCGTAATGGTCAACGATCGCCGCGAGATCCTCGGGCGGTGCGGATGATCCGAGATAGGCGCAGGCGTTTGGGATGTGATTAAAGATCGACCCGTCCGAGAAAAAGGTTGTGTTGGTGACAAACACAACCTTTGCCTCGGGCCGACGGTAGCTTGCGTAATCGGCGACGGCGATCGCACTGCCCCCTTGGAGAACAAGGTCGAGCACGATCACATCCGGCGATGTTTTCTGTATTTGAGTGATGGCTGCCTCTTGGTCGCGAGCGACTGAGACACTGGCATGCAACCGCTGCAAATGGCGGCTCCATAGGTGCGCCAACGCGGCATTGCTTTCGACAATCAATACGTACATGTGACCTCCGTGGCCAAAATGGGCCACAACCCCGCGCACACCCTGAAGCAGAATTGATTAACAAGGGATTAACGTGGGCTTTGCGAATATTAACGGGCAGGGTTCTGCCAAAGTCCATTTCGCGCAACACTTGGGTGCCAGGATTTCGCCTATCGGCTTGTTTCAAAACGATCAGAGGTTAGGGTCGCGCCGCCTGCCCCCAAGGAGCGACGCATGTCGAGATTAACCCTGCCATTAGCGTGCCTTACCCTCGCCTTTACTTCTGCCCAAGTCGCGGCCGCCGTGGCTGTGCCCTGCGGGGGCCCGTTTCAGACCTTTGTAGAGGCCTTCGAAACCGAGGCCGTGGGACGGGGGGCCGATCCGGGAGCCGCCCGGAGGTTTTTCTCCGGTGTCGCCCAAGACCCGCGCACCTTACACGCGGACCGCTCGCAAGGCATCTTCACTCGCCCGTTCCTCGATTTCTCCCAGCGACTGATCAGTCAAAACCGGCTCCAGAACGGGCGCGCCATGGGTCAGAAATGGGACCAGGTTTTCGACCGGATCGAGCGCGAGATTGGCGTTCCCCGGGGTGTGCTTTTAGCGTTTTGGGCCTTTGAGACCGATTTCGGAGCGGTCCAGGGCGACTTCAATACGGTGAACTCCCTCGTCACCTTGGGCCACGATTGTCGGCGACCAGAGCTTTTCCAGCCGCAGATCTTTGCCGCCCTGGAGCTTTACGAGCGGGGCGATCTCGATCCCCGTCGCACCACCGGTGCCTGGGCTGGCGAGATCGGGATGGTTCAAATGCTCCCCGGCGACATTCTCGAGAACGGAATGGACGGAGATGGGGACGGGACGGTCAGCCTCAAAACCTCGCCGCCCGATGCACTTCTGTCGGGTGCGGCAATGTTAAGCGATCTCGGCTGGCGGGCGGGGGAACCTTGGCTGCGAGAGATCGTTCTGCCGAATGATTTCGATTGGCGGGAGAGCGGCCTAGAGACGACCCGGAGTGTGGCCGAGTGGGAACGTGCCGGCGTGCGTGGCCGCCAAGGAAGCTTGCCTGAAAAATCCCTCCCCGCCTCGGTGATCCTCCCCCAGGGCCGACGCGGACCGGCTTTTCTCGCCTATCCGAACTTCAACGTCTACTTCGAGTGGAACCAGAGCTTTGTCTACGTCACGACGGCAGCCTATTTTGCGACCCGTTTGGCAGGGGCAGAGGTTTATCTCGCTGGAGACCCCGAGCCCGGATTGTCGCGCGATCAGATGAAACTTCTTCAGCAAAAGCTCGAAGCCCTGGGCCATGATGTGGGCGGGGCGGACGGGATCTTGGGCGCAAAAACCCGAAACGCCGTGCAAGCGGAACAGGTCCGGCTCGGCCTTCCGGCCGATGCTTGGCCGACGCCTGCACTGTTAAATAGGCTTTAAGCCACCATCGCTTCGGCGCGTTTGAGATCAACCGAGACGAGCTGGCTCACGCCTTGCTCGCCCATCGTCACCCCAAAAAGCCGGTCCATCCGCGACATGGTCACCGCATGGTGGGTGATGATCAGGAACCGGGTATTGGTCCGCCGGGTCATCTCATCGAGAAGATCGCAAAAACGCGTGACGTTGGCGTCGTCCAGTGGGGCGTCGACCTCATCGAGCACGCAGATTGGCGCGGGATTGGCAAGAAACACCGCAAAGATCAGAGCAAGGGCCGTCAACGTCTGTTCGCCGCCTGACAGAAGGCTCAAGGTCGAGAGCTTCTTTCCCGGCGGCTGACACATAATCTCGAGACCCGCTTCGAGGGGGTCGTCGGATTCGACCAGCATCAGCCGGGCCTCGCCGCCGCCGAAAAGGTGGGTAAAGAGCTTGCCGAAATTGAGGTTCACCTCGTCAAAGGCGTTCAAGAGCCGCTGGCGGCCTTCCTTGTTGAGCCCCGCAATCCCCGCGCGAAGCTCGCGGATCGCTTCGGTCAAGTCCGCTTGCTCGGCTTCCAAGGTCCGGTGCTCTTCTTCAACCTCTCTGGCATCCTCTTCGGCGCGAAGGTTGACCGCGCCGAGGGCGTCCCGCTGGCGGCGGAGGCGGGCCACATCAGCCTCGGCTGCCTCGGCGCGGGGCATTGTTTCGGGATCAAGCCCGAGGGCTTCGAGAAGCTCTTCGGGTTGCTTTTCCTGCTCTTCAAGGATCCGCGCCGCAGCTTGTTCGGTGGCGTCCCGGGCGGCTTCGGCCCGGGTTTCGGCCCGTGCCCGGTGCTCCCGGGCCTCAGAGGCGGCGCGCTCGCCGTCCCGTTCGGCATCGCGGGCCGCCTTGTCGGCGCTTTCCGCGGTCGACAACGCATCAGCCGCCTCGGCCTTCCGTGCCTCAGCAGTCTGGATCTCACCGGCGATGGTCCCGATCTCGGCGGCGATCCGGTCGGGCGCACCTTTCGCCGTTTCCAGTGCCTCGGTCGTTGCAACCCTGCGCTCTTCGAGTTCGGCGACGCGGGCCCCGGCCGCCTTCAACCGCGCATCCCAAGTGTTGCGTTCCTTGGCAATCGCGTCGAGCCTGGCCTGGCGCGCTTCGCCCGTCCGCCGACACTCGTCATGGGCCGATTGGCGCGACCGCATGGTGATCCGCGCCGCCTCGACCGTCATGCGCACGTCATCAGCCTCGGCCCGCATTGCGTCGAGGTCCGGGAGGTCAGCCTGTGCCGCTTCGGCCTCCGCGAGGGCGGTCCGGGCCAGATCGGCCTCTTCCCCATAGCGACGGGTGGCCATTTCCGAGGTCTCGAGCTTCCCGGCGGTGATGTTGCGATCCGCCTCCGCCCGGCTTTCGGCCCGCCGCGCTTCCGTTGCCGCTTGATCGGCCGACCGGCGGGCCTCGCGCGCGGCGCGATCCTTTTCAGTGAGTTTGGAAAGGTCCGCTTGAATATGTCCGTGGGCCCGGACGGCCCCGTCAGCGCGCGCCGTCGCGCGGGCCAAGTCCTGTTTCAGTTCTTCGAGCCGGTTGATTTGCTCGAGCCGAAGTGCTGAGGCCGAGGGCGCGTCCTCGGCCGCAGAGCAATACCCGTCCCAGCGCCAAAGATCGCCCTCAATCGAGACCAATCGCTGGCCCGGCAAGAGCGCGTCTTGCAGGCCGGGACCATCCTCCGCGGCGACCACGCCAATTTGAGCAAGGCGACGTTCTAGAACGTCGGGGACATCAGCGCGGGCGGCCAGGGGCTCGGCCTTTTTGGGCAATTGCGGCGCCTTCGAATAGTCAGACAGCGCCACCCATCCCGACCCGCCCGTGGCGTCGAGGACCGGTGCGCGGAGATCGTCGGCCAAGGCCGCGCCGAGGGCTTTTTCGTAGCCGCTCTCGACCCCCAAAAGATCGAGGACTTGGCCGCCTTCGGCCGTATCGCGTTCGACGAGGCGCGCCAGGGCCGTGACTTCAGCTTCGAGGGCGGCCACCTCGCCTTCGGCGGCAGAGCGCTCAGCCCGCCCCTCTGCTTCGCGAGCTTGCGCTGCGTCACGGGCCGCATCGGCATCGGCAAGGGCGGCTTCTGCCGCTTCGGCAGCGTCCTGGGTCTTGGCGACGTCTGCCGCGGCCGCTTCGTGCGCCGCCTCTGCGGCCGCTAGATCGGTCTTGGCCTCGGCCGCCGAAGCTTCGGCGCCTTTGGTGGCCGCTTGGGCTTTTTCCAAAGTGGCCGTGGCATCTTCGACCGTGCGCTCCGCAGCGTGGTGGCGCGCGGCCAAGCGCGCAACATCCTCGGTCAGGGCCGAATGCGCGGCCTCCCGTTCGTCGAGGACCGACTTCGCCTCCTCAGCCGCCTGGGCGGCTTCGGCGAGCTCAGCGCCGTGGCCCTCGCCCTCGGAAACGAGCGTGGCTTCCTCTTCATCAAGGGCCGCAACGGTGGCGCGTGCGTCGGCATCAAGTCCGGTTTCGCGGCCCATATCCTCGCCAAGCTGGGCAATGGACGCTTCAAGGCTTTCGATCTCAGCAACGGCCCGGTTCGCCGCGTCGTCTAGCCCATTCCGCTTGATCAGGAGCTTTTGAAGGATAGCGGCCGCAACCGCTTCCTCTTCCCGCAGCGGCGGCAACCGGGCTTCGGTCTCGCCGCGATGGGTCGCGGCCGCCCGGGCGGCGCGCTCTGCTTCAGAGGCTGCTCGCACCGCATCGGCCAGGGCCGCCTCGTCGGCAATCCGGCCGTCTTCCGCTTCCCTCCACCGGCGGTAGAGAAGCACCCCTTCGGCCCGGCGAAGGGCTTCGCCAATTTCACGGTAGCGGGCCGCCTGGCGCGCCTGGCGCGCGAGCGATTGGAGTTGGCTGGCCAATTGCTCGATTACGTCTTCGATCCGAGTGAGATTGGTTTCGGCGGCGCGGAGCTTTAACTCCGCTTCGTGGCGGCGCTGGTAAAGACCCGAGATTCCGGCCGCCTCTTCGAGGATCCGGCGCCGGTTGGTCGGTTTGGCGTTGATCAATTCAGCGATCTGGCCTTGCCGCACGAGGGCCGGAGAATGGGCGCCACTCGACGCATCGGCAAAGAGCATCTGGGCATCCCGGGCGCGAATGTCCTTGGTGTTGGCCTTATAGGCCGAGCCCGCGTCGCGGGTGATCCGGCGCACCACTTCAAGCGTGTCAGCCTCGTTGAAACCTTGGGGTGCCAAGCGCTCGGTATTGTCGATCGTCAGGCTCACTTCGGCGAAGTTTCGGGCCGGTCGGCTTGCGGCGCCGGCAAAGATCACATCTTCCATGCCGCCGCCTCGCATGGCCGAAGGGCGGGTCTCGCCCATGACCCAGCGGAGCGCTTCGAGCAGGTTCGACTTGCCGCACCCGTTGGGGCCGACGACGCCCGTCAGCCCATCGGCGATCACGAGATCGGTCGGATCCACAAAACTCTTAAATCCGTTAAGGCGCAGTCGGGTGAAACGCACGATGGAGCTCTCGGTGATTCCAGGTGGCGCATCCTCCCGTTCGTCCCGGGCGCTGTCAACGGCTAAGCCCCGCATGTGGATATTGTGAGCTAGATCGCCACAACATGTTGAGCGGCATTCAGGGCTTGCCCCACGCGATAGGGGGGTTAAGTGGCGAGGAAACGTCAGGGATTTTGCAATGTTACTCGGAATATGCGGCTCGCTTCGGGCCGAGGCGACCAACCGGAAACTAATGCACGAGGCGGCCCGGCTCTACGGCGGGGAATTCGCAGAAGGCAGCATCCGGATGCCGCTCTATGACGGCGATCTTGAAAAGGCCGACGGCGTGCCCGCTGAAGCCCAGGCTTTAGCCGACCAGATCTTGTCGGCCGAGGCTGTGTTGGTCGCGACGCCGGAATACAATCAATCCTTTAGCGGCTCGTTGAAAAACGCCCTTGATTGGGTGAGCCGCGTGCCGGGCGGGGTCTGGAAGAAAAAGCCCGTTGCCCTTTTGTCGGCTGCTGCGGGCCGGGCAGGGGGTGCGCGGGCGCAATATGCGCTCCGGCTCGCCATGACGCCGTTTCAACCCCGGCTGATGACCGGCCCCGAAGTGCTCTTGGCCTCAGCGGCGAAGCAGTTTGACGAGGGCGGGCGCCTCACGGACGAACGGACGCTTAAGGCACTGACCGAGCTTATGGAAAATCTCCGCGAGGCCGCTGGGTCATAGGCGCCCGCTCGCCCAGGCGAAACTCCTCGGGGATCCGGTCGACCCCGTCAAAGACGAGATCCGCCAGGATCGGGGCGAGTGCGGGTGCGAGGGCAAACCCGATCTTGAACCCGCCATTGGCCACATAATGCCCTGCGCGGCCCGGCCAGGGGCCGACAAGTGGCCGCCCTTTGACCGCGCGGGGCCGCACTCCGGCCCACCGCGCCACGACCGGCGCATCCTTAAGAAAGGGTACCGCTGCGCGCGCCCGAGCGACCACGTCGTCCAGCGCGTTGTCGGTTGCCTCAGGGTCTTGAAAGTCCCACTCGCTGGTTGAGCCGATGGCCACGCGACCGGGCCCGTGGGTCACGACGTGAAGCCCATCCGCATAGATTTGCGGGATCTCTCCGGGCGAGGCGTCGAGTATGGCCGCCTGGCCTTTGACCCCGCCGCCCATCTCGCGCCCGAGATCAGCACCGAGGGCCCGGAGCCCCTCCCAGCCGGTCGCGTGGATTACCACGCCCTGGGGCTCACCTTCCCGGCGGATCGTGCCGCCCTCGAGCTCAATCGCCTGTGCCAAAGCCACAACCGCCCGTGCCGGATCAAGCTGAGCCGAGAGCGTGTCTTCCACCCAATGGCCAACGGGCGAGATTGGGGCCCAGCCGGGGGCATCGGGTGTCACCGACCAGGTCGCCGCACCTTGCCAAAGCTCCGCGGCCGCCTTTTCCCGTGCCCGCGCCCGCTCGAGATCGGTCTCTCGCGCCAGGGGCTGGATCCGGCCAGACCGGCGGTAGCCCGTCGCCAGGCCACTCGCCGTTTCGATTTCGGGCCAATAGGTCCGCGCGAGAAGAAGGGCGTCGCGCTGGAACGCCTTGAACGGGGTCCAGCCCTCGGGCGTATGGGGGGCCAGCGCGCCGACCACCCCGCCCGAGGCACCGCCCCCAGGGCCCTTAGGATCGATGACCAAAACCCCCGCCCCGCGCCGGAGGCATTCCCGCGCCACCGCAAGGCCAAACACCCCCGCCCCCAGCACCGTAATGTCCCGACTTGCCAAGCCCTTCGCCTCATCCTAGCCCTGGCTCGGTGACATAGAGGACGGCGCCATGGCAGGCCAAGGCCCGAAGATTGCGTGGCGGGACGGCGTGCCGATTTCCCAGAGGTTTGACGACCCCTATTACTCCTTGGGCGGCGGGCTTGCCGAAGCGCGCCATGTGTTTCTGGCGGGAAACGATCTGCCCGCCCGGTTCCGGCCCGGGTTCCACATTGGCGAGATCGGTTTTGGCACGGGGCTGAATTGCCTCGCAGCCCTGATCGCTTGGCGGCAATCCGGAACCGCCGGGGCGCTTCGGTTTACGAGCTTCGAAGCCTTCCCCCTCGAACCGAGCGAGATCCGCCAAGCGCTCGGCGTGTTTGACGAAGTTGCCCCGCTGATCGACCCCTTTTTGGCCTGTCTTTCTGGTGCGCCGGGCGCCCTCCCGGACCTCGACCTCACATTGATCGGAGGCGATGCACGCGCGCGCGTACCGGAATGGGACGACGAGGCAGACGCATGGTTTCTCGACGGGTTTTCCCCGGCAAAGAACCCCGAATTATGGGATCCGTCGCTCCTCGCTGCGGTGGGCCGGAAGACCCGGCCCGGGGGAAGTGCGGCCACCTACTCGGCTGCGGGTCATGTCCGCCGCGCTTTGACGGAGGCGGGGTTTGAGGTGACGCGTGCGCCGGGCTACGGACACAAACGCCATATGACGCGGGCCCTCCTTCGGTGAAAAGCGGCATATCTTACATGCTGGCCGCGACCTTTGTCTTCTCGCTCCAAGACGCCCTGTCGCGCCATTTGGCCGATGCTTACGGCGTCTTGTTCGTGGTGATGATCCGTTACTGGTTTTTCGCGCTCTTCGTGATCGTCCTCGCGGCCCGCCAGGCTGGCGGCGTCCGCGCCGCGGCGGCGACCACGCGGCCTGGGCTCCAGATCGCGCGGGGGCTCCTTCTGGCGGGCGAGATCTGCGTGATGGTCACGGGGTTCGTATTGTTGGGCCTCGTTGCCTCCCATGCGATCTTTGCCTGCTATCCGTTGATTATCGCGGCCCTATCGGGCCCCTTTCTCGGCGAACGGGCAGACGGGCGGCGCTGGGCCGCGATCGGCGTTGGGTTCCTCGGGGTCCTGATCATCCTTCGGCCGGGCTTTCAGGTGTTTCAACCGGCCGCTTCCGTCCCTCTCATCGCAGCGGCGATGTTTGCGCTTTACGGCATCCTCACCCGGTTGGCCGCGCGCCATGATCCGCCGGCGGTCTCATTCTTTTGGACCGGGGTTGCCGGTGCGATTGCCATAACGGCGGTGGGCATTTGGCACATCGAGCCCATGGCCCGGGCCGATTGGGGCTGGATGGCTGCCCTCTGCCTCACCGGCGCGTCCGGTCACTGGCTGTTGATCCGCGCATACGATCTCAGCGAAGCGGCCGAGGTGCAGCCTTTCGCTTATTTCCAACTCGTTTTTGCCTCGGCCATCGGAGTGCTCATCTTGGGCGAGACGGTGGAATGGCCGATATTGCTCGGCGCCTTCCTCATCGTCGGAGCCGGCCTCTGGTCGAGCTTGAACGGGCCTAGTTCGGCCCGGACGACCGGTGGAGAATGAGCACGCCGAACGGGGTGCTGCCGGTTTCACCGCTTAGCCGCGCTTGGTAGATGGGCAGGCTTTCAGCCACGCGCATCACGTAGTTCCGGGTTTCGCGGAACGGGATATGCTCGATCCAGTCGACCATCGCCTCGACGTCTTTCGTCGTCGGGTCCCCCCGCTGTCGGACCCAGCGCCGGATCCGCCCAGGTCCGGCATTGTAAGCCCCCGCCATGTAGATCGGATTGGCGTTAAATTCGTCGGCCATCCAGGCGAGATAGGTAGTCCCAAGGGTGGCGTTATAGGACGGGTCGTCGATGAGCCGGGCCGCCGAATAGTCAAGATCGAGGCTTCCGGCCACCTCCCGCGCCGTGGCTGGCATAAGTTGCATCAGCCCCCGTGCACCGGCGCCGGATTGAACGCCCGGGTCAAACTCGCTCTCCCGCCGGGCAATGGCGAGCGCCATGGCCGGGTCGACGTTTTCGGCTGAGGCCACCAGATCGACCAGCGGGAAATAGGCCCGGGGGATGACCACCCCTTCGCCTGCGGCGCGCTTGCCAACCATTACCGCAATGTGGGGCTCGCCAAGCGCCAAGGCGAGATCGCCCACGGCGCCTGCAAACTCTGCACTCTGCCCTTCGATGAGATGGGCCATGAAGCGCTCAGCTAGATCACGCTCGCCTGCATTGAGTAGAAGGCGCGCCGCCGCCAGGACCGAATTGGAACCAAGCCCAAGCTCCCGCCAATTGGGATAGATCATCCGCCCCGCCAAGGCCGGATCGCGGGGCACTTCGGCCGCGTCGGCCGCTAAGAGCCCATAGAAAGAGGTCTGCCAACGGGCCCCTTCCTGGTAGGCGGCTTGTGCATTTTCAAATTGGCCGAGCGCGTCCCAGGCGCGGCCTTCCCAATAGCCCGCGCGGCCAAGGCTGATGGGCGTTTTCACCGCGGCCCCGAACCGTTTGAAATGCCCAAGCGCGGCTTCGGCATCGTCGAGATAGCTCAGCGCGAGATAGCCCGACAGCCATTCAAGGTCTGCGTAGTGCCGCCCGGCCTCAAGCCCGTGTGCCGAAGCCACATTGTAGGCTTCCTTGGCCTCGCCTTCGCGCATCAACGACCGTGCAAGGCTCCGGCGCCAACCGGCCCACATATTGGGCCGACCAAGGCTCTCGGCACTTCCCTCCCGGGCCAAAAGGAGCTCGAGCGCGGCCTCGCTCCGCCCTTTCCGGGCGCGCCACTGAAAACGTTCGAATAGAAGACCCGGATCGGATTGGAGCGCCTCCGGCACAGCTTTGACCAAACCGTCGACGCCGTTCTTTTGCCCCCGCAGCGCCAGCCGCGCCTCCGCGAGCGCTTTCTGGCTCTTTGGCACAAGCCCATACATACGCGCTGCCGCCTTGGCCTGATTGGACCAAAGAAGCATATCCAGCCGGGTGATATGGTGGGGTTTCAGGGCGTCTCGATAGTCGCGAAGAAGGACACGCTCCGTGGCCGCGTTCATGGTTCGGCTTTGCCAGGCGCGGATGGCTTCGGCCTCGGCCGCCTCCGGGTCGCCGCTGCGTCTGAGTGCTCCGACAAGCGCCAATGTGCCCTGGCCCGTTTGGGGTTGGGCCCCGTCAAAGAATGCGATCACGTCGTCCTGGCGCGAGCGGGTTGGCAAAACGCCCTCGCTCCGGCGCTTCAGGTAAGAAAGTCCCGGCCAATCCGGGTTTCGCGCGATAAAGTCCCGAACTTCATCAAACCGACCCACGCCCGCTCGGAACCGATGCCAGTTGATAATGTCCTCGGCCACCGGGCCAGCCCTTTCGGCCGCCGCCCGGGCGGCGGCAATCTCGCCGCCGCGCAGATAGGCCATGGCGCGTTTGAGGTGGGCCGCCGGAATGTCGACTTTTGGTCGGGCCCGCGGACGGATCTCGGCCAAGGGCGAGACCTGGTCGGGGGGCTGCGCCTCGGGCTCGGGGATCGGAGCAACGGGGCCTTGGACCGCCCTCAGAACGGCCACAACCGGTTCTTCAGTCACAGGCCGAGGACGCGGCCGGACAGCAGCAAGGGGATTGGGCAGGGCCGGGTCGTCCGGCGCGGCCGCATCGATGGCCCGTTGGGCCGCTGCTTCCCGCAAGCCGGGCGCGTTCGCCCCCTCTTTCAAAGGCGCTGGTATATCGTCAGCCGAAGGAGCACGGGCAAGCAAAACACCCGGCCTAGGCCGGGGCCGGACATCTTCCCAGCTGGTTTCTGCGCGTCCTACCTCGACAACGTTCGAAGCATGGGCGGACTGCCCGTCGAAGACGAGGGGCAAAGTGGCAACGCATCCCCCAAGAATCAACAAGCGGCAACTCATGGGCATGAGCCTAGCGCAGAAGTGTAAACCTGCAATGGAGACGCTTGGCATTCCTCCGGCCGGTGGCTAGGGTCCGCGCCGATCGCAACCGGCCGAGGCCCTGTCCCATGTTCAAGGGTTCTATTCCCGCCCTCGTCACCCCATTTCGCGATGGAAACCTGGACTCTGAGGCCCTCGAAGCCCTTGTGGACTGGCATATCGACGAAGGCTCGTCGGGCCTGGTGCCGGTGGGCACGACCGGCGAGAGCCCGACGCTCAGCCACAAAGAACATGGCCTGGTGGTCGAAACGGTGGTTAAGGCCGCAGCGGGCCGGGTGCCCGTCATTGCCGGCGCGGGCTCGAACAACACCGAGGAAGGGGTCGCGCTCATCCGCCATGCGGCAGAGGTGGGAGCATCGGCGGCGTTGGTCGTCACGCCCTATTATAACAAGCCGACCCAAGCGGGCCTCATTGCCCATTACACGGCGCTCCATGACGCCGCAGATCTGCCGATCATCATCTACAATATTCCGGGCCGTTCGGTGGTGGACATGTCGGTGGCGACGATGGCCGAATTGGCGCAGCTCCCCCGGATCATTGGCGTCAAAGATGCGACGGGCGATGTCACCCGCGTGAGCCAAACCCGTGCGGCCTCGGGGCCGGATTTCATCCAATTGTCCGGCGAGGATGCCTCCGCTTTGGGGTTCAATGCCCATGGGGGCCAGGGATGCATCAGCGTGACGGCCAATGTCGCGCCCAGGCTTTGCGCGGAATTCCAAGCCGCCACGCTTGCCGGCGACTATGCCAAAGCGCTCGTCTTCCAGGACAAGCTGATGCCGCTCCACGAGGCAATATTCCGCGAACCCGGCCTTGCGGGAGCGAAATACGGCCTCTCCCTCCTCGGGCGCTGCCGGAACGACGTGCGATTGCCACTGGCACCCGTGACCGCGCCGGTCAAAGGCGAAATTCGGAAGGCTATGGAGCACGCAGGCCTCCTCAGCTGAGCGGCCCCACACAAGTTAAGATGCCTGAACATAGAGATTCGCGCAACAGCGCGATCCCAACCAGCCGCTGGACAGAACGGGCATCCTTTCTTATTTCCAGCCCGTTATGGCTAAACCCAAGGACAATCCAAACTACAAGGTGATCGCGGAAAACCGTCGCGCGCGGTTCGATTACGCCGTTGAGAGCGATATCGAAGCCGGGATCCAGTTGATGGGGTCCGAGGTTAAGTCACTGCGCCTTGCCAGCGGTAATATCGCGGAAAGCTATGCCGAGGTGGAGGGGAGCGAGCTCTGGCTGGTGAACGCCTACATCGCGCCCTACGATGCCGGCCGGACATTCGGCCATGAGGAACGCCGCCGCCGGAAACTCCTCGTATCGAAGAAAGAGCTCTCGGATCTCTGGAACGCCACCCAGCGGAAAGGCATGACGCTCGTGCCTTTGGTGATGTATTTTAATCATCGGGGCCTTGTGAAAGTGAAACTCGGCCTGGCCCGGGGCAAAAAGCTCGCCGACAAACGCGAAACCTCTGCCAAGCGCGACTGGAACCGCCAAAAGGCGCGGCTTATGAAAGAGCACGGGTGAGAGTTCAGGCCGACCAGGGCTTTTTCGGCGGGCTCCGGTAGCTCGGTTCGAGATCCGGGAATAAGTCTCCGGTGTCAAAATCGTCTGCCGGGCGGTCCCAACGGCCCATCCAGGGCGCCCGAGGTGCAAGCTCTCCGCTGGCTATCCACTGGAAATAGCCCAAAGCTCCAGACGCAGGTATCGGATCGCAGGCCACCGCCTCCGTCAGAACGAGCCCCATTGGGCCACCAAACCAGGGGCTGTCGCTTTCTGAGACTATTCCCGTCACCGTAACCCGGCCGATGATGCCCCGCCGGGGCAGCATTTCGGGCCTTGGGGCAACGACGCCGTGGCGGGCCAATCGCCAAGCGCCCCATTCGTATTCCTTCCGCGTCATGCCGATGGCCGCGTGGATCGCAATCGGGCCGAGCCCCATTTTTCCGGCCCGGATGGCGCCGGGGCTCCGGTTCTCAATCACCTTATGGCCGGCCACGATCGCCCAGGCCCAAGGCTGGCGCACCGAAAGGGCGAGGTCGGGGATGTCGGCGGATGTGTCCATCTTCCCCTCATACCGGATCCTCGAGCCGAATTCCTTTTGGAATTCGGGCCGGATTATGGAGCATAATCCGGCGCCTTGCGGTGGGGGACGGGGCGCAGATCTCTTGCACAGCGGATTGTGCTTTTTTGCGAAGACCCGGAATTGGGCTCCCATTGCCGTGAGCGC